>JAEWMQ010000019.1 GCA_023393125.1 Bacillota bacterium
AAGGAGTGGTTTTTGTGGAACTAAAAAATATTCCAGTTGAGATAATTTCTAAGTTTAATACAGTTGGGGATATAGTTCCTTTACGCATGCGTATAGAAAATGAAGAACATCAATTAGTAGTTGCAACAATTACTGATATTCTCTATTCAACAGAAAATAATTATGCAGGAATAAAAACTTTTGACTATGGCTGTAAGGTAACAATTGATGAAAAAGAAAGGTTATTAGAACTACGATATTGCATTGCATCTCATAAATGGTCTATTCGAAAAGTGGTGTATTAGGTGGGTGAATTCATGAGTAATCGTATTATTTTTCATATAGATGTTAACTCTGCATTTCTAAGTTGGGAAGCCACCTATAGAATGAATATATTGCATGAAACAACAGATTTAAGAGAGATACCTTCAGCAGTAGGTGGAGATATAGAAAAACGAAAAGGTATTATTTTAGCTAAATCTACACCCGCTAAAAAGTATAATATCCAAACAGGTGAGCCAGTGGTATCAGCTTTAACTAAATGCCCTAATCTTACCTTAGTACCTCCTAATTATTCTTTGTATGTAAAATGTTCAAAGGCTTTCATGTCAATTCTAAAAGAGTATACCCCTGTAGTTGAACAATATTCTATTGACGAAGCCTATATGGATATGACAGGAACCGAAGGTTTATACGGATCACCTGTTGCTATAGCTCATATTATTAAAGATAGGATCTATAAAGAATTAGGCTTTACAGTTAATGTAGGTATTTCTTCTAATAAGCTTCTAGCTAAAATGGCTGGTGACCTCAAGAAACCTAACTTAGTTCATACGCTTTTTCCAGAAGAAATAGAAGAAAAAATGTGGCCACTCAATGTTGGTGACCTTTTCTTCGTGGGCAGAGCTACGGAACGTAAATTAAAGAGATTAGGTATTAATACTATAGGTAAATTGGCAAAAGCAGATTTGAATTTACTAAAAGCACATTTTAAAAAGCATGGTGAAATCATCTACCAATATGCAAATGGCATAGATCCTATGAAAGTAATCCATGAAGCTGCTCCTAATAAAGGCTATGGTAATTCAACAACTATACCTTATGATGTGGAATCGGCAGAGAATGCCAAACTAGTTCTTCTGTCTTTATGCGAAACAGTAGGAAGCCGATTAAGGGCAGATCATGCTAAAGCTGGTTGCATTGCTGTAACCATAGTAGATACCTTCTTTGAATATTCTTCTCATCAAAGAACACTTATGTCAGCAACTCATGTCACAACTGAAATCTATGAGAATGCTTGTAGAATATTTGATGAGTTATGGGATAAGAAGAGTCCTATAAGACAATTAGGTGTTCATACAAGTAAGATTTCAAAGGGTGATACTTATCAATACAATATGTTTGATAGCTTCAAATATGATAAATACGAGAAATTAGATAAAGCTATCGATACAATACGAGAGAAATATGGCGAAGATTCTATTATGCGAGCTCCTTTCTTACGTTCAAAATTAAATCATATGGCAGGTGGTATTTCTAAAGAAAAGAGAACAGGAATTACTAAGGGATGCGTTTGATAATATCAAAATTATATAAATTATTATACAAAGATTATAATTTCAGAAAAAATACAATAATAATTTACTTCTAGTTATATTATTGATAAGCTTGTAGTATTAATAACCTATTTTGATAATATATAGAGGTGACATATGGCAACAAATAAAATAAGTGCACTTTATAATGTTCTAGTTATATGTATCCTTACTTTAACAGCTTGTTCTTCATCACCCAATCCAAATACAACATCTATTTCATTTGAAAATAATTCTGAAGTTCAAATATTTATTGGCAAGGCTACAGTTATTGATGCTTTTATTCAGCCATATGAGTCAATGGGAGCAGATGTAAATTTCCATTGTGAAAATGAAGACATTGCGTATGTTAGAGAAACTGAAGTTTTGCATGGTAATGGCGTAAAATATATAAGTATCTATATTAACGGAGTTTCTGTGGGTGAAACAAATATTTATGCACAAACTAATGATGGATTAATACAGAGTGAAAAAGTAAAAATATTAGTTACAGAAGACAATTTAATAAAAGACACAAGTACTAGGGTATATTTAAATCTCTCTGGCAATCATTATCATTCTTCTAGTGAATGTGCTGGTAAATCTAGCTATGAATCTACTTTAAATAAAGCTATTAAGTTAAAACGCGAAGCATGCAATAAATGTGTAAATTAGCAAAAATATTTGCAGAGATAGTAAGTACTTTCCATGCCTAAAATAGAGAAGTGGTAACGCATGTGGATAGTAAAAACAAATCTTGATATGTCTGAGTTTATAGGGAGTTTATAATGAGAAAATATGGGTACCTGAATACGGCAATTCGTGTAAATAAGAAAGAACTAATCTATAAAATTATGATACATGAAACAAAAAAAGGGGGTGTTTTCGTTTATCTATATACTAGTTTAACAGCTGAAAACTGTTCTTATGATTGTCATTATGAAACATTAGAAGACGCTCTAGAGGAGTGGCAAGAAGAACTTGACGAGAGAGGATGGATTGAAATACCTGATTCACTACCTTACTGTCAACATGATTCTTTTTTACCTATAAGGGTAAAAGGAAGTGATATTGGCGGACAAGTTAGAGAGACTTAATGCATTTAAACTTAGCTCTCGTTAAACTCCCTAGGTATCAAGGCGACGATGTGGAGAATGCTACTACCTAAAAATACACATAAGCTAGTAGCCTTTATTATTGTATAGGTATTTTTGTGTACCTATAGTCCTTTCATAGTAAAGCTATTTAGAATTACGAATAGGACAAATAAAAGTATACTGATAAAAGATATGGATGAATAGTAATTGGTGGGGGTAATGCATTGAAAATTATAGTAAAGAAAGAAAACATAATTAAAGATAAATATTATTTATGGAATAGGTTTATAGAATGTTTGATTAATGAAGAATTTGGTAATGACTTATCTCAAATACAACATGTAGCAAAATCTTGCTTTTGGTATGATACTGAAATGAATAATGGTGGACATTCTGGTTATTTTGATGTCTATGCAGATAAAAATTATGAACAAGTAAAAAAATCCTTAATCCTTATTGGGGCAGAACAATATGCTAAAAACCTTAGTATTGCTATTGAAACAGGAATTAATGATGATTATATAAGTACAGATGATAGATTTAGAGAATTAATACCTGAATTGACTGATATTATTGAAAAATATGTTGTGGATAATATCAGTGAATTTTTTATTATCGAATAATAGAACTAAGAAGTGTCCATTTACTGAGTGAATTAAAAGTATAACATTTGATGAATTAAATAAATTTTTCTTGGAAGCACTTACTTTAATAGTAGGTGCTTTTGTTTTGCCTCAAAACAGGAGAGGAGGTGACAGATATAGCTAGTAGAATTAAAGGCATTACCATTGAAATTGGTGGTGATACAAAGCCTCTGGAGAAGGCTTTAAGCGATGTTAATAAAACCAGTAGAAGCTTACAGTCAGAACTAAGAGAGGTAGAAAAACTTCTTAAGCTTGATCCAGGAAACACAGAATTAGTTGCTCAGAAGATGAAACTCTTACAGGAGCAAACCTCAAATACCACCGAGAAACTCAAAAGATTAGAAAATGCTCAAGATCAGGTTAACAGGCAATTTAGAGAAGGCAAGATTAATAATGAACAGTATAGAGCTTTTAATCGTGAAATTGAACAGACTCGTATCCAGCTGAGACAACTTGAAGAAGCTGCTAATGACTCAGTTGATGAGATTGAAGAGTTGGGGCAAGTTAGTGAAAAGTCAGAAGGTAAACTCTCCAAACTAAGTTCTATGGCAGGAAGTGCAGCTAAATCAATCGGTGGGATGGCAGTTAAAGGAACTGCTGCCGCCTTAGTTGGAATTGGAACAGCAGCTGCTGGCATTGGTGTTGCAGCTGTTAAAAGTGCAGATGATGCTCAGAAAGCTCTTAACAGCTTGCAAGTACAAACGGGTGCTACAGATACTGAGATGAAAAGCCTTGGAGAAGGTATGATGAGCATTTATAGAAATAACTTCGGAGAGAACTTCGAGGATATTGCAAATTCAATGGCTAACATTGCTCAGCAAACCAATATGACCGGTAAAGAGCTAGAAACTGCCACTACCAATGCCTTAATGCTAAGAGATAGCTTTGGTTTTGATGTATCAGAAACTACCCGTTCCGTTAATCAAATGATGAAAGAGTTCGGTATTTCAGCAGATGAAGCTTATACCTTAATTGCTCAAGGTGCTCAAGAAGGTCTTAATGCAAATGATGATCTCCTTGATACTATTAACGAGTATAGTGTGCATTTTCAGCAGTTAGGTCTAGATGCTGAGGATATGTTCAATATGCTTGAAAATGGGTCAGAAACAGGATCTTTTAGTATTGATAAACTTGGAGATGCCGTCAAAGAGTTTGGTATCCGTGTAAAGGATGGTAGTAAAACAACTACAGATGCCTTTGATGCACTTGGCTTAGATAGTGAAGATCTAACTGCTCGTTTTTCAGAAGGTGGAGAAACAGCTTCTAAAGCTTTTGATGAAGTTATTTCAGCACTTATGAAGTGTGATGATAAGGTGATTCAAAACACAGCTGGTGTCGGACTTTTCGGTACTATGTGGGAGGACCTTGGTATAGAAGCTATTGGGGCTTTAACGAACGTAAATGGCGAGTTTGATAAGTCAGCTGATACCTTAGCTAAAATTAATAAGATTAAGTACAATGACTTAGGTAGTGCTATTAGTGGCATTGGAAGAATTCTTCAAACCGACTTCCTTATTCCACTAGGCAAAGAAGTACTGCCTTTACTGAGTGAGTTTGCTAATGCCTTAAGCAAAGGATTTAGTGGAGATACTTTAACAAGTTTTACAGCTTCTATTAATACCTTTGCTACAGGAATGGTTAATAAGTTAACTGAGATTCTTCCTAATCTAGTCAAGGTCATCAGTGATGTCCTTAGCGGATTAGCCACAGCCTTAGCAGATGTCATTCCTACAGTTTTACCACTACTCATGGATGGAGCTTATCAACTGATTAATGCCCTAATTACAGTAATTCAAGAAAATGCTCCTGCCTTTGCTAGCTTAGCCGGTGATTTAATAACAGGTTTTATAACATTTCTTATGGAAACATTCCCAACACTAGCTGATGCTGCTTTGCAAATAGTTATTACCTTAATGAATGCATTATCTGAATCCCTTCCTACTTTAATTCCTGTTATGGTAGAAGGGATTTTAAATTTAGTTCAATCAATCCTAGATAATTTGCCTTCATTTATTGATGCTGCTATTAATATGATTCTAGCTTTAGTAGAGGGGATTCTAAATGCACTACCTCAGCTTTTAGAACAAGCCCCAGTTATTATAAGGAAAATGACAGATAGCCTTATTGCTGCTATACCAATGCTTATTGAAGCTGCAGTAAGTCTTATTACTAGCTTGTCAGAGTTTATCATTAATAACCTAGATAAGATTATTCAAACATCCATTGAAGTGGTTGTTGCTTTGGCCATTGGTCTTATTCAGGCTATACCCAAGCTTATGGAAGCAACACCTAAATTAATTCAAGCTATTATAGGAGTATTTACGAATACCAATTGGGCTGAAGTAGGTCTTAATCTAGTTAAAGGAATTGCTAGAGGTATTGCAAATGGAGTAGGTTCTGTAGTTAAAGCAGCTAAAGATATGGCCAATAGTGTTTGGAGCAGTATTACGAGTGCTTTTGATATGCATTCACCATCAAGACTTGCCATTAGAGTATTTCAAAAAGACTTTGTCGAAAAGGGTATTGGACAAGGTATTTTAAAAGGAATACCTAAAGTGGTAAGGGATACACAACAAATGAGTCAAAGTATTGTAGGAGCTATACAAGCTATTCCAAGCATTGCTTTAAAAACACAGTTACAAGATGTATCTAGTCAGAATATAGTTTCTACCAATGGCTTAGCATCTACTACTTCTCATTATGAAGATGGTGATATCATTATCCAGAACATGAATATCAATTCAAAGGAAAATGCTCAGTACTTTGCTGAATATCTTTATACCTTAAAGAAGACTAGAAATAGAACTTTAGGAGTGATGACATGATTAAACTCTATACAATGGATAACCTAGTAGATTCCTATTCCAGCGTTCCTGTTATAAATGGCAATATAAGTGGAGAAAGAAATGGTTATCACAAGCTATCTTTTTCTATCTTAAGCAAATACCTTAAACAACAGAATATAGTCATTAACCAGAAAACCATCTTTCAAGTAGATGGCCTTTTTTATGTGTGTACAGATGCTGGAAATAGTGATGTAGAAAAGATTGAGCTAAGTTATAATGCAGAACTTCTTCAGACTCAAATCTTAATGTTTAAGTTTATTGATACTCTAGAGTTAGCAGGTACCTCTATCGTAGAAGTTTTATCACTTCTAGTGAATTCAACTATTTTAGAAGTAGGAGAATGTGATAATATCTCAGGTTTTGACTTTCAGATTAGCAAAAATAATGCTCAGTATGCTCTTAGTCAGCTTCTTGAAATCACTAAAACAGAAGTGACTTATAACGGATTAAAAATTAATATTAAGAACGCCAATTGGCAAGACAACATTAAAACACTTACAAAAGGCTATGACTTCACTACATTAGACGAAAGCACAGATGTATCAGATGTTATTACAAAACTTCACTACAAAAATACCAAAGGTGATCTGAGCGGCTTTATAGTAAGTAGCTATGCCAGTAAGTATGGTTTCACTAGAGAAGGCTATCAAGAATTTGATACAGATGATTTAGGAACCCTAAGCACTTTAGCCACAGAGTATTTAGCTACCATAGATCAACCTAGTTGTAGCATTTCTATAAGTATTCCTAAAGTTAGAAAACTTAGCTTAAGCCTGTGTGAATTAGTTAAGCTTCATAACACCTTATTGGACGAAGAACTTATTTACAAAGTAGTGGGTTATAGCAAGAGTTTGACTACATCAGCAGATACTTATCAGCTAGGTCAACGCAAGAAGGACTTTACAGATATTGAGCAGCTCTTTAATGAGAAAGCCCAAGAGGTCGTTCAAGAAGTGGTTCAAAATGTTATTGTTGAAGTCATTGAGCAAGAGGTCATTAGTGCCAATACTGCTCATATACTTAATGCTTGGATTAGAGACTTAAATGTGGAATTTCTTGAAACGAACTTTGAGGTTCTTGATGTAAGACAGCCTTATCCTGAAGATGGCCTTCGTAACTTTATCCGTATTAAAGAAGAGCAAATGGAGTTTGTTACCCAAAGCTTAAGTGAAACAGAAGTTCAAGACTATCACAATAAGGATGGTGATCAGCTTTACTATACTGCTATTGATGACCATGTGCAGGCGTATAAATATTTTACGATTACCCTTCCTACTAGTATTTATCAAGACTTAACAGAAGCACAAATTGATAAGTTCAAAGTTAAAGTCAGGAAGGTTCTAAGTGAAAGTGTAAAGGCTACTTTTACTTTTGGACTTATTGGTGATACCCAATATCCTCTTATGCGCTGGGGTGTAGGTACAGATCCAAGTGGTAGTACGGATAAAGGAAAAGGTTTTATTTATAAAGAACTAGATGGATTAGTGCTCAAGTATGTTACAAGTACCGGAACAGTTCATCAAATTAAACTAGGTGAGAATGGTATAGAAGGTATAGAGGCTGGTGGTGGAGAAACGATTATTCAGAATATCAATATGGGCGGTCTCATAGAGATACCTGGTGTGGCTCTTACGAAGGCTTCATTTAGTGAAAGTGGTGTTTCTTTAGAACATGGTGAAATAAAAACTACCTTTACTTGGACAAGAGACAGTGCTGGTAGAATCTTAACTCTTTATAATTCACAAACTGGCCTAACTGTTCCAGTCAGTTGGAGTTAGGAGGCATTTATGAGTATGCAAGACTTTGATATGGGATTTCTTAGTACGCTGATGTCCTTTGGTATCTCAAATGGAGAATCAAGCAGTGGTTTACCAGATATGAGTACATTACTGTTTGTTAACTGTGCCTACTATAGTGGTGATTTAGGAGAAGGCTCTAATTACCTGAGTGCTGATAGTTATGTTCCTATATTCAGTAGTGGTTTTAGTTATATCCCTAAAAAAGGTGGCATTGTCATGATGGGCGCCTATCAGTTAGAGGATCCTGACGATTATAGTGGTGAAACCCCTATGGCCATGTTAAAGATTACAGCTGATGATAAGGTAATCTTTGAAGATGATATAACTGCATACTTTCTATATCCCATTGTAGAAAAAGTAAAAGGTTTTAGCTATCAGAGCTCTTTCAAAATAGAAGCCAAAAGGCTGAATCTAACAGATAGCATGGGATTGCAACTTTATCAGACTATGATTATTGGATATAAGTAGGTAAATGAAATGAATGATATAGCATTTAAGAATGGCATACTTTGTGGTCTATTAGCCACAGGTATTGGTATAGGTGGGGAGAATAGTGATAATAAGCTTCCTTTACCTGAAGTATTAGAAATTATTAATCTAAGCTACTATGACAATGTAATTACTTATCTTAATGAGTTTAGCTATACAACTTTGCTATCTAGTAGCTTTAGTTATATGCCAAGTCAAGGTTATGTCATGATTGGTGGCTTTGATTTATATGACTTTGAGGGAGATGACTGGTCTGCTTCACCTAGTGCAGATATGCGTATAACAGTAGATGGTGTTATAGCTTATGAAGGTGATGTTGCCAGTTACTTTGAGGATTTATCCGTTAATCCACCTAAGGTCTTTCAATATAAATCAAGTTTTGAACTAGCAGGAAAACGAAACAACTTAACAGATGGTATGCAACTGCAATTACGAGAAACTATGGTTGTAGGACTAAAATAGAAAGGATTCAAAAGATGAATGATTTAATAGAGGGAATTAGAATAGCCATTGTAACAGTGGGTGGTTTTATAGGTGGTATGATAGGCGGATTTGATGGACTTATCTACTCACTGATTACATTTGTTCTTATAGACTATCTAACAGGTGTGATGGCTGCAATTGTAGATCGTCAGCTTTCCAGTGAAATAGGCTTCAAAGGTATTTTTAAAAAAGTAAGTATTTTTATGCTAGTAGCGTTAGGGCATATTATAGATTCAAAACTACTAGGAACTGGTACTGCTCTTAGAACGGCAATTATTTTATTTTATAGCTCTAATGAGGGAATTAGTATTTTGGAGAATGCAACACGCATGGGACTTCCTATTCCTAAGAAAATCAAATCAGTATTAGAACAACTCAAGAAGGATAGTGATGCAGATGAACATCCAGAATAACTATATAACAGTTAATCAGTACTCTAGACCTAAGATAGCTATAAAAGTTGTTAAAGGAGTAGTTATTCATTGGGTTGCCAATCCTAACTCTTCTGCAGAGGCTAATCGTAATTATTTTGATGGTCTTAAAGTTGGTAAGAAAAATAGTAATGGTAGTATGACTTATGCTAGTGCACATTATATTATAGGACTTGATGGAGAAGTAGTAGCTTGCATACCTGAAAATGAAATGGCCTATCATGCTAGTTCTGCTAATGGTACTCATCTTGGCATAGAAGTTTGCCACAAAGATTGGGAAGGACAATTTACAACGTCTACTTATGAAACACTAGTAGAACTCATTGCGGATATCTGTCGGCGTTATGAACTTAATCCACTTACGGATATCATTAGACACTATGATGTAACGGGTAAGAATTGTCCTAAATATTATGTTTTGCACAACGAAGCATGGATACAGTTAAAGAATGATGTAAATAGGCGATTAGAAAAAGAAGATATCACACAAATAACCATTCAGCTTAATGGAAAAGAGAAACAAGTGAGTGCTATTAATATAGAAGAAACTCATTACATTAAGCTTCGGGATTTAGCAGATGATCATATAGATATCAGGTATGATAAAGAGAAAAAAATACCTGTTGTAACAATTAAATAGTTGATGATATTTAGGGGGTGGCTCGATGGGTCACCCTGATTTTTTATGCCTATAAAGGAGCATATGATGGATTCAATAAATAAGAATGAGATATATTATCAAGCTGCTGTGTGCCTTCTAAATAAACTCTTACAGCAGGGCCTTATTACAGAGGAAGAATATAAAAAAATAGATGCTCTAAACATTGAGAAATGGAAGCCATTAATAGCTTCTATATAGCCTTGATGTTATCTACTATGTACGGTAACATGTCACTACCTTAAAAGAAATGGAGGAAATGCTAATGGCAAAGAAGGTTACAATAATTGAGCCTACTCAAAAAAACGAAGTAATAGAAGAGGCTAGGCTTAGAGTTTGTGCTTACTGTAGAGTAAGTTCTATGCATGAAGAGCAACAAAATTCTTTTGCTGCCCAAGTTACACACTATACTCAATATATTAACAAAAATCCAAATTGGTATTTTGTGGGTATATATGCTGATGTAGGAATAAGTGGAACCAGTAAAGAAAAGAGAACAGATTTCATGAGGCTTATTAATGATTGTGAATGTGGATTAATAGATTTAGTTATTACTAAGTCCATATCTAGGTTTGCAAGAAATACGGCAGATTGTATTGAGGTAGTGAGAAAGCTCAAAGAGATGGGTATAGGAGTGTTTTTCGAGAAAGAGAATATCAATACTCTTTCGGAAGAAAGTGAATTGGTACTTTCGATACTTTGTTCCATCGCACAAGAGGAAATGATTTCCTTATCAAAAAATATACGATGGGCTAATCAAAGACGATATAGCCAAGGTAAATTTCAAATTGCACCTACTAAATTTATGGGATATGACGTTGACCCAATTACTAAAAAGCTAATTGTAAACAAGAATGAGGCTGAATTAGTAAAACGTATTTTTAAAGAGTATATAGATGGAAAAGGAACTGCAGCAGTTGCTAAAACATTGAATGCTGAAGGCATTCCAACTATTACAGGCACTATCTGGTGGGGCTCTACAATAACTCGTATGTTAAAAAACGAAAAGTATTGTGGGGATGTATTAATGCAGAAAACAATCACTGCAGATGAAATTACCTTTAAAAGAAAAATTAATAGAGGTGAGCAACCTAAATATTATATTAAAGACGATCATGAGCCCATCATATCTCGGAAAACTTTTGAGTTGGTACAAAAATTACTAGCTGAACGTTGTCTTTTAAAAGGAATGACGGAAGAGGTAAAGAGAAAAACAAATAACAGATATCCATTAACAAGTAAAGTAATATGCGGTAAATGTGGCAAGATATATCGGCGAACCATTCAAAACTCCGGTAAATCATATGCAAGACCAGCTTGGAATTGTCTGAGTGGACATCATACTGCTGAGAAACCTTGTGGTAATGGTTCTATACATGATGATAAATTAATTCAAATTTGTATTGGTGTACTCAAAAAGCTCTATTCCAATATAGACACGCTATTAATGCCGTATGCAGATACTCTAAAGGCAATTAACAAATTGGATAATAACCATGATATACAAGACTGTGATTTACAAATACAAGAGTTAGTTAAGCAGATGGGCGTTTTAGCAGAACTAGCTTCTAAGGGTACAATTAGCCCCATATTATTTAACACTCAAAACAATGAATTATTAAGTAAAATAAATGAATGTAAAAAGAAAAGGCAACAGGTATCTGATAAGTATTATGCAAGTACAAACAATTTAAAGGATACAGAGAGAATAATAGAAAGGCTTAAGAGTACGCAAGGGTTCATTTCAACCTTAGAAAAAGAGTTACTAGATGATATCGTTGATAAAATTATAGTTTATTCTAGAAAACGTGTAGTCTTTAAATTAATAAATGAAATTGAACTATTAGAAGAAATAGGAGATTAGGTATATGAATAAAAATTTTCCTTATGGGTATCAGCCAAATCAAGATGGTCTGCCAGTTTTAGATACTAACAAAGCACCTTATGTAAAAGTAATATTTGATAAGTATTTAGATGAGGGTTGCCAAATGGATATTATGAAATGGCTTATAGAGGTAGGCGCAACCCCACCAAGAGTAAATTCTAAATGGGGGCATTCTAGTATAGGCCATATTCTTACAAACAGTAAATATTGCGGAGAAGATAATTTTCCACAGATTATAACCAAAGAAATATTTTTGGCAGCGCAGAAAAAAAGATATAAGCATAATCGATATTTAAGTTCATATTATAATAATACGCCTTATACAAGAAGAAAAAAGTATGATTTTACTGGAAAAGTTATTTGTAGTCAATGTAATAAAACTCTTACAAGTAATATGCTTGGTAACAAGAATGCTACTAAAAAGCAGGTATGGCAATGTGGTAATTATATTACCAACGGAAAGGTTAATTGTAAGATTATGATAGAAAACAATAAGTTAGAGCAACATTTTGTAGATATCCTTAAAGAGTTACATGAAAAATTCGAATTACTTGTAAAGAAGGTAGAACGAATTGAGAGGCCTAAGACAAACAATGAAATTATAGGGCTGGATCTTCAAATAAAAGGCAAATTAGAAGAAATCAATCCAAACAGAGAAGTAATACTAGAGCTATTAAATAAACGCACATCTGCAATGTGGAGTATTGCAGTAGTAGATGATTTTGAACACCGTACTTTTAAGTTAAGAGAGTTATTAAATTCTTTATCCGAAACACCTGAATATTTTGATGGAGATATATTTAATAGTACTATAAAACAAGTCACTTTATACCCTACAGGTAAAGTGGCTTTTATTTTTTTAAATGGACTAACTATTGAAAGAACTATATAGATTACAACCAGAGAAAGGGCATGTTACATGACAAGGAATGTAGCGGTTATACCTGCTAGACCAGTTTTTGAAATCTCAGGAAGACAAGAAACAGCTAAACTTAAGGTCTGTGCTTACTGTAGAGTAAGTACGGATAATGAGGAACAACTTACAAGTTATCAAGCACAGGTTAGCCATTATTCAGAGTTTATAGCACAAAATCCGAGCTGGGAATTTGCAGGCATTTATGCAGATGAAGGTATTAGTGGAACAAGCACTAAGAATAGAACACAATTTAACCAAATGATAGAAGATTGTAAGGCTCATAAAATAGACTTGGTACTCACCAAATCTATTTCTCGATTTGCTAGAAATACCTTGGATTGCTTAAAGTATATTAGACTACTAAAAGAATATAAAATAGCGGTCTTTTTTGAAAAAGAGAATGTGAATACGCTAGACTCTAAAGGCGAATTTCTTCTTACGTTACTTTCGTCCCTCGCGCAAGAAGAGAGCCGCTCAGTCTCAAGTAATACGCGGTGGGGGATAGCCCATAAGTTCCAACAGGGAGAAATAATGCTTAACTATACGCAGTTCATGGGATACACAAAAGATGAGCAAGGCAACCTAGTTATAGTTCCCAAGGAAGCTAAAATTATTAAACGAATTTATAGAGATTACCTAGAAGGTAAAAGTGCAAAGCAAATAGCTAAAGAACTTACCAAAGATAGAGTTACGCCACCAGGTGGAGGAAAGAAGTGGTTTGATTCAACGATATTAAGTATTTTACGAAATGAAAAGTATTATGGTGATGCCATTCTTCAAAAAAGCTACACTGAAGATTTCCTTACAAAAAAGAGAATAAAAAATACTGGTCAGCTTCCTCTATACTATGTAGAAAATAGCCATCCAGGAATTGTGACAAAAGAAGTGTTCATGAAGGTACAGGAAGAAATATTAAGGCGCAACAACCTACCAGGTGCTTCAAAAGGTGGAACCATGACTTATCAATCCAAGTTCGCCTTGGCTCACCGAATAGTATGTAGCGAATGCGGTACAACTTTTAGGAGATGTACTTGGACATATACAGGAGAAAAGATACGGGTATGGCGATGTGGTAAACGGATAGCAACTGGTGGTAAAGAATGCAAAGCAGAAGCAATATATGAAACTGATCTACAATCAGCATTTATAAAGGTAATGAATGAGTTGGTCCAAAATCAAGAAGAGTTTATTGGGCCACTGCTAGAAAATATTGATAAGGTGCTAGAGCAGCAGCTAAAGAACAAGGATAAAATAGAAACACGGATTGCAGAGTTATCAGAAATACTGACAAGACTAGTAGAAAGTCAATCTCGGATGAGGCCAACAACTAATATCTCTGGAGAGGAGTATATTAATATTTCTAACGAGTATAATGAGCTGGTTAAGCAGCAAGACGAGATGCTAGCAAAGGAAAAGGAATGCACAATGCGGAAGTTGCAGATAAAAGAACTGGTGGAAGTGCTGATGAATAAAGGAGAGGTAATAACAGAGTATGATGATAAGATACTACGCCAATTGATAGAACGGATATATGCCCTGTCAGATAAGGAGATACGGTTCGAGTTTAAATGTGGGATAGAAATACAGAAGAGTTTATAAGAATCTTAGAGGTTAACTTAATAATTAGCCTCTAGATACATACGTATACAAAAATCAGACAAAACCAGATAATTAATGCTATAATAATATAAAATCAATCTAAAGGGGTGAGGTAAGTAATGAAAAATATTATACTGATATCTTGTGTAAGTAAAAAGAAGGACTTTAAAACTAAAGCGCGTAATTTATACGATAGTCCTTTATTTAAAGGAGCATTGGCATATGCAGAAAAACTTAGTCCAGATAGCATATATATACTATCTGCCTTATATGGAGTGGTAGGTCTAGAGGAGAGTATTGAGCCTTACAATAAAACTTTAAATAGCATGGGTGTAAAAGATAAAAGAGCATGGGCCAAACAAGTAATTAGCCAGTTAGAGAAAAAAGGAGTAGACTTAAAAAAAGATAAAGTAATTTTTTTAGCCGGTAACGAATACAGAAAGTATTTAGTTGATAGTATTAAAAATTATGAAGTACCTATGGAGGGTCTACCTATCGGAAAACAACTACAGTTCCTAAAGGAGAGATTAAATAATGGATAATAGATGTGAAATATTACATAAAGAATTAAGAAAGTTACCTAGATACAGCTTCCCTTTTGAAAAGAAAGACATTCCCAACAATGGTATATATGTATTATTTCAAAAAGGTGAGATAGCTCATGGTGGAGATAGAATAGTAAGGATTGGTACACACACTGGCATTAATCAACTACCCTCTAGATTAAAACAGCACTTTGTCAATCCTAATAAAGATAGAAGTATATTTAGAAAAAATATAGGCAGATGCCTATTAAATATGCGTCAAGATTCCTATCTTGAAAAATGGGAACTTGATTTGACACCAGCTGAGAATAAAAGGAAGTATTCACATCTGATAGATAAAGCATATCAAGATACTATTGAAGATGAAATAACTAAGTATATCCATGAAGAATTTAGTTTTGTTATTATACCTATTGAAACAAAAGAGCAGAGGCTTTTATTTGAGAAAAGATTAATATCACAAATTTCTTTATGTAATAAATGTACTGCAAGTAGCAACTGGTTAGGGATGTATTCTCCTAATCACAAAATTGTAGAGTCTGGACTTTGGCAAGTGAATGAACTCTATAAGGAACCGTTCGGTAATATTGAGTTTGATGAATTTATAAAGCTAGTCCGAAGAGTAATAGTGAAAGAATAAATTCACTATATTAAGGCATTATATAAACTCTTAAGAGGGAGTTATTATACTTAGAAATGAGCGATAAAAATGAAAAAAAAGAAAAATGGCTCTATGTCAATAGTTGGGGTATCCCAAGTATGATGATTTAGAAGCAGTTAAGAAGATTTTTTAAAATCTATCTTAGCTGCTTTTTTTATTACACATATGTAGTATCCTACTTCTAAATCTTTCAAAGTTACGATAACCATATGCATTACGTTTGAGAACTTTGATTTTGTTGTTTATACCTTCTGTATAACCATTTGTATAGGGTGTGGTGAATGAATTAAGGATGCCACTTATCCAGTTATTCATTGTTTGAGCAGCTGTAACAAAGCGCGGTAAACCACTATTTTCAGCAGAAATAACCCACTTTGTGAGTCGTTCTTTAGCTGTATTATAATCCTCTGATGCCATTACCTCATAAAAACTTTCTTTAAGTAAATATGCATTAGATAGTTTTTCACTTGTATAAAGCATGACATTAAGTCTTTGTTTTTGATCATTATTTAAGTTATGATAGTGTTTAATGAGTAGAGATTTAGAGCGCTTAAAGTATTTTCTTCGATAATCACAAAAGTCTTTTTGTACTTCTTTACGAACAGCTTCAAAAGCCCATAAAACTTGTCTGGCATAATGATATTTATCCACGACATAAGTTGCAGAGGGGAAAATTTCACGGGATAAGTCACGATAAGTAGGCCACATATCACTAATAAAGATAGAGGTTTGAGATGTATTAAACTTCAATAGATATGAAGCTAAGTGCGTTTTATATCTATTAGGCAAAATATCTAGAACTCTATGATTTTCAGGATCAGTAATAATACACTGATACTTTTCGTGATCAGTATTTCCTTTAAACTCATCAATAGCTAAAACTTTAGGTAAAGAAGATAGCGAGTAGGAAAGTTTGTCAAAAATCCTAACAACAGTAGAAGTAGACAAACTAACATGCTGAGCAACACTCTTAAAAGAAAGAGTGGAAGCTAATTGAGATAAAACATAAAGAATTAAGCGTGAGGTCATGCGATGATAGCGAGGAAGAAAGTCGATGCTTTCATAGAAACGCTTACCACAAGATGGACAAACATATCTTCTTTTTCTAAGAAGAAGGAGTGTATGCGAACCAAAGGAAGGAATATCTTTGATTTTTTGCTTGCGATAATCATGAATACGTTGTGTAGACTGGCCACAGCAAGGGCAAGTGTGAAGTTTACGTTGCATTTCAATTTCAAAGATGGTTTTATTTTCAGCATGAATAATATCTTTTATTAAAACACCTGATAGATTAAGAAGTTTTTGGGAATAATAAAAAGAGAGCATAGTCGACAACCTTTCTATAAGTATTGAGTCATACTTAGGATTGTTGAAAATGCTCTTTTATTATGCAATCATTTTTTCAGACCCCAACATTTATTGTAGAGCCAGAAAAATAATAAAAGCTATAAGCAAGGACACTTGCAACTTCAAAAAGATAGAAATACAGTAGGTACAAAAAATACCATGCCTGAAAAAATGCAGGCAGAGTTTATGAAACAGTTAAATAAAGACTATGATGAATATAAAGAATCAATTACTAAATTAGTTTTAGATATTAAGCAAAAAATATCATTATGTGATCCACTTCAGTTATTAAATTTTTCTGCTTCAATGAATTATTTGAGCATGCTAAATAAAACTAGTGAATTTACATATGACTTAGATGAGAATATGGTTATGAAAGCTACAGAGTATATTCAGAGTGTACTTGTATCATCTGAGAATAATTATAAAAAAATTATTGATTCAAATCAACAAAAGGATAATTCTGAAGAATATTTTGAAATTCTAAACCTAATTATAGAACTATATAGTAGATTGCCAGTATTCTATATGTATTGGACTGCTCATATAAAGCAAAATGATGATTCATTAGATGAGAAAATACTTAATTTTATTGTAGAAGCACAAATTATGGCTGGTGTAAGAGGAGATCGGTATCAAATATACCAAATCGAGCATCTAAAAAAATTATTAGAGCCTCATGAAGATGTGTTAATAGAAATATTTAGTACTACATCAAATGAGTTAATAGATGGATTAAATAATCTGGAATATTCTTTATCGAGTTCGAGAGTTGATGTAACTAAAGAGTTGCATCAAGCATTTGAAAATATGGATTTTAATAAAATAGACATAGAACAATTAGAAATAACAGCAAGCCAACAGAAAGATTATCAACAACTATTCGAAAAACTTTTAGGGAATGCTTTATACGATGTAAAAAAAGTTACTGGTTGGGATGATAAATTAATTAATAGTTTATCATATGGAATTAATGAATATAATAACTTTTATACGCAACAAGATTTTCCGGGATGGCCTATTTTAGACTTGCCAGTTCAAAAAAAGCCATTTATTAAAATTCAGGACAAAAGTTACTGCTTTGATTACTATACTCTATTTGATAATATTTATAGGGTTATGCAGAAAACAATTAAGGAGCTAAAACCTGACTACGTAAGTTCATGGTCACACATACAACAAACTGCTAGTGAAAAAATGGTTGAAGAATTATTTGTAAAGCTTCTCCCAGGGTGTGCTTCTTATAGAGATAATTATTATCCCAAAAAGACCTCTCTAAAGGACTGTGCAGAAAATGATATATTAGTTATATACGATAACGTGTTGTTAATTATAGAAGTTAAAGCTGGTTCTTTTACATATACTCCACCACTAACGGATTACAAATCACACATTAGTTCTTTCAAAGCTTTGGTAGAAAAAGCTGATTACCAATGTGAAAGAACACTTAATTATATAAAATCAAATCCAATAGCTACAATTTATGATCATGATAAGAATAAAAAAACTGATATAAAAATTGATGAAATAGCGGAGATATACACATTTTGTGTAACTGTCGATAACTTTAACGAGTTTGCTGCAAAAGCAGAAAAGTTAAGCTTTATAAAATTACAAAAGGGAACTATAGCATTATCAATTGATGATTTAAGAGTTTATGCAGATTTTTTTGAATCACCTTTATACTTTATACATTATATAAAACAGAGGAAAATAGCTACATCAATACCAAACTTAACACTTAATGATGAATTAGATCATTTGGGGTTATATTTAAAATATAATATTTATTCATTAACAGCAAGGGATTTTGGAGAAGAAAAGATACTATATTTTCAAGGATATCGTGAAGATCTAGATAATTATTTTGCAAGTATGCACATCCCTGAACTTCAATTCCCAAAGCCTGTGCAAGATATTCCACAGAAAATTATAGAGATTATAGAATACTTAGAAAATAGTGGTATCAGGGACAAAAATTTCTTATCATCATATTTACTAGATTTTTGTTATGAAAGTAGAAATGAACTAGCTAATGGAATTGAGTATGCTTTAAATAGAGAAAAAGAACTTGGCAGAATGTTTCCTATTACAACTTTTGATGAAATTAGGTACTGTATATTTGTATACCAACAAGAGATTCAATTTATTGAAGAACAAGAAAAGATAGATTACATCTATTCAACAATGGTCTTTAATAATGAAAATGATCGTTTAAATATTGATTTATATTATGACAAAGATGGTGTCATTGAAAAAGTAGATTTTAAACTACACTTCTTTTCTGATATTCCACCAAATAGATTTGAAGAGTTGAAAAGAGTAGGCGAACAGAGAGCCAAAGGGAGAGTTGAATTGTACAAAAGAAATAACACTAAGAGCAAGATAGGAAGGAATGAGTCATGTCCTTGTGGTAGTGGAAAAAAATATAAAAAGTGTTGCGGCAGATAAATTTATCAAAAAATCATTTAAGGAGTTAAATATGAGTGAATTAGAAATTGCAATACGCCAGGTACTTCCAACACTAATTAATGATTATGGATTTAATAAGGATTGCATTGAAGGATATGGTAGAGTTCCAATCCAAGTAGGGAATCAGTTGGTTTGGGCTGATTTTGTTTGTTATTACTACAAGAACAATACTAAAATTCCCTTTTGCATAGTTGAAGTTAAAGAATGTAGAGATAATGAAGTTAATTTTGCAATACCTCAAGCTGAATCATATGCTCAAAGAATAAATGCACCATTTTTTTGTTGTACAAATGGGAATATATATAATTGGTTTATGACTGGTAATGCACAAGGCCATAATATTGAATTATCCGGTGTACCAACTCTTCCCCAAAAGGAATATTTGAAGAAACCTGAAAAACTATTTATTTCAACACATTTATTTGAAGCCATAAGTAACTTTGAAAATGGAATAAAAAAGGAAGGACATATTTATGAAGATAGTCTCATACACAATAACCAAACTAATATGTTGTGTAAAGCATTATGGAATGATAATATTCTTCATGACAGTTGTAAGATGATTAAAATTATACAAGAGAATACTATACAAAGTAGGGGCAAGAGTGAGTATTTAGGCAATATAAGAGAAAATTATAATCATTTTATACGATTAGTAAACTGGCTCAAAGATAAAAATACTCCTATCCAAGAGAGAATAGAGCGGGCTAATGGCAAAAAATCAGAATATGGGATAGTTAAGGGGGGACTTTTCTTTATTACGCAACTTCTTGCCGCCCTATATCCAATGCAATACACAGTGATTGAAAAAAATGCCATAAAGGGAATGATGAGATTTAATCTCCTAGATATTAATCTGGGGGGCGAGACTGCTAAAGAATATTTACTTTTTAATGATATATGTTTGCAAGTGTTTCCTTATTTTGAGAATATATATCACTTTAACCTCTCTTATGTACATAATTTCTTCTGGCACTATGAAAGTGAGTTCCTAAAATATAAAGAATGGAAGTAATATGAAGAGTTTCTTCCTATTATATAGCAGCCGTTTTAGCTCAATTTTTTAGTGCACCCCCTATAAAATTTGAAACCCCCGGGGTACAATCATACATAATATCGCGTAAAAGTGTAAATACTATTAGGTTTGACGTGCTAAGGCAGGAGGAAAGTTTAAACTTATCGTTAAATTCGACTTGGGGTATAAGAAGAAGATTTGAGCAAGGAAAAGTAGCTCTAAATCATACCAGATTTTTAGGCTATGACAAAGATGCCCAAGGTAATCTTATTATTAATGAAAAACAAGCAAAGATAGTAAGGCATATTTACAAAGAGTTCCTTAATGGCAAGGGGCCTAATCACATTGCTAGAGAACTAGAACAAGACAAAGTAAAAAACTGGGAAGGTAAAGTGAAATGGTATGATAGCACTATTAGAAGTATGTTACAGAATGAAAAATATAAAGGTGATGCACTGCTTCAAAAGACTTATACAGTAGACTTCCTTAGTAAAACAAGGGTTGTTAATAATGGAGAAGTTCCAAAGTATTACGTAGAAGAAAGCCACCCAGCTATTATAGAACCTGAAACTTGGGAAGCTGTTCAACTGGAGATGGAGAGACGAAAGGTGTTTTGCGAGAAACATAATATAAAAAATTTAGATACTAAAAATCCTTTTTGCGGAAAGATTATATGTGGTACTTGTGGTGCGTACTATAGAAGAAGAACTTGGATGAGTATAGATGGCAAGAGTAAAAGGAAGATATGGAGTTGCAGCAACAGATATAAGACTAAGGGAATAAAGGGCTGTGAGAGTACGCACATTGATGAGGAAGTGTTGAAGAAGGTTTTTGTGAATATGTTCAATATGCTGGTGGAAAATAAGGAGTACTTTTTAGAAAAGTGGCAAGTGGAGATGAAGGATGCTGATGTTTTAAAGAAACACAGATTAAATATTTTTATGAGAATATTAGAACCAGTGACTAAGATAGGCGAGTTTGATGACAGTTTATGTTTGAAGATATTAGAGCAAATAAAGGTCGTAGGTAAAGATAAGATAGTTATTTTATTGTTAGATGAAACTACCCTGGAGTGCAAAAATGACTAGAAAAAGGTTTGGAAGTCAGAAGTAGGATTGGTTCATGTAAATTACTTTAGAAAAAAGGCCTATAGACGAGCAGAAGTTATTTTAATAAAAGATAACGAATTTTGATTTATAAGAATACATGATGAAAAGGTAACTTTAAATAAATCTAGTTACTAAATGAACATCATTTTTAGGATAAAGAAACCTAGATTGGTGTTTTTACATATCATGAATAATAGCTACAAAATAGTGCTCATATTTAGTAGTTTCTACAGAAAATAGTGGACATTACTTTTTATGACAAAATTTTACTTCAGAAAATACTATAATCATTTTAAAGATATATATTAAGAGATGAGTGGATATTTGAAAACCTCTAAAAAAATTTCATACCATTTATTTACTCTAATGCTAGTTATGACATCATTATCTACTCAATTATCTATACAAAACAAAAGATTCACTATTCCCTATTTTAGATATTCTAGGACTTATAAATTCTACACATGAATCTTATAGAAATTAAACCTACTAAATATGTTGGGGATGGCTATGAAGTAGAGTTTATGATAACAGGTCAATGATCTGGACTTTTAATGGGGGTGTACGTACCAATTCTAGTGACAAACCACTAGAAAATTGGATACTAAAACTACACTTTGAGCCTTACATAACAAATATGTGGAATGCTCAAAGTGTAACACATGGAGCCGATAGTTATATCGTAAGAATATGAGATATAATCCCAATATCGCATCAGTCAGCAGTATAAATATCTGTTTTCAAGCAAATAGGACTAAAGAGATAAAGGATCATAAAAACTATGATGTTTCTTTTGATATGAATCAACAAGCAATTAAGCTTATGGAAGATTTTATATCAAACGCATATTCAGAGTATTATGAAGTTGGTAATTTTACTAGCAAAATTGTTTCTACAAATATTACAGATAATAGAGTTGAAATTAAAATTATGGTAAGCTTTGAAAAGGTTTTAAAAGCATCTAATATATCAGAACTTCCATTTATTCAAGGGATGACAGCTTCTGTCAAGAGCTTGGAAAGAGTAAGGTCTACGGATACTCCTATAGCTAAATATATTCTTAATGAACAGATTACAGCTATATCAGAGTACATTGGAGAAGTTCAAGAAGAAAATGCAATTTTTAGAGTATTATCAAACACAGTAAATGATAATTTAGCTAATCCTATTTTAGAAGTATATGGTGTTGATGAGTTTATACCAGCAGAATATTTTATTCCTCAAAGTCCTGATGAACTTTATGCAGAAGGGATTTTGGATTTAGAAAGAAATGTTGTCAGTACAAAAGAAGCAATAGCTATTGTTTATCCAGACCTAGATGTAAACAAAATATCAGAATCACAAATTAATATGTTACAAAATACACGAGCAATTAAATATGATAGACTGGCAGCAAGAGATTATGCTAATAAGTACACTTCTGAATGTGGCGAGGGTTATAATACAACTTATTGGAATAAGAATTATGCATGGCATACAGAAAATGAAGGTGTTGATTGTGCAAACTATGTTTCTCAAGCTATTTTTGCAGGAGGAATTCCTACAGATTCAACATGGAAACCCGAAAGTATTGCTTGGGTAAATACTGGTAAAAATGATTCAGGTGGATTGGCTCCTTATATGACGGGGAAGGGATATTTTAAAAAAGTTACTAGAAGTACCTGTGCAGCAGGTGGTTTTATTTCTCACACAGATTTTTCACATGTTATATTTGTAGTTGCCAACGATACAGTAATTATGCAATTCAGTTCACATACAGCTGATAGATTAAAAGCAAGTTTTGCTGGTAGTTATTATGCAAATTTTAATTATTATAGTATAAACTCTACATACCAGTAAAAGCGGGACGAAAAGGATGTAGAAGAAGATAATAATAGTAGCTAGATTACTCTATATGATTCAACTACTACTATTAAGATAGGAGGCTCATGGATGAAAAAAAAAATAGCAATGGTACTTATTAGTATACATTTAATTATTCCAACAATTGTGTTCGCTGACAATACGATAAAGATTACTTTGAATGGGGAAACAACTAAAGTGAAAGAATACGAACCTTATATTGATGTTCAAAGTAGGACTATGATCTCTATACGTTGGGTAGCTGAACAATTAGGTTATAAAGTACACTGGAATCCTGAGACTCAAACAGCAACCATTAACAATAGTATTGATACAATTAAAGTCAAGGCAAAGCACGATATAATCGTTACTCAGAGCACATCTATAAAAATGGACACAATATCTGTAATAAAAAATGACCATTTATTTATCCCGGTCAGATTCCTATCGGAATGCTTTGGTTTTGATGTAAAATGGAATACGGAAATAAATATGATTTATTTGATAGACCCAAATCGAATACTTAGTGAAAATGAGAATTTTGGAGTATTGACTCCGAAAGGCATTGATAAATTCGAGTATGAGATAGAGAAAAAACATCATGATTACTATTCATCCATAGAGTTTTATGAAGCAACTTCGAAAGGTTTATTGTTTACTTTGGTTTATTATGATTTGAACTACTGGAACAATGAAGTAAAAGATAATTTCTCTTTAGCATATACTGAAATTTACAAAGATAAAAAAAACTTGCTAATTTGCGTATCTGCTTCAGATGTACAGTATGATCCTAGCAATATTCAGGAGAAAGAGAGATATAATAAACTTTGGAATACAATAGAAAGAGTCTGTATTAGTGCATATGTCTTTACAAATTAGTTTTATAAAACAACAATTTGTCGATGTGAAATATAATGCTAGTATAGCACTATAACTGGAGAGAAGTTTCAGGTTAGCTCGAAGTTTTGTAACATCCAGTACTACCTTATATCTTGAGTTTACTGTTTCAGGAACGGTAAGTGTAGCAGAGTCTAAGAAATATGTTGTCACGATATATAGGAGTAGTAGTACACGTTCATGTATATATATATGATGTTAAGACTAAGTCATATTATGATAGCTATAAGTATAGTGGTTCTAATATTATTTTAGTATAGTCATTCTATATTAATGATGATTATAAAACGTTTAAGTTAATGCAAAATTAGCTATATAGCGTGATATACTTAAGGAGGATATTAATATGAATTTAAAGAAAAATATATTAGTGTTTATGATAAATATTGTTGTATTATCTAACACGTTAATTGCTTCTCCTATCGAAGGAGGGTCAAGATTAGTAGGTGGAACAATAAGTGCTAATTTCCCTAAAGAACTTAAAATATCGCCAATTAGCTTGAATAAGGAAAATGATACTAATAACATGACCACTTTAGAACATGATGGAATTAGATTAGGGGAAATTCAAATGGAAGAGCACAAAATCGATATGCCTAGTACTGTAACTCCTTCTAGTGCATATAATATTGTAAATGATACTTCTGCTACAGAACTAGTAGATAATCCTGAAATGCAATTATTAGCTCTTCCAGATTTATCAATTATAGAATTTACCCATAATACAGGTAATTATCCTTTTGCAGCAGGAGGTAACGCTCCATTGCGTTATGTGTTAAGTAATACAGGTGGCGTTGCAGCTAGTAATGTACATGTGGGGATTTATATTGACGGAGATTTTATAGGAACCCAAAATTTAGGAAATCTCTCTGCTAATTATAACTATGCTGTATCTTTTGAAATAGGTGGTGTTCCTGCTGGAAATCATACTATTATGTTAAAAGCAGATTATTATAATTATGTACAAGAGTCAAATGAAAATAATAATACTCGTTCAGCTACGTTTAATTGGGAGGGAATACCAGATTTAGTTGTGGAAATCTTAAGTGATGGTGATGTAAGTGAAATACCAACAGGAGAATCTTTAGGTTACCAACTAATTGTATACAATATTGGATCAGAAGTGGCCTATGGACCATTTGAAGTAGATTTAGTTCTAGATAATGGAGAAGAGACTTCTACGACCACTTTTGAAGTAAGCAATTTACCTTCCGGTTATGGAGCTAGCGCTAGCTTTAATGCTACATTTCATTCTGGTTTAATTGGTACAGTAATGGGTGTTGCAGATACTGGAAATAGTGTAAGAGAATCAAATGAAAACAATAATAGTGGTAGACATGAATGTAATCTATTCCATGTACACAATCTAGGAAGTTATACAAGTAATTGGGTACATTCTACTGAAGCAAGCCTGGGTAATGGAACACCTTACTTAACGAGGCCAAGTATTACAGTTTCTAGAGATGCTTCCCGTTTATACACAAGTAATCAGTTAAATTCTATTAAAAGATGGAACAATATCTCTTCAAATGTGGTAATCGACAATTATGTAGTTTCAGATGATGAGACATCAGATGTCATAATTACTGTAGCAGAGTTACCGTTAAATCATATGGGTGATACAACACCAATTGATAGTTTTACAAAGACGAAAATAACACTAACAAACGATACTATCCTGCTTACTTCTACAGATGCAGTACTCTCCAAAGCTATTGCTCATGAAATGGGCCATGCACTGGGGTTAGCACATCCTTATGAACAAGCTAATCATGATAATTGTCCATATCCGTCAATAATGTTTCAAGGTGGGATTGGAAATGCTACATTAGAAGTTACAAGTGCTGATAAAGGTAACATCAGGCATTTGTTTGGAAAATAGATACTAAGATGGGAGGATTACTATATGCTTAAAAATATTGTATCAAAAACTTTTATTATTTTTTTAGGGATTTTATTTAGTTCTACAATATTATATGCTTCACCAATTATTACTTTATCAGATGAGGATATTGTTGCAAAAACTAATATAGAACGTAAATTTATGTACGCCATAAATATTCCAGAAGATTTAGAAGATGTGGAAAACGTTTCGCAGATAATTGTAAAGGCCGAAGTTCTTCCAGACCGTGAAAATCTAGAGCTTAATAGAGCTGCTTATGGTTTTACAAAAACAAAACTAAAGATAACAAAGGTTTTCTCAGGTGATTTAAAGGTTGATGATGTTATAGCTATTACTGAAGAATATTTTTATTTTACAGACAGTATTTCAGGTGAACTTCATTTACATGCTGTAGCCCTTTATGAACCTGCAGTAATTGGTGAAGAATATATATTCTTCCTATATGGTAAAGGAAGACCTAATACCGCAAGAGAAGGCACATATCAAATTGTTAATATTACTGATGGCAAGTTTCCTATTACTAAAAATAATTTAAAAACACAAAAGGCTGATATATTATCCAATAGCGAACTTAATATAGGTGAAGGTGATATCTCAAAATACAAAAAGATGTATAATGAAGTGATGGAAAAATATAATTAAATATGTAGGGGGATAAGAGATTTCTTTTCTTACCCCCCTATTTTTGCAATATCATTTTGAGGGCTTTCAGGACATTTTGAAGTTTTAATAAAAATTTCAAGGTCTGAAGGTCTTTTTTTGCAAGTACTGTAAATTCACAGTTTTTTATCTCAAATGCTTGCCTTCATATCTAACTATTTTATAATCATTTCTTATATAAAAAATTATATCTGAGGTGAAGATGACTGAGAATTACATAAAGAAACTTATTAAATATGCAAAGAAAATTTATCGTAAAAAGGATAGGTTAAAAGTGCTGACAGTTGCAAAAAGATGACTAAGTAAGGTCGTTAGGGAGTATAAAAATACTATTAATGATACAGCAGAGAGTATGAGGCGAATATATAACAAGTTTTATAATAGGGGGGAGTAATTTGATATTTATATTAATGGATATAATTTCAAGAGATAATAAAGATTTAGTATGTGAAATATTTTTAAAAATGAATATAAAGATGTACAATATTTCTTTTGATATATTAAGATCCCATAGTGATGCCGAGGAAGCAGTATCGCAAACATTTTTAAAAATCATGGAACATAGTGAAAAAATTTCGGCTTTACCATGTCCCAAAATTGAACCTTACTGCATTGTAATATTGAAGAATGAAACTATGAATGTCATAAGGAAACGCAGGAAAATGGTATATATAGATGATATAGACTGTCTTGAGTATAGTGACAAAAATCATGATATAGAAGGAGGATATATCCAAAGTGCAGAAAAAGAAAGATTGCTTTCTTATGTAAATAGGCTTCCTGGGGATGAGAGAAGCTTTATTTATTTTCGTTTTGTTCATGAGATGAGTTTTAAGCAAATTGGGGTGTTATTAAATATTACGGAAGGAACTGCAAGAAAACGAGGACAACGTATTTTAAAAAAATTACGCTCCTATTATGTACGTGATGACAAAAATGGGTAAAACAATAGAAGATGTAATGAATGATGGTAGAATTAGATGATGATAGTATTATATATAAAGCCCTATCATTTTTGTAGATGAAATATCAGCTAAGAAGATAGAAGTATTGTCCTTTGAGCATCTAAGTATTCCTTTTCTATTGTATTGTTTTGATAATACTAGTTCTAAAACAGAAGGGGTATTAGGAATAGATAGTACAGAAGGAAAATTAATTTAATTGAAAAATCTAGTAGCAAAACTTATGGGATTAAGGAATATATGGATTGAAGAGGCATCGTTCTCAATTCAGGTATGAAATAGAATATTTTATAGTTTACTGTGTTTGCTATAAATATATGTCATTCTTGTTCTGAATATAAAGGGAACCAACAGCATAGAAATATAGGGTTTTTCATGTTTAAGAGAATAACAAAAACATTACAAAAAAATAATCAAAAAAATATGTCCCTTTTTTCCTTTTCTTACGTTATATAGGTAAGAATAAAAAGTAATAAATATTATGGAGGTGATTCCATTGGGGGAAGTACAGGATAGCTAAGAGATTAAGTAACTTAAAAACTATTTAAACTAGGGAGTGGAAAGTGATTTATGAAAAATCAAACCTCATTCCATCCTCTTGAACCATTATATTTAAGCTCTATAAATCCTTATAAAGCTTAAATATAACAGACTTTAGTCTGAGTTTGATAAGGATGCAGAAGCAACGCAATTGATTATTAAGAGGGCTAAAGTGGGGAATAGGATTGTTAAAGATAAAATACATAAATCTCTTGACGTTACTGAGGTTAAGCCAATTGAAGTAGTAATAAACTTTACACTACCAATTTATACTAGGAGGTTTGTTATGAGATTAAAACAATCAATTATTGCTATTGGAATGTCATTTTTAATGTTAATACCAACTGTTACATATGCTAAGCAAGATGCTTTTGAATCGGAAATATATACACTTAGCGAAAGTGTTTCAACTGATGAAGCATTTCTTAGAGGTGAACAAGAAAGCATAGAAAAATATGGTTTGGATTTTTTAGTCAAGCAGGAAAATTCTTATTTAAATCATGAAAAGTTGATGAAGTCTTTTAATATGTCTAAATCCAATGATTCCATTTATCCAGATTATTATGGCGGCTCCTATATTGATAATAATGGAAACTTAGTAATTTATATAAAGGATATAGATATATCACAAGATAAATTTCAAAAAAGTATTGATACGGAATTGGGAATAAATGATTTCACTGTTAAGTCAGCTATGTATTCATATAATGAATTAAATTCTGTCATGGATATGTTGAATTCTTACAAAAGTAATAATCCTGATGATATAGTTGCAAATAATTTCAATATATATTGGCTATCTGATAGAGAAAATACTATTGTTGTGGAATTGGATGAAATGAATGAGGAGCAAATTAGTCTTTTCAAGAAGGCAGTTATTGATTCTCCTATTATTACATTTAAGGAGTCAGAGGGTACTCCGGTTAAACAAGTAAATGTTAATCCTGGTCAGAAAATATCAAGGTCAACATTTGATGCTTCTATGGGATATAGAGCGAAGAAAAATGGTGTTGTTGGAATTGTTACTGCTGGACATTTCGCGTCATTGAATGCACTAATTAATGTTAGTGGTACTGATATTGGGAAAGTAACGGCAAGGCAAGAATCTGGGTCTGTTGATGCTGCTTTTATAGAAATAACAAACTCTAGCTATACGCCTACCAATACATTGAATGGTACTTCAAATACATTGTCAACAACTATCAGTCAACCTGGAGTAGGAACTGTAATAAATAAATTAGGTTATAAGACAGGTGCCACTACGGGAAAGATTCTTTCAACCAATGTGTCTATAACTTTAGATGGCATTAATCATACAAATTTAACAAGTGCTGATTATACGAGCGATTATGGAGATAGTGGTGGTATTATTTATTCATATATTAGCTCTACGAATACACGTTATACTCTGGGTATTCATTGTGCAGAAGTTGGATCGACTACATATTATATAAAAGCAGATGAAATAAATTCAGCTCTTGGGACGTCTAGATATTGATGCATTAATTTAATGCAGTATTGAGTATATATGAAAACAGATACGATTTGCATTTTGGAATTAATTTATGGAAGCACATTCTAACTAAACTGATAGATGAAGAAAAATATTTGCTAATGGAGAATTAGAAGTTAAAATTTCTGTTTTATATTATATAACAGAACATTTTATAATAGAACCTAAAAGTTATAATATTGAACAAACGGGTTATATAATACATCATATAACCCGTTTGTTCAATATATATTTATTAAGAGGAGTAAGAGTATGAAGAAAGTTTTATTGTTTTTATGCTTATGTTTAACCTTTTTATGTAGTGGATGTAATAAAGATAATGAGAGTAATAAAAGGAGTGAAGGTAATATAAATATGGAAAATGCTCAAAATAAAAATATTCCAAGTGAAGACATACCAGCAGCAGATGCGGATTCTATAAATAAAACAAAATCTTCTATTTCACAAAATGAGATAGAGAATACTGATTTAGTTGAGAGCAGTATAGGTGTATTATCTTCTTCCGAACTGACTATTACATATAAAAATAAAACTACTAATATATTAAGTTATGGAAAAGGATATATATTACAGATAGAAAACGAAGAAGAGTGGATAGATATTCCAACAGTAACTGGTATTGGTTGGAAGGATGTTTCATTAAATTTGGAAGCTGATGGAATCTTTGAAGATGTTATTAACCTAAATCAATTATTTGGAGAATTAAAAGGAGGTCATTATAGAATTATTAAAGAAATGTCTATGGAAACATCAAAAATAAAAGTAACAGCAGAATTTGATATAGAATGAAAAGGTTATTAATTGTAAGTATACCTAAAGAATAATGTGTGTATATCAATATTTCATAAAGTACTAAACTAAGTAATTATAAATATGTTATGTAAGAAACTGTATTTGCAGCAAAGAATATGGATCAAGTATTTTCCATTTACACCTATATAAACAGTGTAAGCAGCATGCTAACAATTTCTGATGGAACGGCAACAATAAAAAATAGTGTTCTATAAATATAGTATAGAGTTACTTCAGGAGCGAAAGTGTTCAATTTGAAACTGTATTAAAACCATAAGAAATATTAGATCGTGCAACTTGCTGTACAATTATTATGCTCACATTTAAATAAGGGATGGTACTTAGTGAGAGTTAAAAAGATACATTATAATAAATTTATTTGTTTTGTGATTATGATAGCTATTATTTTTGCAATTTGCGTGGCGATGTTGGGAAAATGGATTTATAAAATAAAATATATTAACTTACAAGAAAAGGAAAACTATATCGATTTAGATGTAACAGATTCCTATGTTAAATTTACAACATCTTATTGGAACGAAGATATTTTGGGAACTCATATAAATGAAGAATATATTACAAGTACAAAATACATAGTTGAAACTTATTATATTTTAAAAGATGGTGTTGTTACAAATAAAGAAAGAAAAGAATATAGTATTAAAGAAGAGGACTATAAGTTGCTGTTAGAATACCTTATCAATGAAAAACAATTTTTTTCAAAAATAGAAAAGGCTGATCCTAATCCCGGAATAGTATATGAATTAGAGATTCGTCACTTAAATCAAACAAAAAGTGTAATACTTTCTGTAGATGAAGATGAGTTGATAGATCAAATAAATGTATTATCAATACATATATTAGAAAATAGTTCTCAATAGTAATTTCTTCCTATTTAATAGGGGTATCTTTATATACCCCGGGGGTACATTCTCTTATTAACGCCAAATAGTTTCCTGACTCTGTCCAAAGGCACGTTGAGACTGTAGTGAAGCTATCTAAATAAATGACCTTATAAAACAAACTCTTTCCCCCTAAAAAAAACTCTTTCCCACCAACTTCTTCCATTAGGGAAAATGCAGGAAGCTCCGCCAGGAGCTAAGGGCAAGAGGAAAAAGGGATAAGAGAAGGAAGAAGAACAGGGCTAAGGAATTAAGGCTCAAGGGATAAAGAATAGAAAAAATGAGAGAAGGATTAAGGGAAAGCTACCCCTTGATCCTTTTTTCTTTACCCCAAAATCCACCCTAACTTTTTTACATGAAAATAAAGTTGTTCCCGATTTTCTTAAATTTGAGAGAAAAAAACAGGGCAAAAATGAGGAAAAAGGGATAGACTTTCTTTTAGCGGGCAACGAAGAATGTGGGTTTGTGAGGGGTCAAGTGGGACAGACTTTTTTTTTGCGGTACATAGTAGGAAGAAATTTTTGAGTTGAAAATTTCTTAAAAGGGAAAAGGGGGAAGGAGCAAATAGCGGATAAGGTGATGAAGAGAGAGAAAGGAATGAGGGGATAGATATGATAGACAGGAATAAATTAAGATGTGCGCGAGATTATAGTTGATATATTATTAGTTACAGGCTAAACTATATTCAATAGATATTTATTAGAAATGGAGGTTAGAATATATGGCTGATAAAGTTATAGATTATTTATCTACTATATTATTAGGTGGGATAATTGCTATGCGAAATGATGTAGATGATGATAAGGCAAAAGAACTGACTAATAATCTTTTAACAAATGCGGACTGGCATGCGTTAGTAGAATATATGGAAGATGCGATAGAGCAGTCTCAAGTTGACTACGAGTTAGTTGAACAACAGTTGGTGCATTTTTTAAAAACGGATCAATATTGGGTAGCATGGTCTAAAAGGGTTGTTCAATAATATAGTTTATTTATACTTTTCTGTTAATAAAACAAAAAAATAATAGTATTCCTATTAAGAAGTGGAGGTATAGAATGGAAGAGAACTTATTAGAATCAGTAAGAAGCATGCATACGGAATTACAAGAAATGAAGGAAAATCTGGCAACAAAAGATGAGATAAAAGTTTTGAGAGAAGAATTAGCAAGTGTTAATAATAAAGTATCTAATATGCTTGATTTACTGTTTTCTATGAGAGAGGCACAGATTGATGAAGCTACTGAAGTAGTAATAAATTTAAAGCAAGTAGAGAAAAAAATTGATAAGTTGGAATTAAGAATTATTAAAAACAATTTAAAGTAAGGTTAATAGATTAAAAGGAAAAGGAGGAAGGTATGTGAAACCAATAGATAAAAGTTGGAAATTAAATTGTTTTAAATTAATTAAAATAAAAAATAGGAGTTAAACCTTAAAGTCTGTTGACTAAAGTGTTTAACTCCTATTTTTTGCTTATTGTCAAAGAATTTTAATTAAGAGAGGATGAAGAGGTATGTTTAAATTAATAAATAAGAAAAACAAGGATAATTATGTGGATTGGGTAAGAACATGGGATATTAAAATATGGTTACCTAAACGGGTTAATGGAAAGTGGAAATTAGAATCCCGAAGCTTTCACTACGAGCAAGAATTTAAAGCACCATCTAAAAAGTCAGGCAGTGTCTTTCATAAGAAATGGCAGAGTAAAAAAGGGAAAGGCTATTTTGAGTTAGAATTAGGGAGGAGAGAGAATGATTAGAGAAGAAGAAATGAAGAGAAACAAAGAATTATTTGAGCAAGTCAGAAGAGATAAGCATGGGAAAGGGAGATTAATTCCCTGGTACCCAGAGGCATATTGGAAGGCTAAGAGGTTGTTAGAAAATAGAAACAAGGATAGAGTGTAGGTATAAGAGTTAAGGGAATAGCAAGTGGAAAGAAATAGAGGAATGCAAATGTATAATTTTTTCTGTAGAAATTTAAGTAGCTATTTAATGTTAGTAGAAGGCGAAAATGATTATAGAAGTCGTATTAGTCAGGTGTTGAGAGGATTATTAGATAAGAAGCTATATGACAGATGGCAATATGAAGAGCCTGATAAGTATGCAGAACTTAATAACATTATTTTCTTTATGAAACAAAGGCAAGATAAATATGAGCTATTTCATACGTTAGTTTACGATTTGTGGGCATTGGATTTTAAAGCAAAAAAGAATGATAGGTTTAAATTAGAAGTTGTAGATGAACAATTAAAGCTTATTAATCTATGTGTTAAAGGGACGTATTTAGATATAGAAATAGAGGTAGAAGATGCAAGTGGACAAGAGGAATAAGGATTACAATAGAATTTTTTAATAGTAAAAGATTTTATAGATGTAAAGCTATATCATATTAAGCTTGGGGTTATAAATACAACTTCAAGCTTTTTTAGGTACGATAGATTAAAACATACTACAAGTTATAAATTGGTTATAAGTTGTATATCATCTCATATAAGCAAAAATCAAGAAGGATAAAAATATGGATATACAACTTATTATAAAGGAATTAGATAAAATTGATGCAAGAAGTATTCATTTTCCGCTTAGTCAGGGTGAGTATATTAGAATCTATAAGGAATTACTAAAAATCAAGGAGTGGTTTCTTTTGACCACATACGTTGGGCTTAGTGAAGAGGTATTAGAAGATGTGAGGTTCCGAATAATAGAAAACACGATTCTTTATAGACGCTATATTAAAGAGTGTAAGTATATTAATTTTGAAAGAGAAATGGGACAACTTAGCTTGCTCTATAAAGGAGGAATAGCCTAATGAGTACAGAACAAATAATTACTATAGCAGTGAAAGACTTTAGAAATCTTTCGGTTTATCAGAAAGCAATGGATTTAGCTGATAAGGTCTATGAAATAGCAAGACGATTTCCAGAGAGTGAGAGATATAGCATGGTTTCACAAATTACAAGAGCAACTACAAGTATAAGTGCCAATATTGCAGAGGGAAATGGGCAACTCTTTACTAAGAAGACTTTTTCATTCTTTAATAATGCATTAGGATCCGCAAATGAAGTGATTTGCTGGTTAGAGCATGCAAGAAGAAGAGGCTATATTGGTAAAGAGAAAGAATATGAATTGATAATGGATACTCAGGAAGTGATTAAAATGATAATAGGTTATATGAAAAATTAAAAAATGAATTTTAAAAAGACCTCCTTATGAGGTCTTTTTTGTATGTAAATTAATAAACAGTTATAATAATAGATGAGCCATTAATAAAAAAGCTAACTTCAGCTCCTAAATACTGAACTAAGAATTCAGCATTAATATAACTCGTACCATTTCTTTTTATTGGTGCAATCTGATAATTCATAGTTTCACCATTGTAAATAAATTGATTTGCCTTTAGGATAGCAGTATTTGTACCGTTAGTAAGAGTAATATTTCCTGATGTATCAGAGTAAACACTATAACCACTAACATTAGCAACTGTTCCAATAGGTAAGAACAACATATTTCTATTATTCACGCTATTAGCTGAGGCTGGATTAGAAATAAATCCATTAATCTTATTTGAATTTCCCTTAGCGTAAATAGAACCTAATTTGTATCCCTGAGCATATAGAGCTAAAATATCACTTACATTTTTATTATTGATAGCCTGCTTATTGATAACAGGTTTCGTAGCCTCTTGAACTGAATTTGACAAGTTATCTATCTGGTCTTTAACAGCCTCTAATCGGTTAAGTAACCTTGTTTTAACACTACCTTTAGATAATCTTTTAACCAATTTTAAAGCATAGTCATAATCATCTTCATCCAAAGATATTTCTGCTGTTTTAACAGCTTTAGTTGCCTTGTATTCTTCATCTGCTTCTTCCTCTTCATCAATAGCTTCTTTAACAGCCTCTAAACGACTAAGTAATTTAGTCTTAGTTGTACTATCATCTAAAGCTTTAACTAAAGAAAGAGCTGATTTATAGTCAGATAATGAGAGAGTTCTTTCAGCCTTTATAACTGCTTGTGTAGCCTCCTCAATAGAATTATCTTCTTTATTTTCTTCCTTATTTTGATCATCAATAGCCTTTTTAACAGCTTCTAATCGGCTAAGTAGACTGGTTTTAGCTGAGCTATTTTCTAAAGCATTAACTAAAGAAAGAGCAGAAGTGTAATCAGTCAATAAAAGAGATTTCTCAGCTTTAACAACAGCGTCAGTTGCTATTTGAATAGCTGTATTATCCTCATCCTCTTTATTCTGGTCATTAATAGCCTTCTTAACAGCCTCTAATCTATTAAGTAGTCCGGTTTTAGTAGGACTATCATTTAAAGCATTTACCAAAGATAGGGCAGAATTGTAGTCTGTTAACAATAGTGACTGTTCAGCTTTAACAACAGCTTGAGTTGCTATTTGAATAGCTGTATTATCCTCATCCTCTTTATTCTGGTCGTCAATAGCCTTTTTAACAGCCTCCAATCTATTAAGTAGTCCAGTTTTAGTAGGACTATCATTTAAAGCATTTACCAAAGATAGGGCAGAATTGTGATCTGTTAATAAAAGAGTTTTCTCAGCTTTAACAACAGCTTCAGTTGCCATTTGAATAGCTATATTCTCATTGTTTTGGTCATCAATAGCCTTTTTAACAGCCTCTAATCTACTAAGTAGGCCAGTTTTTATCGTGCTATCTTCTAAAGCATTAACCAGTGAAAGAGCAGAAGTATAATCAGTTAATAAAAGAGATTTTTCAGCCTTAACAACGGCTTCAGTTGCCATTTGAATAGCCATATTTTCAGTGTTTTGCTCATCAATAGATTTTTTAACAGCTTCTAATCTATTAAGTAGACCAGTTTTAGCAGGGCTATCATTTAAAGCATTTACTAAAGACAATGCCGAGCTGTAGTCAGCCAGGGTTAAAGTACTTTCAGCCTTAACAACCGCCTCGGTAGCTTTTTGAACAGCTTTATTTTCCTCTTCCACAATAATAGTTTGGTTTACAATTTCAAGCCTATCAAGAAGAGTAGTTTTTTCACTACTATCTTTTAGGGCATTTACTAAATTAAGAGCCGTATTATAATCTGCAAAAGAAAGCGTATTTTCAGCCTTAACAACAGCTTCAGTTGCTTGTTTTAGAGCTAATTCATCTTTCTCCGCCTCAGTTTGATTGTCAATAGAAGTTTTTACAGTGGCAAGCCTATCGAGTAGATCAGTTTTGTCGTCACAATCATTTAGAGCTTCGACTAAAGTAAGGGCTGAATGATAATCAGTTAGACTAAGTGAGCTTTCAGCTTGTTCTACAGCCTGGGTAGCTTTTTCAAAAGCCTGTATTTCTTCTTCCATTTCAATAATCATAAGAACTATATCTAATCTTGATAAGAGGTCTTCTTTATAATAACTTTCTTTTAACCCATTAACCAGAGTAAGTGCAGAATTATAATCTGCCATTAATAAAGAACTTTCGGCAATTTCAACTGCTTGAGTTGCTTTTTGGATAGCTAATTGTTCTTCTTGTGTGTTAATAAGTTCTTTAATAGCATTTAACCTAAAAACAAGGTCTGTTTTGTTAGAGCTATCTTTTAGGTCGTTAACTAAAGAAAGAGCAACATTATAATCAATGTCTAATAAAGACCCTTCGGCTATTTCAACTGCTTGAGTTGCCTTTTGAATAGCTTTTAATTCCTCCTGAGTATCAATTGACTTTTTGACTACATCTAACCTATTAAGAAGTTCTGTTTTAGTAGTTTCATCAGCAAGATTAGTTACTAAAGAAAGAGCATTTGTATAGTCATCTACAGACAAGGTTCGTTCAGCCGTTTCAACAGCTAAAGTAGCCTTTTGAATAAGCTCTGCTTCGTTGTTAGCTCCTATTGTTGATTTTAACTGATTAAGGTAAGCCTCAATTCTTGAAACTTCATCAATAACTTTTCCCTTTAAAGTAGTATCAGCAACTTCATTAGCCTGTACTTTAAGTAAATCTAATGAGCTAAGAGCTGTATCCACATCATCAATCGTTATATAGCTTTGACTTTCAATTGTTTGTAGCTTTCCTAAAATTTCATTGCCTAATGCAGTTGGGTCATAGGCAGTAGTTGCCGTTGTAGGGTATTTTAATTTGTCCCATACATGATAATCACTAATGTTATTGTCACCTGCTAAAAGATACTTTTTGAGATAATTCTGAGAGCCATCCCCCCAAGTAGCGTCAACATGGTACCATTTACCTTCAAGTTTTACGATATTCCACACATGTAGACCACCTTGTATGGTTCCTGATACAAACTTATTTTCAAGTCCCGCTTTATCAAGCATACGACACATGAGCATAGCATAAGCGTCACATACAACACCATTTCCTTGCAATCCCAAGAGAATATTTCTTTCGTTCATGACATTAGGAAAGTCCGTATCACTACTTGCCAGCTTTTGATAGTGGTAAGTATTAATAACATATTCATAGATTGCCTTAATAGTTTCATAGTTATTATTTGAAGTTGATTGAATTTGGGTAATCACATTTTCAATGATTTTATCAACTTCCACTAAATCACTTTCGGAGTTTTTATACTCATAATCGTACTGACCAACTTTGACCTTAAATGCTCCCGTACCTAAATCAGTAGTAGAACCTTTTACGATAGTGTTAAAAATATTCTGGAGGTCAAACTCTTTTAAAATAGCCTTCGACTGGTCATCTAATGAAGTAATCATATTAACGGCGTCTGATTTTGAAGAGAATGTTTCTGTACCATTATAAATGATATTGGTTATATCCTCTTGTTTTTCAACATCTGCTTTAATGAGAGCAGGTGCCTCAGACAGATTGTTAATGTAGTAAGTACCGGCAAATGCTTGAGAGCTCATAATGGCTACAAGTAAAATATGGATTACTTTCGTGGCTAATTTCTTCACCATCTTCATCATTTTAATGTTTTGTTTCATTTTAATAATTTGTTTACTCATTCATTCCCCCACATAAATAGTTAGTTATAGTAATTTTAATTATAAAGCAATACACTAAGATATTAAACGATAAAATGTGACAAAAATATAATATTTTAGATAAAATATTATATTTTGATTAGCTTGTATTGAGTTAATATAATGTTTAATGATATAATTTAATATGTTTAACAAAATCATAAGCTATACATAAAGAGAGGACTATATATGAACAAAAGACTAAAAGTACTATTTATAGCAATACTAACTATAGCACTATCATCACATGTAATTTATGCCAATGAAAACAAAGACTTAAATATGTACATAGGGAAACAAAATGTAGCCTTTACTAAAAGCTCAGGTTATCCAAGAGTAGAAAATGGTTCTACCCTTGTCCCTTTAACCCTTATCTCTAAAAATTTGGGATACAAAGTTGATTGGAACCAAACAACTAAAAAAGTTACAATTACTAAAGGCACGGATAAAATTGTTTTAACAATCGGCAATAAAAATGCTGTAGTAAATGGTAAAACAGTTACAATGGATACCAAGGCACAAGTATATGATAATAGAACTTATGTACCACTTCGATTTATTGGAGAAAATATGGGAGCTAAAGTCGAGTACAAAGTGGTTGATGGTAAACAATATGTACTAATTACTTTGCCTGGTGGCGAAACAGTTGATATTCCATCTACAGATGTAGGTAAATTGGAAGGAACCGCTGGCGATAATCATGAAGCTAATATGGACGCTATCTATGATTATTTTGGAGAAAATGCCATGGGTCAAGGAGCACCAACATATAATCCGTTAGGTGGTTCTATTGAAAATAGCTTTGTTGCTGTGGATAAAGGTTCTAATTATGAGGTAGAGATTACTCTTTACCGTTGGAACGTTCCAAGTGGAGCAAGTCCAGAAGTTGCTCAAATGATTGCTACTATTAAACCAGTGGCTAAAGAATTATTCAACTTCTATTTGCCAAGTGGGGGCGATAAGCTCTATAAAATTCTTGATGATGGATATAACGACCTTTGGCCTGAAAATCACAACTACTTAAATACTGATATTCAGAAATATTTAGGAAGTGATGGTAGAAGTGTTATGATTGTACCCGAAACGACAAGGATTGTAGTTAAAATTGGATATAAGAAGTAATTAAATATGATGGGGGGGTAAGGGAAAAATTTTTCCTTACCCTTTTTGTATGTGTAAAAGTAAAGGAAAGTGATATAGGTTTAGAAAATAGAAATTAATAGGTGTATTGGGGATTAATTTCTAATTTTCTTTTAAGTTACTTATGGGTTAGAAAATGGGGCAAGGGATAGGAGAACTATAAGGCATAAAATACGAGGGCTTTCGGGTCAGTTTGAAGTTTTATTATAAATTTCAAAACCTAAAGGCCCTTTTTGCAAAAGTTGTAAATTCACACTTTTTGACTTCAAATTCTTGCTTCTTTGCAAGGTGTGTCTTATAATCATTTCTTGTGTATAAAAAATGACAGCTGAGGTGAAGATGACTAAGAATTACTTAAAGAAATTTATTAAATATGTAAAGAAAGTTTATCATATAGAAGATGGGTTAAAAGCACTAACAGATAGAAGAAAGAATCCTCTATATACTACTGGAGAGGTTATTCTACCAGTACTTTTAGGTTTTTTGTTAAGAATACAAAGTTTTAATGAACTTAAATATAAAATCAAAAGCAATGATTTCATAAATATTATTTCTAGAAAAATGAAGTTACCACAAATAGATACCATTAGGGATACCCTTAAAGTTATTGATAATCAAGGATTATATAAAATGCATAGGAAAATAATCAAGAGGGCAAAGCGTAATAAAGTATTTGACAAAGGTACCATAGATGGCTATAGAGTTGTAGCTATTGATGGTACTAAATTATTTGGTAGCTATAAGAAAAGCTGTGATGAATGTTGTACTACCACTGCAAGGAATAAGAAAACTCAATATTTTCATAGTGCTGCATTTATGTCTTTGATAGGTAAAGAACCTAGGCTCATCATAGGCTTTGAGCTTTATAAAGGTTTAGAGGATAGCAGTAAAAAAGTTGAGGGAGAACTAACTGTAGCAAAAAGACTACTCCGTAGAGTAGCGAAAGAGCATAAACATACGATAGATGTAGTCGTTTATGATGCTTTGGCTTGCAATAGTAATTGGATCAATCATTGTATGGCTAATAAAGTAACACCAGTCATTCATGTGAAGGATAATAATATTAGAAGTATCAAAGAAGTAAAGACTAAAATTAACAAAAGTGACCTAAAGGAACTATGGCAAGATGAAAAGAGAGAATGTGAAGTTACAGCGTATGAAGAATTATTTTATATGGATGAAGTGACTGAGCCACTTAGATTTGTAAAGTTTAGAAAGAAAACTAAGACAAACAGATATTCACAAGTTTTAATGATTACAAGTGATTTTAATATTCCTCTTCAAACACTATACAAGATGATGCACATGAGATGGGATATTGAGAATAGCTTATTTAATAAACTTAAAACTTATAGTGCTCTAGAGCATTGTTTTGTACACCATCCCAATGCAATAGAAGCTATTTTATATTTATTAAGTATAGCCACTAACCTTACACAACTATTTATTTTCAGGAGGCTAAGTGGAAGTGAAATAAAGCTATTAACACAAAAAGAAATAGTAAGATTGCTAGAGAAAGGGCTTTATCTATTGAAATATAATAGGAAGTACATTTTTGATACGACATAAGGACATGACCTAATTGAATACGGTGGGAGAAAATTGGGGTAAGGGGGAACTATACCTATTTTTAGGAAAAACCGCATAAATAGTGTAGAAGATAGTAGGAGTTGATTGAAAATTCTTTAACTATAGTATAAAATCAGGTTAGAAGCGAAAGTGCTGGGTGAATTAATGGATAGAAAAGAACAAAAAGGATACGTAGTTGAAGGATTATCTAGAATGTCTTCTTCATATCAAGCTGCTAGTAGATGTAACTCTATATTGCCAATTCTTTCTGACCCTACAAAAGCGGATGGAGATGAAGATGGAATTTTTGATGATAAAGATCCAAACAAATTAAGAAAAGATACTCTCGAAACTTTATATGCTTCTAAAATTTCTGAAAAAAATAATATAAATAATTCTATTTATGTTAAGATTGAAGAAAATACAGTATATATATCAGCTAATGTCTATATAGTAAATAAAACAATGGACAGATATACAAAACTTGCACTTGAGGGAATAAAAGATAGATGGGAACAAAACATAGTCGGTTCAAGTTATGATTTTTTACCAGGACTTAAAGGTAATGTAGTTGTGACACTTAATCAGGTTGACTATGAAGAAATAGAGAATGGAGAGAAGTATCCAGTATATATAAGAATAAATGAGACAGGAGTACCCCATAATCTTAATACAGTATTATGGAGTATGGAAAAATCAAATTTCTTTGTAAATGTCTCTACGAAAGATCCCAGGAATGAAAAACCATATTCAAGTAATCAATTTAAAGGAATGGTTGCGCATGAATTTGGGCATTCATTAGGATTATATGATGCTTATCCAGAGGCTAATAATGGTAAGTACCTTATTAGTAATGCTGAAATAGATGAAGGAACAGACTTTTGCATAAATGGTAGTATAATGTGGAATAGCGGAATAGCCTATAGTAATGATATTGAAATGGTATTACAGGCATTTATAGACAATGAATTACAGTTTTATATGAATGTAGGACCACATAAAAAATCCAAAGCTATTAGATTACCCCAGAATTTTAAAAAGTAATAATATAATTTAATGGAGGTAGATAATGAAAAAGAGTAAAAAGAAATTATGTGGCATACTTTTGATAACGGCTATTCTAATCGTAGCCTCTTGGTTTACTTTCTCTGAAAGCCTAGACTCGAAATATTATGAAAAGGTTAAACAAGATACAATACTTGATTTTGAAAATAATAAAGAGGTATTTGTAGAAATTGCAGAAGCTTTATCAAAAGATAATCAACCTAAGTGGTACTACAAAAATAAAAAAAACAGTAATATTAATCTGCCATCGGATATATCTGAGAGTAAAGAACTGATTAACAGTATTGAGAGCCTTATTAATAAATACGACTATTTAGGGGTAGAATATAGAAACTCTGTTACTGATAATTATCAAATCGTTAGTTTTGATAAAAATGTTAAAGGGAAAGTAAACGTATCTATTATATACTATGTTAATAGTGATGCTCCTATCCAAGAAAGTAGTTTTTTAGTCAAAATAATTGATAAATGGTATTATAGAATTAACTTTTATGCATAAAACAAGGGAGCTTTCGGGTTAATTTGAAGTTTCATTATAAATTTCGAGATTTGGAGGTCCTTTATGCAAAAGTTGTAAATTCACACTTTTTAACTTTATATTTTTGCTTCTTTGCAAGGTGGGTGATCTATAATTATTTCATGTATACAAAAACTGATAGCTGAAGTGAAGACGAATTAGTATAAGATTGTTATCCCAAACAAATGCAAAGTATGAATAATAATAGAGTAGATGTAGACCAACTGGGTGTATAAACATAGGCTGGTCTATTTTTTATATGACACAGATAATTCTAACTTATCAGAGATAGTAGTAGGTGTCACAGATAATGTTTAGTAATAGGTACAGTAAGAAGCATCCTTATATTCTAAATAAATAATTCCATATTATTATTACATAAAGAACGGAGGGGATATGGATGTTATGGATAAACATAGATTTAAGTAAATACAGCTTTAAAATGAACACTATTTTAGGAGAGATAAACCTAAAATAGTGTTTTTACATATTATTAACAATAGCTACAAAATAGTCCTCGTATTTAGTACTTTCTACAGAAAATAGTATACATTACTTTTTTAGACAAAATTTTCCTTTGAATAATATTATAATTATTTAGAATATAATTATAAAGGGGAGTTGTTATTTGAAAACCAAAAAGAGAATTTTAGCCTATTTACTTACTTTAACACTAGCTATGACATCATTGCCTACACAATTATTTGCACAAACAACAAATGACTTACCACTACCTATGTCAGCGCTTGTAGATACTCAAATGACTACACCTGGAGCTATACAAATTAATCCTACTAAATATGTTGGGGATGGCTATGAAGTAGAATTTAAAGTGACAAACCAGTGGCATGGGGCATTTAATGGGGAATTTGTACTTACTAGTACTAGTGATAAACCACTAGAAAATTGGACATTAAAATTTGATTTTGAACACGAAATTACAAATATGTGGAATGCTCAGATTGTAAAGCATGAAGCTAATAGTTACATCATTAAGAATATGGGGCACAATCAAGATATCGCACCAGGTAGTAGTATAAATATTGGCTTTCAAGCAAATTGGGATGATAAGATTAAAATACCTGAAAGTTATGGCTTATTGATTGCTAAACAGGAAATAGGTAATACAGAATATACAATAGACTTTAAAGTAACTAGCGATTGGGGACAAGCTTTTAATGGAGAAATCAGTATTACTAATAATGGCAAAGAGATAATAGAAGACTGGATTCTAGAGTTTGATTTTGATAGAAATATAGAAAGATTTTGGACAGCAGAAATCCTAGAACATAAGGATGAACATTATATCATAAAGAATGCAGGATATAATGCTAATATCGCGCCTGGACAAACTGTAATTTTGGGGTTTTCTGGAACACAAGGAAATGTTAAGACAGTTCCTCAAAATTATAAGTTAAACAAGATAGGAATGAGTGGTGACAGTAGAAAAGAAGTTGAATATGATGGAACTGACAATTTCTCATATGTAAAACCATTTAATGAAGAAGATATCGTAACTACTATTATTAATGTTGATGGCGAAGATGTAAAAAAAGTATATGTAAGGAATCAAATTATACTTTCAGCTAATAAAGGTGTTAGTTTTGATCAAACAAAGCAACTCTTAGAAAAATATGATGGTATAATTGTCGGTTATATCGCTAGAGCTCGCCGCTATCAAGTTGAGTTTACTGAAAGTACATATGAAGCGCTATGCGAAAAGATTGAATTAATAAAACATGAGAATATCATAAAAGAAAATACTGTACTACTAAATATAGTTAAAATAGCTTCTCAACAAAGTAGAACAACATCCGATTATGTACCAAAAGATCCTTGGAACGGGAAGGTTTCTTGGGATGAGTCTCGCCCTAATGGTGTAGAATGGGGAATTGAAGCAATTAAAGCCTTATCCGCATGGCAATACAAAGATCAAATGGAGCCGGTCAATGTAGGCGTAATAGATTTGCAATTTGATGATCATGAAGATATTGGATTTATGGAGATTATTGACAAACATCTCATATCATCAGAGAGTGTATATATACCACATGGAATGGAAGTGGCAGGCATATTAGGTGCAAGGCATAATAGCCAAGGAATAAGTGGAGTTGCTCCTAATGCTGAAGTATATGGTATAGTAACTACCTCTTACTACGCTGGAATTTATATTTCTGAGAGAATATCTGATCTACTAGATCGAGATGTGAGAGTGATTAATTATAGTATGGGATATGATAATGGTTTAGAAGCAACAACTGATATAAGTAAAAAAAATGAAAAAGAAAATGTAGATGGACAGCTAACAGAAGACTTATTAGTGTTTTTAGAGGATCAAGATTTTTTAATAGTATGTTCAGCAGGAAATGATGGTAAAAGAATAGAAGAATGTGATTATAATAGTGAACTTACACTGATAGATAACGAGAAATTGGTAAATAGAATAATTGTAGTAGGTTCCATAGATAATACTGGCAATGCTACATATAAGGTTTCGGATAATAGCCAACGAGGAAATAGAGTAGATGTCATGGCTCCAGGAGGAAATCTTTACACTACATCTTTGAGTGATGGTTATAGAAATGTTGGTTTAGATAGTAACAACAATTCAGAAGGTGCAACTTCTTATGCAGCTCCACATGTAGCTGGAGTTGCTTCCATGGTTTGGGGAATAGATGGTAACTTGTCCGCAGAAAAGGTGAAAGAGTACATAGTAAGCGCTGCTGATAGAGAAGTTATTAAAGATGGTAAAAGTTATAGGATACTGAATGCATTAAAAGCTGTTGAAAAAGGAATGAATGTATCTAAAACTGGAACTGCAAGTGGTACCGTAAAAGATGCTAGCAATTTAGCAGGAATTAAAGATGCAAAAGTATTAGTTGATAATAAAAAAACATATACTACAAATACTGATGGAGAATTTTCAATTAATATAGAGGCAGATATTCCACATGAATTAACAATTTCTAAGACTGGGTATATAGATGTTAATTATTATGATGTACAAGTTAGAGAAGGTGAAGAAATACACTTAGCTACTATTATGCAATTACCAAATACATATAAAAATGTTCAAGGTAAAGTGATAGGTAAAGTTGTAAACGCTTTGAATGGTAGAGGAGTTTCTGGAGCAACAATCAATATTAGAAAAGATGTCAACAATAAAGTGAACGGGGAGATAGTGAAGACATTAACAACAGGAATAGATGGTATATTTTCTATAGATAAATTAACGAATGGTGTATATACTGGAGAAATTGTTAGTAATAATATGGTTACAACGTTTTTTAATTTTGTATGTATAGGAGAAAACAGCAATATTGGAAACATTGCTATTACACCTATTTTAAGTGATGATGAGATGAGAATTATACTAACATGGGGAGAGAATCCTAGAGATTTAGATTCACATTTGACTGGAAAGGGAGTTCATGTTTACTATGGTGCTAAAAGTACTACTGGAGCAAACTTAGATTATGACTATACTAATTCATATGGTCCAGAGACAATTACTATTGACTTAAATAAAATACCAGAGGGAACATACTCATATTATGTACATTGGTATGCAGGGGTAGGAACTTGGAGCACTTCTGGGGCAAAAGTACAAATTTATATTGGTAGCAAGTTGGAAAATGAGTTTTACATTCCCAATAGTTTAACTGGAAGCAGTGGGATATGGAATGTGTTTAATATAGATACTAGTACAAGGAAAATAATAATACCATAGAATTATTTAGTTTGTTTATTATTAAGGAGAAAATACTATGATACTTAAAAAAATAGTGAAAAAAATAGGGATTCCTTGTGTTATATTTTCTATAGTAACAAATTATTTATTAGCTAGTGGTATATATTCACTTGATATTCAAACACAAGATTTGCTTAGATCAGAAGAAGTGATGATTATTTCTAATGAGAAAGTCAACTGCATTAATAATTATGAGATTTATGTAAATGGTAAGGAATTAGAAGTAAATACGCCTATTCTCAACTATGAGGGTAGGTTATACTTACCATTAAGGGACATGGCTAATTTTATAGATGCAGAGATAGAATATTTTAATGATGAAAAAGTAGTTGTAATTCTTTCATCTAATACTAGAATTGAACTGCCTGTAAACATGAATAAATGTGTTATTATTCAAAATACAGAAAAGAAAAATTCAGAAATCGTATATATAGATCAGGATAATTACAAAGTATCAAACTTTATTTATAATAACAAGATTTATATTTCAGTACGATTTGTGAGTGAAACATTTAATTACCAGATTACATATTCTACTAACGGCACATTAGTTCAGTTAATGATGAATGATATTAGCAAAAATAATGAATTAGTTGAAAAGGAATATGAAATCAAAGAAATTGAACATGATGGAACTGACAATTTCTCATATATAAAACCATTTAATGAAGAAGATATCGTAACTACTATTATTAATGTTGATGGAGAAGATGTAAAAAAAGTATATGTAAGGAATCAAATTATACTTTCAGCTAATAAAGGTGTTAGTTTTGAACAAATAAAGCAACTATTAGAAAAATATGATGGTGTAATTGTCGGTTATATGGCTAGAGCTCGTCGCTATCAAGTTGAGTTTACTGAAAGTACATATGAAGTGCTATGCGAAAAGATTGAATTAATAAAACATGAGGATATCGTAAAAGAAAATACTGTACTACTAAATATAGTTAAAGTAAATTAGAGATACGATATAGTTTTCTTACTAATTTGAAGTTTTGTATAAATCTCAACACCTTAAAGGTCTTTTTGTAACGTTTGTAAATTCGCAGTTTTTACTTCTAATTATTATTTTTATAGTTCATTTATTTGATATGTTGAGAGGGCTTTCGGGTTAGTTTGAAGTTTTATTATAAATTTCAAGAGCTGAAGGCCCTTTTTGCAAAAGTTGTAAATTCGCACTCTTTGACTTCAAATTCTTGCCTCTTTGTAAGGTGTGTCTTATAATCATTTGGTGAATATAATAAATAATCGCTAGGCTAAAGATGAACTGATAATATAAGCATAAAGCAAATTATTTTTAATAATTTGAATGAGTTTTTTCCTATTGAATAGGGGGATATCAATGCACCCCGGGGTACATTCTCCTATTAACGCATAATAGTTTCCTCATAACAGTCCAAAGGCACGTTGAGACTGTAGTGAAGCTTAGTAAATAAAACCTAGAACCATCAAGGCTTAGAGCAATTATGCTTTAAGCCTTTTAGTGTGTTTTTGGACATTTTTGAATCGAAGATATGTTCCCAATCGAGCAGGGGGGTACACTTTTTCGCGTAAATCGGTAGTTTTGCGGAAATGTATAGGTAATCATGTGAATATTTAATCATGAAGAAATATACATAAAATTTTTGAGTCGTGGTATGATGTAACTAAAAATTATAAGATATAAAAAGGGGAAAAATATGAAGTATGAAAAGTATTTAAGAAATTTTGTTATAGAGGGTAACTTTGATGAAAAATTTATATCTAAAGTAGAAGATAAATTTGACATTAAATTACCATTGCCTAAACCAAGTAATTAAAAAATGGAGGAAAGATATATGCAAAGTGTTTTTAAAGAAGTAATGCTTAACAGATTACTATTTATTGAAGAGAAACATGATGTTAAGTTTGAGTTTTATGATTCATATAGTGGGGTGGATATAGGTGAAGTGATTTGTAAAAATATATTTTCATTTAACTTCAATACTGCATTTGTTCCAAACGAAGAAAGTTTTCCTTGTTTTGTTTTAGATGTGGAAATAGAGCAACTTAGTAAAGAAGAAGTTGTAGAACAATTTAAAAAGTCAAATTATAGTTATACAGATGGAGAGCAACCTGTAATACCTCAAAGTGACCAATACTGGGTATTTAAGATTCAAGGAGGGCCTTTAGATATTAGAATTATTTGTGATAAAATTGAGATCACAAAGTTTAATGATGATAAGTAGATAAATGTGAGGGCTTTCAGGTCAATTTGAAGTTTTATTATAAATTTCAAGGCTTGAAAGCTCTTTTTGTAAAAGTTGTAAATTCGCACTTTTGACTTTAAATTCTTGCCCCTTTTTATAGTATATCTTATAATCATTTTTCGTGTACAAAATGATAGATAAGGTGAAAATGACTAAGTATTACTTGAAGAAATTTATTAAATATGCAAAGAAAGTTTATCATATAGAAGATGGGCTAAAAGCACTAACAGATAGAAGAAATAATCCCCTATATAACGACTGGAGAGGTTATTCTACCAGAACTTTTAGGTTTTTTGTTAAGAATACAAAGTTTTAATGAACTTAAATATAAAATCAAAAGCAATGATTTCATAAATATTATTTCTAGAAAAATGAAGTTACCACAAATAGATACCCTTAAAGTTATTGATAATCAGGGATTATATAAAATGCATAGTAAAATTATTAAGAAAGCCAAACGAAATAAAGTATTTGACAAAGGTACCATAGATGGTTATAGAGTTGTAGCTATTGATGGTACTAAATTATTTGGTAGCTATAAGAAAAGCTGTGATAAATGCTGTACCACAACAGCAAGAAATAAACAAACAAACTATTTCCATAGTGCTGCATTGATGTCCTTGCTAGGCAAGGAGCCTAGACTTATCATAGACTTTGAGCTCTAGAGGATAGCAGTAAAAAAGATGAAGGAGAGTTAACAGTTGCTAAAAGGCTATTAAGTAGAATAGCCAAAGAGCCTAAAAATACTTTAGATGTAGTGGTTTATGATGCTTTAGCCTGTAATAGTAGTTGGATTAATAATTGCAAGGCTAACAAAGTAATACCTGTTATTCATGTGAAAGATAGTAATATGATTAGCATTAAGGAAGTCAAAACTAGAAATAACAAAAGTGATGTAAAAGAAGTTTGGCAGGACGAGAAAAGAGAATGTGAAGTTGGAGCCTATGAAGAGATTTTCAAAATGGATGAAGTGCTTGAACCACTTAGGTTTTTAAAGTTTAGCAAAAAGAGCAAACAAGGCAAATACTCTCAGGTCTTAATGGTCACAACTGATTTTAATATACCACTTCAAACTTTATATAAGATGATGCATATGAGATGGGATATTGAAAATAGTTTGTTTAATAAACTGAAGACATATAGTGTGCTAGAGCATTGCTTTGTACATCACCCCAATGCAATCGAAGTAATTTTATATTTGATGAGCATAACCTCTAATCTAATGCAACTATTTATTTTTAGAAGATTAAGTAGAAATGAAATAAAGCTATTAACACAAAAAGAAATAGTAAGATTGCTAGAGAAAGGGCTTTATCTATTGAAATATAATAGGAAGTACATTTTTGACACGACATAAGGACATGACCTAATTGAATACGTTGGGAGAAAATTGGGATAAGGGGAACTATACCTGTTTTTAGGAAAAACCGCATAAATAGTGTAAAAGATAGTAAAAGTTAATTGAAAATTCTTTAATTATAGTATAAAATCAGGTTAGAAGCGAAAACACTGGAATTTAATGGTAAGATATATGATAATATTCATGTGGATGATATAGTTTATGAAGAATGGTTGGAAGACTTTTATAGTCAAGGAGAACCGTTTATAGAATTTCTTGATTTTTAATATTGAAGAGGTGAGAGTGGTATGGCTGAAGTAATTACAGAAAAACGATACTTAAAAGATTTAATAAACTTGACATACGCTATTAAATTAAGGCCAGGACTATATATAGGTAAGAAATCAATAGTAAGGCTACACCAATTTTTGAATGGATTTTCAGAGGCATATTATTATATAGATGCTGAAAATAAAAATTTTGGAGTCTATCCAGGATTTCAAGAATGGATTTATAATAAGTATAGAGCCGAGGAGGCCATATCTTGGTCTAGTATAATTTTAGATCATTCAGACAATGAGGAAGAAGCCGTAGATTTGTTTTTTGAAGAAGTGGAAATATATATTGAACAAAAAAGATGGCTAAAGATATTAGAAACTGAAGATGAGTAGAAATGTATCTTAATCTTTATTTTGACGTGGACTTTTGAATCAGTTTAAAATTTATTATAAATTTCAAGGAATAGAGGTCCTTTTCGTAAATGATATAAATTCACAGTTTGTAACTTTAAATTTTGTCTTCATAGCTCATTTGTTTAACATTTCTAAGTAATTTCTTCTCATTAAATAGGGGGTATCTTAACGTCCCCCGGGGGTACATTCTCCTATTAACGCGTAATAGTTTCCTCACAACAGTCCAAAGACACGTTGAGACTGGAGTTAAACGGAGTAAATAAAACCTAGATATATGAAGGCTTAGAGCGATTAAATCTTATAGACGAAGTATTATTAAATATGCGTAATCATATACCCCCATGGAGATCGGCTGGAAAGTTTAAGCTTAGATGAAAATAGGTTTGAAGAGATATATAATAATATACTAAATCTAATAATAGCATTTTCTAACCAAGTGTCTAGTGCTGCATCTAACAAAGAGTATTTGCAACGCACTTAATTATTAGTACTTTCTGACTATTTTGTAATTTTGTTATAAATTTCAAAATAGTCAGAAAGTATTTTGTAAATGTTGTAAATTCCGAATTTTTGACCTGAAATTGTTGAATTGATTACCTTGAGTATACCTAAATGTGGTTAAATCATTTATTATTCAAATGACTCTAAAATCATTGCCTTTAAATCTTTACCCAGTTAAAAGTGATGGTGCATAGATATTTAAATAAAATTTAAAAGTTGTCCCTCTTGTCCCGATGATGTGTGTTAGAATACTATCATAAAGAACGAAGTATAAATAGCCCTTAAATTTCTTGTAAGTTGTATTATAAATGGTAACTATGATATAATTCAAGTAAGCTGTATAATAATATTATAAAAATGGGAAAGATTTATTTGTAAACCTTAATAATACCAGTAACTTGACAGTACTCAAAACAATTGTTATAGTTTATAAAATAATGTAAAAAAAGGGGGCGTTCTTATGAACTACGTATATCCATCCGATAACACTTATACTACAACTAAAAAAACATTGGCAAGAACCCCATTAAGTGAAGAAGCGAAAGAACGAAGAGCGTATATAAGAAGTCATAAATTCGCGGTTACTGTTGATTCAAAAACACAGGAATGCAAATTAAAGGTTACGAAAAAGGATTCTATTTATGGCTAATAACTTTTTAAATGTTCGATTATTAACACCAGAGTTATTACCTTTAGCAGAAAATTTTAGTTCGGGAAATGCATATATTGATAGTTTTATTAAAGATGGAGATTATTCATTAAACTCTAGTATTGGTAAAACTTATGTTTTTCTTTCAGAATCTGATACAGAGATTATTGGGTTTTATAATTTAAGTGTTAGCTCAATTGATCGAACAGAACAAGTAAATGACAATTTAATACGCATTCGTATGGGCGGTGCAGTTAATATTAATTATTTTGCATTAGATACACGCTATCATAGACAGGTTCAAGATACCTTACCATCAGGATTAAAAATATATTTAAGCGATTTACTATTAGATGAGTGTTTTGAACGTATAGAAATGATTACTAATGAACATGTTGGAGCAGCTTTTGTAACGCTTAATTCTACAAAAGAAGGTCTTCATCTGTATCAAAGAAATGGCTTTGAAGAGTTAGAAGATGATATGAGTTTTACAAGAGAAACCAGTGATCATGATTGTATCCAACTTTACAGATGGATTAATGAAGAATTATAAATTAGTATACAGAGCTTCTAAGATAAACCTTAGGAGCTTTTATTATGTATTAATTTAGGAGTATCTATATGCCACACAAACCACATAAACCATGTAAGCATCCAGATTGTCCCAAGCTTACTAGTAAAGAAACACCTCCCCTTGCATGAAAGACCTACAGCTAATGAGGGCTTTTGGGTCAGTTTGAAGTTTTATTATAAATTTCAAAACCTGAAGGCCCTTTTTGAAAAAGTTGTAAATTCGTACTTTTTGACTTCAAATTCTGCCTATTTGAAAAGGAGGGCTTTCGGGTCAACTTGAAGTTTTATTATAAATTTCAAGGCCTGAAAGCCCTTTTTGAAAAAGTTGTAAATTCGCACTTTTTGACTTCAAATTCTTGTCTCTTTGCACAGTATATCTTATAATCATTTCTTGTGTATAAAAAATAACAGTTGAGGCGAATATGACTAAGAATTACTTGAAGAAATTTATTAAATATATAAAGAAGGTTTATCATATAGAAGATGGATTAAAAGTCTTAAAAGATGGAAGGAAGAATCCACTATATACTACGGCAGAAGCAGTATTACCAGTGCTTTTAGGATTTATAATGAGAATACAAAGTTTTAATGAACTTAAATATAGAATTAGAAGTAATGATTTTAAAAATATTATTTTTAGTAAAATGAAGTTACCTCAAATAGATACGATTAGAGACGCACTTAAAGTCATTGATAATCAAGGACTATACAAAATACATAACAAAATTATTAAGAAAGCCAAACGAAACAAAGTGTTTGATGAAGGGACAATAGATGGTTATACCGTAGCAGCTATAGATGGTACTAAATTGTTTGGAAGCTATAAGAAAAGTTGCCATGAATGTTGTACTACTAGGGTGAGAAATAGAAAAACACAGTATTTTCATAGTGCAGCATTTATGTCATTGATAGGCAAAGAACCTAGGCTCATCATAGATTTTGAACTCTATAAGGGAACAGAGGATAGTAGTGAAAAAGATGAAGGAGAATTAACAGTAGCCAAAAGATTATTAAGTAGAGTGTGCAAGGAGCACAAGAACACTTTAGATGTAGTAGTGTATGATGCCTTGGCCTGCAATAGTAGTTGGATCAATTATTGCATGAATCATAAAGTAATACCAGTTGTTCATGTTAAGGATAATAATATTACCAGCATTAAAGAGGTTAAAACAAAAATTAATAAAAGTGATGTAAAAGAATTATGGCAAGATAAGAAAAGAGCATGTGAAGTAAAAGCCTATGAAGAAACTTTTGAAATGGATGAAGTGACTGAGCCGCTTAGGTTTGTAAAGTTTAGTAAGAAAAGTAAGCAAAGTAACTATTCACAGGTTTTACTGGTAACAAGTGATTTTAATATACCACTTCAAACACTGTATAAGATGATGCACATGAGATGGGATATTGAAAATAGTCTGTTTAATAAACTTAAGACCTATGGTGCCTTAGAGCATTGTTTTGTACATCATCCAAATGCGATAGAAGCGATCTTATACCTCATGAGCATCGCCTCTAACCTGACACAATTATTTATTTTTAGAAGGCTAAGTGGAAATGAAATAAAGGTATTAACACAAAAAGAAATGGTAAGGTTGTTAGAGAAAGAGCTGTATTTACTTAAGTATAGCAGGCAATATATTTTTGATACGACATAAGGCCATAACCTAACTGAATAGGGTGGGAGATGTTGGGGTAAGGGGAGACTATACCCACTTATAAGGAAGAAGTACATATTTGTTGCCAATCAGAGAGTAATTGATTGAAAATTCTTTAACTATAGTATAAAATCAAGTTAGAAGCGAAAGTGCTCACATCTACCAAGGAGGGAAAGCATGAAAGTTAAAAAGAAGTATAACCGTATTATCCCATATATACTTCTGGGTATTATATTAGGGTTTATCACTATTTTAGGAATCAACAAAAAAATACCGCTTCCTTGGGAGGGATATAAAAGAACGGAAAATTATGTTTTGCAAATGAAAGATGAAATGAAGAAGATATTTATGGAAAACGAGCAGGTATTTATTGAGGTTGCAGAGGCTTATAGTAAACTTACACCTTATACATCTTGTAGAGTTAATCATATACCGGAAGAAATAATGAATAATCCTATATTGCTTGATAAAATAAATTATATTTTCAGTACTTTAGAGTTTGAGAAGATAAATTCGTGCTATGAGGGAAATGAGAGGAAAAAGCTAATCATTGTGTTTACAAAGGAATCAGGGTATAAATACGAGATGGGTATAACTTATAATGGTGTAATCTTAGGTTCATTAGCAGAACCTTATCTAATAAGCAAGAACTGGTATTATAGAGCTTATATTGGGTATGCGCCTTTTTATACAATACCTTCTGAGGTGGTAAAAGAATAGATTAGGAAAACTTTCAGGCCTTGAAATTTTGTTATAAATTTCAAGGCCTGAAAGTTCTTTCTGTAGCGTTTGTAAATTCCCAGTTTTTTACCTCAAAATTTTACTTTTATAGCTCATATGTTTGATATGTTAAAGGAATTTCTTCCTATTAAGTAGGAGGAGGTAAATAGGGGAGATATTAATGCACCCCGGGGGTATATTACCTTATTAACGTCAAATAGTTTCCTTGCTACAGTCTAAAGACATGTTGAGACGGTAGTGAAGCTGAGTAAATAAAACCTAGTAATATCAAGACTTAGAGTGATTATGCTTTAAGCCTTTTAGTGTGTTTTTGGATATTTTTGAATCGAAGATATGTTCCCAAGCAAACAGGGGGGACACTTTTACACGTAAATCGGTAGTTTTGCGGAAAGGTTTAGTTGTCAGAATATTTCTTGTGTGATAATATCAAAATAATAATTATTGAGATTATCACACTTAGGAGAATTAATAATGGAACTATAGCAAATATATGAATATTTTCGCAAGTATGATAAGGCTTCATATCAAGTCGTTCCATGTATCTGCGCCCGGTAATAGTAACATGCTTGTTTCACTCACAACAATATCATCAATTAAGCAATTGGGCACTATTGTCATACCGTCCATTGTATTGATTAGCTCTTTAGAATAATCAACCGTTTTGGGCGATACACGTTGCTCGCTCTTTTTGGAAAATCGTCCAAAATTCAGCTTCGAAATAACATACCCAGTTCCCATTCGGCTAAAGTATCAAGAACATAAACATAAATTTCCTCAATTTTCATTGTGTTTCTAATTAATATTTTTGTGCTTCAAAGATGTGATTAGGTAACAAGTCATTTAAACGAATGATTTTACTGCCTTTACTTTCATAATAGCGCAGCATTTCGTCAATTTTCCTTTTATCATAACTGGTAATGCAATCTGATAAGACATTAACGCCATAATTTGCTTTGCGTAAGTTGTAACAGGTTGATTTAACACAAGCAACAGCATCTGCTCCTGTTATGTAGAAATCGCATATTTCATTTTTACTAATAAAGTCTATAAATTTCTCACTACTCAATGCGTTTCCTTTGTATTTTGTAAAAACATTCTTTGATACTATTTTCAATTCTGAAGCTAATTCAGACCCATAGGTATTGGGTTTAAAAGTTCTCGTGCCGGTTGATAAATTTTCATGTCTTATATAAATAACATGAATATTATTATTAAATGCCCAATCAATAGCGTTATTGATATTGCCAATAACATCCTTGTAATTCTTTGTTATGTCATTTTGAATATCTATTATTACTAAGGCTTTTTTCTGCATAGTGTTTCCTCCTCATAGGTAGATTGATTTATTTACTTTTTTATTATATCTTGTGATTGTTGACAACAGTATGGCAACAATCTATAATGATAACAAAAAAATTTGTAAGGAGGCTATCAGATGAAAGTTGACAGGCTTGTTAGTATTATTATGATACTCCTTGATAAAGAGCGTATAGGCGCACAAGAGTTAGCAGATATGTTTGAAGTTTCACCTCGCACAATCTACCGCGACATAGACACTATCAACATGGCGGGTATTCCTGTCCGCTCAACATCTGGAGTGGGCGGCGGCTTTGAAATCATGCAGAAATACAAGATTGATAGAAAGGTTTTTTCGACTGCTGACCTTTCCGCTATCTTAATGGGGCTTTCCAGTCTTTCCAACATGATACGAGGTGATGAACTGGTAAACGCCCTTGCGAAAGTCAAGAGTTTTATCCCTGCCGATAGAGCGAAAGACATTGAATTAAAAGCAAATCAAATATATATAGATTTAAGTCCTTGGATGGGCAACTGGAATATACAACAATATTTAGAAATTATCAAAACAGCTTTACAGGAAAGCAAGCTACTTTCGTTTGAATATGTGGACCGCTACGGAAATAAAACCGCACGAACAGCCGAGCCGTATCAGCTTGTATTGAAAAGTAGTCATTGGTATTGGCAAGGGTATTGCCTTAAAAGAAATGATTTTCGCTTATTCAAAATATCTCGCATATCAAACCTACAAATACAAGAGGAATTTTTTACGCCACGAGATTATCAAAAAACGCAGTTAGATTTTGTTGATATTTTGGCAACTATGCAAACGAAAATCAAAATTCGTATTCATAAATCTGTCATGGACAGGGTACTTGATTTTTGCGCTTATGAACACTTTTCGCCTGACGGCAATGAGCATTACATTGTAAGTTTTCCTTTCATAGAGAACGAATACTACTACAATATTCTTTTCAGTTTTGGGGATAAATGCGAGTGTTTAGAACCGTTACATATCCGCACAGAAATGAAACGTAGAATACATGATATAGCTACCATATACGAAAACTAGAACAAGGAGAGTTTCGGGGAAAATTGAAGTTTTACTATAAATTTCAATGCCTGAAGCCTTTTTCTTTTGTTTTGTATGACAAGTGAAAGAAGGAATAAAGAATATGGATGGAACAAAGAGAAGCAACATAAAAATAGGAGCAACTGTTCTAGTTGTCTAAAAACAAGACCAGCGTACTGGAAAGCTAACAGAAGGAATAGTGAAAAAGATACTTACCAATTCACTTGAGCATCATCATGGGATTAAGGTAATGTGAGGACTTTCGGGTCAGTTTGAAGTTTTATTATGGCTTTCAAACCCTGAAAGTCCTTTTTGTAAATGTTGTAAATTCGCAGTTTTTCAACTCAAATTCTTGCGAGCATACCCATTTCTTTTATAATCAAAGATGAAGGAGAGCTAACAGTAGCAAAAAGGTTATTAAGTAGAATAGTTAAAGAACATAAAAACATTTTAGATGTAGTGGTTTATGATGCCCTGGCCTGTAATAGCGGTTGGATCAATCATTGCTCGGTTAACAATGTAACCCCTGTTATTCATGTGAAGGAGAATAATATAACAAGTATTAAAGAAGTAAAGACTAGAATTAATAAAAGTAATATAAAAGAAGTTTGGCAAGATGAGAAGAGAGAATGTGAAGTAAAGGCCTATGAAGAAACTTTTAAAATGGATGAAGTGGCAAAAAAATATAAAATGATTAGGAATATAATGACAGAAATCGACGACGCTTAAAAAGTTTGGAAAGTTGACATTAGAAATTTTTGAGGTATAATCAATGTTATATTTTCTGAAAAAAAAGAATTTTATTATCGATTAAAAAAATAAAAATTTAAGCGAGGAAATACCATGGAAAAAAAATCTTACAATCCTTATGAAACAGCGCAACTTCAATTTGACAATGTAGCAGATAAGCTTGATTTGGATCAGGCTACCCGTCAATTACTTCGTCAGCCAAGCCGCGAATATCATTTCACGATTCCGGTAAAGATGGATGATGGATCAACAGAGGTATTTAATGGTTACCGCATTCAGCATAATGATGCAAGGGGGCCTGCAAAGGGAGGAATTCGATTCCATCCTCAGGAAACCGTTGATACAATAAAGGCACTTTCCTTGTGGATGACATGGAAATGTGCAGTAGTAGATATTCCTCTGGGAGGAGGGAAGGGCGGCGTTATTTGTGACCCACATAAACTTTCTTTGAGTGAGCAGGAGAGATTATGCCGTGGTTATGTAAGGCAACTTGCTAGAAATATGGGACCGATATCTGATATACCCGCACCAGACGTTATGACCAATGGACAGCATATGCTCTGGATGATGGATGAATATGAAACGATTCTTGGTGGACACTATCCAGGAGCTATTACCGGTAAACCAGTGGGAATGGGTGGTTCTCTGGGACGTACAGAAGCTACAGGCTATGGTGTGGTTTTTACACTAAGAGAAACGTTAAAAAATTTGAACATTGACATAACAACTAGTACAGCCAGCATCCAAGGGTTTGGTAATGTTGCGGAACATGCAGCTCGCCTATATTCCAGCTTGGGTGGTAAAGTTGTGGCTGTTTCCAGTTGGGATAATAAGGATAAGAAGTCTTATACTTTCCGTAAACTTGAGGGACTTGATATTCAAAAGATGGTTGATATCAAGGATTCCTTTGGAACTATTGATAAAGAAAAGGCTAAGAAGCTTGGATGTGAGGTCTTGCCTGGTGAGGAGTGGATTGCTCAGGAGGTAGATATTCTTCTTCCTTGTGCGTTAGAGAATCAGATTATACCGATTACTTTTGCCAGAATCAGCGATCGGGTAAAGGTGATATGCGAAGGAGCCAACGGCCCTACAACACCGGATGCAGATGAATTGATTAAAGCAAGAAATATTTATCTTATTCCTGACTTCTTATGTAATGCAGGTGGAGTTACTTGCAGTTATTTTGAGCAAATTCAATGTAATATGAATTATTTCTGGTCCAAAGAGGAAGTTATGGAGAAATTAGATTTCAAAATGACCAGCGCTTACCATGCGGTACATAATCTTGCAGTAGAAAAAGGTTTATATATGCGAGAGGCAGCATATGTCATTGCCATTAATCGTGTTGTAGATGCAGTGAAGCTTCGCGGATGGGTATAATATTTCCAAGAGATGTTGCAAAATGAATCAATATGCCTGATATTGTGGTGACAAGCAATTACATCACAATATCAGACACATATTTTTACTTTTGTGACAGTCCTTTTTTCATATAAGGCAATAGGATAGGTGGATAATCTGCCTACAAATTCATCTTGTATGATTTTTTTAAACATTTGTCAGGTAAATTTCAAATTAAGGGGTGGTAGAAGTGAATCGATTTAAAGATCAGGACTTGGATGTTTTGGTAGAAAGAGCTAAGGAACTGGAATGCTTTTATTTGGTGGATGAAGCTCTCGCCACCCCTTCTCTATCAGATAGTTTATTTAAAGTCACAGAAGTAACACCGGTGGGATTTCACGATTATAAGAACTGCTCGGTTTGCATTGTACTAGATGGTCAGACGTATGCTACAAAACCTGTCATAGCAGATGGTTATACATTACAGTCTGAAATTATACTGAATGGAATATCCCACGGATCGATAAAAGTAATATACCCGAAACATATTTTTACCAATACAGATAGCATTTTTCTTCCTGAAGAACAGAAGCTGTTAGATACCATTGCTAATCGTATTGCAGAAAGACTTTTTAAAGTGAATTTTCAGCCTAAGAACCGATTTCGGGGAGATTGGGAAGCGATTATCAAATTATTGCAGAATACAAATCGAAATATGCTTCTTTATGTATGTGAAAAAATGCTTGCTCTTCTTGCCAGAACCAGTCCCAACTTGGTGGATGATATTTTTGATAGAATGGACTGGAAAAAATATAGAATTCAAGGTGAAATTAATTTTCCCCTAGAAACCTTACCGGCTTTTGACGTTACACAATTAAGTCAGATACTATTTTCCTATGCCGGATCCTGCATGGAAGATGCTTCGATTTACAATTATATCAGTTTATGGATTTATCAGGGAACAACCTATGAACTCATCAAAAAAATCGATAAGAAGGATGCTGATTTAAAAGATATCATCCATGCGCTGTCCCAATATATGAATGCAGTCAAGGGCAATGAAATGGTAAGTGAGGCTACGAAACGGTGGCTGAGCGTGGAATTAATACAAAGATTCCTGACCGATAAACCAACCATGGTTGCGAATGCACAAAAATACATATCCATAGAAGCCCTTTGTAACCTTCTTGATAATGTGATCTGTTCTCCGAAAAGCATTGGAAAAATAGGAGGCAAAGGCACAGGTTTCTTTATTGCAAATCAGATTATAGCCTCTCATATCAAGGATAATCCAGAGTTTTCCAAGATTAAAGTTCCTAGAACTTGGTATATTACCTCCGATGAATTATCCAATCTGATTGAGCGAAATGGCTTGGATGAACTAAACGAGCATAAATACCGGGATATTCTTGATATACGAACAAGTTATCCCAGAATTATACATATGATGAAGAATTCCAAGTTTTCTTCTTATATTATAAATGAACTGGGACAAATACTGGAGAGCTGCCAGGATAAGCCTTTAATTGTGCGATCTTCAAGTGTATTGGAAGATCAGGTGGATACCTCCTTCTCCGGAAAATATAAAAGTCTTTTTATAATCAATGTAGGGACTAAGGCAGAAAGACTTCAGCAATTGATAGAGAGTATTTTAGAAGTTTATGCTTCTTTGTTTAACCCGGATTCGATTCAATATCGAAAAGAGCGTAATTTAATCGACTGTTCCGAACAAATGGGTATTATGATTCAGGAGGTAGTTGGAACCAGAGTGGGGCCTTATTTCTTTCCACTCTATGCTGGAGTTGCTTTTAGCAACAATGAGCTTCGATGGTCTCCCAGAATCAAGCGGGAGGATGGTTTGTTGCGAATGGTGATGGGGCTGGGAACCAGAGCAGTGGACCGAATCGGAGATGATTATCCCATCTTGATTTCTCCAGGGCAACCAAACCTTCCGGTAAATCAGTTAGCAGTGGATTTAGTAAAGTATTCGCCTCAGATGATGGATGTGTTAGATGTTGAAAATAACTGCTTCTTAACCCTTCCCATTGTTCAGGTGATTAAGGAATATGGAAATCAAATTCCTCACATTAACTATGTCGCTTCTGTGTTGAAGGAGGACATCCTAGTTGGCGTGAATTCATTTACAACGAACTTTAAATCAGATGAACTTGTTATTACCTTTGATCATCTAATCAGAAACACATCCATGATAAAGCAGATTCAGTCTGTCATGGTCTTGCTGAAGGAGAAGTTAGGGTATCCCGTAGACATTGAATTTGCCAGCGACGGTGATAATCTTTACCTGTTACAATGCCGTCCACAAAGCAGAAATTACGATAATAGACCTGTTGCCATTCCTCCTGATATACCTTACCAAAAGACTATTTTTATAGCAGATAAGTATATTTCCAATGGAAAGGTTACTGGAATTAAGACGATAGTGTATGTGGATCCTGTGGAATATGCAGCGTTAGAAAAGCGTGAGGATTTAGTGAATGTAGCATATGCAATCAGCCATCTGAACAGTATCCTTCATCGGAAAAGCTTTATTTTAATGGGGCCGGGACGGTGGGGTAGCCGTGGTGATATTAAGCTTGGAGTTCCTGTTGCCTATTCCGATATTAATAATACAGCCATGCTCATTGAAATTGCAGCAAAGGAGTCAAGGTTTCAGCCAGAGCTCTCCTTTGGCACACATTTTTTTCAGGATCTAGTGGAAGAAAATATCAAGTACCTTCCCCTTTATCCAGAAGACAAGCACATTATTTTTAATAAATCCTTCTTTTCCAATAAGAACAATTTCTTAGGGGAGATGGTTCCGTCCTACTCCTATTTAAGTCACGTGATTAAAGTAATTCGGGTAGAAAAAGTCGGCTTCGATAAAGAACTGGTTGTCTTAATGAATGCTGATTTGCAAAAAGCGATTGCCTATCTCGATTCCCCTTCCAAGTCTATTGAGACATCTGGTTTTGAACAGACAGGACCAGAGAGTATAGAAGATAATAAGGAAGACCATGGCTGGAAATGGCGTCACTACATGGCGGAACAAATAGCCGCAGGGATAGATATGCATGCTTCTGGAGTAAAGGGCATCTATCTTTTTGGAAGTACTAATAATTGTTCGGCAAGGTGTAATAGTGATATTGATCTGATCCTTCACTTTGATGGTACCGATGCGCAGAAGGAGCAGCTTTCCAACTGGCTTGATGGCTGGAGTATGGCTTTATCCAGAATGAATTATTTGAAAACAGGATATCAGCCCGATGGACTTCTAGATATCCATTATGTTACGGATCAAGACATTGTGAATAAAACCTCTTATGCCATAAAAATAAATTCTATTTATGACCCTGCTTTTCCCCTTCGAATTAGGGATTAGGATAGAGTATGTTGGGACATGTCAACCAGCAGAAGGTAAGGGCTTTCGGATCAACTTGAAGTTTTGTTATAAATTTCAAGGCCTGAAAGCCCTTTTTGTAAAAGTTGTAAATTCGCACTTTTTGACTTAAAATTCTTGTCTCTTTGCACACCATATCTTATAATTATTTTTCGTGTACAAAAAATAACAAATGAGGTGAAGATGAGCAAGAATTACTTGGAAAAATTTATTAAATATGTAAAGAAAGTTTATCATATAGAAAATGGCTTAAAAGTCTTAAAAGATAGAAGAAAGAATCTTCTATATACTACTGGAGAGGTTATTTTACCAGTACTTTTAGGTTTTTTGTTAAGAATACAAAATTTTAATGAACTTAAATATAAAATTAGAAGTAATGATTTTAAAAATATTATTTTTAGTAAAATGAAGTTACCTCAAATAGATACGATTAGAGACGCACTTAAAGTCATTGATAATCAAGGACTATACAAAATACATAATAAAATTATTAAGAAAGCCAAACGAAACAAAGTGTTTGATGAAGGGACAGTAGATGGTTATACCGTAGCAGCTATAGATGGTACTAAATTGTTTGGAAGCTATAAGAAAAGTTACCATGAATGTTGTACTACTAGGGTAAGAAATAGAAAAACACAGTATTTTCATAGTGCAGCATTTATGTCATTGATAGGCAAAGAACCTAGGCTCATCATAGGTCTTGAACTCTATAAGGGAACAGAGGATAGTAGTGAAAAAGATGAAGGAGAATTAACAGTAGCCAAAAGATTATTAAGTAGAGTGTGCAAGGAGCACAAGAATACTTTAGATGTAGTAGTGTATGATGCCTTGGCCTGCAATAGTAGTTGGATCAATTATTGCATAGATCATAAAGTAATACCCATTGTCCATGTAAAGGATAATAATATTACTAGTATCAAGGAAGTCAAAACTAAAATTAATAAAAGTAATGTAAGAGAAGTATGGCAAGATGAGAAAAGAGAATGTGAAGTAAAAGCCTATGAAGAAATTTTTAAAATGGATGAAGTGACTGTGCCACTTAGGTTTGTAAAGTTTAGTAAGAAAAGCAAGCAAGGAAAATATAGTCAGATCTTAATATGACAACTGATTTTAATATACCACTTCAAACTTTATATAAGATGATGCACATAAGATGGGATATTGAAAATAGTTTGTTTAATAAACTTAAAATACATGGAAGGCTAGAGCATTGTTTTGTACATCATCCAAATGCAATCGAAGCAATTTTATATTGGATGAGCATAGCCTCTAATCTAATGCAACTATTTATTTTTAGAAGATTAAGTGGAAATGAAATAAAGCTATTAACACAAAAAGAAATAGTAAGATTACTAGAAAAAGAGCTATATCTATTGAAATATAATAGGAAATATATTTTTGATACGACATAGAACTAAGATCTAATTGAATACGGTGAGAGGAAATTGGGGTAAGGGGGAACTATACCCATTTATAAGGAAAAAGTACATATTTGTTATCAAAAGTGCTCCTAGTTGATTGAAAATTCTTGAACTATAGTGTAAGATTTAAGCAGAAGCGAAAGTGCTCAAAATAAGGAGGCATATATTTGAAAAAGCTAATTATAGCATTAGTATTCCTGTTGGGAATAGTTGGAGGAATAGTATATTATATAAATTCTGGGAAAAAAATAATAAATAAGAATATACCTGTAAAATCTTCTTTGAATATTAAAGAAATAGAAAAAATCACTAAGGATTGTATAAATGAAATTTGGGAAAATAACACCTATCATATTGGAGATATTAAAATAAACCTAGATGAAGATTTAAAAGGTTCAATACAATTATGGTATGCCGATGAAAATAGAAATAAAGAGGGAGTACCTAACATTATAACAGTTAATGTTGATACAAAAGCTAACAAGATAGTAAGTATTATTAAACAAGAAAGAAATTCAAAGATTGAACCTGAATTAATAGAATTAGAACAATGGAATATAGACATTAAAGAAGTTATAGAAAAGGCTAAAGAAGCATTCTTATCAGAAGGAGATATTCACTTTCAACATATATATATTAGCAATATGTATTTAGGTGAGGAAAAAAGGCCAGTATGGTCAATCACATGTTTTGATACCATTGAGCAAAAAGGATATTCAATAGATATTGATGTATATACAGGAGAACAACTAAATCCTAAAATACATAGATAGTATTAAAATAACTGAATGAGTTTAATAAAATATATCTATGAGGACTTTCTAGTCAAAATGAAGTTTTATTGTAAATTTCAAAGGGCCGAGGTCCTTTTTGTAAATGATGTGAATTCGCAGTTTTTCACCCCAAATTATTGTTTCTTCGCGAGGTATATTTTTTAATCATTTCTTGTATATCAAACATGACATCAGAGATGAAGATGCATTAATATCATCTAGTTGACGGAATTTCTTCCTATTAATATAGAAGGTATCTTAGTGAATCCCCGGGGATATATTCTCCTATTAACGCCAAATAGTTTCCTCACTTTGCCCAAAGGCATTGTGAAATTAGTAAAATAGGTGACTAACTAAAACAAACTCTCTCCCCATAAAACAAAGTCTTTACAACTAAGAATTTCCACCCGAAAAAAGGCAGGAAAAACACCAGAGGAAAGACGAACGTGTCACAACTACTCACCCTTGAGGTAGAAAGAATACAGGGAAAGAGTAGGAGAAAATCAACAGAATAAAAAAATCCAAATCGGGCATGACTTTGCTTTCATTAAAATAAAGTTGTTCCCGATTTTCTCATTTTGTAGAGAAAAAAGGGATAGACTTTTTTTAGGCGGTACAATAGGAAACGTAAAATTAAGATTTAGTGTAATAGATAAAATGACAATAGTATGTTGTCGTAAGTTGTCAGAAGATTATTCTTGCTTTCTATCACTTATTGTGCTAGTGTTGTGTTAGAAGTGATAGAAAGTGCTAGAAGGAGTGGGATTATGAAATTGTATGAGAATGAAACAGTTGAGTTAAAGGAAATATATACGCCAGATTTAAAGAAGGAAGTGGTTGCTTTTGCTAATACAAGTGGGGGGATTATATATATTGGAGTGAAAGACGATGGAGAAATAATTGGTCTTGATAATCCCGACTTTATCATGCAACAGGTATCAAATGCTTTGAGAGATAGCATTAGACCAGATGTTTCTATGTTTACCAATATAGAATTGTTGAAAGAAGAGAATAAATTTTATATTAAGCTAGAAGTAAGCCAAGGAACAAAAAAGCCATACTACTTATCAGACAAAGGACTTAAACCAACGGGTGTATATGTTAGAAGTGGTACGACTTCAGCACCAGCATCAGAGGATGCAATTCGGTTGATGATTAAAATGACAGATGGGGATTCATTTGAGTCAAATCGATCTCTTATTCAAGACTTGAACTTTAATAGCTTAAAAAGAGAGATGGAAAGAAGAAAGTTGGAGTTTACACAGGTACAGATGAAGAATTTAGGGATACTTACCTCTGATGATATTTATACAAATATGGGGCTACTAGTTTCAGATGAGTGTAAGCATTCTATTAAATTTGCAGTTTTTCAAGGGACAGACAAATTAGTATTTAAAGATAGAAAGGAACTTACCGGTTCATTATTTGCCCAGCTTACAGATGCCTATAAAACGATAGACTTTTATAATGGTACAAAAGCTACTTTTCAAGATTTACTAAGAATTGATGAGCGAGATTACCCTGAAGATGCTGTTCGTGAGGCATTGTTAAATGCAATTGTTCACAGAGATTACACATTTAGTGGGAGTACATTTATAAATCTTTATTCTGACCGTTTAGAGATTATTTCATTAGGTGGCTTAGTTTCAGGATTATCGCTAGAGGCAGCAATGTTAGGCGCATCTCAACCAAGAAATGAAAAACTAGCAAGTTTGTTTTATAGAATGAAACTCATTGAAGCATATGGAACAGGTATAAGTAAGATAATCAGTTGCTATAAAGGCTTGCAAGTGCAACCTAAGTTTGAAAATGTAGAAGGTGCATTTAGGGTTACTCTACCAAACATTCACGCACAAGAGATTACGGTAGAAAATGAAAAGTATTTACCAATACTCCAATTATTTGAAAACCAAAAAGAAATAACAAGATCTGATGTTGAAGAGATTTTAGGTATTGGAACAACGCATGCAATCAATATGTTAAAAGAAATGATAGAACAAGAATTGATTACAAAGGTTGGCGGCGGTAGACAGACGAGATATGTAATTAAATAAGTGTAAAGAATCCTATTAAGTAGCGGCGATAATAGAGATGGTGAACATTGATGAAATTAATGATATAAAGGAAAGTAAAGGAGATATTTAAATGGAATTGCCAAAATATTATGAGATGCATAAACCGTTCTTAGAATATTTAAAAGATGGGAAACAACATACCTTGAAAGAGTTAAAACAATATGTGAGTAAGTATTTTAAGCTAACAGAAGAACAACTTTCGGAAATGCTCCCTAGTGGCAGACAAACAGTATTTGTTAATCGTATCGGATGGGCAAGAACATACTTGAAAAAAGCTGGTTTAATTGATAGTCCTGCAAGGGCTACATTTATGATTACTAATGATGGGTTGGAAGTGTTAAAAGACAATCCTACTGTTATTGATAGTAACTACTTAATGAAGTTCGAGAGTTTTAGAGAATTTCAGAACGGATCTTTAGATATGAGTATTGATAGTGAGGCTTCTAACGATATAAAAGATACCCCTGATGATACATTTGAAGAGTCATTTAGAAGAATAAATAAAAGCTTAGCAGATGATCTTCTTGGAGAAGTTGTGAAAATTTCACCTACTGCATTTGAACAGATGGTGATTGATTTACTATCAAAGATGGGATATGGTTCTTTTGAAAATGCGGGCAAAACAACGGCCATTACAGGAGATGCGGGCATTGATGGAATTATTATGGAAGATAAACTTGGATTTAATTTAATTTACATTCAAGCAAAAAAATGGAGTTTAGATAGTACAGTGGGGAGACCAGATGTACAGAATTTTGTAGGTGCTATTTCTGGTAAAGGTGGTAAAGGGTTATTTGTTACTACTGCAAAGTTTTCTAAGCAAGCATTAGAGTATGCGAAACACCAACATATTATACTGATAGACGGTGAAAAATTAACCAAGTTAATGATTGAACATAATTTTGGTGTTACGGTTAAGAAGGTTTTTGAAATTAAAACTATTGATACTGATGTATTTAACGAATATCTAGAACTTTAATTATTAAGTAAACAAACTACATCATTATGACTACCATCAATACGTAACCTACGTTGAAACTATAGTAAAATGTCTAGATAAACCTTAGTAATACCAAGGTTTAGAGCGGTTTTTTGTTCTAAGCCTTAATGTGTTTTTGGACAAATTTAGGCCAGAAATATGTTCCCACATGGATAGGGGGCACTATTTGTAAGCGTATAACAAGAGGGTAAAAACCCTGTTAGACTAGAGTAAAATACTCTAGTCTAACAGGGTTTTATTTGCAGATTGCTTGAGGTTCTTTAGCCCAAGGCATAAGATTCTCCAAAAGTTTAGGATGATTTTTGAAGTCAGTTCCAGGCATTTTTTTGTAGTAAATATCTCAAATATTTAAACATATTTAGAGTGTTAGCCTTGGCAGTCTCAACTAAGCTATAAACAGTTGCACTGGCTTTAGTACCTTTTTGACTATTGGAGAATTCTCAGTTCTTACGGTCTACTATAAAAGGTCTAATGCTATTCACAGCAATATTGTTGGAGAGTGAGCATCTTCCGTCTAGAACATAGTTCTCCATATATTTCTTTCGATTTTTAGCATAAGTAACAGCCTTATCCAATCTTAATTCATTGAGGGGATGCAGTTTTTCTACCCAACACCAAAAGGCCTCTAATACCGGTTTTTCCAGTTCTAGACGCTTGATTTTTCGTTCTTCAGGATTAAGATCTTCTAGATTTTTTTCAATAGTAAAGAGTTGGTTACAATAGTCTTTTTCTACTTCACCATTGCTGACTTCAGCTGAACTGGCTTTATTCATTGGTGGAATAGCTTCTATGAAATATCTTCTTAGATGAGCCCAACAGCCACCTCTAGAAGGCTGATATTCAAACAGGATAATAGGTGGCTTTCGTCACCTTTTTTGCTGTTATCTCCAGGCTCTAGTAAAACTTTCATGGCTGCCTTAATAAACCTTCTTTCAGGCATAAAATGGCTC
>JAEWMQ010000062.1 GCA_023393125.1 Bacillota bacterium
AGAAAGCGCAGGCCAGGCAGGTGCTGTCCATTTATCTGAACCTGCCCACGCTGAATGAGGCTGTGAACACCCTGAAGCCCTGGTGGCCGGGATTATTTAACGGTGACACTCCCCGGCTTCTGACCTATGGTATCCGGGAAGCGTTACTGGAAGATGTGGTGCGGCGGAATATTCCGCTCTCGCATAAAAAACTGTGTCGTGCTCTGAAAGCCATTACCCGTTCGGAAAGTTATCTGTGTGCCATGAGAGCCGGTGCTTGTCGGTATGACACTGAGGGGTATGTCACGGAGTACATCTCACAGGAGGAGGAGGCGTATGCGGTGGAGCGTCTGGCGAAAATCCGCCGACAGAACCGGATAAAAGCAGAGCTTCAGGCTGTGCTTGATGAGAAATAAAAAAGCCTCCCGCAGAGACAGGAGGCAAAGATATAAGGCCGAAAAGGAAGTAACTTCCGTACCCGTAAGGAAGCCAGTCCCCTGATTATTTAACTCAATACTGACGACTAAAAGGGAGGGGCAGAAAAATGAATGGATTCAGGAACAGTTCACGGAACGGTCAGGTCTGGCGATATCAGCGTGCCGGAGGGCTGGTCGTTATTCTGGAAGTCAGGGGGCGCTGGATGGAGGCTGCTGAAGCATGGCTACGTGCTGCCTGTGTTGCGGCGCCCCGGACAAACTGGCAGCAGTTTGCCCGGAAAAGGGCTGCACACTGCCACAGGCGCTGCCGGGGAAGGCTGTAACGAAAAAAGCAGCCTTCATTACTCCAGGAGTCTGAAGGCTGAAAGGAGTTTATGAGATTTGCTTTTTATATCCGGTCGGGCAGTATGACCAGGTAGTTCTGAGTAGCACAGAGTTTTTTCCGTATTAAGTCGCGCTTTTATATTTTGTGACTAATTTCACAAAATAATGTGTTCTTCAATGTGTACTGCAATATTCAGGATGCCTGAAATACAGGTGTCATTTATTTGATATGGAGAATAATATGAGGAACTATATTCTACTGGAATTATCCGGTGCATCGTAAAACCCTGGGGCAAGTGAGCTGAATATCCACAGGGGAAATACAGTGGTACAGATAATCTGGCCTACGAAACACAGAAGTAAGCTGCCGGCCGGAGAAGGAAGTCCCGGCTTTCCCAAAATGTTAGGTATTGCAGGGGGTGACACCCGACATGCCAGAAATAGCTGGTCCCGTCCGGGGCTGGCACCCAGGTCAAGGTATTTTCTGTTTTTTTAATCATTTCATCATCAAAATCACATTAAACGCTCGTAATCCGACATGATTTGTGCGCCAACACAGATCTTCGTCACAATTCTTAAGTCGCTGATTTCAAAAAACTGTAGTATCCTCTGCGAAATGCTCCCTGTTTGAGCATTGAGGAGGTGAGATTTCGCAGACAGAAAATGCAGTGACTTCCTCATCTGACGTAAAACGAGCATACAGAAAGGATAAACCTTTGAGCGAAGCAGAGCGACAGAGAGCTGTTTTTGCACGTAAGCGAGCTGTATGTAAAGAGATTAAGGTTTTTGTCAGAACAGCTGAAAAACTATCTTACCCGTCTGTGTGCAAAGGAAGGCCTGACTCAGGCAGAATTGATAGAAAGACTTATTGAGAAAGAGGCCTGTCGCCGGAATATTATATGATGGGCGCACATTCTTGAGGATTTTTTCTGTTAGTGCTAGGTTACTGATCGTTTAAGGAATTTTCTGGCAGGCCACGCCATAAGGTGGCAGGGAACTGGTTCTGATGTGGATTTACAGGAGCCAGAAAAGCGAAAGCCCCAATAATCTTCAACAGGTTTGGCGACTAAGAGAAGATTACCGGGGCCCATAAAACCGCATAGCCAACAATCAAGCTATGTGGGGAGTATAGTTATATGCCTGGAAAAGTTCAAGACTTCTTTCTGTGCTCACTCCTTCTGTGCATTGTAAGTGCAGGATGGCGTGGCTGATCTTCAACAAACGTATTCCCGTCAGGTAAAGAACCCGAATTCGGTGTTCACCCCCCGTGAAGGTGCCAGGACGCAGCCATTCTGCGAGAAGCTAATGGGAAAAGCGGTGGGGGGGACCGAAACATTTGCATTCGATATTGCCTCTGCGTGCGCGCGTGCTAATGGTAAACGTAAACCTTCTGTTCTTCGTCGCAGAGCTATTGATGCTCTGTTGCAAGGCATGTGCTTCTATTATGATCCTGTTTCAAATCAAGTGCATCGTTCTATAACCGAACTTGCATTTGATTGCGGATTAGCCAGAAAAAATACTCATGGTCATTTGGCCATTGAGCGAGCTGTCAGAGCAATTAAATCACAGGAAGAAGATTTTGGGTTTATAGTCTGTTCCCCGTCCTCCGGTTTCTACAATAAGCGCTGCGCAATAACTTTGACGCCTCGTTTTTTTGAGTTTTTGGGGGTATTTCCGTTGGCGCTGACTGAAGCTCGTCTGGCTGTCTTACGGAGTGGGTATGGTGATTAAAAATACCCGTACAAACCACTGGACTCAGTTGGTTCCCGAAGAGCAAATCCGTTTCTGGGAAGACTATGAAGCGGGAAGGGCGACCTCTTTTCTGGTTGAACCGGAGAGGAATCGCACAAAGCGTCGTCGCGGTGAGCACTCCACTAAACCCAAATGCGAAAATCCGTCCTGGTATCGTCCTGCGCGCTATAAGGCGCTGAGCGGGCAGCTCGGGCACGCCTATAACCGTCTGGTGAAAAAGAACCCGGTGACCGGCGAGCAGAGCCTGCGCATGCGCATGTCGCGACACCCCTTTTACGTACAGAAGCGGGAATTCGC
>JAEWMQ010000076.1 GCA_023393125.1 Bacillota bacterium
CTAAAGATGTGAATTCCATTTGTAATCGAGTTTTAGTGTCTTTTCTAGTTAGCATAATTATCACCCATTTATATTATATCCTTAAATCCTAAAAATAAAAGAGCGTCGACTTTGTCGACGCTCTGAGTAAACTAAAAAGAGGAAACCACGGTTTCCTCTTTTTAGTTTACTGACTCAAGTTTTTAAGCTCATTACTTACATCTTTAATCTTACTTAGTTGCATCATTAAATGACTTACTCTTTGCTCTTGATTTTCTTGAACCCTAAATAGCTGAGTAGACATAGCAGCTTGCTCTTTTGTTCCTTCAGAGATGTCCTTAATACTTTGCTCAATCGTGTTAAACAATTCATAAATACCTTGAATCTTCTTATACTGCAGTTGTATATTTTCATTCATATGAAGAAATGAGTTTTCCATCTTTATAAAACTATCTAAGCTTTGTTCAGCTAAGCTTTGGCCTATTCCAGTAGCTATTTTACCACTACTTGCTTTTTCAAATACATGCTCTGTCTGCGCTTGTACTTCCTCAATAGACTTCTTAGCTGTATTAGTGATTTCTGAAACTTGCTCAGAAAGTTTCTTCACTTCGCCTGCCACTACTGCAAATCCTCTACCGCTCTCACCAGCTCTTGCTGCCTCAATGGATGCATTTAAAGCCAACAGACTCGTTTGACTTGATATATTTTCAATAGCATCAATAACAGATCCTATATAAATCATAGATTCCTTTAAAACAGTGGTTGTCTTAAGCGTATCTCCAAAACCTAAATCTATAGTTGCCATTTGGGCTTTTATAGCTTCCATGGCTTCTAGATTTTGTTTGGAACACTCTATCAGATTTATTCCTAGTTCCTCTAACTTTTTAGCCACCCCATAAGTTTGGTCCATTTCCAAGGTTGATTGCTGTACTAAACCAACCACCTGATTCGTATATCTATCCTGTTTTTCAACAGTTTGATTCATATGATTAGAAGCATCTGTAATTTGACTGCTCTCTTTTTGTGTGGCAAAAAGTTCTTCTTCTAAACCATATACACTTTTATCTAAAACATCTACTGTGTAAGATATTACCTCTATTGTTTGTTCATTCTTATGTGCCTGCTCTTCAGAAGTTTTTTGTCCTAAAGTAGCTTTATCTAATGCTTCTCTTCCCATTTTTACCAACATAAAATAAAGCACTTGAATGACAACCATCATCATTGTTTCCACAGCAAAATTACTAGAGGAACTTTTTGATCCACCTACGCCTGATGGGATTATAAAATTACTTACAAGCATTAATAGATCTATCATTATAGATGTTATTAATACAGATTCCTTACTTAAAAACAATGTAGAAATACTTGTACAAATTAAAAGCATAGTAAAAGCATGAGAGGTACCATTTACCATATAAATAAAGGACAGTACACAACAAGTAAAACATAAAGGTATCCCAACTGCAAAAATACTAGGTTTACAATAAGTTCCTAATAAGATACTGCCGGTAAGACAAAGTGCTCCCACAATCAAAATATATAATGCATTATGTATCCCCCATCCTATATAAGCTTGCAAGGCACCTGCTAGTATCAAACATAATCCTGTAATGTAACTAATTTTTTTTGCATTTTTTTGTTGTACAACTAAATTTGACTCCATTTTATTCCCCTTTTTTTATAACTAATCTATATTATTTATCGACAAATTATTCTAAATTAATTAGCCTAATTCAACAAAAAATAAATATTTGATTTAATTTAATTTGAGCAAAAAAAATACACCAAGTTGGGGGACTCGGTGTAAAAAATAGAGTTTTGTAAGGGTTTGCTATTTGGATGAATAATGTTACTTTATGTGTTTAGGGGAGTTTCGAGTTTAGGGGAATAAAGTAACATTACTTCCATATGTAATCGTTTATTCGATTACTGTTCCGTTCGTATATAAGAATAACATCATTTCTTGTCTATTTTATCTCTAATTTGTAAACAATATGTGAATAAATTAGATTTTGTGAATTTTTTGTTACTTAAAATTTAATAGAAATAAGTTTTGTGTAATCTTCAATGGTTCCATCATTTAAACAACACTCAATTATTTCTCTACCTAATGGATTTAAATCAGGTGATAAATATTTTTTAAGTTCTTGTTTAAAGAAGTCACCTAAAATAGCTGCTCCTTTATCGTAGCCTTCTATTCCTATTTCAGGTTGTAATTCTGTACGAAGTAATACTTTTGGTACGTGCATACCATCTACTCTTAAACTTCCAAGAGAATATCCTAAAAGTGGACATCTTGATTCCACTAATTGTTCTTCTCTAAATTGTACAGTACCACGTCTTGCTAAATAGTCACGAGCAACCCATTGTGACATAAACCCTACTTCATATGCACCAATATGTTGGTTAGGAATAAGGATATATCTTGTTTCTGGTGTTGCTAAAATTTGTTCTAATAAAAGGTTAGCTTGATCCACTCTTCTACCTGTAGCAAATGGCCAATAAGAGCCTACACCTTCACTCTTCATACCAGCATCAGTGTCTAAGATACTTGGGTTAGCATGACCTCTTGGAGCAACAAGACGCCAAATCCACGCAAGGGCTGGTGGAAGGATATGGAACATTCCCATAATGCCATAGGTAGGTTCTTCTTTTGTACAAAGAGGTGCACGTACACCAAAGCTACGAATATCTACTTCTGCTGGACCATCTTCTACATTTGGTACAAAAGCTCTTGGCATAATAATACGTGGGTTAGGACAAGGTTTTCCAAGCTCCTCATCTATTGTATGTTCCCAAATTAAACAAGTTGAGTCTGGTGTTGCATTCATATTTAAGAATACGAGTGGTGTTTTAGGATGAATACACATTTTTTCATAATAAGGATCTGTACCATATTCAGTAATATGGTCTACACGAAGGAACCAACCTTCTTCTCCGTCAACAACAACAAGTTTTTTGCTATCATTTTGAATGCTTGGATGACACATAGCCATATCATCTGTTACAGGTCTAAGCTCACATTTTGCATTAATGTTAATATAGTTACTATCTCCTGTTACCATGTTGGTTGCAAGGAGAACGCGGCCTTCTGCATCTTTGTGCATTTGCTCAGCCATCTCACTCTTACCACCACCACTAGCACCTTCGTGCATAATAGTAAGTACATTTTCATAAGGAGTAATAACTTTTACAGTAGAAGCATGAAGTGTTACCCAGCCTTCTCCTTCACCAATATCTAAAAGTACACTATAAACACCTTTTTTAGCGCTTGGGCCTGGGTAAAGATTGTAAGAAAATACTTCATGTATGTTATCTAAACGATTATGTACAACTACTTGTTTACCATCAAAATGAGTATGTCTAAATGGTGGTGCTACAAAAACAATAGCTCTTGGTGAGAAACCATCTCTAATTTCTTCTGCTGGAACAAAAGCTTGAAGATCAGAAAGTGCTGCTGCAAAAAAGGCTGCATTACGTGGCCCAATCATTAAGGCTTCATAACCCATTTTGCTACCACCAGCTAAAAATGGCATTACTATAAGGTCTTGTTCTTTGAGCCATTCGAAAGTTTCTTGTCTAACGCCTTCAAAATCTACACCAAATTCATCTTTATATCTTCTTTTATCTGTTGGTTTTTGATCACCGATCACCATCGAATTTGGGTCACGTCTTCTCATGTACATCTCTTTATAATTAACTGAAATACCATTTTTACAACGTACTATTTCAGCCTCTACGACAGGACCCTTTCCCTTTACATCATACGCAACTTGAAAGGTTGTTTGATACTTTTCACCTAATGAAAGTTCTAAAAGCTGTTCTCTCGTTGCTGGTACAATAATATTATCTTTTTCTCTTAATAAGTTCTCCACTTCTTGTGGTAAATTCATTTTTTCCCAAGTTTCCATTTGCTTCATCTCCAGTATAATTTTTTATATAAATAGACACAAATAAATCCTCATCCATTTTTTCTTGCATTTTTCTCTACTATATCATCATACAATATTTGATTTTAAGAGTAAACACAATACATGAAAAAAAATTTTAATTTACTTATTATTTTTTATATATTTTTCTATAAATTTTATATTTTATATAATTTTATTTATTTTTAAAATTTTAAAACAATATTATTTCAAACTTATATTTAGGCCACTTTTCAATTTCAATTTCAATTTCTATAAGAATACAAAAAAAATCACTACACAAAGTGTAGTGATTTCTAAGTGCGATTGGGGGGACTCGAACCCCCAAGCCCGTTACAGGCACTAGATCCTTAGTCTAGCGCGTATGCCAATTCCGCCACAATCGCATTTTGATATTAATATTTTTAAGACAGATATTATTATATCCAAGCCTATTACATATGTCAACAACTATTTATTAAAAGTTAAGGATGTTTTTAATAAAACTTAAGACATCATCATTCATTACAACTTCTCTCAATTAAGACATTTCCATAGTAAACAGCCATTGCTTTTAAAAGAAATAAAAACTTCTTTTAACTAAAATTAAAAGAAGTTTTTATTTCTAATGCGATTGGGGGGACTCGAACCCCCAAGCCCGTTACAGGCACTAGATCCTTAGTCTAGCGCGTATGCCAATTCCGCCACAATCGCATTTCAATATTGCCTCATCTCTTAAGGCAAGACATATTATATCCAATAAACTGCCATATGTCAACTCTTTTCCTTAATTAATTTTATCCCTATTAAAATAATATTATAACAACCTCTTTCCTTTGTTTTGTAGTATAATAATTTTATATTTTCAAAATTATACACAAGGAGTGAGACATTTGATTTGTGAAAGTTGTGGTGCTAATAATCCCATGGACAATGTTACCTGCCCTTACTGTGGTACGGTAAATGATCATGCTTTAATCGAAGCAAAAAAGTTAGAACAGCGCGAGAAATTACACGCTCATATAGTAGCTAATAGTGAAGAAATGGTTACTCAAAAGACTTCTAAAGTCTTTAAACGACTTACTGTTGGTATTTGCGCTGTACTTAGTGGTGTTATGATTTTATTTGCTATAGTAACCTATTTCGCTGAACACCAAGAAGAATGGTCCGAAAATCACAAGTATCAGGAGCTAATTATAAAGCCAACTTAGAGCGAATTGATACCTATCTTAATAATAAGCAATATACTCGTGCAATTGCACTGGTTTATGCAACTGCTCCAGATTACGGTTCCATTGACTATTACCCTGCCTTTTATAAAGAACTTTATATGATTGATGCCTATTCTTCTTTTTTATATGATATTCAAAATTATATCACCTATAACGACTCCTTAGATTACATGGAGCTTTCCATTTATAATTTATCCTTAGTAAAGGATGTATATGATACTACGCCTACTAATGAACGCTGTGCTTCTATAAAAGAAGAACTTAGTGAAAGTCTTGATTTATATTTAAGATACTATTATCGCTTAACAGCAGAAGAATTGGAAAAACTAAAAGAAATTCCACGAATTGAAGATTTTCAAATAGAAGGTACGACTCACTTTGAAAATATCATCAGAGAAAGGATGGCTGAATATGCAAAAAACAACTAATCCTTTAAAATACGTTATTACCATCATTGCTTTTGTTTTAATTTTTGTTTTTGTTATGATTAGTCTCTATGCTAAATATAAGGAAGTAGCTCGTAGCAATGAATATAATTCTATTTCTAGTAGACTCGAAATGCTAGAATGGAATAAGGAAGATGGCTATCTACACAATCTAGCTCATGGGCTTAATCTGGATTATAATTTTGAGTCAGAATTCGATGAGTACTGGGAATTTGCAGCAATAGAATCTTATTATTTACAAGGGTTAACTTTAAAAAGAGCAATTGCAGAAGGAGATACCGCTAGACAGGATCAATTGGATTACTGTATTCAAAAGATTACTGACTACACCTCTATTGTAAGTGATCAAAAGTTTAAGAATAACGCCAAAAGCTTCATAAAAATACTCACTACTAATTAATATGTAAAAGTAACTGTTGCAAAGTGCATAAACGCTCCCAAAAAGTGAATACTAATTTTACTACATAGTCAAAGGTCTATAAAACAAGTGAAAAATCTTTAGTTTTATAGACCTTTTATTTGTTGAGATCTGAGAATGTTAATTCAAGATAAAACATATAGTTTTTCTTAAGATTTTTGTCACACTTTTTAATACTTTATACGTTCTTTTTACATCTATAATATGATAAAATTGAACCATTATCTACGGAGGTATATTTATGAAAAACTTTTGGAAAAACAATCCTTATTTAAAAGTTTCTTTATACGCTATTATGGTCGTAGTGGTGTCTATTCTTTTTTATCGTATTTCTTCTAATACAGATAATATTGCACCCTCGATTTTAGCTTTTTTTAAAGGAATTATTAGTATTATCTCACCAATCTTATATGGATTACTTATTGCCTACCTATTTAATCCTATTATGATGTTCTTTGAGAAATATTTTATCAAGTGGTTTAAGCCTTCTACTATGAAGCAAAAGAGAATAATTCGTACTATTTCGATCATCCTTGTTTACATTTCTATTATAGGAACAGTTATTCTGATGTTTCGCTATCTTGTACCACAAATCACAGAAAATCTCAAGGACCTTTCTGCTGCTTTACCAGAGTACGCTAGGAGCCTAGAATTAAAAATTAATGACCTAGAAAAATCCGTTAATCAAAGTATATCCGGCTTACCTTATCAATTAGATACTTCTCAGATTTTCACTATGATTGATCCTGCTAAGTATCTTAATACTGATTTCATTGGAAATATCATAAGTCATTTAATGGGACAAGCTATGGGTATTGTTTCTTCTTTATTCAACTGGATTATGGGACTTGTGATTGCCTTTTATGTACTTACGCAAAAAGAATCATTTGCTCATGGTACTAAACGTCTATGCTACACTCTTCTTAGTCCTTCTAAAGCAGATAAACTTATTGCTGTCTTTTCAGAAGGCCATGAAATCTTTATTAAGTTCTTTGTAGGTAAGTTTATTGATTCCTTTATTATTGGTATCATCTGCTTTATAGGTTTATATCTTCTAGATAATCCTTATTCGATTTTATTAGCTTTCATTGTAGGCGTACTTAATATGATTCCTTATTTCGGACCACTATTAGGTGCTATTCCAGCCGTTGTGATTACACTCTTTACCGGTTTTATGCCAGCTGTAGTCGTTGCAATCTTTATCTTCCTTCTTCAACAATTTGACGGACTTGTATTAGGACCCAAAATATTAGGAGACTCTATTGGGCTTAGTCCATTTTGGATTATTTCAGGTATCTTAATAGGTGGTGCACTTTGGGGAGCTCTTGGTATGTTCTTCGCTTCTCCTATTATAGCTGTACTCCTCAAGAATCTTAATCGCTATATGGACCGTGTATTAATGCAAAAGGATATTCACTTAAAGCCTCTTCTTATAGATGCACCAGCACCTACTAAAGAGAAAGAATCGAAATCAAAAAGTAAATAATAGTCTCTTATCCATAACAAAAAAGCTGATGTCTCTTATTTAAGACATCAGCTTTTTTTATTTTAAAGCATGCTATTGATTTTTTGTTCTAAAACTGTTTTTGGAACAGCGCCTACTACTTGATCTACCACTTTTCCATCTTTGATGAAAAGAATAGTTGGGATACTCATTACGCTGTATTTAGCAGCAGTTCCACGATTTTCATCTGTATTCATTTTTCCGATACGTACTTTTCCTTCATAGTCACCTGCTAACTCATCGATTACAGGAGCCATCATTTTACATGGTCCACACCAGTCAGCGTAGAAATCTACTACTACTGGAATCGAAGATTCGATTGCATCTGTTTTAAAATTATCATCTGTAAATTTATATGCCATATTTGTTTCCTCCTTATAGACGTATATATATATAAGTCTAGTTAATTTTTATACTACAATATATGGTTAGTTTATTATATATTGTGGTTAAATGCAATATATAATTATTCTTAGATAGTATATCTTAGTTTTTATATTCTATACATAGAGAAAAAAGTACTTTTAAATATTAGTTTGAAAACAAGAAGGATTGCCTCATTATCTCATAATATAAAACCATGTATAACTAGTGTGTTTTTCTAGTGTATACATGGTTTTATCTATGAAAAGCTATGAATATTCTTTTGTTATATCGTTATTATTATTGATTACTGACGTGGATTAACTGCTTCTAGGCGGTTGATAGTGAAGCCTAGTTCTGAGAATTTCTTTTCGTATTCTGTCATAATGTTGTCTTCCATTCCACTGTTATGGAGATCAAGCGTGACATTTTTCATAAGCCAACCACTAGCTGAGAATTCTTCAATTGAGAAAGCAAAGAGGCCTTTGTTATCTGTCTTGAAGTGTATTTCTCCCTCTTTTTTTAGAATATCGGCATATTTTTCAAGAAAACCTCTATAGGTTAATCTTCTATTAGCATGTCTTGTTTTTGGCCATGGGTCAGAGAAGTTAAGGTATAGGCGTTCTACCTCTCCTTGTTCAAATATATCCATACAATTGTTAACATCAAAATATAAGAATCTCAAGTTGCTTGGTGTTTCTTCTGATAAATTGGCCTTTTTGCAAGCTTTATATACAACTGTCTCTGCTCTTTCAGCTGCAATGTAGTTAATGTGTGGATTTCTAAGAGCTAACTGTGTAATAAATCCGCCCTTCCCACACCCAAACTCAACATGAATAGGGTTATCATTTCCAAATACTTCTTTCCACTTTCCTTTATAGCTTTCAGGATTTAATACTACTCTTTCATCTTGTGCTAAATACTCAGGTGCTCTATTATCTCTTCTTAAGCGCATGGGTTATTCCTTCCTCTTCTATATGAAACTCACCAGAATCATGATTTTTCGTTTTTGTCATACTTAACTATTATAATAACTCCATGGCTTAAAAGCAATATATCTAAATTTGGTAGACACTAGCAGTGCTTTTTAAGATGTTATTTATTTCCCCACTGCTTTAATTGATCCCATATATCTTTCATTCCAAAACCTAATATCACTTCAAATACTATAATAAAAACAATATAAATAGGAATCACTAAAGACTTTCTACTATATCCTTAGCAAACCTCATTAAATGTGGCGCCGCTTCTTCTCCATACTGCTCAATTATTTTAACAATAGCACTACCTACAATAATACCATCAGCATAATCTTTTAATAAAACGGCCTGCTCTTTTGTAGCAATCCCAAAACCTAACGCAGTTGGTATGGTGCAGTAAGTTTTAATACTTTTAAAGAAAGTACCTAAATCAGTTTCTATACTCTCTCTCGTACCAGTTACACCCAAAGAAGAAACGCAGTATAAAAAACCTGTAGCCGCTTCACATATGGTTTTTATGCGTTCTCCTGAAGTAGGTGCCACTAACGCAATTAAATCTATATCATTTGCTTTAGCGTAGCTATTAAATTCTTCTTTTTCTTCTAAGGGAACATCAGGAATAATAACACCATCCACCTTCACTTCCTGGCATCTTTTAAAGAAATTCTCTATACCGTAGTGATGAACGGTATTGGCATACATTAAAAACACCAGTGGAATCTGGCTTCTTTCTCTGACTCTCTCTACTAACTCAAAAATACCTTCTAACCTTAAATCTCTTGCCATCGCTCTTAAATTAGCCCTTTGAATGACAGGGCCATCAGCTACCGGGTCTGAAAAAGGAATCCCTAACTCAATAATAGTACTACCTGCTTCTTCTAGTGCATAAATAAACTGCTCTGTAGCTCCTAAATGTGGGTCCCCTGCAGTAATAAAAGGAATAAAAGCTTTATGCCCTTCTTGTTTTTTCTTATTAAATGCTGCCTGTATATTACTCATGTACATTTACCCCCTTATATCTAGCAATAGCTGCTACATCCTTATCTCCTCGTCCTGAAACATTGACTACGATGATTTGATCTTTTCTCATATCAGGCGCAATCTTCATGGCATAAGCAATAGCATGAGAGCTTTCAATAGCTGGAATAATCCCCTCTGTTCTTGAAAGATATTCAAATGCTACTACTGCCTCCTCATCAGTAGCAGGTACATAGGTGGCTCTTTGTGTATCAAAAAGATAGGCATGTTCTGGCCCAATTCCTGGATAATCAAGTCCTGCAGAAATAGAATAAACAGGTGCAATGCTCCCTTCATCTGTTTGTAAAAAGTAAGACTTCATCCCATGGAAAATCCCTACTTCACCTTTACTCAAAGTCGCTGCATGTTCTGTGGTATGAATACCATGTCCAGCTGCTTCTACACCAATAAGCCTAACCTCTTGATTAGGAATAAAGTCATAGAAAGCACCCATAGCATTACTCCCCCCACCTACACAAGCAATGATTACATCTGGCAACTTCCCTTCTACTTCGAATAGCTGACTCTTTACTTCTTTACCGATTATACTTTGAAATTCTCTCACCATCTCAGGATAAGGATGAGGTCCCATAACAGAACCAATGCAATAAAAGGTATCCTCTACTGTCCTGGTCCAATCCTGAAGCGCTGCATTAACAGCATCCTTTAAAGTTTTCGTACCTGTTAAAACTGGGGTTACCTTAGCACCTAAAAGCTCCATACGAAATACATTAAGCGCTTGTCTAATCGTATCCTCCTCCCCCATAAATACTTCACAGCTCATACCCATAAGTGCTGCCGCTGTGGCTGTCGCTACACCATGTTGCCCTGCTCCTGTCTCTGCAATAATACGCTTTTTTCCCATACGCTTAGCAAGTAACACCTGACCTAATACATTATTGATTTTATGAGAACCTGTATGATTAAGATCTTCCCTCTTTAAATAAATCTTGGCACCACCTAAATCTTTGGTCATCTTCTCTGCATAATAAAGTAAGGAAGGTCTTCCCGTATACTTTGTAAAAAGTTCTTCTAACTCTCTATTAAAAACCTCATCCTTTTTATAATAAGTATAAGCTTCCTCTAATTCTTTTACAGCACTCATTAATGTTTCTGGGATATACTGTCCTCCATAAATGCCATATCTACCTGTTTCTTTCATATCATCCTCACCCCATTTTATTTTAATCTTATTTTTCATTTCTTTAGTGATGCTTAATAAACCTTACTTCTTGTATCAATGCTCTAATTTTGTCAGCATCCTTTATACCATCAGTCTCCACACCACTACTCACATCAATAGCAAAGGGCTTCATCTTACATGCTACCTCTATATTATGAAGCCCTATGCCACCAGCCAAAAAGTAAGGTCTTTCTACTAGCTTTAATAGCTCCCAATCAAAGCTCTTGCCACTACCACCATATAAACCTTCATGATAGGTATCAAAAAGTAAATAATCAGCCGAAACCTGGCTAATATAGGGCATTAGTTGCTTGAATTGTTCCTCATCCTTAACTCTAATCGCCTTAATCACAGGAATATTCACCTTACTCTTTAGCACCTCAATCATCTCCAAAGACTCATCTCCATGAAGCTGAATCACATCAATCACTTTCTCCTTAGCATACTGCTCTATTATCTCAAGACTCTCATTTACAAAAACACCAACTACCAAAATCGAAGGATTTAATAATTCTTTTAGTGCCTTGGCTACTTCATAACTAATCCGCCGCTTACTAGGGGCTAAAATAAATCCTACATAATCAGGCATATACTTATTCACAATTTTTATATCATTTTCTGACTTTAATCCACAAATCTTAATTTTATTCACATTTATAAACCTCTTTCTCATTTTCGGTTATTGTTATTAAACTAATCTAACACCCCCGAAAGAGCTGCAACTTCTCTACCCGATTAGATGCTACCATCAGACTTTCCCCTATTAATACAGCATCACACTCTATATCCTTTAAAAACGTTAAATCTTTGATTGTATGAATACCACTTTCAGCTACGAACACTTTATCCTTAGGTACTAAGGCTCTTAGCTGAGCTGATGTTTCTAGGCTTACTTCAAAGGTCTGTAGGTTCCTATTATTCACCCCTATTATGTCTGCACCTATTTCTAAAGCCATATTTACTTCTTTTTCATCATGGGTTTCTACAATAACCTCTAGCTTTAACTCCTTAGCTACATTTAAATAGCTTTGAAGCTCCCTTTTTGATAAAGCAGCCACAATAAGCAAGATGGCATCTGCTCCTATAGCCTTAGCCTCATAAATTTGCCACTCGTCAATAATAAAGTCCTTTCTTAAAATAGGAAGGTTTACCTTTTCTTTTATAGCTATTAAGTAACGATTATCACCCTTAAAATACTTTGGTTCTGTGAGTACTGATATAGCCGATGCTCCTCCTCTTTCATAATCTTTAGCTATTTCTAGGTAAGGGAACTCTGGGCAAATAAGGCCCTTAGAAGGTGACGCCTTTTTTACTTCTGCTATAATGTTTATACTGTCATTATCCCCATCTCTTTTTAAGGCTTTTTTAAAATCAAAGGAAGCAAAATTTTGATATTCAATTTCCCTCATTAGCTCTACTTTAGGATATTTTTCTTTTAGGCTTTCTACTGCTCTTTTCCTATCTGCAACAATTTGATTTAATATCATATAGCCTCCTTCCCAAAGCTTTGTGTTGCTTTAACAAAAGCTTTTAATTTCTCCATAGCCTTGCCACTATCAATGATTTCTTCAGCTAAACTAACACAGCTTCTTAAATCTATGTCCTCTAAAGCAGTATAAAGAGCTACTGCTGCATTTAAAACCACCATATCTCTCTTGGCTCCTTTTTCACCCATTAGAATACTAAGCGCAATAGTCTTATTCTCCTGTGCTCCTCCTCCAGTTACTTCACTAAGCGGTGCAAGACTAAGCCCTAAACTTGTTGGCTCAATGCTATAACTTATAAGCCTGCCGTTTCTTACTTCACACACCTTAGTCTTACCACTAATAGAGACTTCGTCTACACCATCCTCACCATGGACTACCATAGCTCTCTTTATACCTAGATTGAAAAGTACCTTAGCCATAGGTTCTACTAAAGCCTCATCATAAACCCCCATTACTTGAAGATTGGCATACGCTGGATTTGCTAAAGGTCCTAGAATATTGAAAATGGTTCTAACTCCTAATTCTCTTCTAGTCTTCGCCACATATTTCATAGCACTGTGGTAAACAGGTGCGAACATAAAGCAAATACCTGTTTCTTTTAAAACCTGTTCATTTTGCTCTTTAGTTAGGTCTAACTTAACACCTAAAGCTTCTAATACATCTGCACTTCCACATTTACTAGAAACACTGCGATTACCATGCTTAGCTACCTGAATCCCTGCTGCTGCCACTACTAAAGAAGTTACAGTAGAAACGTTAAAGGTATTCGTGCAATCTCCGCCTGTACCAACAATGTCAATAAGATTTCCCTCTCCTTTAAGCTGTAAACACTTTTCCCTCATTCCTTTAGCACTTCCTGTAATTTCTTCTATTGTTTCTCCCTTCATACGAAGTGCTGTTAAATAGCTTCCTATTTGTGCTTCTGAGGCCTCTCCGCTCATAATCCAATCCATTACTAAAGTGGCTTCTTCTATACTTAAATTTTTACCCTCTAACACTTTTTTTGCTATTTCATTCATCAACTACACCTCCAAAAAGTTTTCGATTATTTTTTTACCCTCTGGTGTCAAAATAGATTCGGGATGAAACTGAAGGCCAAAGGTTAGATGACTCTCATGTCTAAATGCCATAATAGCGCCATCTTTATCCTCTGCTGTTACTAGAAGTTCTTTAGGTAAACTCTCCCTCTCTACAATAAGAGAATGGTATCTACCTACTAAAAGCTCCTCTGGTAATCCCCTAAAAAGCTTGCAATTAACATCTATATCTATATAGCTGGTTTTACCATGTAAAATGTGATTTGCTCCAGTGACTTTTCCGCCAAAAGCTTCTCCTATGGCTTGATGACCTAAACATACGCCTAGAATAGGTAGCTTACCACTAAAGTATCTAATCGCATCTAAAGAAATACCTGCATCTTTAGGATATTTAGGACCAGGAGAAATGATTAAATGACTAGGATTTAGGGCCTCTATTTCCAAAAGACTAATCTCATCATTTCTAAACACCTGAATCTCTTTATTAATACTTCCTATAAGCTGATATAGGTTATAAGTAAAGCTATCGTAATTATCAATGATTAAAATCATAAAATCTCCCTCACTTTCTTCATTGCTTCTAGTAAAGCTGTAGCTTTATTGACACTTTCCTCATATTCCTTTTCTGGAATAGAATCTAATACAATACCTCCGCCTGCTTGGATATAAGCATATCCATCTTTTTTCACTACTGTGCGAATGGCAATGCAGGTATCTAAATTACCATCATAACCAATGTAACCAATAGCCCCACCATAAACACCTCTTCTTGTTTCCTCTAGTTCTTCGATAATCTCCATGGCTCTTACCTTAGGTGCTCCGGATAAAGTACCTGCTGGTAATATAGACCTAATAGCATCTAAGCTAGTTAAACCTTTTTTAAGCTTTCCTTGGACTGTACTAGTAATATGCGTTACATGAGAGAACTTCTTAAGCGACATGTAGTCTACTACTTTTACAGTATCAAATTCACTAATACGCCCTAAATCATTTCTTGCTAGGTCTACTAACATATTGTGCTCAGCTAGTTCTTTCGTATCTTTTAAAAGCTCTTCATCCAATAACGCATCCTCTTTAGGTGTCTTACCTCTTGGTCTTGTTCCAGCTATAGGCATAGTGGTTACTATTTCATCTTGCACCTTTACTAAGGTTTCAGGTGAGGCTCCTGCTAGCTGTAAATCATCGAACTGCATTAAGTACATATAAGGAGAAGGATTAATAGTCCTAAGAACACGATATACATCAAATAAATTGCTTTCTAATCTAGCTTTAAATACTTGTGAAAGTACCACTTGAAAAATATCTCCATTTCGAATATAGGCTTTAGCTCTTTCTACCCGGTCCATAAATGCCTCTTTACTCGTATTACTTTCAAAACTTAACGTTTCTTCAAACTGTACTTTCCTGCGTTTAATCGGCCTATTAATTAACTCCGCTAATTCTTCTAACCTTCTCGTAGCTTCACTGTAGGCCTCCTCTAAATCAGCACCCTTAGTATCTACATTGAAAATGAGAATAATCTTTTGCTTAAAATGATCAAAGGCAATCACTTCATCAAACAACATTAACTTTATATCAGCTGCCTTTAACTCATCCTCATTGGTTAATTGAAGCTTCTCTACATATTTCACTGTTTCATAACCAAAATATCCTACAGCTCCCCCTGTAAAAGGTGGCAAGCCTTCTAGCTTAGGTGCTTTATAGTCTTCTAAGATTTCCTTTAATACCTGCATGGGATTTTTCTCACTACAGCTCACCTTTTCTCTAGTCACATGAACACTTTTATCATCCTTCACGAAAAAATTAGCTTTTGGATTACACCCAATAAAGGTATATCTAGCAATCTTTTCACCACCCTCTATACTTTCTAGCATAAAATAGCGATCATACTCCTCCTTGATTCTACTCAGTACTGCTATAGGGGTTTGAAAATCCATATACATCTCTAAATAAATAGGAATTTTGTTATACGCCTTAGCTAAAGCCTTTACCTCTTCTAATCTCGGCTTAAATACATCCATCATTATTCCTCCTTCTCATTCATAATCTTTTCTTCTTTCTTCTTCTCCAGTTAGTTAATCAAATATCTACTAGGAATAATGGCTCTTATGAAAGAGAAGTGAGGCTATAAGACAATAAAAAACGCCCATCCTAGATGAAAAATCATCAAGGATGAGCGTATAGTTAATCTATGCCCACGGTACCACCTTGCTTCGTATGAAAAAAATCATACGCACTTATGCAGAATGCCATCACATTCCTCACCCGTAACGGGGGTGCATCGTCATAAGATACTTAGAGATTTACTCTTTTCATTATGCCCTCAGGAGTCCATTTGTCTAATTCGTTTACTGCTAGGTTCTCACCATCCCTAGCTCTCTGGAAGTTCGTGATTAGTTTTATCTCTCCCTCATAGGTTTATTAGGTTTATTTGATTAATATATAATATAAACTTATTTTTCTAAAATTTCAATACCTTTTGTTATATTTTAAATATTATTTTATTATTTGCGTTATTATACATGATATATATCCGAAAACTCAATGTTACATTTCTCTTGTATTTGCTCACTTGTACTCCTATAACAAATAGTTTCTTTACCCGGAATCTGTCTAATGGGAATCTCAAACATAAAACTAGAACCTTTATTTAATTGGCTCTTAGCCCAAATACTTCCTCCATGTAATTCCACCAGATATTTCGCCACTGTAAGCCCCATGCCACTCCCTTCACATTGTCTATTAAATGTGGTGTCAATCCTAGCAAAACGTTTAAATATATACTCTAATTGTGCTTTTGGAATACCAATACCATTATCCGAAACTATAATTCTTAACTTGTCATCCTTTATCGCTAAATTTACTCTTACTCTTCCTTCATTTTTTCTATATTTTACTGTATTAGATAATAAGTTAAGCATAATGTGCTCAATGGCTACAGGGTCACAAGCTATATTTAGCTCCGCTATTTCCGTCTCAAAGATTAGCTTAATGCCACTACTTTGTATATATTCTGCTACCGCTAAACTGATATGTTTAACCACTCCGACAATATCACAGTTGATAAAATTTAAATGATGTTCCTTTGATTCTAGTTTTGATAGCTCAGTCAAATTTCTAATAAGCCTTAATAAACGGTACACATTACGCTGAATAATTTCATCATGTCGCTTAAGAACGCCTAACTCCATTCCTTGTCCGTTCTTCTTTAAAGCATCATTTATTGCTTTAGATTCTATTTGCAGGGTCGTATAAATGATATTAAGAGGAGTTTTTAACTCATGAGACATATTAATAAGAAATTCATCTTTTAGCATCTCTAATTCTATGGATTGTCTCTTAGCTAAATACTCTTCTTCCTTCTTTTTCTGCACAGTAATATCTCTACCTGTAACTAAATGAATACTTTTATCAAGTATATATTTACCACGCCACTCAATCCATTTATACTTTCCATCTTTACACTTACATTTTGTCACGCCCACAGCTACTTGCTGACCCTCTTTATGCTTATTTATTGATTTACTCATTTGAATAGGCTCAGGATCATCAATCAAATCCATAAAATTCATTTTTAACACTTCTGACTCTTCCCAGCCCAAGATGTCTTTAAAGCCATTATTACAGTTAATAATATCTAAATGCTCATTTAATATAGCATATATATCTGTAGCTATGTCTAAGAAGTCTTGAAGCTCGTCCTCTAGTATTTGGCAACGTTTTAGTTTTTCTGCAGAATATTGATGTAATATTGCTTCTTGCCTATTATAAAATTGAACCCTTGCTATCTGATCTGTAAGTAATAACTGGTTATTTAACTTCTCAAAAATATCAAACATAAAACCCCTCCTTTCCATACCTCTATACTACAGATATTTTAACATATCTTATTATATTTTCAAATAATTGTACAAAAATATAATAATTTTGTAAAATAATTGTATTTTTTCTAATGCTTTTTATTTTGGACACCTCTACAAATATGGACTTCCACTGGGATTACTAAAATTTTTATTTATATTCTTGTTTTATTTCACACATACTACAGCTAAGACATAGAAAGGAGCTTTTATATGAAAACAGGTACTAAATGGTTAATCGGCTTGATTGTCCTTGCTCTTATTATTATTTTTGTAGGTGTTGGATTTTACAATAACTTAGTTACATTTGAACAGGAGGTCGATACTGCCAAAGCAAATATCGATACTCAACTTCAACGCCGCTCAGATTTAATTCCTAATTTAGTAAGCACTGTTCAAGGCTATGCTTCACAAGAAAAAGAGATTTTCTCACAGATTGCAACAGCTAGAACCCAGCTTGCTGGAGCTACTAATGTAACTGAGCAGGCAGCTGCAAATAATGCTTTATCCGGTGCTTTGTCTCGCTTACTTTTAATTGTCGAAAACTATCCAGATTTAAAATCTAACCAAAACTTTAGAGATTTATCCGTACAATTAGAAGGCTGTGAAAATCGTATTGCTATTGCAAGACAAGACTATAATACAGCCGTTACTAGATACAATACTACGAGAAGAAGATTTCCTAATAATATTATTGCCGGCTTATTTAACTTTGAACCTAGAACTTTATTTGAAGCAAGTAGTGGTGCTGAGGAAGTCCCTACTGTAGACTTTAATCGTTAATGTTCAAATTAAAAGGGGTATTAAAGCGATTTTCTTCTCTAGTTTTACTTGGTATACTAATTTTTAATCACATTCAACTTAAAGCAGCTTATGACTTTCCGGATCCTACACCTAATAAATATGTCAATGACTACGCCAGTGTAATCGATGAATCTTCCGCACGTCAGATGGTTAATCTAGGTTATGAACTGGAACAAAAAACTGGCGCACAAGCTATTGTTGTTACCATTTCTAGCTTAGACGGCGTCCCCATTGAAGATTATGCCAACCAATTATTTCGTACTTGGGGGATTGGTGAAGCTCAAAAAGATAATGGACTTCTCATTTTATTAGCCATTAATGACCATTGTTGGCGTGTCGAAGTAGGCCGTGGTCTAGAAGGCGCTATACCTGATATCCTAAGCAATCAGATTATGCAAGAACTAGCCAAACCAGATTTTATACAAGACAATTATGGTATTGGACTTGCTAAAGCTTATAGTAAATTTTGCGATACTATAGGCACTGAATATAATGTTACTCTCACTCATTCTTTAGGTACTGTTTTGCCCCAAAGCCCCACTGCACCTATAAGTCATAGAAATAACTATATCGGTGTAATCGCTATTATCATTTTTGTTATTATTGATCTTTTATTCAATAGAGGGCGTATCTTTTCTTTTATTTTACAAATGCTCTTTTGGAATAACTTCTTTAACAGGGGTGGTCCTAGAGGAGGTAGTGGTGGCGGTGGTTTCGGTGGCTTTGGAGGAGGCTCTTCAAATGGCGGAGGCTCTTCTGGCAGCTGGTAAATAGCGAGAATGAAAAATGAATAGTGAATAATAAAAACATCCCTCAGTTCTTGTTCTTCATTCTTCATTGCTTTTCCACTATAAATCTTAATTCTTAATTATCTTTTTACTATAGTAATTACAAAAAGGACCATAACACACTCCAACTAGGAGTGTATTACAGTCCTTTTCTCTTTTTGAGACCATTGCTCTATCTAATGAATAAGAGCGCCAATGAGTACCATAGCCGCTACTACTTGTACTAAAGCAATCCATACACAATAAATAGACGTTTTAATACCTTGTTTTACTAAATCTTTAAAATAAACACGCATCCCTATCCCTGCTAAAGCCACAATCTCTATAAAATTGCTCATTTGCTTTAAAAGCTGAGATAATGCCGTAGGTATAATACCTAGAGAATATAGGGCACATAAGATAAAGAAACCTATAATGTACCATGGTACTTTAATTGTATTTTGATGTGTGTGTGAATGAAACTCTTCTTCTACATCTACCACAGCTTCTTCTACACTTCGTTCTTTTATGGCTGCAAGTAAAAATACGACACCTACTAGAAAAATGATTCTTACAATCTTAAAAATCATGGCAACTTCTTTTATACTTTCATTAATCATAGAGGCGCTAGCTACTACTTGACCAACTGACTGCAAAATCCCTCCTATAAAAGCAGATGTCTTCATTACTTCATTTCTATAGATAGTACTTGCCACTAGTGGAAGTAGTAACATCAGGACTGTTCCAGTTACATTAACCATGGTAATAGCTATCCCTTTATCTTTGCTATGAGCTTTGATAACGGGCGCAGTAGATGCCACTGCCGATGAACCACATACGGCATTGCCACTAGCCATTAATAGAATAAAGTCATTGCCAAACCCCATCCTCTTACCAATTAAAATTGTTCCAAAAATGGTAATAAGTATTTGTAATACAATAAATAGTATACCGCCCCATCCTAGTTCAAGTAATGCACCTATACTTAATGTGCCTCCTAAAAATACAATGGAGAAGGATAATAAGGTTCCTTCGCAAAACTTTGTTCCCTTACTAAAACTTTTTTTATTACCTATGGTATTGCCAATAACAATGCCTATAAAAATGGATAAGGTAGCAGCTCCTAGGCTAGGCAGAAAAACTGCTAGTATTTTACTTAATATAGCTATGAGTACACAAACAATTGTACCTGGTACATAAGCCTTTAAATCATGTTTTTTATTCTTTTTATGGTTACTCATATTTTGCCTCCTAAACTCTTAGGTTTAGTATGGCTCATTAAAAAACTTTCTATGTTACCGCGTTTAATTTCTTTTGAATAATCTTTTTATATGAGAATAAGAAACAAATAACTGTTGTTGTAGCAGCTAGTGTATCCGCAATAGGTTCTGCATAGAAAATACCATTAAATCCAAAGCCTAATGGTAAAATGAGTACTAAAGGTATAAGTAAAATAACTTTTCTTAATAATGCTAAGAATAACGAAATCTTTGCTTGTCCTAAAGCTATGAAGGTTTGCTGACATGCCATCTGTGCTCCCATTATCCAGATCATACTAAGGAAAATTCGTATACCCCAGATTGTCATTTCTGTTAGCTCTGGCTTATCATTAAATAAGCTTACAAAGAAGCCTGGGAAAATCATTACCGTTGCCCATAGTACCAACGACATGGTTACAGAGCTAATAAATAGTATTCTAAAAGCTTTTTTTACACGTTCCATATTATTAGCACCATAGTTATAACTAATAATAGGTTGAGCTCCTTGTGCCAGACCTGAAATAGGCATAAGCATTACCTGAAGAACACTAGAAATAATAGTCATAGCGCCTACTGCAGTATCACCATAAGCTTCTCCACCTACTTTACTTCCATAGATGAATAAGCTCTTATTAAGTACAATATTAACTAGACTTTCTGTAGCCTGCATCACAAAAGGCGCTACGCCCAAAGCTACAATAGGTAATAGAACCTGTTTACTTATTTTCATGTTGCTTATTTTGATTTTTAATTTTGTCTTTTTACCTAGTAAGAAATACATTACCCAAATAGCTGATATAGCTTGGGAAATAATAGTCGCTATAGCAGCACCTTTTACCCCCATTCCAAATCCAAAAATAAAAATAGGGTCTAAAATAATATTACTGATAGCACCAATTAAAACAGTAGCCATCCCCATTCCCGCAAACCCCTGAGTATTAATGAAAGGATTCATACCTAAAGATAATTGAACAGCTACAGTTCCTAGTAAATAAATACTTATATAATCATTAGCATAACCAAATGTATTATTACTAGCACCAAACATCACTAAAAGTTGATCTTTGAAAGCATAGAAAAATACCATGAGTATAACCGAGATAAGTAAAAGTGCTGATAAACTATTGCCCAAAATCTTTTCTGCTTCTTCTTTTTTACCTTCACCCATTTTAATGGCGGCACAAGGTGCACCACCCATACCTATTAGTGAACTAAAGGCTGTAATAAGCATTAATATTGGAAAAGTAAGTCCTATTCCTGTTAATGCCACATCCCCTATCTCAGGAATACGACCAATATAAATCCTATCAACGATATTATACAGCGCATTAATAATCTGTGCTAAAATAGCTGGTACAGCTAACTTAAAAAGTAGTTTACTAATCGACCCTTTCCCTAGATCATTACTTGCCATTTCCATCCTTTTCCCTCCTATGATTGCTATTATATTATTAACGCATTAACCTTTATTCTAACAAAAACTTTTGTGTTTTTTATGAATCATTTTTAGAGAAAATGATAAACTTTAATAAATAAAAGGATACCCTAAGTTTATTTTTTCTAAACTTAGGGTATCCTTTTATTTATTCGATTTCTTGCTTTTCAATTGCCTCATTCATTCTTGCTCTAATAGCTTGCAATCTCTCATCAATTTCTTTTAAATAATTTTTCTCCTCAAGTGCCTCTATATCTAGAGAACTTTCTTCTAAATTCATTTTATTGATACATTCTAGTGCCTTTTTAGGATTGGTATCTAGATCAGACTTTTCCTCTTCTTCCTCTAATAAAGCCTCAAAATTAATTTGCTGAGACATATAACGAGTCTCTAGAGTCTGTTGAAGATGAGATTTATCAAAAAGCTTCTGACTCTGAGGAATACTGCTCATCTTACTAATTCTTTTCTCTAACTCTCTAGCTTTTTCTTCTACCCGTTTATCCTTGCTAATGCTATCAATAATTCGCTTTAATTCTTCATTAATAGGTTGTTCACTTGTTTCTTTTACGAGTTCTCCTACTGTAGCACCTTCTGGCAAAATAAAGTCTTCCTGATCTTCTTGCCTTGGCTTAGGACATATTAAGTTACAAATCGATTGATGATTTTCTTCTTCGTGCTCGCATGGCATTTCTTTATACTTATGCTCTTCTTTGTGCTCACATGGCATTTCTTTATATTTATGTTCTTCTTCGTGCTTGCATGGCATTTCTTTATACTTATGTTCTTCTTTGTACTCGCATGGCATTTCTTTATGTTTATGTTCTTCTTCGTGCTCACATGGCATCTCTTTGTACTTATGCTCTTCTTTGTGCCCATATGGCATCTCTTTATGCTTATGTTCTTCTTCGTGCTCACATGGCATCTCTTTATGCTTATGCTCTTCTTTGTACTCACATGGCATCTCTTTATACTTATGCTCTTCTTTGTACTCACATGGCATTTCTTTATGTTTATGTTCTTCTTCGTGCTCACATGGCATCTCTTTATGCTTATACTCTTCTTTGGGCTCGCATGGCAAGATAGCAGGACCTGGCTCTAATGGTACGATTGGTTTTGGTAATATAACTGGCCCCGGCGCTAATGGTACTATTGGCTTTGGTAATATAGCTGGTCCCGGCTCTAATGGTACGATTGGCTTTGGCAATATAACTGGTCCTGGACCCTGTTCTACTACTTTAGGCTTTTCTACTGGTTTCTGTTCCTTTACTACCACCTTAGGTTTTTCTACTGGCTCCGGTTCCTTTACTACTACCTTAGGTTTTTCTACTGATTCTACTTCTTTTACTACCACCACAGGCTTTTCTACCGGTATTGTTTCCTTTACTACTACCACTTTAGGTTTTTCTACTGGTTGTGCGGGCGGTGTTGTTACTGCTTTAGATGGGGCATGACCAGTAGACTTCTGTTCATTCCTTGGGAATAAACTATCTACAATTGACAAGAGCATATACCTATCCTTGCTAAAGCCAACTACTACAGCTTCTGCCCCTCTCATTTCATGTTCAGCCACTAAAGCCACACCATCAATTTCCTCTAACTTTAAACCACTTTCTAAAATATTTTTCTCATCTACAAGCCATTTTGTTTCCTTTTCTGTCCCTAACTTTCCTACCTTAATGCCTTTGCTATGACTTTTACTAAATATACAAAATACATAATGATTACCTGATGGTAACGACTTTAAATTTTGTACATAGCACTTAATCATACCTGGAGAAGAAAGTGTTACATGCCCTGTCACTTTGCTATTGTCTATGCCATATGTAGAAATGTTCTCTTGCAAGCTAATTAAATTATTTACATACATTTCTCTATCCCTCCGTTGTCCTTATTAGTCATTCTATACTATATATATGAAACTTATTTATATCCTATGACAACAAAGGGATGAGCTATTTTAAATCATTATAGTAATTCGTTTAATTTGATAAGCACTGTCATTATTTCTGCCCTAGTAAGCGTTTTTTCTGGTGCCATTTTTCCATTATCCATACCATTTAATAACCCTACTTGATTGCAATATACAATAGCTTGTTTATAAGGTGAGTTTTCTATATCTGTAAATGTCTTAGTTCCATTTACAATTTCTAATTTACCTTCAGTTATCTCATATAATACTTGTGCAAAAAGCTCTCTTGATAAAGGTTTATCTTGTAATGTGGCTACTTCTTTTAATGTTGCCTCACTGAGTTTGCTACCTATAGACATTCGGTGAGCATAAGACCAGCTAGTTGTATCTGTCCAATACTTACTTACTACATCTTTTGCTAATTTAGCCTCTAACTTACCATTTAAAAGAAGTACACGGTCTAAGAAGGTGAACGAATCTGCAACTGTTAATGACTTACTTGGTGCAAACGTTTCTTCATCCATTCCTACAACTAAGCCTAGCTTTAGAGCCTTCTCAATATTATTAGAAGCCCAATGTTTACTAGTAACATCTTTAAAATTCATCGTTTCAACAGGTGTAAGCGTTACATAATTAAGGACTATACCCATTTTTTCTAAAGCCTTTGAATCAACTAGTAAAGCTTTTAACTGCTCCTCTGTAAAGATAGAACCAGTAAGTTCATCTAACCATTTTAAATCTTTATTAGTTTGTAAAATAGTATAAGGCATATATTGCTCTAACTTATGCGTAACTTCTTTTTTCTTTTCTGCAGATAGACTGTTAAGTGTATTTATAAAGCTATTATTTGATGTAGAAGGTGTTGTTCCAGTACTGCCTCCGCTTTGATTGTTATCTCCACCTTGGTTATTATCCCCAC
>JAEWMQ010000008.1 GCA_023393125.1 Bacillota bacterium
AAGAAGAGATAATAGAAGAGTTAGCAGAAAAGACCTTTAAAGAAATAGACTTCAAAGATATAGAAAACGTAGTAGAAGAAGGAGATATCTTAAAGGTAAAACTTAAAGATGGAACGGAAATCAGCTATAAAAAAGTAGAGTTATCAGCAGATGAACTAAAAAAGCTAGAGGATAGTAAGTTTATTGAGGGCGGTAAAACATCTATTAATGGATTAGAAATAGTAGATGGTAAAGTAGATGGTAAAATTCCACTTGCTGATTATGAAAAATATAGAATTGATAGCATACATAATCCTACTTCAGATACAATGACTTTAGGAAAATATGAGCCTACAATTCGTGCAGATGGAACAAAAGATTTTTCAATACCAGGACCAGGTGCATATACGGTAAAAGCAGGTGATACGACTTATTTTAGTTTGGGTACGGAATGGGATAATATTACTGATACATACAATTTAGATAAGGCAGGTGAAAATATGTTTGATTACTTTAATAAACCTGCGCTAGATGATGCTGTTAATTCAGGAAAGGAAATAAGATTTTCCCATGACCCAGAAGGATATGGAGAGTGTGCATTAAAATGGGAATGGGATTATTTACAGAATGAACATGGATATTTTGCATTAGAGAAGAGAGGAGATTTTTGGTATGCAACAAAATGATATTAAAGTAATAAGAATGGAGATTGGGAGGAAGATAAAAGAAACATTTGGTGACAAGATTAGAAGTATTGAGATATTTGATGTTGTAGAAGAACCTTCACATTGGGCATTTAAAATTAGATTTATTGCCTATGATTATTTTGTTGTTCTGTTTAATTATGAATTAGATATAATTGGATTTTCTATTGAGGTAGGATTGGGAAAATTTGTAAGTTTATCAAATGGACATAATTGTTATTCTAATACAGATATGAATAGTTATTTGGATAGTATAAAAGAGGAGTTGGAATTACGTATTCCTGATAAATATTTAATTGCACATGGATGGAAATGATCCATGGAAAACATAGAGAATTTTAATAAGTATTATAGTAAAAAATATGGATTTAATATAGTTTGATAAATAGAGGGTTTTAGAAGGGATATGTAGGAGACAATCCGGTAAAAGAATTGAGTAAATTAAAGGTGGAAAATGAAATTTTAACATACAAAATAGGCGTAAGCTCAGTGCTTACGCCTATCGTGTTTCGATTAGAATAGAGATTTATATACCCATAAGTTGAGACTACAATACCTTATAAAATGGTGCTACAGGGAGAAGGTTACTATCAAAAATTTTAGCCTTACAAGAGCTTTCAAGACAGTAGTGAACCTTTAGAGGTTTAGGAATAGCTGCACAATCTAATAGGATTCGGTTATCACAAACGTCTGCTAAGATTGGATGATTTTGCTCTAAATAATCTACTACATTGATATAAATAGGCTCACTAGGCCGAGCAAGAGGTAAGCCATCTCCTTCGAAGAAAAGGTGAATATGAGAGTCTATAAGCTTTGCATCTTGTAATCTAGGACTTTCTGCGGCTATATTCTCATTGTAGAGATACTTTTGTACTAAGGTACCTAAACGAGTGGCCACAGGTCTTTTGTCTTTGGGATGGATATCCTCCATTTCACCAATATCCGTTGTTACCACCATATAAGTATAAGGGACGGTTCTTGCTATTTGATCCTGAGCTAAACGCTGTCTGCCCCACAAATAAGGATCACTAGGGTCTGCTTGTGCATTAAAGTTAGGAAGCTGTACATAGAAGAAAGGCAAAGTAGGATTTTCAAAGACGTCTCTCCAGTTTTTAATAAGGTTTTTAAAAAGTTTAGCATAAAGGTGAGAGATGAGTTCATCACTTTCTCCTTGGTACCATAGGACTGCCTTAAAACGAAATGGAACAATGCGCTCTAGCATGGAATGATAAAGAACAGAAGGTGTATTGGTATCAAAAGGACCAAAAGGTTCTGTAGGCCAAATAGTAGTTTGTTTACTAATGTAGTGACAAATATGAACAAGATACTCACCAAAGGCTTTCGTATAGGCAAGAGGATCTACTTTCTTAAGTCTTTTCTCAAAGTCCTCATAGTAAGCTAGTAGCTCCTCATCCTCTTTAAAATAATCCTCTCTAATCCAAGTGCAAATAGGACGCCCACCAAAAGAACAATTCACAATACCAATAGGAATCTTGTAAGCCTCATATAGATGATTAGCAAAATGATAGCCTATAGAAGAAAAGTTATGTATATGAGGCCAGATGCAAGGTTGCCATTTAAGATCAGAAGTTTTAATCTCCCAACCTATAGTATCATCAGGGCTTATATAAGCAGTGCTCTCTTCATAAGGCTTAACGACCATATCACAAATGCGTACTTTAGGTAAGTTAATAGTATGTAAATCCAAATCCCTATTATCAGTTTCCCTAAGCGGCATAGCCATATTAGACTGTCCACTACCAAGATAAACATCACCTACTAAAATATCCGTTACAGTAATAATCTCATTCCCACAAGTCACCCTCATCTCTAAGCCAGGTCCCAAACTTAAAGGCTCTAAAGTAACACACCACTTATTATGACTAATAGCTCCAGTATGCAACTGATCACCAATAGTAAGAGTAACCTTGCTCCCGTTAGGCCCACTTCCCCACACTTTGATGGCAGCATCTCTTTGTAATACCATATGATTATTAAAAATCTCCGCTAGCTGAAAAATCTCCCTCATAGCTTCGCCTCCTTATGATACATAATAGTTAATAGAGAATTAATTATTATTCATTCTTCATTTTCCATTGTCTCTTCCTATTTTATATCATACCCACTTTCATTGTTATTGACAGAAATACTAAGGATAACTGGATAAAATTGTGGATTGTAATCTAAAAAAGTTAAAAAAATGGGGATAAATATCCACCAATTTATCTGATAGGCACAAGATACAGCTTGTGTTAGGATAAGTTTAATAGTAACGATATAAAAATAAAGGGTTATTATAATAAGGAGGGGAAGTTATGATTAATGATGAGAAGGTAAAGAAGATTTTATTTGGTGGAGATTATAACCCAGAGCAGTGGCCAGAGGAAATATTACAAGAGGACATGAAGCTTTTTAAAAAAGCAGGAGTGGATATTGTTACGCTTAATGTATTTAACTGGGCAATGCTTCAGCCAAGTGAAGAAGAATATGATTTTTCTAGACTAGACAAGGAAATGGATTACTTAAAGGCAAATAATATGCAAGTTTGTCTAGCCACTTCTACAGCTGCACATCCAGCTTGGATGGCTAAAAAGTATCCAGAAATTCTTCGCACAGAGTTTAGTGGGATGAGGAGAAAGTTTGGTGGACGTCATAATTCTTGCCCTAATAGTTTGGTTTATAAAAAATATGCAGTACGTTTGGCTACTAAGCTAGCAAAACGTTATAAAGACTATGATAATATTGTGGCTTGGCACGTTTCTAATGAGTTTGGTGGTAAATGCTATTGTGATACTTGTGAAAAAGCATTTAGAGTATGGCTACAAAGTAAATATAAAACTTTAGAGGCTTTAAATAAAGCATGGAACACTAGTTTCTGGGGACACACCTTTTATGCGTGGGATGAAATTGTAGTCCCTAATCTTCAAAGTGAGCATTTTGAGTGGGAAAGAAGTATGTTTCAAGGTATTTCTCTTGATTATGCACGCTTTAGTTCAGATAGTATGCTAGAGTGTTACAAAGAAGAGTATGAGGCTATTAAACGTATCACACCAGAGATTCAAATTACCACGAATCTCATGGGCTTTTATAAGGAGCTAGATTATCATAAATGGGCTAAATATATGGATTTTGTTTCATGGGATAACTATCCTTCTACCGATGATCCTTATTATAAAATGGGGATGGCACATGCTTTAATGCGAGGTCTTAAGGATGGATTGCCATTTGCTTTAATGGAGCAAACTCCTAGTGTAACTAACTGGCAGCCTTATAATAACTTAAAAAGGCCAGGGGTTATGCGCCTTTGGAGCTATCAAGCTGTGGCACATGGTTCTGATACTATTATGTATTTCCAAATGAGAAGGTCTATTGGTGCCTGTGAGAAATACCACGGTGCACTTATTGATCATGTAGGAACAGGTGAGACTAGAGTGTTTAAGGAATGTGCAGCACTAGGTGCAGAGCTTGAGAAGTTAGGAAGTGAAATCATTGGCTCAGTAGTGAAATCAAAGGTGGCTATTCTCTTTGATTGGGATAACTGGTGGGCACTAGAATATTCAGCAGGCCCAAGTAAGGAGCTGCGTTATATTAAGGAAGTAGCTAAGTACTATACAGCCTTAGCTAAACAAAATGTCAATGTTGATATAATAGGTGTAGATGCAGACCTGTCCCCATATAAACTAGTTATAGCACCTGTGCTTTATATGATAAAAGGCCATTATCATAAGAAACTAGAAGACTTTGTAAGAGAAGGAGGTCAATTTGTAACTACCTTCTTTAGTGGTATTGTAGATGAACATGATTTAGTAACCATAGGTGGTTATCCAGGTAAATTAAGAGAACTTCTAGGCATTTGGGTAGAAGAGATTGATGCTTTGCCACCAGGGGAAGAAAATAAGTTACTTATGACAGATGGACGCACCTATAGTGCTGAGCTATTATGTGACTTAATTCATGAGGAAACAGCTGAAGTAGTAGCAATCTATGGTGAAGATTTCTACGCAGGAACACCTGCTATTACAGTTAATAATTTTGGAAAAGGTAAGGCGTGGTATATTGGTAGTAGTTCTAGTGAAGACTTTTTCTTTGATTTCTTCAAAGAGCGCTTAGAAGCATTAGATATTAAGCCACTTATGAATTTACCAGAAGGCGTGGAAGTTACAAGGCGCTATAAAGAGGATGTAGAATATACCTTTATCCTTAACCATAATCAAGAAGTTAAAGAAATTATCTTTAATCAAGACTATACAGATTTACTCAATGATATTTTATACAAAAAAGGGGAAGTTATAAACTTAGGTGCAAAAGATGTTCTATTATTAAAAGTAAGCTATTGATATAAAAATGAGATGGTAAGAGAGCAGAGATAATAAAGCAAAGGTGGACAGTAGTCCACCTTTATTTTATTGCTAAATGCGCCCATAGGTTTTTAAGAAGATATCACCTTTAATAATATAAATATCATGAGGGTCATCACTACGCACAGCAATATAGTCACCTATGGCACCATACATATAGTTATTTTTATCCCAAGTAGTAAAGACCTTAGTAACTCTTGTAAGAGGTTTAGCATAAATATGAACTTGACCTTTAGCTAAGCAAGACTTTACATGGTCTTTAAGGAGTAAGGACTTGCCTGTTAGTTTATGTTTGATAGAAGGGAAGTATTGAGCGTCATCTAAAACAAAGCCACTAGATAATTTTTCATAGCTACACTCAAATTTGTCTTTCTGGATAGGATAAACTTCACCATCTGTATCAATCATAATATAGACATTTTCACAAGCTGTAATATCAATATCACCTTCTAGAGTTCTAACAATAGCTGGTGTATGAGATGGTAGAATCATAGTAGTTTCCACATAGCCAATAGGTATAGGTAGCTTTTGATAAAGAAGCATATCCGAAATATCCATGGTATAGGTGCTAGCATCGATTATATCGTAGCTCTTATGATAGCTATCTAGGCGATTTAAGAAATAAGCTTCTGAAGATAGGCTAAAATAATTCTTTTTAAAAAGTTTTTGATTAATAAAGCCACCAGCTTTTTCAAGGTGTCCGCCACCAGAACCAATTCCGTCAGTTAAATAAGTGGCTAGCTCGCTAGCTTTAATTTCTTTGACACAGCTTCTAATAGAAAGCTTAATACCATTAGCAAGCTCACTGTAAACCACGCAGGTATTAACTGTATCTACTTGAAGCATCATATCACTAACAAGTCCTAAAATATTAGGATCACAAGGACGTGCTTTGATAAGGGAAAAGCGATAAACTTCATGATAGTTATAGCCAATAAGTGCTAATCCTGCGATTTCAATTTCAGCCAAGGATAGATTAGAATTTTTAAGGCGTTTAATAATATCTTCATCAATATGTAAATGATCTCTCATATCTTTATCTAGTGGATGATAAAGCTCTGAAAACTGGCTGGTATCTGTAAATAAGCCATAGTAAAGAGCTGTAGCGATGAGAGGGTATTCGTTAACTTCAAAGTCTGCATCTAAAAGCATTTGCCATACTAAGGTAGAGCAGCTACCTAAAAAACTGCAGATTTCACTTTTTTCAATATTAGTAATCTCAATCTGATGATGATCAATAATAGCTATATCATCAGCTTCTATATAAGTGACATTACCAGCACCATACTGACAATCTACAGTAATGAGAAGTCCTTTAACCTTAGTTTCATCTGTATATTCAATAGGGATATTCAAAAGTTCTATCATAGCTACCAAATTCGTTTTTTGAATTTGAAAATGACCACTATAAATGAATCTGGTGTCACAGCCTTTAAGTTTAAAGTAGGTATATAAAGCATAGCCAGCACCTAAGGCATCTGCATCAGGGTTATCATGGCATTGGATGGTAATGGAAGTGGAAGTTACTAAATCAGATAATTTCATAGAGCCTCCTTAGGACAATTAAAAATGAAGAATGAAGAATGAGCAATTGATAGTAAATAATTGATGGTGAAGAATGAATAATGAGGATGATCAATTAATAATGGAAAAAATAGTTAATGTTCAGTATTTATAATGATAAATACATTATATGAGTTTGTGATGGAATATACAATTACGTTTGGGGCAACATGTGATAAAAGAGGGTGTGAAATAAGAAATTGTTGTATAATAGAAGAAAAATGATGTAGGGAAGGACCTTGAAATGCGTATTAGTGAAGGACTGGTGAAAATCTCTGTCAGGGAGCTCATAGAATTTGTACTAAGAGAAGGGAGTATCACCTCGGGCGTAACGAGTAGTAATAGGGCTGTTTTGGGGACTTTGGCTCATAAGAAACTTCAAGAAAGTATGGAAGCTAATTATGAAGCAGAGGTTAGAATGGCTCATGAATGTAAAAAGGACGATATTACCTTTGTGGTAGAGGGGAGAGCAGACGGTGTTATTAGAGACCTGGTAGGTGTCACCATTGATGAAATTAAAACCACAACCAAAGACTTAAGCCTAATCGATGAGAATTACAATCCTCTTCACTGGGCTCAAGCTAAATGTTATGCCTATTTTTATGCTAAAGAAAATGCGCAGCAAGAAATGCAGGTACGCCTTACTTATTACCATATAGAAACCAAAGAAATCAAACACTTACAAAGAGGCTTTTTCTTTGAAGAATTAGAAGCATTCTTTAATCAAATCATTGCTAAATATTCAAAATGGATTCGCTTTTACATGGACTGGACTAAAAAGAGGGACGGTTCTTTAAAAGAACTAGCATTTCCTTTTGAAAGCTATCGTAAGGGGCAAAGAGAATTAGCTGTTAGCGTTTATAAAAGTATTCAGCAAACAAATAACCTTTATGTTAGTGCTCCAACAGGTATAGGTAAGACTATGTCTACTCTTTTTCCTGCTCTTAAGGCCATGGGGGAGGGGCATGGGAGTAAGATTTTCTATCTAACGGCTAAAACGATTACGAGAACGATTGCAGAAGAAGCAGCTATGCGTTTATATAAGAAAGGTGCTAAGATTAAAACCATTACCCTAACGGCGAAAGATAAAATTTGTTTTTGTGAGAAAAGACAGTGTCACCCGGATTATTGTGAATGGGCAAACGGACATTATGATAGGGTAGATGAAGCCGTTTATGAAATCATTAATGAGGAAGATTTGATTTCTAGAGAGATGGTAGAGCAGTATGCCAGAAAGCATAGGGTATGCCCCTTTGAACTAGCGCTTGATTTGTCTATATGGGCAGATATTGTGATATGTGATTATAACTATGTATTTGACCCTAGTGTAGGGCTAAAGCGTTTTGCAGATAATAGAGATTTTATACTTTTGGTAGATGAGGCACATAACCTAGTTGATAGGGCTAGAGAAATGTACTCCGCTAGCCTATCTAAAAGGCAAGTTTTAAGTGTGAAGAAAAATTTAGGAAAGGGTAATTCTGCTATTTCAAGAGAGCTTACTAAGCTGAACGAATGGTTTTTAGATTTAAGAAAGGATTATATCGATGAACTAGGGGTTTATATTAGTAAAGAAGCACCTAAGACACTTTATCAAATCAGTAGGAGGCTCATTGCTGCTTGTGATAAGAAACTTCAGCAAGGAGGAGAAAGTAATCTGCCTGCTGATTTACTAGACTTATATTTTGAAGCATACAGTTTTAATCGCATCTATGAACTCTTTGATGAGCATTATATAGTTTATGGTGAAAGTAGTGGACAAGAAGTAAGAATTAAGCTTTTTTGCATAGACCCAAATACTGCCATTAATAGTATTACAAGTACTTGTAAAAGTGCTATCTTCTTTTCTGCTACACTACTACCTATTGATTATTACAAATACATGCTAGGGGGCAAAGAGGATAAGGCAATAGCCTTTGACTCCCCTTTTATAGAAGAGAATGCCTTAAGATTAGTGGTTACAGACGTCTCCACTAGATATAGACATAGAGAGGCCAGTTATACAAAGATCTGCGAGGCTATTTGTCAGCTAGTAGAACAAAAAATAGGACATTACATGGTGTTCTTCCCTTCTTACAAATATATGTCAGAGGTATTTGAGCATTTAAGAGTCATGACGAGTTCAGAAAGAGAAGCGCAAGAAGAAATACGAGTAGAAGAAAGTTATTTTCAAGTATATGACGAGTTAGGACAGCCTCAATACGAAGTCTATAAGCAGACTAGTGAGATGAGTGAAGAAGAAAGAGAAAGCTTCCTAGAAAGGTTTATCCCCAATCCAGAAAGCTCCACAGTGAATTTCTGCGTATTAGGAGGCATCTTCTCCGAGGGTATAGACCTAACAGGAGACCGTCTCATTGGTGTTATAGTAGTAGGCGTAGGCTTACCACAACTGGGTTTAGAAAGAGATCTCATCAAGAACCACTTTGATGAAGAAGAGAAAGACGGCTACCACTATGCCTATACCTATCCGGGTATCAATAAAGTCTTGCAAGCAGTAGGGCGCCTTATTCGAACTGAAGAGGACAAAGGAAGCATTTTACTTATCGATGACCGCTTCAATACTCCGCTTTACGAAAGCCTCTTAACCCCAGAGTTTTACCACGCTAAAAAAGTAAAAACGACAGAAATAGCCTCCTATGTTAAACGTTTTTGGGAGCAAATATAGTTTCAAATAGAGAAGGTTTAAGAGAATGGCTTATGGGAGGAAATGAGAGGGCAGACCTATCTTCCAGTGTTCCGGTTCAAGTTTTCTGAGGCACTAGGCTCGCTAATTTGGATGAACGTGCGAAAACTCGCTACGCTCAAACACTCGCACTAAAATCCATCCAAAACACTCGCCAAGTGCCTCTAAAAAACTCTCCCAAGTCACCCTTCCAGATAGTTCTACCCTCTCATTTCTTCCAAACGTTATTAAGCTCATAAACGTTTCTAACAGTAAAGCAGCATAGCTAAAAAAATAGTGTCATTTCAAACGTGCAAGTAATTTTTTCAGGTTCTTCTTTACTTGTAACAGCGTTTAAAGTGTCTTGATAGTTTACTTTTGCAAAATAGCAGCTGTGTAGGGAGAGTAGTGGACTTGCTGGAAGATGCCTTGGAGCAGAGCTTAGAAACTCTTAATGAAGTAATCCTTATGGGTTTTAGGGCGAGTGTCTGAGCATCGCGAGTTTTCGCCCGTTCATAAGGATTACGAATTTAGAGTTTCTTAGCGAAGTCTTTGGCAGCAGCTGTAAGCAAGTACACTACCCGGACTACATAGCGGTATTTTACTATATATTTTACACCAACTTAACGTTATAGCTTTCCAGCCATATGTTGAGCTGAACTAAATAAGCAATAAGTTGTGGGCCTGTCATGAGTTGGCCGAACCAAGGTCTTGTATAAGCTTCTCCTTTGGTATCTACTAATCTTTGAGCAAATTCCTTGTTAATAATCTCAAAAAGTGGCGCGTTCTTGTTTTTTAAGATTTCTCCAAGCATATCACATACAAGATGGGTATAAATAGGATTGTGTGTTTTAGGATAAGGACTCTTCTTTCTGTAAATAATGTCTTCTGGCAAGATACCCTTTAAAGCTTTACGAAGAAGGCCTTTTTCTCTGCCTTGGTAGAATAGATACTCATCTGGCAAGTTAAAGGCATATTCTACTAAACGATAATCAGCAAAAGGAACACGTACTTCTAGGCTGTTAGCCATACTCATACGGTCTTTTCGATTTAAGAGGTTAACCATGAACCATTTCATATTTAAGTAGAAGATTTCTCTAGTACGCTGTCTGTCTAGAGATTCATAGCCTAGCTTAGGGACTAGCTTTAAACTATCTAGATAATTCTCCTGTACTATTTCCTCAAGAGGAAGAGCAGCGTATTCAGGAGAAAGAAGTTGTCTTCTACTTCTAACAAAGTTGGACCAAGGGAAGGTTTCTAGACTTCTAAGTTCAGGTCTAGTATACCAAGGATAACCACCAAAAACTTCATCAGCGCATTCCCCAGATAAAGCGACTACAAAATCTTTTCGAATTTCTTTACAGAATAAGAAAAGAGAAGAATCAATATCTGCCATACCAGGTAAATCCCTAGCTAAGACAGCAGCTTTTAAAGTATAAGCTAGCTCATCGTGTTTAATGGTATAAGTGCGATGATCACTTTGGATAAATTCAGCCATTTGAAGAGCCCAATATTGATCGGAAGTAGGCTGATAGATAGAGGCTTTGAAGTACTTATCATTATCTTCGTAGTCTAGGGAATAGGTGGTAAGTATTTTATTACGCTTTTTATAAGAATTAGCAGCAATAGCAGCAATAGCAGAGGAGTCTAGGCCACCTGAAAGAAAAGTACATAAAGGTACATCTCCGACTAATTGGCGTTCAATAGCATCAATTAATAAATGTTGTAAATGCTCGGTGGCTTCTTCTAAGGTCTCCTGATTTTCAGTGGCTTTTAGCTGCCAGTATTCTTTAATAAGCATATCTTTTTTATTAATAATCGCGAGATGAGCAGGAGGAAGTTCATTTATTTCTTTAAATACAGCACTTCCTGGTCTGATGGCAGGACCTAAGCCAAATATTTCTGTAAGTCCTTCTTTATCTAAGGTTGGGGAAACAGCTGGGTGAGCTAAAACCGTTTTGATTTCTGAACCAAAAATAAGCGTTGTATCTTGAATGCTATAGAAGAAGGGCTTAACACCTAATTGATCACGTACTAATAGAACCTGCTCTAATTTCTCGTCATAAATAGCAAAAGCAAAAATACCATTTAATTTTTCTACGCAGTTAATACCAAAACACATATAAGCCGTTAAAAGGACCTCAGTATCTGAATATGAATCAAAATGATAGCCCTTTAGAAGAAGCTCCTTCCTAATATCTTCTGTATTATAAAGTTCTCCATTATAAATAAGAGTATAGTGAAAACCACCTTGTTCTTTAGTCATAGGTTGAAGGCCACCTTTTGGGTCTACAACGATTAATCTTCGGTGTCCAAAAAGAACATGAGGATAAGACTTGTAGCCATATTGATCAGGTCCTCGTAGTTTAAGAGTATCAGTCATGTTTTCTAGATTCATTTGCTCATTAGTAAGGACTTTCTTAAAATCTACAATGCCAGCAAAACCACACATAAGGGTTCACTCCTTTTCAGGTAAAATAAAAGCAAAGGAAATAAGCGCATAAAAGAGGAAGCGAATAAATACTTCCTCTTTAGTATATTTAAGAAATCTTAGCTTTATGAAATCATATGCCCTCCTATTAAAAATTTGTGAAATAAGCAAAAGAGGTCTATATATATGCAACTGCATACATATAGACCTCTTTGTCTACATCATCATAATATAATACATATAATAGTGATATTCGAGTAGATATCAATATATTCTTATAAAATTTAATTAATATTGAATGTATAGATAAAAAGGCCGTAAAGTATTAATTATATGCTGTATTATATAGTGACATACTCTCTTAGAGGTGCTAAAATAATGAGTAACACAATATAAAAATATTTAATCTATATCATTAAATTATAAATTTAGAGTTGGAGGAGTGGCGTATGGGAGAGCTGGCTAGTGAGAAGGTGATTATTCCATTATCAAAATGCCGTCCAGGAATGGTGTTGCTTCAACCTATTTTAGATGAAAAGACTGGAGCGATACTTTTACCAAGAGGGGATAAGCTAACTGAAGAAAGTATTGAGAAGGTTCATCATTTTCAGCATACACAAGTATGGGTGGATATCAATACCGAAGACAAAATGTGGCAAACGGAAGAGCGTATTGTAGAAAGTTATAAAGAATATGCGACTACCTTAAAGTGTATTATTGAAGGGGGCAATAAGGTAGGAGAAGTGCTTAATATTGAGGCGTTAAAGAACTTAGCACAATATATGATTAAGGACTTTAAAGATGATTTCAATTTATTAGCTTGTGTTAACCTTGTTTCCCAGCTGAAAGAAGAGTACTATACTCACAGCATTAATGTGGCATTTCTTTCTCTTGTTATGGGGAGATGGAGAGATTATAGTGAACAAAGATTAGAACAACTTGTTTTAGCTGCATTATTACATGACGTAGGGAAGATAGATTTACCTAATGCACTAAAGGACACAGATATGGACAGGCGTTTAAGGGAACGATTAGCTTATAAGAGGCATCCTATCTATGGTTATGAAAAATTAGTACCGTTTAATGAGCTAGATAATGAAGTACTCAAAGCAGTACTAACGCACCATGAACGTTGTGATGGTTCTGGTTTTCCACTAAGTTTAAGAGGGGATAAGATTAGTGACATGGCTAAAATCATAGGTTTAGCAGATACTTATGATGAGTTAAAACAAAAGAATCATATTTTTAATGTCATTAAAGAATTAAGAAGTACACAGCTTAGAGCTTTTGAAGTAGATTTATTACTTGAATTCTGTAGTAATATCATGAATTATTATATAGGTAATCATGTGCTATTAAGCACAGGAGAAATAGCAGAGGTATATTCTATTTCTCCTCAGGCAATTTATCGACCTACTGTCAAGGTTAATAACAAGCTTATAGATCTTTATGTGCAGAGCCAAATAGATATAGTAAAGGTTTTCTAGAGATAAATAACAAAGGTAAAATAAAGCTAAAAAGGATGCGAATGCATCCTTTTATTTTTGATTTGAATCATTAGGTGTAGCTAAAGGAGTTAAAAGGTCAGCAACTACCGTTTTAGTTTCTTCTAAGGAATTATCTAGATAGTAAGAGATTGTTAAGTGAGATGAGAGAGAAGGTAAACTAGAGGAAGACGTAAACTTGTACTCAAAAAAGGCAGATTCGTCTGGAGCGAGATTACCTAATTCAAGGCAATTTTCAGTTGGAGAAAAATTTAAGGCACCTCGTTTTCTAATAATAGCTTGTTCTAGAATAGAAAAATCACTACCCTGAATTAATATTTTAAGATTATTGATGTATCCAGAAGAAGTATTAGTAATTTCAAGTTCATTATTAATAAGCGTTTTAGCAGTTATTTCTATAGTTTTATTAATTTCTGAGACTTTAATAGCATTCATCATCATTATCACCTCCTATTTTATAGTATGCAAATAGATAGTAATTAAGTTATTTAAAATATGAAATATTAAAGTAATATCATGAGTAAATAAAAAAGCAGAGGCGGTAAGCCTCTGCAAATAATTAAGATAGAGTAAGGGATTATGCTCTTCCCCAGCAACTACAGCCACATTGGGAACTACGACAACAATCGTTATTACAGCTACAACAAGATCTACGACAACAATCATTATTACAACTACGACGAGATCTACGACTACGGCGGCAACGGGATCTACGACAACAGTCATGATTACGGTGACAACGAGATCTACGACTACATTCACTATCACAACCACAGTGATGTGAAGAGCTACACTCATTTTTATGACAGCAATCACAATCATCATCATCATCTTTATCACAATCGTCATCATTACTATCTGAGAAGCGACGACAGCAGCAATCATCATCATCACTATCTGAGAAGCGACGACAGCAGCAATCGTCATCATCACTATCTGAGAAGCGACGACAGCCGCAATCATCATCATCTTTTGATGAAGAACAATCATCATCTTTGTCTAATCCAAATTCATTGATATATTCACAAAGAATGCGTGAAGCAGCTAAAATAGTTTCATTAGCTTCAGCAAGCTGCTTTCTACAGCAAGTGTTGCAAGATCTGTGGTCACATTCGCATCCACAACGAGAACATTTGTTTTTACATCTACATGACATATTAAAATCCCTCCACTTAATTTATTAGGTTTGAGTAGCGCCCTCACTGACATAATATGCAACAAAAACAAAAATTGACATTATTTTATTTTCCCTACTTATGACATAAATGAAGATATAAAGAATATATATATTAAAGGGATAAGCTAAATAAGGGGGAGGGTAATGAAAAATAAAATTTTAGTCATGCAGATTGCTATGATTTTTATTGGAAGTATAGTGGGAGCAGGGGTTTGCTCAGGAAGGGAATTAAATCAATTTTTTGCTACTTATGGGATAGGAGGGTTTGCAGGACTCATTTTATGTGGTCTTTTATATATCGTTTTTAGCAAAGTGATTATTCTAATTACAGATAAATTTAAGGTGAGTTCTTATAATGAGTTTGTAGATCTAGTATGTCCAAAGTTTGTAGCTAAATTTACTAATGCTGTACTTACACTGTTCTTGCTAAGTAGCACATCCATCATCTTAGCAGGTAGTGGTTCTATTATGAATCAATATTTTCATGTTCCTAAGTGGCTAGGCGTTATTATTATGATTGGATGTAGTAGTATTTTTTTACTTAGAAATACAGAGGGGTTATTTGAAGTGAACACTATTGTAGTACCTACTCTAATTGTAGTGATGACTTCTATTTTTTTAGCCTACATTAAAGACAACCCTATGACTTGTACCTATTCATATTTACGTTTAATACCTAGACAAAAAACAAATCTTCTTCTATCTACTTTGGTTTATGTAAGTTTTAATATTCTGACCATCATAGGGGTTATTGTACCGTTAACTAATGAACTTAAGAAACCAAAACAAATTATAAAAGGTATCATATTAGGAAGTACAGTCCTTACGGTTATTGGAATTTATATTACTTTTTTAATGCTAGTGAATCCTTTTCATCCTAATTTATATGAGGTGCCACTTTTAGGACTAGCTATGGAGATGAATAAATTACTTCAACTAGGGATGTTAGGTATAATGTGGCTAGAGATGTTCTCTTCGCAAGTATCTAACGTATACAGTTTGTCATACTTTCTAAAGAATAAATATAAAGTGCCTTATAATAAAGGCATTTTCTTGGTAGTGTTAATAGCAGCACCTTTTTCAATAATAGGATTTGCAAGATTAGTAGAATTTCTCTATCCTATGTATGGCGTATTAAGCCTTGTATTTTTGTTTTACTGCATTATGTTTTTTATTAAGAATAAGTAGTTTAAATAGAAGAAGATAAAGAAACAAAAATAGGGAAAGGGTGACGAGTCATCACCTTTTCCCTATTTTGATAGCTAGAAATTTTTGGTTTTAACGAGTGGCACTTATGAGCTGATCTTCTTCAAAATAACACTCATACTGTGTTCCAGAAGCTTCTTGATAAATACCATTACCATGTTTATACCCATTTTTAAAATCACCAATGTATTTTTCACCATTAGCATAGGTAATAGTTCCCTTACCGGTCATCTGACCTTCTAAGAAATCACCATAATAAGTGGAGTCGTTATTCCAAATGAAATGACCTTTACCATGAGGAAGGCCATTCACAACGTCACCTTCATAAACACCGGCAGAGATAATAAGTTTACCAAGGCCATTTTCAACAGTATCGACGAATTCGCCTATATATTGATCGCCATTTGGATAAGTAACACGATTAGGAGAAGTAGGTGCACCAGAGCCTTGTAAGTGATTTCTAAGGAAATTCCCTTCATAAATAGTTCCGTCTGGTTTTGTAAGTTTACCCTTACCTTCCATAGCACCATCTACAAAGCGTCCTTCATAAACTGAGCCATCAGGAAACTGTTTGGTGCCTATACCTGTGCGTTCACCTTTATGTAATTCACCTTCGTAAATACTACCATCTTCTAAATAGCATTTACCTTGTCCATGAGGAAGGCCGTTAGCAAAATGCCCTTCATAGCAAAGTCTACCAGTTTCATCATAATATTTACCTAAACCATGAAAGTTAGAGCCTTTAACACTACCTTCATACATGACTTTACCATTTCTATGGTACATTATTTCATTTTCATAAACATCTGAAGAACCCTTCAGTAGAGATTTAATTTTATTTAACATCTGCATTTCTCCTTAAAATCTCATTTGTACGAAACAAACCCTATAGTTAACATTATTATAACATTATTATAGCAAAAACAATATAAAAGAAAGGTAAAAAGTAACAGAAAAATTATGTAAGAGAGCATAAAATGTAAAATTAAAACTCTAACAGCCGAAAAATCTAAGCGTAAGGAAATAAGCAGCTATAATACCTACCAAGGAAGCAACAAGAGCGCCTGCTAAGGTATAACGGCTTTTCTTAACCTTTATGGTCATAAAGTAAACAGACATAGTATAAAAGATTGTTTCTGTACAGCCAAACATAATAGAAACTAATCTACCTATATAAGAGTCTGGCCCATAAGTTTTAAATATGTCAATAATAAGTCCTGTAGCAGCAGATGAAGAAAAAGTACGCATTAAGGCTACAGGAATAAGCTCTGGAGGAAACTTTGACCAACTAATAAGCGGTGTAAAGAGCCTAGCTAGTCCGGTTAAAGCACCAGAAGCACGTAGCATGCCAACGGCTATCATAAGCCCCACTAGGGTAGGAAGAATGTCTTTAACAACTTTTAAACCATCAGTAGCTCCTTCGATAAAAGCCTCGTATACATTTACATCTTTTAAAAGGCCATAAACAATAATACTAATCATAATACAAGGAATCATCCAGTCAGATATACCTAGTAAGAGTGCCATAAATTAATCCTCCTTCTTATACATGAATTTACCGAAGATGATTGCAGCTAAGCTAGAAATAATGGTAGCAATAATACAGGGAACTAATATTTCTGTTGGGTTATGAGAACCATAAGCACTGCGGTAAGAAATCATATTAATAGGAATAAGCTGGACTGAAGAAATATTAATAATTAAAAACATACACATGGCATGAGTAGCCTTCCCTTTGTCGTTATTCAGTTTTTGAAGCTCTATCATAGCTTGTAATCCTGGTGGAGTAGCAGCCCAACCTAGCCCCAGAAAATTAGCAATAAGGTTGGTGGCAATATACTTTCTAGCAGGATGGTTTTTAGGAACGGAAGGAAAAAGAAAGTTTAATATAGGGTTCATTTTTCTAGCAAGTGCGTCAATTAAACCTGATTTTTCTGCGATGCGCATAATGCCCATCCACATAGCAACAATACCTAAAGTTTCAATACAAATAGTAACTGCTTCCCCAGAAGCTGAAAGAGCAGAGTTAGTGATAGCCTGCATACCACCAGTAAAGCCAGAGATAAGTACAGCAAATATAATCATGAAGCTCCAGATATAATTAAGCATAAGCTTCCTCCTCAGATATAGAATATAATTTTACAGCCATGTCCTTTTTATATATATGCGTGATTAAGGGGAACATGTACATCTTTTTAGTACAATTATTAAGAGAGTTACTTTTGTACTTGGAGGTGGTAATAGATGGGAAAACTGGGAAAGTGGAAAATTGTAAAAAAGAATAATACAAGAGGATATACAAGAAAAATGTTGTTTTTTCGAGGAATACTTTGCGATGATTCTACAGCAAATATCAATAAAATATGCACACTATTAGGTTTCGACAAATACTATATTGTATAATAAAAAGTTTTTATTTAAAAAAGTCTAAAAAAATACAAAAGTTAATTGACTTTAATTTCTAATTATGGTACTTTATAAACAGGACATGGAAAAATATGAGAAAAAGTGTAAAGGGAGAGGATATTAGTGAAGTCAACAGGTGTAGTAAGAAAAGTCGATGAATTAGGAAGAGTGGTATTACCTATCGAATTAAGAAGAAATTTAGATATTAATGAAAAAGATGCATTAGAAATTTTCGTTGATGAGGACAGAATTATTCTTAAGAAATACGAGCCAGCTGATATCTTTAATGGTAGTATGGATGATCTTATCGATTATAAAGGGAAAAAAGTTTCTAAGAAAACAATTTTAGAGTTAGCAAGATTAGCTGGATTAACAATTACAGAATAAAGGTATAAAAGAGGTCAGAAGATAAAAGAATATTTTCTGGCTTTTTTTATACTTTTTTTATGTGTTTTTTATATGCTTTTTATATTTCAATACAAAATTAATAAATTTCATATCACTTTACACTCAGTATAGTATAATGAAAGAAATAGCCAGATTAGAATAGAACAAGGCAAGGAGGCTAAAAGCACATATGGAATTAAAATTATTTGGATTTATAGAAGATGTACTAGAACGATTAGAAGAAATGAGACCTATGTTGGAAGAAGTAGGTAGTGAAATAGAAGGATTTTTCGAGAATTTACTCCTGACTACCAACAAGGGTTATCTTAATATAAATACAAGAGTAAAATCACAAAAAAGCTTAAAAGAGAAAATTATCCGCAACCAATATTATCAAAAGTATGATACAAAAGAAGTGCTTTTTGAAAATGTACCTGATATTATTGGGATTCGTTTAGAGTGTAGATTCATTCAAGATGAAACAGATTTATATAAATTTATTAAGCGTTCTTTTGGTGAAAAGAGTGAGACTTATGAAGGATTTTTCTATAGTAATACCAATGAGAAGCTTTTACTGAGTTTAGCAGGTAAACAGCCACAAGAACAAAAAAATGGAATGAAGATTTACCGAATAGATGGAAAATATGTAGATGATGGACAAGTTGTAAATTTTGAGCTACAAATCAAATCTTTAGTTAATATTTTCTGGGGAGAAATTGAACATAAGGTTATTTATAAGAACTATAATTATGTCATTGCAGATAAGTTTTATAAGGATATTATGAAATCTATTAAAAATAGTTTAACCACTATTGATCAACAGCTTTTATTAATATCTAATCAATTTGATCAAACTGATGAAAAAACTTATGAAAGACAAGAGAAGCAGCTAGAGTCCATACTTTCTAAGTTGATTTATGATATCTTTGCAAAACATATGAAAGAAACATTAGGTGTATTAGTAGACTTTAAGAGTTCATGTGAAGCTATTGTGCGCTATGTATTTAGAGATGCTTTAGAGAGTTCTATGAACGATTATGGGCAACATTTAATAAATGGCTTCCAAAAGGTAAGGGGCATTGAAGAACAGCTCATAGATTTTACACAGAAAATATTTTTCGAAGGCAGTATTAGATATGAGGACCAACATACGAAGCTTATAGGTGAGCATATTAAAGAACGTATTAATGAAGAATTCCAATGGAATTTATTCTTTAGAATTTTATTTGCCATTGAACCTGAAAATAACAGGGGCGACTTTGAAACCTTTATGCATTATTATACTAGGAAGATTTATGACAGGCTTGCCATTAATAAGCTCAGCATGAATTTTACAAATGAAGAAACAAAGGTCATTATTGAAACGCTACTGGCACAGTTTTCTAACTGTTTTATTAAGATTAACTCAGTAGAATTGCTTTATGATAATGAGGTAGACCAAGTAATCAAACATATGAATAGTGTAGTAGATGCTCTTTATAAAAACGTATGGACCTATGAACAATGGGAAAAAGAAAAGGATATATATAGTGATTTATTAGAAATGAAATTATTAATGATGTTTAATATTGATGTGGACTATAATAAAGCCTTATCTCTACTTGATCGTATTCGTGCAACCAAGTCTAATATAGAAGTACCAAAAGGTATGATTAAGTATGTATATAGGTTATAGGGAGGAAAAGAGATGTTTAATGTACAAATAGTAGATGATGAACCTATTATACGTATGGGTATTGAGAAGATGCTAAATTGGAATGCACTAGGTTTTGAAATTGTCTGTATGGCTCAAAATGGTAAACAAGCTTTAGAGCAATTAGAGGTAGAGAAAGTAGATATTATTATTACCGATATTGAGATGCCTATCATGAATGGTTTGGATTTTATTAAAGAGGTGAGAGAGCAGGAGACAAATTTAGGATCAGATAGCAGAGAAGTAGTGGTATTAACAGCGTATGAAGACTTTGAATACGCAAGAACAGCTATTAAATATGGCATAGCAGAATATGTACTAAAACCAGTAGATATAGAAGAAATGACTCAAATATTAGCCCGTCTTAAAGAACGCCTAGAGGAACGAAGAAATATAAGATAAGGAAAATCCATATATAAGTTAGGAGAAGAGCCTTGAATAGGAAAGGAAAAGGAATAAGGGGAGTTCTTATTACAACCTATTTAATTACCATGGGAATAGCTCTGATTGTAGGGTTCAGCATTTTTGATAAGATTAACAGCCAAACTAAGGGGAAGAAAGGTTATGTCACCAAAATCGAAAACACTAGAACTTTTATGAGTTTACTAGATTTGTTTTTAGATAAAAATGTCTATATCTCTTTAGAAGTAGCTGTTAATGAAAAAATACAAAATGCCCTAGTAAATAAGAAGAAAATAGATCAAGTAGCCATTTCAAAAGTACTTAATGACTGCCTAACAAGTAATGAAGCTATTCAATCTATTCATATTGTAGACACCTATGGAATGGTTGTTTCAGAGTATTCAGTGCTTCCTTATAAGAAGCATAGTGTACATTTTTTATCTCAGTTTAATATTCCTAAGATTAATCAAAAGCATGGCGGGGAATACATTGGGATTGGTAGAAATTATATGAGTGGGGAAATAGAGAACACACTTTATATAGGAAGAAGCATTCATTCAAAAGAAAATCTAGAGCAACTGGGATACCTTATTATTTTTTTAGATCCAAACATGATACGGGAAGCAACTACAAGTTATTTAGAACGCATGAATTTTGAGACTGTCTTGCTAGAACCAGAATCAGGAGAGTGTTTTAGTTTTCTACCTAACGGAAAACTAGAGGAAACCTATAAAGCTTACATAGAAGGCAGTTTAAGCCAAGGGGAGAAAGAAAAATGGAAAAGCCGTTATGATCATGCAGAGCTAGACTATAGTAGGCTAGAGATGAAATTAATGGGTACATTGCAGACGATTCCTAATGATGATAGCTGGGTAAATATTACGCTGGGTATGACACTCACTAACTTCATTTTCTTATGTATTATGATTGTTATCTTAGGGAAAAAAGTTGTATATCCTTTAGAGAATATTGCATTAAAAGCAAAGGTTATCACTGAGGAAGGCGACCTTAATATACGATTTGAAACAGATGAAGCTTATATGGAAGCGGGGCTTATCGGAGAAGCGCTAAATGAAATGCTTACTAAGGTAGAGACTCTTATATCAGAGGTTAAGGAAAGGGAAAGAGTTCAACGCATACTGGAGTTGTCAGTTATTAATCATCAAGTTAATCCCCATTTTTTGTATAATACCTTAAATAGTGTGGCAGTATTAGTAGCTATGGAAGATAAGGCTAATGCTCAAAAACTTATTAAAAGTCTATCTAAATATTATAGGGCTTGTTTAAATCTAGAAGATCTCAATACAGTAGAGCAGGAGTTTATTATTCTTCGTGAATATATTAATATCATGCTTATTAAGAATCCTAGTTTACTAAAGGTAAACTATATGATAGATGAGAGCTTGAAAGCAGAAAAGTTGCCACGTATGATTTTGCAAACCTTGGTGGAAAATTGTATTAAGTATGGTATCAAAACCATGGATGAACCGCTAGAAATAAGTGTAAAAATAGAAAAAGATCCTATGAAGCCCAGAATGATTGTTAGAGTCAGAGATAATGGGAAGGGAATGGACGAAAAGATTAGAGCTAGTGTTTTAAAAGAAGAAAAATTACATAATAAATCAGGATTTGGACTAAGGTCTATCATTAAGCGTTTAAGCTTAATGTATCAATTAATAGATGTAAAAGATATTTTAGAAATTTATACGAGTCTTAACGAATATACCGAGATAGTTATTTATATACCCTTTACTAACACGATTAAGTAACAAAAAAGTACAACAATGCAGACTATTTGATGAGCTCTAGGGGTGTGATATACTCGTGTAATAAACAAACTATAAAACACTCAAAGGAGTAAGGCCCTTGGACAATAATAAATGGCCAAATAAAATAATTATTTTGACATTATGTAGCCTATGCCTTGTTTTTGTTGTACTCCTTATAGGAAGGAATCAGCATATTTACCTAGAGCTTGAGGCTATTAATAAAAAAATTGAAACAGAAAGTAAAGAACAAATATTTGAAATATGGACCATTAATGGTGGCTTAGAAACCATTTTAGGAGAAGTGCTAGAGGAATGTAAAAAAGACTACCCAGATGTCAAATTTATTCTTAAATCTTTCAAAACAGAAGTATACCATGAAGCACTTTTAAATGCGGCAGCTACAAATGCTTTGCCAGACATGTTTTATACATGGGGTGATAAGGAATTAGAAGAATTAGTAGAATTAGATCTGGTAAAAGATCTAACACCTATTATGAAAGCAAAGAGTATAGAAAGTAAGCTGGTAGACAATGCGCTTAAAAGCTATACTTTTGAAGGAAAAACATATGGATTACCGGTCTTTGGATGGAATGTAGTATTATATTGTAATCAAGAGTTATTTGAGAAGAGTTATCTTAACTATCCTACTAATTACAGAGATTTTTTAAAAACCGTTGAGATTTTTAAAGACAAAGGGATTACACCTCTTGCTATAAGTGGTGATGAAGCTTGGATGAGTTCTTTGTATTACATGGCACTTACATTAAATGAAGGAAGTGTAAGTGTGAGTACAGAAATTGCCAAAGATAATATATTTTTTAAACGTAGACCTTTTATAAGAGGTGCTGAGTTATTTAAAGAATTAATAGACTTAGAGCCTTGGCAAGAGGGGTATAAAAATATGAGCTCTGCAGAATGTACTTATAATTTTGCAAGAGGTGAAGCTGCGATGTTGGTTAGTGGGAGCTGGGCATCTACTACAATAGATGACGCTAGTCAATCTATTATAAATGGCAAAGTTAGAGTAGTACCGTTTCCATCTACGAGAATAAAGTTAATAGATGAAGGTGTTGCAGGGTATTCTGACGGTTTTGTGCTCAGTAAGAATAGCTCTTTTGAGGAAGTGAACATAGAAAGCTTTTATCTAAAGATTATAAAAGCCATTTCTGACAAAGCAGTACTAGAGAAAGGAATGGGATTTCCTGTTTATAAAATGCAGAATTTAGAAAAAACAGACTTTGTTACTCTTAAGAATTGCTATAAACTGTTTCCAAAAAACACTTATCATAGTGCCTATGATAAGCTTCTAACTACTGAAGTTACGGAGATTTATAACAGGGCTATTCTTGATTTTGTAGCAGGTAAAATAAGCGTAGAAGCTTTTAGTGATGAAATTACGAAGAGATAATCAGGAAAGGATATATTTTATTTCTAAAAATTATGATATAATTTATAAAATAAAAGATTATATTGGAAATAAAATGTATTATAGGAGGAGAAACGTGATTAAATTATTTGAAAATGGGGCTTACTTGATTAACGGAAAAGAGTTGATTGAGAGCCATGCAGACGTAGAAAAAGAAATTAAACAAAAATATGGTATAGAAGCTATTTCTAAAGAAGAAGCAGCTAAAAATACTATAGCATATAGCATTTTAGAAGCACATAATACAAGTGGAAATATGGATCAGCTTAAAATTAAGTTTGATGCTATGGCTTCTCACGATATTACATATGTAGGAATTATTCAAACAGCAAGAGCTAGTGGACTTACAGAGTTTCCACTACCTTATGTACTTACTAACTGTCACAACAGTCTTTGTGCAGTAGGTGGAACCATTAATGAAGATGACCATATGTTTGGTCTTTCAGCAGCTAAGAAATATGGCGGTATTTATGTACCAGCTCATCAAGCTGTTATTCACCAATATATGAGAGAAATGATGAGTGGTTGTGGCAGAATGCTACTTGGCTCAGATAGTCATACAAGATATGGTGCTCTTGGTACTATGGCTATTGGTGAAGGTGGTGGAGAGCTTGCTAAGCAGCTTCTTAATAAAACCTATGATATTAGTAGACCAGGTGTAGTAGCCGTGTATTTAACAGGTAAACCTAATATAGGCATAGGGCCACAAGACGTGGCACTTTCTATTATTGGTGCAGTATTTAAAAATGGCTATGTAAAAAACAAAGTAATGGAATTCGTAGGAGATGGCATTAAAAACCTTAATGTAGAATACAGAAATGGTATTGATGTTATGACTACAGAAACAACTTGCTTATCATCTATTTGGGCTACTGATGAACAAGTTGAAGAGTATTTCGATATTCATGGTAGAAAAGAAGCTTATAAAAAATTAGAGCCAGGTCAAGTGACCTATTATGATGGTGCTATTATAGTTGATTTATCTAAAGTAAAACCTATGATAGCCATGCCATTCCATCCAAGTAATACTTATACGATAGAAGAACTTAATGCAAACCTTGAAGATATCCTTGCTAAAGTAGAAAAGGAAGCAGCAGCAAGCTTTGCTAGTAATAAAGTAACATTTACTTTAAGAGATAAAATTGAAAATGGTAAGCTTCTAGTACAACAAGCCTTTATCGGTGGTTGTGCAGGTGGTACATATGATAATATCTGTGATGCAGCAGATATTTTAAGAGGACATAGCATCGGTTCAGGAGAATTTGCACTTAGCATTTATCCATCTAGCCAACCTACTTTCATGAGTCTAGTTAAAAATGGTGCAGTAGCCGACCTTATGGCTGCTGGTGCTACGATGAGAACTGCTTTTTGTGGACCTTGCTTTGGTGCGGGGGATGTACCTTCTAATAATGGTCTTAGTATTCGTCATGCAACACGTAACTTCCCTAACCGTGAAGGGTCAAAACCTAGCGATGGTCAAATATCAGGAGTAGCATTAATGGATGCACGTAGTATTGCAGCTACAGCTCTTAATGGTGGTATACTTACAGCAGCAACAGAGATTGATTTAAACTTTACTAAGCCAAAATATTTCTTTGACAAAGCTATTTATGACACACGTTGCTATGACGGTGTAGGTAAAGCAGACACAGAAGTTGAACTTAAATTTGGGCCTAACATTACAGACTGGCCACAAATGTCACATTTAACAGATGACTTACTTATTAAAGTAGTAGCTGAAATCCATGATGAAGTAACAACAACAGATGAACTTATTCCATCAGGAGAAACGTCAAGTTATCGTTCAAATCCACTTCGTCTTGCTGAATTTACACTTTCTCGTCGAGTGCCAGATTATGTAGGAAATGCTAAAGCAGTTCAACAAGCTGAAGTAGCTAGACTTCAAGGTGAAGATCCAACTAAAGTATTAGCTGAAGTTAAAGAAGCCTTTGAGCAAATTAAAGCTTTACCAGGCTTTGCAAATATTGATCCAAAAGCAACAGGTATCGGTAGCACTATTTATGCTAACAAACCAGGGGACGGTTCTGCTCGTGAACAAGCAGCATCTTGTCAAAAAGTACTTGGTGGTTGGGCAAATATTGCTAGAGAATATGCAACTAAGAGATATCGTTCTAACCTTATTAACTGGGGGATGGTACCATTCACTTTAGATGGAGAATTACCATTTACAAATGGTGATTACATCTTTATTCCGGGACTTAGAGCTGCAGTAAAAGATAAAGTAAGCGAAATTAAAGCTTATGTTTTAGGTGATAATATGAAAGAGTTTACTTTAACACTTAAAGATTTAACAGATGATGAAAGAGCCATTATTTTAGCAGGTTGCTTAATCAACCACTATAAGGCGTAAATGAAAATATAGGGACTAAAAGAAGTAGATAGGGTATAAAGGCATTTGTGATACTGGGGAGGCTTGATATCATGAAGAAATTAATAGATAACACACTTGTGCCAAAGATTTTAAAGCTAAACTTACCTTTTAGACTTATATGCGATGGTAATAAGGCTTTTCCTATGCTTATTAGGAATAAAAGGGGAATAGATAGCTATATTGTAGCCATAGAACTGGGAGATAGGGATATACGTCATTTTAAGAAAACAGAGATTGAGCTTAAAGGGCGAATTGATATTGAGTACTTAAAGTATAGAGGTGAGGTAGAACTTAAACCTTTACCTGGTGAACCAGGCTATTATATTATGCAAAACATTAGGTTATATAAATATAACCAACGTTTTTATAAACGTGTACCGTATAGGCGTCTTATTAATATCACTCAGCCTATCTCCTTGGAAGCTACACTTATTAATTTTTCTGCATCTGGTGCTCTTATTTATAGTAGAGAACTATTACAAGGAAATGAGTTCAAATTCTCTATTGTACTAAATAAGAAAATAATTTTTATAGAAGCCAGGATAGTAGAGCAGACATATAGTGAGTCTTTAGAAGTGTTTGTTATTAGATGTCATTTTGAAAACATGGATGAAAAGACGAGAAAGCTTTTACTATTAACAGTCAGAGAAATTATTCTTCAAGCTAAAAGAAGATTACAAGAAAATTAAAAGGGCAACCACTTTAAGTGGTTGCCTTTTTTTAGAAGCCTATACAGTTAGTAAGTGTAGCACCTGTAATATTATTTGAACCATTAATAGAAGTACAGTTATTTAAGATAGCCTTACTAAAGGTTACTTTGTAACCTAGAGCAGAAGGTGTACCAGTAAGAGGCCAAGAGAAATTCTTGCCTTTATTACTATCACCAGTACATCTTATCATAGTTACAACACCACTTTGATTATTGCGATCAAAACCATTTTTGGTATTACCTTTAGCATTGCAATCTGTTAATTTATGATTAAGAGGATCTAGGTGTGCAGCAACACCAGAAGTTTTGTTATCAACACCACCAAGTTTAAAACCATTTCCATCACCTTTTATACCATTGCAATTACCATTATAGTTAGCATTACATCTGACAAAGGTTACTGCGCCATGTGCTGCATATAAGTCCCATCCATCATCAGAGTTATATTCGGCTGTACAATCCTCAAAGTAGTTACCTTCTCCAGAGTGTAACTTTACAGCAAAGCCATCTGCATTTTCACCAGTTGTATCTGCATTATGGTGAGAGTAGCATTTATAGAATTTATTATAAGAACCACCATTTGAAACTTGAACACCAGCGTCTTTATTATAGGCGGTCTCAACATTAATAAAAGTGTTGTTTGAGCCAGAAATGAAGATACCATTATCAGCAGCATTGATAATCTTAATATTTTTTAAAGTAGAACCGTTAGTATCGATTTGAAAACCTCGGCCAGAGCTTCCGGAAGTCTGAGAAAAATCTATGGTAGCATTACTTTCACCTTGAATAGTTACTCCTGCAGGCAATTTAATAGTGCCGGATTTGACAGTCCCTTTAACAATAATAGTAGTACCTGATTTTGCCTGAGAAACAGCTGAAGCTAGGCTAAGCCCACCATTTGTAACAGTAAGGCTATTACCGCTAGGAGTAGTTGAACCAGAGTCAGAGTCAGAACTAGAGCCAGAGTTTGAACTAGAATCATCTACTTGGATTTTGAAGATATTAATGCCGCTATTACTTGAATAGAGATAAATATGACCACTACTACCAGTGTATTTATAGCTTTGAACAGATAAGCTAGATGTAGCAGAAAGAGTAGTTAACTCATTACCACTGCTATTAGCAATTACCAGTGCACGTGTGGAACTACTAGAAGACATAAGGGTTACTTTTATTGTGCTTGAACCGTTTACAGGTACTTTAATAGCTCTGTATGAAGTGCTTCCTGAACCACCTAAAGCTAAACAGTGTGTATATGTAGTGCCGTCTAAAGTTTTTGAATTTGCTATTACAGACATTGTTTTTGAGCTTGTAGCAATAAGACCTAAGTTGTTAACTGTTGTTGATGAAGAAATAGTACCAAGATCTTTAAATGCATTGTCTTTAAAATTCCAAGATGTGCTTGCGGCAAATAGTGTCTGGGGTATTATAGCTAATGTGAAAATCAAAATAAAACTAAGTGCAGAATGAAGTGTTTTTTTGGCATACTTAAACATTTATACTCCTCCTAATATAAAAAATAGATATTATTTATTTTTATATATTCACTGTCCATAAAATAAAAATAAATATATAAAAATATTAAAGAAATAGAATGATAAAAGGTTGATGTAATTATGTAACGTAAAAACAAATTTGATTTTATGGAATATGGTTAGGAAACACATGGATGAATAATAAAGACAAATGCTTTTATGTATACATAATATCTAAAAACACTTTTTGTAGGAGAAAGGAGTATAAAGAAAAAATATTAGTAATTTCTTACAAAAAGTCAACCTATAGCAAGCGAAGTATACCAAAGTCAGTTACTTAATACAAGAAAACAGGATATGATGTAGTAGTATACAACATATCCTGTTTATAATTAAATTTTACTATAGTCCGAACTAATATACTTCATAGGTCTATTATCTTCTGTGTTAAGACCTGTTAAGTAAGAGATATTAGGAAGATAGAGTCTAAAGTCATCAGCAGATATTTTAGAAGTAGCAAAGTCATAAGTAGCTAATAGGAGCAAGGTACTTTTCTTATTGGCATTTCTTAAAATATCATAGAAACTAAAGGTATACACATTACCGGTCACGGGGTGTAGCCATACTTTTTTATTGCGATTCATATAATCATATATAGGATTAACACAGTTAAAGTATGAAAAGGTTGAAAGGAAAGGTGATAACACTTTTGGGGTTATGGGTAAAGCAGCGTTCATCAGAGCCCTTTTTGCACCAAGACGATCATAAGTTAGTTTATAATACGTGCGAGTATCTTTATATGCCTCATTAAAAATTTGTCCCCCATTATTAATGCCATATAATAAAAATAAACTATCATCAAACAGGCCTACAATGCTACTTGGAATGTGTAGGTCTTTTAAAATATGCTTATGCACCTTAAATTTGGAACTTTTCATGTTGAATTTTTCTTCGCATAAAATAGTATCAATAGCAAGTTCTAATTTTTTATGAAGGCCTTTGTATTTAGCAGTCTCAGGTTGATCTTCTATATAGCGGCCACCTAGATGAAAAACGTAAGGATGTGCCATGGAATCAAGAATGTAATGGCAAATAAACCCACTTAAGTAGCTGAGACATTCATTGAATTCTTTTGAGTCTAATTCATATTTCTTCATATAACATAAGGCAGAAACTAAAAAATCACCGGTTTTTTCTGCATGCATCTTAGAGGCAATATAGGCTTTTGAATCTTTTTGTTTTAATCGATGATAATAGATAGGATCTGGCCCTTGAAGACCTATTAAAAATAGATCTTTATATTCTTTTAAAATTTTGTAAAGAGGGGATTGTTTAATATTATGGGCAGTATCAAGTCCAAAAATATAATGTGTAATAATATCTGGCATTATAAATACTCCTTTTTCTTCCTTTCATATAAACTAAGTATATCACCTAAGTTTTATAGGCGATAGAGTGAGTTTTGAATAAAAAAAAACTCCTAGTAGAAGGAGTTTTTGTTACTATTATGATTCGTTATCTTTATCATGAGTTGCCATGGTTTTTACTGTGAAATAAAGGAGGCAGCCCATCATAATAAAGACGAGTAGAGCAAACTTTAAATCTCTGTTAAAGAAAGCAATAGCAGATACACCAAGAATGCCACTAATACCATAGAGAGTAACAACAGCTTGTTTTTGTGTATAACCTCTATCTACAAGACGGTGATGCAAGTGCCCACGGTCTGGAGACATAATAGGCTTTCCTGCTAGAAATCTTCTAAGAATAGCAAAGGCTGTATCAAATATTGGCAGGCCAAGTACAAGTACAGCAATGAAAATAGTTGCTACTGTATAGCCTTTTAGAAGTCCCATAACAGAAGTGATACCTAAGGTGAAACCTAAAAAGGTAGAGCCTGTATCTCCCATAAAAATAGATGCAGGATTAAAGTTATAAGGCAAGAATCCCATACATGAACCAGCTAAGATAGCTGTAAGAAATGCTCCTGGTGGGTTATCTGAATAAATGGATAGTATCATTAAACAAAGTGAGGCAATAGAAGAAACGCCTGCTGCTAAACCATCTAAACCATCAATTAAGTTAACGGCATTGGTGATGGCCACAATCCAAATAACTGTAGCTGGGATAGCTAAGAAAGTAGTATAAAATTCCTTGTCGCCAACAAATGGAATGGTAAAGAAATCAATACGTACACCACATAAAGCAACTATTGTTGCAGCAAGGATTTGAATGAGAAATTTTGGTTTCGCAGGAAGCTCATAAATATCATCAAAAAATCCAAGTAAGAAAATCATGGTGCATCCAATAAAGACTCCTATAGCTTGTTTAACATTAACAAGAGGTAATTTCCAAATAAGAGTTAAAAATGTAATCATAAACCCGGCAAAGATAGCAATTCCACCCATACGAGGAATAGGTACTTTATGCATATCACGTTTTCTAGGTTTTGCGATAGCTCCAACTTTAAATGCAATCTTTTTAGCTAAAGGCGTTGCAAAAAATGCAATTAAAAATGCTAGCACAAAAGCAATGACATATAAAATTGCATAATCTATGTTTCCCATAGGTTCATCTCCTTAAATATGTAGAACATATACAGTACTAATATTTTATACCTATCTATTAGTATATATTCATAAATTTCAAAAGTGATATGTCAAATGTTAGGTAAAAATAAGCCTAACTATAGTCAAAATAACTAATCTGACGATATCCTACTAATGTTTTATAATAAAAGCTCGCACTTGTCAACTATGACTAGTGGAGCTTTTTGTATTTTTAGGCTTTATTTTGTACCAAATAATCTGTCACCAGCATCACCAAGTCCTGGCATGATGTAAGCATGGTCGTTTAATCTTTCATCTAAAGATGCAGCATAGATTTTAACATCTGGATGAGCTGCTTGAAGTGCTTTAATGCCTTCTGGAGCGGCAATGAGGCAAAGGAAACTAATGCTAGTAGCACCACGATCTTTAATGAACTGAATAGCTGCGATAGCTGACCCGCCTGTTGCAAGCATTGGATCAAGTACAAGGAAATCTCTTGCTTCTACATCTTTAGGAAGTTTGCAGTAATATTCAACTGGATTGAGTGTCTCAGGATCTCTATAAAGACCAATATGTCCTACTTTAGCAGTTGGAAGGAGGTCAAGCATACCATCAACCATACCAAGACCTGCACGTAAGATAGGTACAATACTTAAATTTTTACCAGCAATACGTTTGCAAGTTGTTGTTGTAAGTGGTGTTTCTACTTCATAGTCTTCAAGAGGTAAATTACGTGTTGCTTCATAGCACATAAGTTGTGCGATTTCACGTACAAGCTCACGGAATTCTTTAGAACCTGTGTCCTTGCTTCTTAAACGGCCTACTTTGTGTTGAATAAGTGGGTGATCCATAATAAATACGTTTTCCATATTAATATTCCTCCTAATCGATAAGTAAATTTATTATTCTTCTATTTTAGCGATTCTTTTGATGTGTCTCTCTTCATTAGAAAATGGTGTCTTTAAGAAAGTATCAACCACTTTTATAGCTAGTCCTGGCCCTATTACACGCCCTCCTAAAGCAATAATGTTAGTATCATTGTGAAGACGAGTGGCTTCAGCAGAGAAAACATCGTGGCAAAGTGCACAGCGAATGCCAGGGATTTTGTTTGCGGCAATAGAGATACCAATTCCTGTCCCGCAAATTAAAATACCTTTTTCACATTCTCCGTCAAGCACAGCCTTAGAAACAGCTTTTGCATAGTCAGGATAGTCAACGGCTTCTTCGCTCATACAACCAAAGTCTTTAAACTCTGTTCCATTA
>JAEWMQ010000079.1 GCA_023393125.1 Bacillota bacterium
TAGTTGCTTATGAATGCCTTCTAGCATCTCACTTTTACCGCCACCTGAAGCTCCCTCATGCATAATTACAATTTCATTATCATAAGGTGTAACTACTTTAACTGTAGAGGCATGAACTGTTACCCAGCCTTCATTTTCTCCAATGTTTAAGAGAACCCCATAGATACCTTTCTTTGCACTTGGGCCTGGATATAAATTATAAGAGAATAGCTCATGAACCTTTTCAAGTCTGTTATGAATAACCATTTGTTTTCCACCAAAATGCGTATGTCTAAAAGGTGGTGCAAGGAAGATAATAGCTTTAGGTGAGAATTCTGGCTCAAGCTCATCAATGTTTAAGAAGCCTTGCAAATCTGCAAGCCCACAAGCAAAGAACCCTGCGTTAGCTGGTGCAATTAAAAGGGCATCATAGCCATATTCACTTCCACCGGCTTTAAAAGGTAACACAATAAGGTTTTGCCTCTTAAGCCACTCAAAAGTTTCATTTCTTAGTCCATCAAAGTTTTCACTATATACATCATCATATTTAGGTTTATCTGTATCATTCTGGTCAGCTACTAATAAACAATCTGGATCACGCCTTCTCATATAGTCATCTGGATAATTAACAACTACACCATTTTTACAACGTGTTACCGTTGCTTCAGTAACCATGCCATGCCCCTTCGTTTCATAGGCTACTTGAAACACATCTTCCTTTGTATCTCCAAAAGATAAACTAACAAGCTCTTCCTTTGATTTTGGAAATGCAACATGGGGACTCCCCTCCAAAATATCTACAACGTACTCTGGTAAATTTAACTTACTCATTAATGCTTTCATGCTATCATCCCTTCCTTATTATATTAGTTGACTATCTCCTTCATTCTTCCTCACATCTTCCACCACATCTCAGTTTGCAAACGTTCATCTTTATCTAGTATCTCTTTAACCATGTTATTCTTCATTTTCTCTAGTTTCTCAGCTATTTTCTCATCTGAGAGGCTTAGTATCTGTGCTGCTAAGATCCCTGCATTATCAGCTCCATCAATAGCAACTGTTGCAACGGGCACTCCCTTCGGCATTTGAACTGTAGATAATAAAGCATCCAGTCCTTCTAAGCTAGTAGACTTACAAGGTATTCCTATTACGGGTAAGGTGGTGTGAGCTGCTATCACCCCTGCTAAATGTGCCGCTTTTCCTGCTGCTGCAATAATAACACCAAAATCATTACTTCTAGCTCCCTTTGCAAATGCACTGACTTGTTCTGGTGTACGGTGAGCACTCATGACATGAACTTCTATGGTAATCCCGAATCCCTTTAAGGTGGTGATTGCACCTTTTACTATGGGTAAATCACTGTCACTACCCATGATAATGGCAACTTTCTTACTCATAAAAACACCCTTTCTTGTGTGATAATAAAATAAAAAAGCCGATATCCTCAGAATAATTCTTGGATATCGGCTTACTTACAACTTAGCTAGGCTATTTTGCGTTGTCTTCCGCATTGATTATTTATTTTTTAGAGACTAATTCCTCTAAGTTAGTATCAGTAGTAATAATAATAATTTTTTCCCCAGTTTTGGTACTAATATCAGAATGGGTGCTAATCACGGCTACATCAATAATATCATTAATTAATGTTTCCAAGTATTCTCTCCCACCTTCAAAAAGTGAAGTGCGCATCTTTTTAAATAACTCAATGCCCTGAGGATTATCAGTGAGCTTTTGCTCTGAAGGGCTAAGAAAACCTATGAGTCTCACAATAATCATGTCATTAACTATATGTGTTCGAATGGCTTTAGGGCCTCTCCCCATATATTCAACTTCAAACTTGCTGACTGCTTCGCTAATCTTAGATTCTAACTGTCCTTTCGTCATGCAACTACCCCCTGTTAATTATTCATAATATATCAATTCTCAGCTATATTGTCAACCAATTTTTAAATTCTTGAATAATCTAATATTAAAAAATTCATTTTTCAGTGTATTCAACTTTTATTCCTCTTTTATTAAATACGCCTTGTGATACATTGTTATTTTATCATAATACACTGATTTAAGCCACCTCCTCCTCATTCACTTAACCCATAACAAAGTAAATATATACCTAATAAAGTAGCTCCTTACCATTGCTACATACGCCTATGCCATTTCTAGAAATAGCTAAATAAAAAAGCCCATGAATTTCTATTAGAATCATCAGAAATTCATGGGGCTTCTATCATTTATGTGCAAACTAATTTAATTCATCAAGCTCTATCTTGAGTCTATCGATTAATTCTTGTGACGTTGCACTTAATCCTTTTTTAGTGAGCTGGATAATTGCTTCCTCAATGCTAGTGAAATTAAAACTCGTCTGATATATCTTTATCTTATTTAAGAGATCAGCAGGTAGTGGAATCTCAACTTTCTCACATTCTACTTTTTTCTCTACTTTCTTTTCTTCATACCACTCTGGTAAGCCTATGGCGCGGCCCTCTTCTATTTCTACAAATATTAATCTTGGCTTATTTCCTTTATCTAATCTAATATTACGCTCTAGTGTCTGTGACAAAGATTGAATAGGGTCTTTAGCTGTACTTGGAGCAACTAGCCTTCTTTCTTGTGCCAATTTTGCTAATTCTTTAGATTTAAGAGGTTTTTTGTACTCGGCTAAAAGCTGGGCTGCTGCTTGTTGTATTGTAACTGTCTTCTCCATCATTTGCCTCTTATCTTCCATATAATTACTGTTTCTTCTTTATTATAAGAGATATTTTGTTTCTTTATCAATACCATATATTTACATTCCATCAAATTTCTTTTATATTCATCTACTTGTCATCCATTTCCATCAAAACTTCATCTTGTGCACATCAATCTACATCACTTTTCATCATTAATTCATCATTTTGCATCACTTTTTAATCACTTTATGATTAATATTGATTTTCTAGGATTTTACATTTTTTATAATTTCCTTCTTACCCCTCTTATTTCTCTTCTACCTTTAGTATTATGATGACAACTAAGTCAATTTCTTATGCATTAACCTCTCAATACAGCTAAAATTAATCATCCTAGGTTCCTAAATTTAAGTACGGTAAAACTTACACTTATATCAACTCATTTTTTCCACTAAAAATAGGAGTACCTTAGGCACTCCTATTCTCTTATCTGATGTATTCTACTAATAAGTAAGTATGTATCGGTAGTAGCACTTCTTTCAAACCAAACTTTAGATTAATTTAGAATTAATCGTATTAAATCGAGTATTTTATTTATATCTAAACAATCTATTTATATCATATCTTGCACATTATTTGACTTATTTATATAAATATATTCTTTAGATTGTTTTTACTATACACACTAAACACATTTATGTTATCATAGGCAAGTATTTCATTTACAGGAGGATTATAATGGCAAACGAAACAAAAGTAAAAGTAGTAACAGCTGATCCATCGGCCCTAGGATTATTTGGACTTGCAATGATTACATTAGTTGCATCTTCACAAAAATTAGGCCTTACTTCAGGTGTATCATTCGTTTTACCATGGGCTATCTTTTTAGGAGCTAGTGCACAACTTTTGGCATGTATCAATGATTTCAAACATAACAATACCTTTGGCGCAACAGCTTTTGGGGCTTATGCCTTCTTCTGGTATGCTATAGGCTTTACTTGGTTAATACAAAATGGTGTATTCGGCCCAGAACTTGCAGCTACTGTTGATATAAAGCAATTAGGTTTTGCTTACTTAGGTTATTTAATTTTTACACTATTTATGACTATTGGTGCAATGGAAACTCATAAAGTACTCTTTACAATTTTTGTACTTATTGATTTCTTATTCCTTGGATTATCGTTAACTTCATTTGGCATTATGGAGCACGCTACGCACCAACTTGCTGCTTACTCTGAGTTATTAATCGCAATCGCATCATTCTATGGATGTGGCGCTGCTGTATTAAATACTCATTTTGGAAAGACCTTTTTACCAGTTGGAAAACCATTTGGTATATTTAAAAAATAAGTGTTTATAAAAAAAGACTCTCTATAAGCAATGGGTATACAAAGTATACTTGCTTATAGAGAGTCTTTTTTTATTTCTTATCCTAATAATAGCTACATGCTAATTTATACTCTTATAAAACGCTCCAATTTCTTACCACCTGGTAGTCCTTCTAAATCTGTTTTATTGATTGTACGGGTCCATATAGCTACGACAAAATATACGACTATGGCAACTGGTATCACTACTAGCATACTCAGTTTTTCTTTGCCCACTAATGTATTTAGCGCTACATATAAGCCGTAAGAGATAGCACCCATAATAACAGCGCATATAATCGGCTTTATGACCACTTGTTTCCACTCTAGCTTTATTGCAAAGTGACGGTATAGATAAATAAGATTTAAGATACCATAGATAGCATAGCAAATGGTTGTACTGTAGATGACACCAAAAATATGGAACTGTGGTGTACGTATTAATATATAGTTAATGATCACCTTAACGATGCAGGCTAAAATAGCATGAATAGAAGCTCTTTTAGGCTCTCCCATAGCTTGTAATATAGCCGCACTAAGCTGAGCAATGGTAATAAAGATTAAGCTAATGGCACCTGCTGATAAGAGTTCTCCTCCAGTTGCTTCCTTTAATACAAGTCCGATAATAGGTTTTCCAAATAATAAGAAGGCTACAGCTGTAGGCGCTGCAATAATCATACCTAACTTGAAAATCATTTTAATCTTTTCATTAATATCTTCTCTTTTATTTATAGCCACACTAGCTGCAATAGCTGGTATAGAAGCCGCTGCTAGTTGAACAATAACAGAGATTGGAATATTAATGAATGTGTTATACTGAAAACCATATTGTCCTTTTAAGCTAGTAGCAATCTTGCCAATTTCTAAATGAGCTGCATCTACTACTGGTACTGTTTCAATGAGTCCACTTGCTTTTAGCTGACTTAAGCTTTCAGGGAGTAAATTTGTAATCATACTTAAATCAATAAAGGTCATAATAGAAAATACACATGTACTAATGATAATAGGCAGCATAATAGCAAGTACTTGTTTTAAAATGACTCTATTACTTTCCTGGTGAAAGCTTTTTTGAGCTACTAAAATAGGTTTTCTCGCCTTTTTTGTCTTTACATACGTTACTACTAATGCTAAAAGTGCTGCTAAAGCACCTATAGAAGTTCCTAAAGTTGCACCGGTTACTGCGCTTAAAAGAGATTTTTCAATAAGGTAGTATGCTAGTATGACTGTAAATATAACATGAAAAATTTGCTCTATTACTTGTGAGGAAGCTGTTGGCACCATATTATCAAGGCCCTGAAAATATCCCCTTAAACTGGCTACAACTGTCATAATTAAAATCGTTGGAACAAGTACTCTAATAGGCTGACCAACGTTTTCTCCATTAAAGAACAAGTCTGCAATCACATCCGCTCCTAAAACTACTACGACTGCTAATATCAAAGAGCAAATAAAGCCTGCCTTTAAAGTAACCTTAAAAATACGCTCTGCTTCTCTATGTTCTCCTATTGCCTCTCGTTCTGCAATAAGCTTAGAAAGTCCTGCTGGTATAGCTGTGGCTGTTAACGTTAAGATAATGATATACACCTGATAAGCTGAGGAATATAGTCCATTTCCTTCATCTCCAATAATATTAGTTAATGGAATCCTATATACCAGTCCAATAATTTTACTGAGCATGACACCAATGCTTAAAATCATAGCCCCTTTTAATATATTTTGTTTTGTTTCCATATTTTTCCCTCATTTTCTATGTAGCCGATTTTATTAAATCTAACCATGTCTATTTTCTATTATTTTCCTATCCATTATCTCACTTTATCATACTCCACACGCTCATAAAAGTAGATTTTATAAAGGCAGTACTGTTTAATCAATTATTATTACGCCAACTACTCATTTTACAGCTTTCCTATACGTAGTTTCCACATGGTAAAATTTAAGCTTATATCAAACGCAAAAAAATCACAAACTACTCTTAACCCAACTTAAAGGAGTGATAAGTCATGGCAAAAGATAGCCAAATCGATAACAAAGAAGCACGTATGCGAAAATGTAACTATCAAACACCATTAACAGCAGAAAATCAAAATCATAATCCCAATGCAAAAAAACATTCTATTAAACGAGAAAGATTTCAAAGTCCTCATATCAATTAACCTGTTTTATTTTTCCCAAAATAGGAGTGTCTTAGGCACTCCTATTATATATTCATATTTTTTGTTTTCTATACTTTAATGGTGTCATTCCCTCTAGGTCTTTAAACACTCTATCAAAATGGGTTGTACTCTCAAATCCTACTTCGTGTGAGATCTCTATAACCGTCATTCGGGTGGTGTCTAATAAAACTTTTGCATTTTTTATTCTAATATAGTTAAGGTAATTAATAAGATTAAAACCTGTTCCCTCTTTAAAAGTCCTACTTAAATAGTATGGACTAATATAAAATGCTTTAGCCACTTCTTCTAATGTAATCTTCTTACTATAATTTTCATTTAAGTATTTAGCTACCTCTGCTACTCTTTCATATTTAGGAGATGTGCTTATTGGCGTTATCTCTTCTTTCGAGACTTCATCAATATAACGTTGCTGTAAACTTAATAGCTCACTCAATAGAAGTTGATTATAAAAAGTATCTTTTTCCCTTTTATTTTCTATCATCATTTTTTCTAATAATTGCTCCACTTCCCTTTTTTGAGCTGATGTCAGCTCCAATACACATCTATCTTCCTCAAAAGTTCTAAGTAAGCGTTCTATCTGCAAATCACTAATTCCTGATAAAAATGATTTCTTAAAGTTAATAAGAATACGTTCTCCTACTGATTGATTAGCCGAAAAGGTCTTATGAATATCTCCACTATTTAACCAAACTAAAGTCCCTTCTTTAATATGATAGGTTCTATCCTTAATAAAATAATAGCGGTCTCCGGATAACTGATAATACACTTCATAATGTGGATGGTAGTGTGTTTCAATCATACTATCCTTATTCGTATACTTTCTATATTCAACATTAAACAGTCGTTCATTCCATAATAAGTCTAGATTGTACTTACTCATCCTCTCTGCCTCCACTATGCGCAATATATGTTGTTAATTTATGTTTTACCGCAATATATCATAATCATATCATACTATTTTGTCTTATAATACTTTTAAGATTATATAAATCCTACTATGAGGTGAAACTAATGAACTATCTGGAAAACAAAGTAGAAGATGTACAAATTGCTTATATTGGAGGAGGCTCTAGAGGATGGGCTTGGGGACTTATGAGTGACCTAGCTTCTGAACCTAGCTTAAGTGGCACTGTCAGACTTTATGACATTGATATGCACGCTGCTCATACCAATGAGATTATCGGTAATAAGCTAAATGAGCTTGAAAACATTCAATCTCATTGGAACTATAAAGCTGTTTCTTCTTTAAAAGAAGCATTGACTGGCGCTGATTTTGTAGTCATCTCCATCTTACCTGGTACTTTTAAAGAAATGTATTCTGATGTACATACCCCTGAAAAATATGGCATCTATCAAGCTGTTGGTGACACAGTAGGACCAGGTGGCTATATTAGAGCTTTAAGAACTATTCCTATGTATGAAGAAATAGCCCTTGCTATTAAAGCTTATTCTCCAGCTGCATGGGTTATTAACTATACCAATCCTATGTCTATTTGCGTTAAAACCCTTTATAAAGTATTTCCAGAAATCAAAGCCTTCGGATGTTGTCACGAAGTATTTGGTACCCAAAAACTCTTAGCTAGCATGGTTAAAGAAGTAACTGGAACTCCAAATGTATCTAGACAAGATATCAAAATCAATGTATTAGGCATTAACCATTTTACTTGGATTACTGAAGCTACTTATAAAGGTAAAGACCTATTCCCTATGTATGAAAACTTCGTGAATCAGTTCTATGAAACGGGCTTTGAAGAAGATGAGAAAGGCCACTGGATGAATAATTCCTTTGAATCTGCTCAACGTGTTAAATTTGATTTATTTAGACGCTTTGGCGTTATTGCTGCAGCTGGCGATCGTCACCTAGCTGAAGCTGTAAATGGAAAATGGTATCTTAAAGATCCTGAAACTGTTGCTGCATGGAAATTTGGCCTGACTACTGTAGACTGGCGTATAAATGATTTAAACAGCCGCTTAGAACGTGGCACACGTTTGGCAAATGGTACGGAAACTTTCGAACTTAAAGAAACAGGAGAAGAAGGTGTACTTCAAATCAAAGCACTCTTAGGTCTTACAGACTTAGTCACTAATGTTAATATTCCTAATACAGGACAGATCCCTAATTTACCACTAGGAACCATCGTAGAAACCAATGCTCTATTTAGAAAAGACAGAGTAGAACCTATTATGGCAGGTAATATACCAAATCCTATCTATGGTATGGTAGCTACTCATGTCAGCAACCAAGAAACTATTGTTGAAGCTGGCTTATCAGGTAATAAAAAGCTTGCCTTCTCTGCTTTTATAAATGACCCATTAGTTACACTTCCTTATGCTGAAGCTGAAGCACTCTTTGAGGAAATGTTAGACAATACAAGAGGATATCTTCCAAAAAACTTTAAGTAATGTGAAAAGGAGTGCAGACAAACTATATCACTAGTTTATCTGTACTCCTTTTAAATCAAATACGTTTAATTCCGTTTTAGTCGCCTCATCTAATAGCTCCTACAAGTGCCATTAACCTATTCGTGCAAGCAGACTCATTAATTTCATCAATCTTAAGCCATGTCCCTTAGCTCTCTATATGATATTTAGCCAGCGCATCTTCTATGATTTCTTTATGGTCAAAGGCAAGTGTAGCCTCTTTAAATTCTTCTAGATTAAACCACTTAATACCAATAGAATCACCACCAAACTTAGCAGTTACATCCTCTTTTACTCTTGAGCAAAAAGCACAGCTTATAATCCAGCCTCTTGGATCACGCCCTGCTTTACTATAGATACCTAATTGCTCATAGCTTCCTATCTCAAGATTGGTTTCTTCCTTGGTTTCACGTTTTACAGCTTCTTCTACTGATTCATTTTGTTTTAAAAAGCCTCCTGGTAATGCCCATGCATCCATATACGGATACTCTGCTCTTTTTATAAGTAGAATCTTATTATCCTCTGAAAATATAACGTTATCGACAGTTACAGATGGGGCTGTGAACTCAGATTGCTTATACGCACTTAAAAAGATTTTCTCGCCATCCTCCACATCTACAACCTTTGAAGCAAGCTTAAATAACTCCTCCTTGGCACGCTTTGAATAAAAGAGTGGAATTACCCCATTAATATAATCTGCCCCTCTTTGTGTAAGGTAAATGCGGTCACCTCTGTGCTGCATGAGTCCTTCTTCTAAAACATAATCTACTTCTGTTTTAAATTGATCTATAAAATCTAATTTAAAGCGCTTTTTAAAGGCTATAAGGTCAATAAAGCCAAAGTAGAAAGCTACAGAAACCATCTTAGCTATTGTTTCTTCTACTGGTAAATCATAAATATCTTGAAGTGGTAATTCACCCTTTAATATTTTAGTTTTATAATTTGTCAGTAGCTTATCTGCGGCACCACAGTTATAAGCTAAGTAGTTATGTACAAAAGATTGAGCTCCTAACCCCATACCTATATAAGAAGTCCCGTTAATTACACGTGTTGTTAGATAATCACTTGTACCATAGTTCCCCTTGGTTCGGCTGAAAGTGTTTTTGCCAGGGTTAGCCTCATATCCTTTTTCATTTAGTAATTTAAAGGCTAAATTATACTGTCTGATTGCTTTATATAAAGATACACCGTTAGACTCTCCTTCTAACTTAGTGCCTTTATAACGATTTCTATAAAGTGTAATATGATCTGGATTAAGTGCTGCAATCGAGTAGTTTAGTGTACTTTCAAAGTCTGCATCATTTTGATTTAGGAAGCCATACATTAAGTCAATATTTAAACTTTCATAGCCTGCCTCTCTGATGTTTCGTACAGCCTTTTCATAAACATGCACTGTCCCCTCACGCCCTAATTTATTAAGCAGTTCTTCTGATACTGTTTGTACCCCCATGCTTATGCGCTTGTAACCCATATCATAAACGGCCTTAATCTTCTCCGGTTCATTGGCAGCAATAACTGGTGTAGTTTCTATACTAAATTCAACACCTTCTTTAAAAGTAAAATTCGCCTTTAATGCATTTGTAATTCGTGCTAGATTCTCTATAGAGAGTTTAGTAGGTGTTCCTCCTCCTAAATCAAACCCCACTATTGGTTTATTGCTTGCAAGATTTGCATACATTTTTATTTCTTTTAAAAGTAAATCCACATATTCAGACTCAAGTTCATCTGTGCTATTTTCAAGCACCGTATACTCACAGAACTTACAGCGTTGCTTACAAAATGGCACATGTACATAAAGACAAAGCTCATCCGTTTGTTCAATTTCCTTTTGCACATAAGCCTTAATATCTTGTTTTGTATCTTTTCTATAGGTTTTAAAAGAAGCCGGTGTTAATGGATAAGCTGTATTTGCCCAATGATGAAAATATAGTCCTTCTTTAAAAATATCTTGTGGTAACATCTAAAACACTCCCTTATCTACTATTCTTCATACTCCTGTAGCCCTCTTCATATTTGTATCCTATCTTCTAAATGCTCTAAGACTAATAACTTTTCCTTTTTTATTACCCCATATAAAATACCTATTATATCTGCCAGAACCCACCCAATTGGAATAGCCCACCATATACCTAATAGGCCTATTTCTGGTATAGGAGCTAGTAAATATGCTAATACCACTCTTGTTCCTAATGAAAATACCGTTAATATGATAGACATTTGTGATTTACCTAATCCTCTATAAAAACCATAGAGCAAGAATAAAATGCCTATCCCCATATAGCACGCACCTTCAATATGTAAGTACTGCACTCCGAGCTTAATAATTTCTATTTCTTTTGGTTCAATAAATAATAGCATCAGAGGCCTTGCAAAATAGCATACTAGGAGTGATGCTATAGCACAAAAGGCTATGGACAATTTAGCTGCTGCCAAGGTTCCTTTATAAATACGCTTATGCTCTTTAGCTCCTGCATTTTGAGCTATAAAGGTAGCAAAGGCATTTCCAAAGTCCTGCGCTGGCATATAAGCAAAGGCATCTATTTTCACTACAATGGCAAAAGCTGCTGTTACTGTCACCCCAAAGCTATTCACAAGTCCTTGAATCATTAAAATACCAAAGTTCATAATAGATTGCTGAATACTTGTTAAGATAGAGTTATTAACAACTAGTACTAGTAACTTTTTGTCATATCTCATATGACTTCTTTGAGGACAAATGCTTTTTGCCTTTTTGAAAAAGTATATAGCAATAAGAACTGCTGATACTCCCTGTGCTATTATTGTGGCAACGGCTGCACCTTCAATTCCCATATTAAAATTAACAATAAGCACAACATCTAAAACAGCATTAATGACTGCTGCTATCCCTAAAAATAGTAAGGGAATCATAGTATTGCCAATACTCCTAAGTGCTGCAGCAAAAAAATTATAAATGAAAACAAAACCCATACCTAGAAATATAATTTTCAAGTAATCTATCATGTAAGACATGGCCTCTACCGGCACATTTAGCCATACTACCAATTGATCTAGTAATAAAAACGCCACTATATCTATTACCAAAGTTAATACACAGATTAATACAAAGGCATTAACAATACTTATTTTTAATTCTTCTATTCTTCCAGCGCCAAATAACTGCGCAAAGACGATGCCACTACCCATACATAAGCCTAGAATAATAGAAGTTAATAGTACCATCAACGCATAGGAGGCTCCGACTGCTGCTAATGCATTAGGCCCTAAAGTTCTACCTACAATTAAAGTATCTACTACGTTATAAAGCTGCTGCAAAAGATTACCTAAAATCATTGGCACGCTAAATAAAAGAAGGGCCTTAGTCTCATTTCCCTTAGTCAATGTAGCGGTCATATCTTATCACTCTTTTCTTTTGTATGATTACCAGAACTATACCGCAAGTTCGTCCTTCTTCATTTGATTAAGTATAAGCTCATCCCAATAAAAGCCATCAAATACCTCAATATCCCATGTGCACCTTCTAACTCTTTATTAATTCTGCGGATTTCATATTGATTTAACGAGACATCTCTTGTAAACATTAAGATATCCCTAAAGTCTAATGATAGATTCTATCGTTCTCTTAAACTAAAAATCAATATAGCTTGCTGCATTTCAAGCAAACATTTCTTAAATTCATACCCTACAAAATAAGAACTATCAATCACTTGCTTTAAGACTTCTTCTCCTCTAAAAAACGGTGGACATGGATTTAGTAAAGCATTTTTATTAGCCTTATTCATTATTTCTATGCTTATCTGATAATTCTTAAACTCTTTTAGTTGCCTTTCATTAAGAGAATCTGTACATACAATATCTATACCTTTCATAGCTTCTTCTAAATCATAAATAACCTCAACATCTTCTATTTCATAACCATATGGTGCACTTTGTCTTAGATGAAATCCCATTAAAGCAGCTGCTTCCCTCCAAGCTAATGCAATATTTCCTCTTGGTCCTACAAACAAAAAGCGATCCTTACAAAAATCCTCTCTAATCTTTGAAAGTGCGTACATATCTGCTAACATCTCACAAGGATGATTAATCGCCGTCATCCCATTAATAATTGAAATACTTGCATTCTCTCTCAGTGAATCCAAAAGTTTAATACTTTGGTGCCTAACAATAACTGCATCTGCCCAGTTATTTAAATACCCTATAACATCCTCTATTTCTTCTTTCTTATCAAGTGATTCCGGAGGAAATAAAATAGACTGACCACCTAAAAGACATATACCCTTTTCAAAAGTAACCCTCGTTCTAATACTGCTAGTTGGAAAAAACATCACGATTGTTTTTCCTTCTAGAAATCCTTTATATTTCCCCTGCTTTACTTGATCCGCGATACTAAATAGCTCTCTTACTTCCTCCTTTGTGTAGTCACTTAATCTAATAAGATGGCGCACTTTTCATCCTCCTTCATACGAAGTACTATCTAACTACTTCATATCCCCTAACTTCCAAGGCTTTTAGTGCCTTTTCAAAGTTTTCCTCCTTAGTAAGAAGGTAATCTGTATTAAAAGTAGATATAGCAAATATGCCTATCTGCTCATCAGCTAAAATAGTAGAAAGCTTTGATAAAATGCCTATAAGAGAGAAATCCAAAACACCCTCAATACGAAAACCTCTCCAGCCATCTTCCCTTTCTATGGTTTCACTTGGCACAAATTTTGTGGCACATACTAAAGATAACTCCTCATCTGTTTTACCTACAAAACAAAAGGAATCTTCAAAATTGACCTCCTCAACACCTTTTATTTTGCATACTGAAAATGCTTCATTAATTACCTTAAGCTTCAATACACTCATCCTCTCTTATATCATAAAGTTGGCTTAGCTATTCAACTTTATAAATTTATATTTAGTTATCTTGCTTGTAAACAAAGACATCACCATCAACTATCGAATTTTCTTTTTCAAATTCAGGAATACTAGCAGATTTATCTGCTTGAAAAACTAGGCTTCCATTATCAATCTTAAAAACATAAGTACTCTTTTCTTCATAACCTACCTCTCCCATCTACCCTAATATAGTCACCATCTTCTATTCTCTTTGCCACTTGTTCTACTAATTTATTGCCTGAAAGCCTGCATCCTTGATACAATAGCTGCACAAGATGTGATAAATATACCATCTATTTTCTTTCATTCTGGTTTTCCTCTCTATTATGGATTAGTTCAATATGCTTATCCGCCCAAAGCTGCAAGGCTTGTGCATTCATGGATATCCTCTGAAGCTCCTCTAATATGTGATTAAAGTCATCATGTTCATCTTCAGAAATAATACCATCTGCTGCTATTTGAATTAATTTCTCTCTAAGTACATCTGCATTTTGCAATGAACCTAATGCCTTTAAGGCAATACGATCAAATTCTTCTAACTCTATGGTCTTAACGGTCTTTTGCCCAATAGGGCACTGCATAGAACAATACACATTACAAAGTTCTGGTGAACCATAAGCTTTAGCTAACTGTAATACTTCTTCTGGATAAGGATTCACTGTGCCAAGTTCAATTCTTGCTAACCTCGTACGATCCATCCCTATTAACTCTGCTGTACTTTCTCTACTGTTAAACCTACTTTCTTCCTCTGCTGCTTTGTAACGTGCAATACAATACACATTATCTGCAGCTTTCGTGGCTTTTTTACCCATTGCTACATTCCCCTTTACCCCTTATAATAATATTATAAATATTCTACTACTTTAGACTATTTTAAATAATAAAATACCTATTGTAAATGAATATTCAAGAGGTTAATAGATTAAACACATTATCTGAGGGGGAAAAAGAATGAAAGTAAGCGAAATTTATGTAAAAACACTCAAGTTTGTATGGATGAAACTAGGCTTAGGTTTGCTAAAAGTTGTACTCTCAATTGTATTACTAGCCATCTGCTTTGGTCTTGCTGCTTTATTTAACAGTGATGGTGCTCTAGGTATTTTGATTTTAGTTTGGTTAGGTGGTACAGCTTTCCTTTCTAGTGTACTTACCCATTATATTGGCTACTTAGTTAAAGCTGGACATATAGCTGTTGTCTCTCATGCTGTTTCTACTGGTCAACTTCCAGAAAATCAATTCGAGACTGCTAAACAAATGGTAACTGAACGTTTTGCCACAAGTAACGTTTACTTTGTTGTTGATAAATTAGTAAGTGGGGCTGTTCATCAACTTCAAAACACCCTACAAGGCGTTGATAATCTTCTAGGTAATATTCCTGGAGTTAGTGCCCTTGTATCTATTGCTCAGGTCTTTGTAGGTATTGCTTTAGGTTATGTAGATGAATGTTGTCTTGGTTATACCTTTATTAACAAGGAACAAAGCGCTTTTAAAAGTGCCGCTGACGGCGTAGTCATCTATTTTCAAAACTGGAAACGCCTTCTTAAAGATGCTGCTAAAATGACTTTATTAGTCATTGGTGCTGTTATACTATCTACTTTATTATCTATGCTAGTATTTGGAGGTTTATTTAGACTTCTTAATTGGAATGGCTTTATTGCCTTTATCATTTCATTATTTGTAGCTTTCGTTATTAAAACAGCGTTTATTGATAGCTACATGATGATTAAAATGATGGTTAGTTATCTTGAAGTAGCACCACAAACTCAAATTACTTTTGATTTATATGACAAGCTTTCTAAGCTCTCTAAAAAATTCAAAGAACTTTTCACCAAAGGAACCAATGATAATACCTCTGGAGCAACCGCGTAGCTTATACGCATTTCACTTCCTATAATATAAAAGCAGTAAATGTACATTACATTTACTGCTCAGAGCGTCGACAAAGTCGACGCTCTTTTATTTTTAGGATTTAAGGATATAATATAAATGGGTGATAATTATGCTAACTAGAAAAGACACTAAAACTCGATTACAAATGGAATTCACATCTTTAG
>JAEWMQ010000036.1 GCA_023393125.1 Bacillota bacterium
CCTTGGTTATTGTCTCCGCCTTGGTTGTCGTTATCAATAGCCTTATCATTTAGATAACAAACGAAATCATCTATACTTCCCCAGCCGTTTGCATCACTTTTTATAGCTATACCAATCGTTAATGTACCATCTTCTACTAATATATCTTTTAATGTTGGTGTATTCCAGTTAGCCCAGCCCTTAACGCCTGTTTCAGCCTTATAAACTTGACCGCCTACTTTAGCATAAATAGCCATTTCACTATTATTACAATCACCACCTTGCAGTGAAACACTAAAGTCATAATAGCCTTTCTCTAAACCTGTAAGTGTTTGTTCTACAGTGAAATCGATAGCTTGATTATTCCAGAAATGTACACTATAGTTACCTGTCTTAGCATCAGAAGCTTTATTTTGATATTTTACATAGTCAGAACTTTCTCCTAAATAGTTAATATCCCACATACTATAATCTGTTTGTTCAAAGCTAGGATTTTGTACGATATTCTTTGGACGGATTACTAATTCACATTTAACCTTTGTTCCATCTTCTAATACACCTACAATTTCGTACGTTCCGGCGCCTTTTACTTTAGCCGCATTAATAGCTGCTTCATCCCAAGTAACATTCATACGTTCCTCTGTTCTATCATTAAAGAAACCTTTAATAGTCCCTAGAATCACAATGTCTGCTCCTACTTCCGCTGTTACCCTTAGTGTTTCATAGCTTGTAAGCCTTCGCTCAGTCACCGCACCGTTTTTCAAATAACTATAGGTATATAATGAAGGAAGCGGCTTACCTTCTTTGTCAAATAAAGCTTGGTTATCCCAAGAGCTACCACCGTACCATTTTCCAGCATCTTCTGGATCATATTCTTTTGCATAACTAGAAGCCCAACCTGAACCATAGCGTTCCCATGCTTCTTTTCTTTCTTCTAAAGTAGCTTGTGGTACAGTAATCCATGCTGGTTCCCAGTAAAATACACCAATACCTGCCTCACCTACATTAACTACTGCTTCTGCTACGTCGCGAAGAGCATATGCCTGACCTTGAGCAGATATTTCATAGTTAATATCTTGTCCCACTTCTTTAGGTGCTGAGTTATCATGTCCATCTGTATCTTCTTTTGTATAAACATAAGATGTCTCTGCTACCATCACCTTCTTATCATAAGTATCTGCTACATTTTTCAGTACAGAAGTCAGATTACTTAAAGTACCATGCCAGAATGGATAATAAGAACTAGCAAACACATCATAATCTACCTTATAATCATCTAATGTCTTAGCTATCGTTGTATATTTACCTGCAGTTTCAGGATTAGTAAAATGTAATGCGACTAATATATTAGGATTAATCTCTCTAATGGCTCTGCTTCCTTCATTAAATAAAGCACACATATTAGCCCAAGTCTTTTCTCCACAGAAGCTATTTGTTGTTTCATTACCTACTTGAATCATACCTACATCTACACCTGAATCTATTAAAGCTTGCAAGCTTGTTTTGGTATACTCATAGACAGCTACTTTTTTCTCTTCTAAAGAATAATTTTCCCAAGCTTTTGGTGCTTTTTGCTTGGCTGGATCAGCCCAAAAATCTGAATAATGGAAGTCAACTAAAACTTTCATTCCAGCCTTAGTTGCACGCTTACCAATAGCAATAGCTGTATTTAAGTCATTATTTCCTCCACCGTAGCCATTGCCCTCAGCATCATAAGGATCATTCCACACACGTACACGCACATAATTAGTACCTGCTTCTTTTAAAGTGACACAGATATCTTGTTCATTGCCATTCTTATCGTAGAACTTAACACCACTTTGTTCTAAAGAAATTAAACTTGAAATATCCACTCCCTTGATAAAATCATCACTGATGCCTGGAACATATTCTACAAATAAATCTGCTTCCTCTGGTATTGGTTTCTCTTCTGGTTTTGATATATCTGAATCAGTATATGTTTTTAAACTTACTTCATCTATGTAACCATAGGCATTTGGAGGGCCATCTATTGTAATTTTAATAGGCACATCTTTTGTCTCAGTTATTTCAAATACTAAATATACCTTTTCCCATGTATTCCAGCCTTGTGTTACCTTAGCTTCACTGGAGTTGTCAAACGCAGTAAGTGTTACCTTTCCGCCATCTCCTCCCATGGAATAGACACTTAAAGTATATTTACCAGCTGGTAATTGTTCTACTGTTTGCTCTAAAGTAATAGTATGATTAACTGTTTCACTACTATCAATCCAATACTTCAAGCAGCTTGAACCTTCTCTAGCTACAAGCCCACTATTATCAGCATAAGCAACCTCTTCTGGCTTAGCTTTATCCCAGCTGGTTGTATTAATGGTCCAATCACTCCATAATGTACTACTTTCTTCAAAGCCACCATTAACTATGTTTTCTTTCTTTGTTTCTTCTTCAGAGGCCACTACTGCTTCTAAGCGCACATCATCGATATATCCCCAAGCTCCAGCTCCTCCTGTTACTTCTATTTTGATTGGATAGTTTATTTCTTCTTGTGCCACTTCAAATTCTATTGTCATCGGATGCCAATTATTATACCCTGTCATTTCTATTGCTGCAGAGGTGGTAGTGTTTGCCGATAATTGTACCTTTGCACCCTCACCCATGCCGTAAACTGTTAATTGGTATTTTCCTGCTACTAAAGCTGGTATATCTTGTACAATTGTAATGGTTTGCTCACCTACAACTGATGTTTCTATCCAGTACTTAAGGCAACTATTTCCCTCTTGTGCAGTTATCCACTCATCACTTGCATAATCAAACTCTGATGGCTTAATATTATCCCAATCTGGTGAAGTAATCTCCCAGTCAGTCCATAGAGTATCCTTATTCTCAAAGCCCCCATTTATTATGTAATTAGTCGCTACTTCTTGACCATAAACTATTAGGCTATTAACTGGGATACCTGATAAACATAAACATAGCATTAATAAATAAGTTATTTTTCTTCTCATTCTATCATCCTTCTCTTAGGTTTATTTATTAAACTTGAAAATGACTTATTGCTTGCTCTAATTCCTTTGCATATTGATCCAATAATTCTGCTGCATTATTAAGCTGCTCAACTGCCTCTAACTGCCTATCTGCTGTGTTTTGTACTTCTTCTGAGGCTACTGCTGTTTGTTGTGCTACTGCTGTAATATTACCAATGGCACATAGTGTATCATCTTTAACTACTTCAATTTCTTTAATATCTCTTGAAACTTCTCCTAAATTAGTTACTAAGTTTCTAATATTACTATTAATATCACCAAAGATTTCTACTGTTAGCTTTAGCGCTTCTTCCTGAGCTGAGGCAATGACTTCTGTTTCTTTAACAGCTTTAGCTGTTTCTTTCGTTTTAACTTGAATATTGTCTAAAAGTTCTTCTATTCTTCCTGCACCTTCAGCAGATTGCACTGCTAATTTATTAACTTCTTGTGCTATAACTGCAAAGCCTTTTCCTGCTTCACCTGCCCTTGCTGCTTCAATAGATGCATTTAAGGACAACAAGTTAGTTTGCTCTGCAATCCCATTAATTACTGCAACAATGCTTTCTATAGCTAAAGAAGCTTTAGCTAACTCTTCCACATCTTCAATAGCACTATTCGTTGCTTTAATCGTTTCTTTGACCTTTTGGGTTAGATTTTCTACTAGTACTACACCCTTTTCTACGACCACTTTAGTCTGACCTGTAAAGCTTTCTATTTGACCCGTATTTTTATATAGGCCTTCTATTTTATCTGATAAGTCTCCCATTTGTTTCAAGCACCTACTAGAATCTTCAGCCTGCACTGCAACGCCCTTTTCTATTTCTCCAATAGCATGATTTATTTCTTTACTAGCGGTTAGTAGGGCATTAGAAACATTAGACATATCCTTAGAGGATCTTACAATTTCTTCTCCTACATCTGTTGTTTTATGGATGATTCCTTTCATATCCATGAACATTCCTGTTATACTACTTGACAGCTGAGCTAATTCATCTTTTCTACTCATATTAATCGTGGTCGTTAAATCTCCTTCAGCTGCTCTTAACAATGCCTTCTGCATCTGTTTAATAGTTTTCTCAATACCTGCTGCTATCACCGAACCTATTAAAATAGCTATTATTCCAGCTATTATTACTGTAATAATAGTAAATTGCTTGATTGCTTCAGCCTGACTAATAATTGCCTTTTTAGGAACAAGCATAGTTAGCACTGCTCCAGTATCACCTATTTTAGAGTAAAGCAGTAACTGTTCTTCTCCGCTATGCTCCACATAGTTATAACCTGACGTTTCTTGGCCTAACTGGAACTCCTTTAATACTTCCAAGTTACTAAATAAGCTGTTCTCCTCAGTGCCTAATAAAGTCTCTCTTCCATCTGGTGCAACAAATCCAATAATGCTTCCTTCTTCACTACTAAGTTCCTGTAGACTCTCTAAAATTTTCTCTTTCTTTATATCTACAATGATATATCCTTCACCTTGAATAAATTGACGGGTATAAGCCATTGCATACTCCGTCTCTTGCCCGCCTGTTACTTGGTCTATAAAAAGATGATAGCCACTCCACTTATACTGCTTGCCACTAGTTACTAACGCTTTATTTTCTTCAGAATCTAAATAGTCCCTATAATGTTTGGCACTCAAGGTACCTATTGTGGCATAACTTTTACCATAAGCAGACATAACGTTAAAGGAGCTAACAAAATCATTACTAGTTGCTACCTTAACAAAGGTTTTATAAAGAGATTTATACACCTCTTCTTCTTCTACATTTGTAGCACAAGCCCCTGTATAATACTTAATAAAGTTTGCATCTGTTAATATCTTAATGACTTCATTTTCGATGTTTTTGAGGCCCAGTCCTAAATATTCACCTTTACTTTCTATAGTTTTTATAAGACTTGTTTCATAATTTTCTTTCAAGGCTACTGAGGATTGAGAATAGGATATAACACCTAATAAAACCATTAATAAAACAGGGATAAAAAAAGCGATAATAAGTTTATTTTTTATCTTATGCATCTTCGTCATTTCCTCCCTTCTTAAAGCAGTTCCTCTTACTTTTCTTCAACAAAAAAGTTACCCAACTCAACTAATATTAGCGTATTATCGGGTAACTCCTGCTTACTTTATGGTGTCATTTGCCATTATGAAATGGCATACTTATATTCTGTCATTACTTCTACGCTCATTAGCTCACAAGCATAGCCATCGTCCATTGCTGGCCATTGTTCTAAAAAGATTTCTGCGTTTTCTTCTAAAGGCATAATTTCCACTTTAAGTGTTTTAGGGAATCCAAAACGTTTTGTTCCAATTTCCCATGCTCTACCTGTATAGAAGTGGTCATCCACATACTCATCATCAATATAGAGTTTAGCGCTATCACCGGCATAACGAATTCTAATAAATAAGTCATTAGCAGCTTCATCACCTTTATTAATGTTAATCTCATAAACTTTCTTTTCCTTGGTTTCTTCTAGCAACTTGTAGCTTATCATAGATGTTTTCATTTGTTCTTCCCTCTCATAAACTGCAAATTGGCCTTCATCTTCTTTTCTTATAAAGCCATTTGGTGTTTCTTTTAAAGCAGGGTAAACTTTTAAACTAGCTTGACCTCTTCCTATTAACTCTACACCTTGATTTGTCTGTAAAATTGCACCTTCACTAACCATTAAATACTCTTTATCTAGTTGAATCTTCCATGCATTTTTTGCTTCATGTCTTGTTAATGTCAATAATTCACTTTGTTTTAGCTCTCCTTCTACTTGGTAACAAGGCTCTTTATCTCCATAAAAAACATATGTTGTCATGTCGTCATTATTTAACTTACAAAGTGGTGTTACTAAAGCAGTCTTAAGACAAGCTTCACCTAAGTTCATATTAAATGGTAAGAAGAAGAACTCTTCATTTTTTACATCAATTGCTGGATAAGTAAGGGTTTCATCTTTTAATGGCACTGATAATACCACATTTTTATGTTCTGCCATTTCACAGTGTCTTTGATAGTTATTAACGAAAAGGTAGCCCGCATTACCATTATGTCTATAACTTGTTCTTAAATCTGTAAAATTAGTTGGATAAAGTGGATTACTTTCTGGCATAGTAGCTGGCATTTCACAAAGCTCACTACCAAAATCTTTGATAAACATAGTTAGTAATTTAATCTCTTTATAAGTTTCTGAGATCTGACCATATTGCCTAATAGGTGCTCTAAAGTCATAAGATAATTCTGGTAAATCATTGATAGAACCTGTTTCTTTTGACTCTTGTAAAGAGGAAAGCTTACCTTTTGGATTAGTACCTCCATGATACATATAGTAGCCTAATAAATTAACACCACTTCCTAACTTCACCATAGACATAGCACCAATATCTTTTGAAGTTGCTACTGGTCTTCTATGATGTGTCACTTGAAGGCCTCCTCCAAGTTCAGCTGTTAAATAAGGAAACTTGTTAATATCAAAGGTAATCCCTGTACCAAAACCATAGTCACTACCAATATTATGGTCATTACGTTCATGGGTAAAGATATAATTACCACTTGGTTCAATCTCTGTTAGACGTTGATCCCAAGGTGCTTCACAATAGCCACCCATTACAGGCAAGAGTCCTCCTGTTACTGCTCCGCCCCAACCTGTAGCTGTATAAATAGGTACTTCAAAACCTATTTCTTTAGCCATTTGTGTTAACAGGCGCATATGCTCTTCGCCATCTTCTCCTGTTAATCCACCACAATGACCGTATTCATTCTCTATTTGAAGGCCAATAATAGGACCTCCATCTTTTAATAACAATCCCTTTACTTGCTCATAAATTTTACTATAAAACTTTCTTACTTCTTCTAAATATGCTGGATCATTGGTTCTTGCTTCAAAATCCTTTTGTAATAACCAGTCAGGAAAACCACCATTTCTTACTTCAGCATGACACCAAGGTCCCACCCTGAGAATCATATAGGAACCGCAGTCTTTACAAGTCTCTACAAAGCTTCTTAAATCTTTATCACCTGTAAAATCATACTCTCCCTCAATTTCTTCATGGTGAATCCAAAGAACATATGAGGAAATAACATCTACTCCTCCTGCCTTCATTTTATAAATAGATTCCTTCCAATAAGCTTTTGGATATCTTGAGTAATGGATCTCCCCCATAATAGGGAACCAAGGTTTTTGGTCTTTCAGCATGTATTTCTCATTGTAGCCAAATGTTGTGTTTTTCATGTTTATTCCTCTTTCTTTCACTTATTCTTTTACAGCTGAGCCACCCATACTTGTAATCATGGTCTTTTGCATGATAACGAAGAAAATAATAAATGGAATAGCAATTAATAAAGCTCCTGCTGCAAAGGTTGTAAATTCATTTTTCTTCTCTGTTAAAAAGCTACTATATAATCCAAGAGCTAAAGTTTGTTTATCTGATGAACGTAGTACCATTTTAGGGAAGATATAATCCATCCAAGGTGCTGTAAAACTAGTAATACCAAGGAAAATAATAATTGGTCTAGCTACAGGGAAAATAATACTTCTAAAGATTCTAAAATGGCTGGCGCCATCTATTCTAGCAGCTTCATCTAAACTTCTAGGAATGGTATCAATATAACTTTTAACCATCCAAGTATTATAAGGAATGTTTCCTGCTAAATAGACTAAAATAAGTCCCCATAATTTATCTAAACCACCAATTCTAAGTAAAATAACATAAATAGCAACCATTCCTACAAAGGAAGGAAATATTTGTAAAATAAGCATTGACATCATCATACTCTTCTTCAATGTAAAATGAAAACGAGAGAAAACATAGGCACCTAATGAGGATATTACAATAGTTGCCAGTGATGTGCATACTGCTACATATAACGTATTTTGGAACCACTTCACATAATTAGTATCATTAAATAGACGCTCAAAATGCTTAAAAGAAATGCCATCTCCAAAAGGAATAATGCTTAATGAAGCAATGGAATTACCTGGTGAAAATGCACCGCTTACCACATACATCAAAGGATAAATAACAAACAATGATGTTCCTATTAAAAATAAGAGGATGAAGGCTAAATTTATTTTTTTGATTATGCTTTTGTTCATTAGATTTCACCGTCCTTATAGGATTTTGTCTTTCTAAAGTTGTAAATTGCAAATGGTGCAAGTACAACGAATATAACTACTGCAAGTACGGCAGCATAGTTGTATTTTAGTAAGTTTACTGTTAGCTTATAGATCCAGGTTACAAGTATGTCTGTTCCTCCTGCACCTGTAGTTGTACTATCTGCTACAACAGGGTTACCACCTGTTAAGAAGAATATCGCACCAAAGTTATTAATGTTATGCGTAAAGGACATAATAATGAGTGGTGTTGTTTGATAAAGTACAATTGGTAAAATCATTTTCTTAAAGATTTGGAACTCATTTGCCCCATCAATCTTAGCTGCTTCATAAACATCTTCTGAAATAGCTGTCATAGAACCCATAATCAGTAACATAAAGTAAGGGAAACCTGCCCATAGGTTAATAAGTACAGCAACAAATTTAGCAAGCCATGCATTACTAAGCCATGGAATAGTCCCTGATATAAGACCTAGTTCTACTAAAGTACGATTCACAATACCAAAGCTTCCATTTAATAAGTTCTGCCATACAAGCATACTTACTATAGCTGGTACAGCATAAGGTAAAATAAAAATAGTTCTAAAAACAGGTGCTAACTTTAATTTACTTTGCTTAAGGATAACAGCCATAATCATCCCACCAAAGTAACAAGTCATAGTAGCAAAAGCCCCCCACGCAACTGTCCATAAGGCTACTCTTGCAAACCCTTTAGACCAAGCTGCATTTCCACCAAACATAGCTTTAAAGTTAGCAAATCCAACCCAGTCTACTGTATTATTAGGGGGAATATGGTTAGGTGCTGAATAGTTTGTGAAAGCTACACAAGCAGAAAAAACTAAGGGAACAACAACGAAAAATAAAACAAGACCTACAGTAGGCGCAAGCCCTAAAATAGGAAAGGCTTTCTGAGCCGTATCTGATAAGATTTTCTTTTCACTTTTAAAGTGCCCTTGAATACAATACTCCTCATAGGACTTTAAAGCGCTACGTACAGAAATCACATAGATAGCAATAAAAATGAAAACAATGGCTAAAATAATAACACCATCTATAAGCATAAAGATAGAGTTACCTCTTTGCTTAACAGGTAAGTTAGGCTGAGGACTTCCTAAGGTAATCATATTGATTAACTTTTGAATCACCATTGGTGAAAAAGCTAACATAATTAATTCAATAAGTACATAAAATGCACCTTTAATATATTCTTTTAAATATAAGATATGGCCTAGTCCCATAAATAATATTGATGTGAGCAGCACTTTTTCTCTAGAAGAACCATCTGTCTGTAAATTTGTTTGCATAAATTCACCCCTTATTATGTATTTCCTTTATTAAAAAGGTGCACAGATTTCTCTGTACACCCGATCTTTAGGCTAAGCGCTTATTGAGCTAAGATAGTTGTATTACAAGCATCTAATTCAGTTTGAACGTCTGCACCGTCCCAAATATTAGCACTTGCTGCTTTCATAGCATCCCAGAATGCATTCATTTGTGGTAGAGATGGCATTGGGAAAGCGTAGTCTAATTGTTTTAAGAAACCTTCGATATATGGACTATCTACTTCAACATTGATTGCTGGTAATGCCCCTGTAAGTTCAAAACGTAATTTTTGCATTTCTTCTGACATTAAAAATTGTGAGAATAAATTAGCTTCTACTGGATGTTCACTATAAGCTGATACGAACATCGCTCTTGTCCCTGAGAAAGAAGCTGATGGTGTATCATTGCCTGGTAAGCTAGGAAGTGCTGATACTCCAAAGTTAACTCCTGCACTTTCAAAAGTAGCCACGTTCCATAAACCAGTAATATAAAGTGCTACATTACCACTACTAAATGCTGCATCACAAGCTGCTGTTGTAAGGTCAGCTGAAGGAACGTCTAATGCACTTCTAAGGCTTTGGAAGAATTTCATTCCTTCTACTGAAGCTGCTGAGTTAATATTTGAATTGGTTGTATCTGTTCCATCTGGTCCAAACATACGGTTATCTTGGCTTGTTGTAAAGATAATTGTATAGTAACCATTTTGTACGTCCATCATGAAACCATATTGATTATTATGTTCTGCGTTGAATTTTTCACTAAATGCTTTTAAATCTTCCCATGTAGCTGGTACTTCTTCTTCAGCAATAAGATCTTTATTGTAGAATAAAGCATAAGTCTCTGCTGATACTGGGTAACCATACATAGTACCGTCATATGTAAGTGCTGATGTAGAAGCGCCTAATGCAGTTTTTGTAACTTCTTCAAGATTTTCTGTAGGAAGTACATGACCACCTGCTACTAATTCCCCTAATTTATCATGTGGTGCTGCAAATACATCTGGACCTACCCCTGCTGGACCATCTAATGCGATTTGTGTTGTTGTATCACCTAATTCCACATTCACAAATTCAACTGTGATATTAGGATATTTTTCTGTAAAAGCTGCTCCTGCTTGTTTAATAAATTCATCAGGACCCGCTGTCGATTCCCATACTGTTAAAGTAACTGGATCTGTGGAAACTGCTGGTGCTTCTGAACTTGCTGCTGGTGATGCTGCTGGTGAAGCTGCTGCCTCACTACCACCATTACTACTACATCCTACTCCCATTGTACCTGCCACACATACTGCTGTTGCTAATGCTAATTTTTTAAGTTTCATATAAAATACCTCCTTGTAAATTTTACATAGTTGATTTTTTTAAAACTATTTCATAATCCAATAAGGTTTTATGAGCTATCTCTTTACCTTCAATGAAGTTAACTAAATCCTTGCCTGCTTCAACACCTAAGGTTTTAATATCAATTCTTAATGAGGTAATCGGGGGATTATAATTGCCTAGGTAAGCACTGTCATAAAAGGATGCAACCTTTATATCCTTTGGAACACTGTACCCAGTCTCATTAAGCCTAGTAAGTACCCTGCTGCAAATAATATCATCGCTACATACAATGCAATCTACTTTCTTACTCATAATGGTATCTACTGCCCTATCAATAAGAACATTGTTAATCATATCTGTATAAATAAGTGTTTCATTAACAGATACGCTATTATCCTTAAAAGCTTTGAGGAAACCTTTATATCGACTTGCATTAACCATATGACTCTGATTTCCAGCTAATAAAGCCATCGTACTATATCCAGATTTAATTAAAATAGATGTTAGTTCACAGCACCCATCGATATGGTTATTGTCAATTTGTATAACTTCATCATCTTCACTAGAGCCTATGACTACAAAGGGAAGCTGTGTTTGCTTTAAATACTTAATAGCCTCATCATTTACTACTGGTCTTGTTAAAACTACTCCATCTACCTTATTATTTTTTATTAATCTTTTTAATAAACTAATATCATTTTCTGTTGCCGTTGTAACGACTACATCATAATCAAAACTTGCTGCTACATCACAAATACCCATTAAGCAGCTTTGAAAGAAAGGAATTTCTGTTAGATTTGTATCTGCAGGAAGTACTACTCCAATATTAAAAGTCTTTGACTGTGCTAAGCTTTTTGCAATTAGATTAGGCCTATAGTCATGTTCATGAATATACTGTAGAACTCGATTTCTAGTAGCTTCACTCAGTCTTCCCTTTCCTGATATAGCTCTGGAAACAGTTGTTTTAGATACTCCTAAACTTCTAGCAATATCGCTAATAGTAAGATTTTTAGATACCTCCTTTATATTCACATCTTCCACAAATTCACTTCCCTTCTTTGAGCAACCGGTTGTTTATATATTCAGACTATCATCAATTTTTTTCATTGTCAATGTATATTTTATATACTCAAACGTTATTTTTTAGTAGATTTTTTAACATTTTTCACAACATGTTGATTTTACTTTGTTGCAACATTGCGCAACTGATTATTATTTTTTAAATTTTTTATTAGATTTAATTTTAACAAACTCCTCATCTATTAATAGGCTTATTTTTCTATCCAATGGAATAAAACTGCATCATTTTCATACTTATTTTATGCAAATTATAACAATTATCAATATTTTCTTGACTTTTTATGTTCATTTTTATATTATAATACTTTTTTTGCTACATTTTATACAAACATCTTTTGTAGTGTCTCGTTTTTTTATATAATATTTTTAGTTTCAAATTTATTTTTATATTTCTTATAAAGGAGCCCAAAAATGTTAAAGTATTTAAAAAGGATTCTTAACTATTCTCTATCTGTTTTTGTAGCTATTAGTGCCATGGTCATTTCTCCCTCTTCACTTCTAGCTGCTTCTAGCATTACCCTTACAAGTAGCGGTGCCTGGTTTGAGTCAGCTTTTGCTGAATGGGAACAGTATAATGGTGCTTCTAGCTACAACGTATACTACAAGTCTGCTTCTAATGATTATACTAAGGTAGACAGCGAACTTATTAGAGGTACCCGCGTTGATATTCCAGGTCTTAAAGGTGATACGAATTACACTATTAAAGTAGTTCCTGTTGTATCTGGCTCTGAGGTTACTTCTGCAACCACGCAATTTAGCGTCACACCAGCAGCTTATGATCGTTCTGGTTATGCCTTCTTTAATGGCACAACTACTGGTGGTTATAACGAGGATGGTACTGTTAAAGAAAATGCCAACATTGTTTATGTAACAGATGCCACAAAAGATTCTGTGCAACTTAACGGCTATACAGGTATTGCTAATATCCTTTCAGAATCTGCAAGAAAAAATGATAAAACCCCTTTAATCGTTCGTTTCATTGGTACAATTAATGTGCCAAAAGGGGCTACAAGCTATCCTGATAACATGGTAACCGTTAAAGCTGCTGAAAATGTAACACTTGAAGGTATTGGTCCTGATGCTAATATTTCCAAGTGGGGATTTCGCTTCCAACGAAGTAGTAATATTGAAGTAAGAAATCTTGATTTCTACTGGTATCCAGAAGATGCTATGGGCTTCGAATCAAACTGTTCTAGAGTTTGGGTACATAACAATACGATTAGAACTGGTCACCAAGATAACCCTTCTGAAGCAGATAAAGCTCATGGTGATGGTGGTACAGACTTTAAGTATACCGATTACGTAACAGTGTCTTACAATCATTATGATAGTTGCGCAAAAACTTCTTTATGTGGTTTAAAAGAAAATGCAACTTATCGTCTTACTTTCCATCACAACTTCTTTGATGGAACTGGTTCAAGAACACCACGTGTACGTTACTTCGATATTCATGTTTACAACAACTATTACAAAGGGGTATCTACCTACGGTATTGGCGCTTCTGTTAACTCTAATATTTTCTCTGAAAATAACTATTTTGAAGACACAGAAAAACCAATGGTTATTTCTATGCAAGGTAATGGCGGCACTATTTTCTCTAGTGAAAATGGTGGTACAATCAAAGCTTATGGCAACAAATTAGTTAACTGCACTAAATATACACCTGGTACAGATTACTACGAAGCTACCTCTAGAGATCAAGTCATTCAATTCTCTGCTAACAAAGGTGGCTCAACTTATAACAACTTCGATACTAATTCAAGCAAATTCTATACCAATGATTATGTTCTTCACTCTGCTGACACGGCTAAGGAAATGGTTATAAAATATGCTGGAAGAATGAACGGTAGTGTATCTGATTCTGTTATCGATCCTGGTACAGGCGATAATGGCGGTGGGACTGACAACGGTGGCACTGATAATGGCGGTACTGACAATGGTGGCACTGATAATGGTGATACTGACAATGGTGATACTGACAATGGTGGCAACAATCCTAGCGACTCTTCAGATTGTGTAGCTTTAGGTACTTACGAACTTAACAAATCCACTGTTCCAGCAACAGAATGTACTGTTAACAACATTACTTTTAATGTAAGAAGTGTCGAGTCTACTGGCGTTAAATTAAGAAGTAACAATACTATTACTTTTAAAGTGGCAGATTCTTGTACACTTAAAGTGGAAGCATCTGGTAAAGGCATTATTGTTTCTTCTAACGATGGTCAAATCAATTACAACGGCTCCACTTCAAACTCAGTCACAGCCGATCCAGGCTCAATTACTTTATCTCTTACAGCTGGTACTTATACAATTACAGGTGCTGAGACAGGTAGTAACACTTTAATTACTAGCCTTACTTTTAATTAAAACTAAAAACAAAAAGTAGAGACTTTTACCTAGTCTCTACTTTTTTTATAAACTATTTTCTTGTTATGCTACTTAGTAATGATACCTTGTTCTACTAATAATGCTAATATCTCCTCATATGCGGCAACTTCTTTGTCTGTCCAAAGATAAAAGCTATGAACAGCTTGGTTGATGAGCATACCTATCCCATGTACCACCTGTAACCCATTAGCCTTTGCCCATAAAAGCAATTTCGTATCATGTGGTGTATAAACAATATCACACACCACTAACCCCTTAGGAGGCTGAATCGCCTCATCTATTGGGCATAGTTCCTTTTGCTTACTCATTCCTAGAGGCGTTGTATTAATCAAAAAGTCCACACCTTGTAAATCAGCCTCTGTTACATTTAATGGGCTAGTTTGAATAGTAACTTCCTTAAAACGCTCTTTGATTTGTGCACCTAGCTCCTGTGCTTTTGCTAGCGTATTATTGCAAATAATAAGCTTATCTACACCAGCTGCTGCTAATTCTACTGTAATCGCTCGACTAGCACCACCTGCGCCTAATACCATAGCTGTTTTCCCTTTTAAGATGTGTCCTGCTTCTAAAACAGATTTTACAAACCCCACGCCATCTGTATTATAACCAATCAGCTTACCATTCTCATTTTTAATTGTATTTACTGCTCCTATAAGAGCTGCGTTGGGATCAATTTCATCTAGATAATCCATTACTTTTATTTTATAGGGAATCGTCACATTGCTTCCCATTATACCTAGAGCTCTAATTCCCTTTACCGCATTTTCCACTTCATCTTCTTTAACATCAAAGCATACATAACGCATATCTAACTCGCACTGCTTTGCTAGGTAGTTGTGTATATAGGGTGAAAAGCTATGATTTACTGGGTGGCCTAATAGGCAAGCTAATTGAGTCGTTCCACTTATCTTCATTTTTATCTCCTTGTGTCAGCATTATTTTTATTTACATGCGCTTATTTTTTAAATATTAAAATTATAACAGTTTGATTAAAAAGAGTAAACCTTTAGCTTCAACTTTCACATGTTTATTGATTAACATATGCCATAAACAAAGCCATGCATAAACTAGATTTTATCCTTCTAGTTATGCATGGCTTTGAGGTTTATACAAATTATTTAACGATTTCTACTGCCTTAGTAGATGGTACCCATAACACATTAGCTCCTAATGTCTCTGCCACCCATCTAGCTGAAATATAAGTTCTACCTTCTTTTATGAATGGTGTTACATTATAAGCTTCTAATTCTTCTCCTACTTTAAATGAAATGGTTTGTTCATTAAGTGTAAGTGTCACATAACCTTTCTTGAAGCCTACTTTTGCACCTAAACTCTCTGCAATAAAGCGTACTGGAAGCATCACTCTACCATCTACTACCTCTGGTGCTACATCATTCACTACTGTTTTTCCATTAACCGAAGCTGATTTATCACCAATACTTAAAGCAAGTTTTGCTAATGCTTCTGCTTCAACAAGACCATAAATACCTGGCTCATCTGTTAAGAATTTAAACTCACCTGTCTTAGCATCATAAGTTCCACCAATTTTAACTGCTTTAAGAGTGCCACCTTCTTGTTCTTGGTATCTTACTGCTGTTAACTTGCTTGCATCCTTTATGGTTTGTTTTGATAGATTGAATACAATTTGAATTGGCTCATTAAAACGTGATACTTTTTCTTTGTTCGCCATTTCTAACGCTAATGTTAAGTCTTTATCATTAACTGCTTTTAACTGAGCATTTTCTTTAAGTGCTGCTAAAATCTTATTAGCTACAGCAGTTTCTGGTGCTGTTGCTTTAATTTGAACTGCTGCTTTGTCTTGTTCTTTTAAGGTTTCTACTGGGAACACTATTTGAATCAGATCATTAACCTTGATGTTTAAGTCTTTATTATTGTCAATAAGTATTTGAAGACTTTCTTTTACAAGCTCTACAACATTATTTTTATCAAGGCTTACAACTGGTAATTTACCTGCTGCTAAATCAGCCTTAATTTGATCTAAAATAGTTTTGATAGGTGTTGTAGTAGTGCTACCACCACTTCCACCACTACTAGAACCATTGTCACCGCCTGAACCGTTGTCTCCGCCTGATCCGTTGTCTCCTCCTGACCCGTTGTCTCCGCCTGACCCGTTGTCTCCTCCTGACCCGTTGTCTCCGCCTGATCCGTTGTCTCCTCCTGAATTGGTCTTAATAATTTCTTCTACAGTAAGCATATCAACAAGTGGGCAACCAGTCTTACCAAAGTTTTCAAAAGCAACTGTTCCTGCTAATGGCGCTTCATCCTTATAAGTAAGTGTTACTGCTGTTTCATCAGTTCCTTCAAAGTAAACTCTTGAAGTAATTTCACCAAATTTATTAGTCATCTCCACTCTAAAGAATGGATTTTCTTCTCCAGCATTTTGTTTTAACTTGTTAGCGAAAGTGGTGTTATCTGATGCTAATACAGTTTCTACACCATTAATTACTTTATAAAGTGTTATCACTGCTGAACTTGTATTGCTTCCTCTTGTAATTCTTGTTTTATAACCTGTATTAGTTTGTGGGTTGTAACAAATATACATATCCCAATAAGAAGCCGCTGAGAAGCCTGTTGCAGCTGGGCTAAATCTTACTCTTGCATTAGCTACATAGTTAGTCCATGTCTCTTTTGAATTGTATACTAAAATAGATGCATCATTTTGATATTCAATATTAGCGGCAACTGTAGCATTACCATTGTAATCTGCATTGTCAGTTGTTTTACCACTTGTATCAACTACCTTCCATGCCATTTTTCCTGTAGTTCCTTTTTCTCCACTATGAAGTAATGTTAAACCTGAACGGTCTGTAATACCTCCTTTGGCTACATTAGTTCCAATCCACCCTTTCTCTGATGCTTCTGTAATTTGAGTTACATCTTGATAATTGTCTAAGAAGCTAGTAAATGGTTCTCTTACATATAATTCTGGCACTTCATACGCTGGCTTACTTATAACTGCTGAAGCTTCTGATTTAACAACAGCTCCAAAGTCTCCATAAGTTGTTGTGGTTTCTGGAATGACAGCAAATTTAATTTGGTAACCGATATCTCCTGAAGTTACTTTGTACTCTCTATCAAAGACTTCGCTACCTTCTTGAACGAGTATTTCATCTCCTGTTTTAGGATCTACTACATACCACTGTACTTTAGCTTTATCCTTAGCATTATCTGCTTCTAACTCATAGCTATAAATACCTTTTAATGTATCCCCTGGTAAAATAGTTTCTTTTGCTTCAATTCTTATTTCTTTAACTGTAGGTACAGCGGTTCTTGCTACTAATACTTTTACATGAGCACTTACCTGACAGTTATTATCAGCTGTAGTTGCTGTAATCTTGGCATCACCCTCGCCAACTGCAGTTACATTGCCATTAGCATCTACTGTAGCTACTGACTCATTTGATGAACGCCATGTATAAGCTTTAATACTCGCTTGAACTGGTAATACCGTAGCTTTTAATGTAACTTTCTCACCTTGTGGTAACTCTACTTTATACTGATCTAGGGTAGTATCTGCCACTTCTACACTAGTTATAGCTTCACCTTTAGATGGATTCCATCCATCACTACCCCAAAGTACATTTACTGTATTGTAGGCTGCTGCTTGATCTGCTTTTAGAATTCTTACCCAATCTAATCTAGAAGATAAGTCAATTGGATTACCCTGTAAATCCATAGAATTGAATTCCATGTATCTTACTTTATTAGTTACTGTATTAGTATCCCATGCACTCCATCCTGTAGCTGCAATAGCAGGGTCCATCTTAGAATTATTAAATACTGTTTGTGAACCAAAATAAGGATAAGTATGGTCACCTTGCCATGGTCTACCTAAGTCAATATTTTTAACTGGCTTACCTTTTTCATCTAATTTAAATTTACCTGTAGCTGGATCTATATACTGCCTATAAGCTTCATCAATGGTTAGAGTACAATTATTAAAGACATAACCTAATGATTCTAAGTTAGTATTAGCTGCTGTATAGTGGCCTCCATTGGTATAATAAGCCATACGAAGTTCACAGTTATCAAATACAGCTGTGCTATCACCAAAGATAAAGTCTACTGTTCCTTCTATATAACAATCTTTTAGGTAAACACGAGCTTCATTAGCACCTTGGATCATCTGTCCTTTAGAAGCACCTTTGAGATATAAAGTATCTTGTCTACCGATGAACTTACAATTATCAAAGACAATTCTATCTGCAAAAGTTACAACCGCTACAGCTTGTGTTTGTTTTCTAGCATTAGGATTATCTCCTAAGCTTTCTTGACCTAAATTATAAGAGTTTTCAAATACGATATTATAAGCTTCAAAGCCATTTGCAGTAGCTTTAATGGTTACAGAAGCTGTATCTTGTGTACCAAAATTCTTACTGCTATCAGAATCATGTCCTGATGCTTTATCATAAGTGATTTTTACTTCTTTAGTAGGATCTGTATTAATAAAGGTAATGTATGGTTTATCTACTTTTACCTCTTCTACATAAACACCTGGCTCAATAGCAAGTGTTACTCTTGATTTTTCAGTTGGTGCATAAGTAATAGAGTCTAATGCAGACTGAACTGTACTATAAGTAGAATTTGGTCCTACAGTAAGCGTTACTGGTCCACTTGCTGCTGGCTTCATATTTAAGGTTTCAAGATAGAAGTTAGAACCTTGTTCCCATTCAAGTGTTAAGTATCCTACTGTGTTTCCATCATATGCAATTTGCTCTGTCACCCAAGTAGACGCATTATATGTATGTCTAATCACCTTGCCTGCTTCGTCAGTAATTTTAAGCGTACCTTTATCATAACCATGTTTAATCGTAATAGTAGATGCTCCGTTTACAGGTACTTTGACTATTGTGCCTGGATTAATTTGAGCATTCTTTCTACCTACTGCATCAAATTTACCATTTGTAGCATCAATAATGATATCTTGTATTACTTTCTTACTACCCTCTATTTTTTCCGCCGTAAATTCTGTGTCCCCTAAATTCCATTTCATTTCTGTTGCCATAGGTTTCATGGTTAAGCTTTCTAAATAGAATTTAGAACCTGCTTTCCACTCCATAGTCAGATATCCTTTTGTAGCAGCTTCTAATGTTACTGTTTCTGTAGCCCAATTAGCTGCACTATATGAATGTGTAATGACATTACCTGCTTCATCTGTGAAAGTCATTTCTCCTGAATCATAACCATGTTTGAAAGTAATCTCACAAGGTCCATTAACAGGAATTTTAACTTTTGTACCTGGGTTAATTTGAGCATTCGTTCTATTTACTGTATTAAACTTACCATTAGTTGCATCTATAACAATAGCTTGAATGGTTACTTCTTGTCCTTGGATTGTTTTTGCAGCAAATTCACCTTTACCAAACTCCCAGCTTCTAGGCATAACAGGGTTAATAATACTAGGTTCTGATGGTGTTTCTTCTCCTGTCGTTACATCTAATGCTGCTCCAATACCTGCTGGCGCTTTATCATTTAGTTCTAGTAAGCCTTTCATGCTAATAGAACCATCTTCATGACGTTCTGGTTTAATCGTTAAATCAGTAGTTTTAAAAATACCTGCTGTAAGTTCAGCACCTACTGAGTTTGTAGATTTAGTACCATTAAAGAAGTAGTTATTTTCAGACGCTAAACTTGACATCTCACTATATCTATCTGGACTTCCTCCTGCCATAGAGATATTATTTTTAGCGACAAATAATCTATCTCCTGTACCTTTACCATATAGTGCAATATTAGTCCCTTTATTACCATAGGCTGTATTATTTTCTAATACTGCAGCTGGATTACTATTTGATGTAATACCATCTGTATTATTATTGAAAGAAATACTGTTTCTTAAGGTGTGAGCTACTGCAATACCATCTCCACCTAGTTTGAAACCATTTCCGTCTCCTTTACCTACACCGTTTGTAAGTGTTCCATTGTTATAAGCAATACTATCTTCAATCAGTACCGCACCAATAGGACCTGATTCAATCTTAGCGAATAAATCCCAACCATCATCTAAGTTATTATAAGCTATACAACCTCTAAAGATATTGCCATTACCAGTCGTAATTTTAGCTGCAAATCCATCTGCATTGTTCATACCTGGGTCACAGTTATCATAAGAAGTACAGTTTAAAATAAGGTTATTAGCTGGCCATTTATCAAAACCTTCTGCGCCAGTACCACTAATTTGTAAACCTGTATCTCCATTGCGGTAGGTATTAACTAACTCAATAATATTATTATTTCCTGCTACTTGTAAGCCTTTTACATTGCCTGGCGTCTCACATACATCGATGCCATATACATGCCAATAGTTACCCCATAGCTGCATACCGCCACCGGCATCTTTGAAGTTAAGGATAGCTCTTTCGCCATCTTTTGACTTTAATGTAATTTTAGCAGCTTCTGTTCCATTAATACCTCTAGCAATAGTAAGTGGTTTTGTCATAGAATATGTACCACCTGCAAGGGTAATGGTTTGACTTGGTTTAACATACTGCGTAGCTGTATAAATATCTACTGGTGATTCAGCAGTTCCTAAGCCACTTGCACTACCATTAGGTGCTACATAAATCACCGTACCTTCATAGCCTTTAAGCGTAACGCTATGATTTAAAATAACCTCATCATAAGACGCTAATTTTAAGCCATCTGATGTACGATAATCTGCATTTGGTAAGAAACTTACAGTGTAATCATTTTTACCTGCTGCTAATTGAAGTACTTTTCTATAATCTTTTCCTGCCACTACTGCTTCACCATCAACTAATACCGTATTAGCTGCATCTTTAATAGTGATTTTACCGTCTGCATTAGCTGTAAAGACAAAGTTATAGTCTGAAATAGCTGAAGAAGTAGGTGAATCAATCTTTGTACTAACTGGCACAGTTTGTTCTGGTTCTGGAACTGCTGGCGCATCTGTAGCAGGGTCTGTAATCGTCATAGAAATATTACTTACTGTTACATTACAACCTCTAGCTGCTGCAAAACCAACATAAACCTTCTCTGAATCAAGTTGTAACAGTTTATCAGGATTATACATAATTTGCTCTGTTGTTTGATCATTATTAATGATGGCATGATAACCTGTGTTCGTTTTCTTAAGTATAAGTGTATAAGTTTCTCCTTTTTTTACAAGATCAGCTACATCATCACTAAACGCTGTAGCAGTGCTTTTACCAGCTTGTGAAATAGCACTATCGCCACCTGCTAATACTTCTGGTGTAATACCTGATGTAAAACGTGCACCTAGAGTATCTTTTAAAGCAGTAGTCACACCATTTTCAACTTTATCAAACTTAGTAGCAATAACAGCTGCTGAGTTGGTATAGTGGTTTACTGCACTTACCCCGTGTTCACCAAGGCTATCCATTGCAATAATACCAAATCCTTCTTGGCCATCTGGTGTAGGGTTAATATAGTCTAAAGTAAAGGTTGCTGTAAGCTCAAAGTTTTCCTTAGCAGCATCTACCTCTGTATAGTAGAAAGAAATACCATCATGGAACTTAGTAAGCTTACCACCTTTTTTATTAATTGTACCATCTGCATTTGATGTACAAGAATTTAATTTAAGAGTCAGATTATCACGATCAACAACTTCTACAGTATTAAGATCCTTATTACTTGATTGTCCAAAGTATGTAAATGCCCATTCTCTTTCAATGCGATCTCGTACTGTAAATAGGTATTCTGCAGAGCTTGCAGCATCTTCGCCTCTTAAAGCTGTAACACGGAATGTATATGCCTCGTCAGGTGTTAAGCCTGTAATAGCTGCTTCTAAGTCTGCTGTTGTTAGAGCTGAAGTATACTCTGTTGTAGCCGTCTTGTATTCTACACGGTAGTTCTCAGCTTCTTTAGCTGTTGACCACTTCAGTGATACATTTCCGCTACCTTTGTTCGTAGCACCACCAATAATAGGTGCTTTTAATGGAAGCACATACTTAAAACTTTCTGTATTAGAAGGTTTTACAGTGTCTTCTCCATTTCTAGCTGCATTCACAGTAAACGTATATGTATCACTACTAGCTGGCGTAAATTCTGCTACCTTTTTCACTTCTGCAGTTTTACCCACTAGTATAGAATCTACAACTTGCCCTGCACTATTTTTCACTTCAACTGTAGCCTTGTCTGCACCTTGATCGCTTGTTTCTAAGTCAAATTTGACTTCAACAGCATTAGCATCGCCTGGTTTATAATCTACACTCGTAATTACTGGAGCTGCTACACTATCCCAGCTAGGTCTAGCAACTTCTTCTGTACTTCCTCCCACAGTTACTTTAACGGCATAAACGTTAACACCATCTTTTGGAGAAGCTAAATAATAATCTCCTGCTCCTGCTATTTCAAGCGTCCCTTTTACCAAACTTGCACCATAAGCGCCTACTTCTCCTATAGCTTCTGTCACCCCTGATTGATAGAGTGTAAGTTTACGGTCTGCTGTACCGCTACCACTCATAGCATAAATTTCAACTTTTGCTTTGCCTGTCGTACTAAAATGAATAGAACGTTTTTTGAAATCTCCTGTCCCTCCTAATTTAATACGATGAGTATAACTCGTTCCATCATCTGCTGTCTTTGAACTAGGATCAATAACTACATTAGCAGCTTCAGATGCAACAATAGTAAAATCTCCTACTGGCGTTGTTGATGTTAATGTAGTTGTTGATGTTGCATCTACAGCTAACTGTGCGGCGTCTAAATACATGACTTTTTCACTTTGATTTTCATTAGCAACTATGTCTAAACCTTGTGGTGTTGTTACCAGACTAGGAATAGCTGCTACTTGCCCCCCTATTTCTGGCATTTCTGTAGCATAAACATTCATTTGTGGCGCTGTAACACTACTGCAAATCATAGCACAGGCTAGTAATGTTGAAGCATTTTTCTTTGACTTCTTAAACCTCATTGAATAATCCTCCTCATTTTGTCTCATACTACCTTCTACACTCTCTTGTACAAATCGTACAATCAAGATTGCTATATACCTTTTAAACTAGATGCTATAACGTGAAATTATTTCTTATGTCTTCTAGTTGCTAATTAAAATATACAATATTTTTATAAGAAATAAATTTTTTTAGTAAATTTTATAGCAACATAAATCAAAGTTGCCAATTTAATAACATATTTTAATAAATTGTATAAAACAATGAATATTTTTACTATATTCAAGACCTACTTTTTACTCTTACTCCTACATTCAAACTTTCTTTAATAATTTTAATTTTTATTCTTTTATATTTTTCCTACTCTAGACAAAGAATAATACCAGATTAAAAAGGGGGGCTTTTATGTTAGAGGAATTGATTGTTCATTATCTTCCTATCCCTATTCATATACTAGAACTCATGGGGATCATTGTTATAACGATAGGTGCTTTTAAGGCCTTCTATCAATATATAAAAACTTTGCTTTCCCAGGATCACTATCCTGTTAAATACCAATTTGCTAATGCTATGGCTATGGCACTGGAGTTCAAATTAGCTGCTGAGATTTTAAAAACAGTACTGGTTAGAAGTCTTCAGGAAATCGCCATTTTAGGAGCCATCGTTCTTCTGCGCATTCTTATTACCCTGATTATCTACTGGGAAATTAAGCAGGATAATGCCGAAAATCATTCATAACATAGCAAAAAACTGACCTTAATGGTCAGTTTTTCTTTGCTACTTATTGGTTTCTCCAAAGCTTATATACTTATTATAAGCTACTTTCACTTGATCTTCTAGTTTTGACAAGGCATCCTCATACTGTTTATTAACCTTTTCGGGGTCTTTTAGATTTCTCCTTACCTCACAGTAGTATGTAATTACTAAGTCTGCATAGGCAATATAGGTATCAAAGGTTTCCTTAGCATCTTGGCTTCTTAATACACTGCGTATATATTTTAAATTTTCTCTTTGATCGGATGCCGTAGAAATTCTAAAGGAGATTTCCAGCATTTCTACTTCTTTTTCCTTATAACTCTTATTCACATTCTCTACCATATCGCGTAGTTCTCTAAATAAATAGTTATATCCCACAGATACCTTTACTTCATCATATGGCGGGTTGTTAAAGTCTTGTGTAACTAATATCTCTGAATGTCTGTTATTCTCAAGATCTTTGTATTCACACTCTACGTAATCTAACTTATACACCGCTATATTATACGCTTTCTCAAAAATCTCTTCTTTGCTTGTTACTACAGCATATAAAGCATCAGCCGTCTTTAATGCACTGACATATTCTTGCCCTAAAACCTTAACCAAACTACTCGTTTCTGCTTTTTCTATAATAGCTTCTATACTTTTAATCTCATTAGGTATAGCTTTTCTAGCTTCCTGAATAGGAAGCTCCTCTATAGAACGACCTTCTGCTTTATTACTCATAATCCCATAAATGATACCTCTGTAATAAGACCGATTTTTTTCCCATAGCTCAAGAGTTTCTTTTTCTCCTTCAGCTACTTTTCTACTTAATATGACCGTATCCTTATTGCTTGTCAACTTATAACCAAACTGCTCTGCCACAGCTCTTAAAGGAATGTAGGTACGTCCTTCTACCACAATAGGTGCTATACCTATTTCAATGGACTTACCATTAAAACTGCCCTTAGATTTACCTACATACATGATGAGGGCATTCCCTACATCCTGAAACTTGATACTTTTGTTCACCTCATTCCAAATCACTTCTAGGTTCATCATTTGTCCTACTGTCTTAAGTTCTACTAAGGTAGCACCTTGTTTGATTTGTGTTGGTACATCTACTAGTCTATCGTTTGCGAATTGAATAGGCTTCGCTCCTAGTGTTTGTATCAGTAATAAGCTGATTAATATACTTACACCCACTTTTTTAAGTCCACCTTTAAACATAGCATACCTCCTATATCAAATTATTAGTCCTTTATCTGTTATTAGTATGGCATACAACTTGTTTGTTTTATGTCGAAACTCCTGATAATCATCTTCTTATCTCTATTACTAATAGTTACTAAATAGGCAAAAGAATACCAAACCCAAGTAGCAGGCATTAAATTTTAACACATCTAATGTTAAGGTTCTTCTACACGAAGTTCTTGAGCATAAAAAAAAATGAAAAAATTTCAATACATCTAATGTTAAGGTTCTTCTTTGCAATGTCATTTTTCAAAGCATATTTATATAGTATTTCAATACATCTAATGTTAAGGTTCTTCTGGACTTTATGGCATGGGTAAGACTATGGCTTTAAGATTTCAATACATCTAATGTTAAGGTTCTTCATCTTATCCTTCAGTCTAGATACTATTTCTAAGTATTTCAATACATCTAATGTTAAGGTTCTTCCAGAAGAACATAGAGGAAACAAGAAGTATATGCAAGAATTTCAATACATCTAATGTTAAGGTTCTTCCATTAATGCATTAAATAGTAATATCATGATAGGAACATTTCAATACATCTAATGTTAAGGCTCTTCTTCTCACATGGTGGCACTCTATGGGCACTTGTAAAATTTCAATACATCTAATGTTAAGGTTCTTCAGTTTATAAGTTATAGAACCTTTACCGTAAGTCTCTATTTCAATACATCTAATGTTAAGGTTCTTCTTTCTAGCTCTTCCATATCAGCATAAGAGGTACGCATTTCAATACATCTAATGTTAAGGTTCTTCGCTATTTTAGATCTAAATTAGTCTTGCAATATTTTCATTTCAATACATCTAATGTTAAGGTTCTTCGGACTACTACTAAACGTTATGATGTAGAAGATTAATTTCAATACATCTAATGTTAAGGTTCTTCCTCAAACTTATTTAAATCCCTAATAAAATTACAAATTTCAATACATCTAATGTTAAGGTTCTTCGTCTTATACTCGACCTGATTTAGGTATGTTTTTGAAATTTCAATACATCTAATGTTAAGGTTCTTCAAGGCTTTGTATTGCTTTAAGAGGGGGGAAAGATAATTTCAATACATCTAATGTTAAGGTTCTTCGTGCAGTGGCTCCTCACTCGTTGCACTCCTAGCGTAATTTCAATACATCTAATGTTAAGGTTCTTCCATCACACCCCAGCCATATCTCTACGTCTATCTCTATTTCAATACATCTAATGTTAAGGTTCTTCCTTCAGTAACACTATCAAAAGCCGGTCTAACAAAATTTCAATACATCTAATGTTAAGGTTCTTCTTCCCAAGCCAATCAGGTATATCAATCTTGACCTTATATTTCAATACATCTAATGTTAAGGTTCTTCATACATAACACGCCAAAGAGTTTGGCAAATACTAAAATTTCAATACATCTAATGTTAAGGTTCTTCCTCTCTCTAGTGAAAACAAGTCAGAGAAGTATAGATATTTCAATACATCTAATGTTAAGGTTCTTCCACTAAACCTACTTTTTACGATCTCTGCATCCTGCATTTCAATACATCTAATGTTAAGGTTCTTCCTACTATAAAATTATCATACATGGCGCATTTATTAATTTCAATACATCTAATGTTAAGGTTCTTCGCAATTAATATATCCTCTATGCACATAGGCTTTTGTTATTTCAATACATCTAATGTTAAGGTTCTTCGGCCTTAAGTGGCCCTTTAAAACAAAGTGTTTTTTGATTTCAATACATCTAATGTTAAGGTTCTTCAGAGACTGGACAAGATGATTTAGGTAAAGTTGAATAATTTCAATACATCTAATGTTAAGGTTCTTCATTATAGCAAAAGGAGTTCACGAACCTATAGTGACATTTCAATACATCTAATGTTAAGGTTCTTCCCATTCGTATTCCACTTAATTCCGCCAGCAATATCAGATTTCAATACATCTAATGTTAAGGTTCTTCAGATTTAACACAAGAGCAACTTGTTAATGAATTGACATTTCAATACATCTAATGTTAAGGTTCTTCTAAACCATATTTTTGGATATAGTAGTTTATTGCTTCAAATTTCAATACATCTAATGTTAAGGTTCTTCGCAAATAAGGGTTATGTCTATTTTAGAACAAGTAAAATTTCAATACATCTAATGTTAAGGTTCTTCTACTACTTCAAAAATGGAAGATATCGTTAATGTAACATTTCAATACATCTAATGTTAAGGTTCTTCTGCAATTAAGCCTATTACATTTAGCGTGACGTTTACATTTCAATACATCTAATGTTAAGGTTCTTCCAACAAAAACAATCGTGCCATCAGGTTTAAAGAAAATTTCAATACATCTAATGTTAAGGTTCTTCAACTTATAAATCTTTGTTAGCTGCAGATGGTTTAGCATTTCAATACATCTAATGTTAAGGTTCTTCAGAAGGACATGACGGAGAAGATGTTGTAGATGTAGAATTTCAATACATCTAATGTTAAGGTTCTTCGGGAGAAGGTGTTGAAGCTGATTGTGTATATACATAATTTCAATACATCTAATGTTAAGGTTCTTCTGAAGAACTTGTTGGAAAACTTAAGTCTTTAAATTTATTTCAATACATCTAATGTTAAGGTTCTTCGTTGTGGGGCAGGGATGCAATCTACAGCATTAGCGTATTTCAATACATCTAATTTTAAGGTTCTTCATCTGCAATAAGGACCATGATGAGCTATGCTGAGGAATTTCAATACATCTAATGTTAAGGTTCTTCTCTTTTAACTTGTTTCGTAAAGCATAGATTAAAGTCATTTCAATACATCTAATGTTAAGGTTCTTCTACAAAGAAAGTTGATAGTATAGGCAAAGATACATCATTTCAATACATCTAATGTTAAGGTTCTTCGCTTTGACTTTCTGCTATAGATAAGTCATTGTCAGCATTTCAATACATCTAATGTTAAGGTTCTTCTAAAAGAGGCATAGGGGTATTTGCTTATGTGGATACATTTCAATACATCTAATGTTAAGGTTCTTCAGAAGTAAAGAAGATGGAAGCGCAACAAGTTGAATGATTTCAATACATCTAATGTTAAGGTTCTTCTTCTGTTTATTTAGCTTATTTAGTTCTGTTTTTAACAAATTTCAATACATCTAATGTTAAGGTTCTTCATAATTACAATAATCTTTCATCCAATAAGAAATAAGATTTCAATACATCTAATGTTAAGGTTCTTCTTCTTTTACCTATTGGGGTTAGTCTTATGGGGATTAATTTCAATACATCTAATGTTAAGGTTCTTCTTAATTAAAATGGTTGCTTGTAAATGTCTTAAATCAATTTCAATACATCTAATGTTAAGGTTCTTCCTTTACAGCACCGCTGGAGCTAGTAACATTGTTGAATTTCAATACATCTAATGTTAAGGTTCTTCGGTGTTTTTTATGAGAATTCAAGTTAATTTAAGCGAATTTCAATACATCTAATGTTAAGGTTCTTCATTTTATCAATAGACTTTAAAACAGGCTTAGCAGACATTTCAATACATCTAATGTTAAGGTTCTTCTACTAATGTTAAATGGAGTTCTAGCGGTATAACTTTATTTCAATACATCTAATGTTAAGGTTCTTCCCTACCACCTTTTTTTATTAAAGGGGCGTGGTAACTTATTTCAATACATCTAATGTTAAGGTTCTTCCCTTATCGCCCGATTAGGTTTGTTTCACATGTTTTAATTTCAATACATCTAATGTTAAGGTTCTTCAGACTATAATGATTTTATTAGAGCTTGTAATATGTAATTTCAATACATCTAATGTTAAGGTTCTTCCATCCCTAGTAGCTCCCTTCAACTCATCTATCCTAATTTCAATACATCTAATGTTAAGGTTCTTCTATCCCACGCCCCTGTACTTGCTTCAATAAGTGTTATTTCAATACATCTAATGTTAAGGTTCTTCTGATAAAAAACTGAAAGTAGTAGAGCATAGGTTAGAATTTCAATACATCTAATGTTAAGGTTCTTCTGTTGTAAACTTGATTAGCGGTCATGCCTTTAGTGTATTTCAATACATCTAATGTTAAGGTTCTTCGTTTGAACAATATTTAAGACCATCAACCTTATTTAAATTTCAATACATCTAATGTTAAGGTTCTTCACCACGAGCATTATTTGGTAGTAGTTTAATATCTCGATTTCAATACATCTAATGTTAAGGTTCTTCTAAAATAAGAATAATAGTTAAACACTGGTAAAGCTTATTTCAATACATCTAATGTTAAGGTTCTTCACAACAAGAGTTTACTAGAAAATTACTTTATTCACCATTTCAATACATCTAATGTTAAGGTTCTTCAGTGCGCAAATATTATTGCAGACTTGGTTTCATCAAATTTCAATACATCTAATGTTAAGGTTCTTCTTCCTTTTGTATTCTCTATAAACAATGTTCCATCTATTTCAATACATCTAATGTTAAGGTTCTTCCATAGTAAAATCAACATTCTTCACTTTCTATAATGACTTCTTCTTACTGATATTACAATCATTTTAACACTTTTATCCCAATGATTCAAACTTTTCACTCTTCCGTTGTAATATATACCTCATTTCTTTTATCATCAATGTTTTAAAGTATATTACTTTATTTTGAGGTTGGGATATTTTTTATAAAATCAAATCTTCCCCATTTGCTGGCTTTGCTCCCATTACTTCTTCTTCAAATATGGAGTCATTAAGTAGTTTAATAATGCATATAAAGTCTTCCTCTTCTTTAATTACCTTTTTTAAGTCTTGCCTTAAGTCAATTAATTTAGATGGAGTAATATCCCCTCTAAAAACTGATTTTTGAAAATGAGACAAGTACTTTTTACACACTTTAAATACCTTGGCTACTCTTTTTTCATTAACATCATAAACCAAGAAGGCATAATTATAATTATATTGTTTTTTAGTACTCACTGTTTTGCCCCCATTTCAAATGGTTTAAAAGTTTTATCTTCTAACATTGTTTTAATAAGCTTATAGCAATCTAATTTGATTGCATGTTGATAGGATATTTTTCGTTTTAAATGAGGATGCTCAAATACACTTTCCAAACGTTCTTCGAAAGCTTCAATAAAAATCCTTCTTCCTTCTTCATTTAGCAAGCAATAGTTCACTTGTTTCTCAAAGTGCTTTTCTACCTTTAGCTTTTTACGATTAACTAGTTCAAAGATTGTTCGGAAAACTAAAATTGGTTTAAAGACTTCACTGATATCCAAACTTAGTGAGTTTCTTCTTTCTGCTGGTGTATGTAGGAAGCTGATGCGCTGATCTAAATGGGTGTGATAAATAGTCGTTATAGTCTTGGCATATAGTAAGCTATTCCCAAAAGAAATCAGTGCATTAATCGGATTATCTGGTGGTCTTTTGACCCTACTATTCATAGCAAACTCTTCTGGCAAAATGTATTTCAAACTGCCGTAAAACAGTTGCCACATCTCACCTTCAACTTGCATAATCTGCTGAATATTTTCAGCCGTATCTAGTTTCTTTTCAAAGTCAAAACGTATATAGTGAAGTACCTCCTTCACCTCTCTTACCTCATGCTTATAATAGTGATTTAGTACATAAAGAATATTTTGACCTATGCCATTTACAATAGCTTTAGCAATTTCTATGCGTTTAGTCTGATAAGCTTCTACTTGCTTAATGAGTAATTTGCCACTCAAAAGATATTCCCGTGGATAAAAGCTTCCACTATAATTGCCATAGTAATTAAAAAAATGAACGACTATTTTCTCTGAGCTGAGAAAGTCTAATAGCTTCGTATTAATGCTAATCTCATTTAAACAAAAAATCTCCTTAGTATTCTCAACAGGTATATAAATATTTTTATCATCTTTTCTAAAACAAATGGAATTATCCTTTCGGCTCAGTGTACCCATAGACGTTAGATACCTCGTGCTACCCATTTATCCATCCCCTTATCATTTATTTGATTTATACTCTATCCTTTTCGCTTTATGTCTCACTACTTACCATCTGTCTATTTAATGTCTACTAATTATATATGACAGTATTCATAATAGGCACACTTCTTGCATTTAGAAAGTTTCGTTTGTGGACTTGGCATTTCTTCTTCTAAAAGTTTTTCTATCGCAGCTTCTATTTTTTCCAAAGCCTCTTCTTTATCCTTAGTTAATTCCACATAAATAATTTTATTTTGCGTTTTATTCTTTTCTATAAATTCTATCTTTCCTTTTCTCTCAATGCCCTTCCCTTTTAGAACTTTAAGATAATATAGCGTTTGCCAAGTAACAGCTTCTACATCTGCATCTGATTTTTTTAGTTCTACTAAGTAATCTTTAGTGAGCTTATCAATTCGAATATGGTCAATTTCTAACTCTGTATTCTGACTAGATTGTTCTCTTACTTGATGAAGTGCTTTTCCGATTTTAACATCTTCACTATTATCCTCCAAATTAATACGATTGCCATGAAGCCAACATTGCCTGATGCAGTGAAAATAATAGTTAATAAGCGTCCCTGTTACCATATGCCCCTCCTAAATAAACTCATAAGAAGTTTGACTTATTTTCTCCCTACTAAACTTACCATTCTCCAAGTAATTTTCTCCGTCTTCAATATAATAAATGTCCCCTAATCTTTCATTATACGCTACCTGACAGCTTTTTACTTTCCACACAAAAGCACTCATAGGTTCTCTTAAAAGAGAGAGTCTAACTTTTTTCTCCGCATAGTCCATCTTACTATCTTTAATGAGTTCACTATATTGCCTCCACATGTCCTTGCCATGGATAGTTACTTCTTTACCCTCTTGATTAGCCGTTATTTCAAGACCTAAAAATACCGTCATCGGGTATAAATCTTCATCGATTAATTGCATATGCTTTTTAATGTGCTGAAACCTTAATTTACTGAGTTCTTCTGTCTTAAACTTTTCTAAACCAAGGTCATTATTGGCCTTATTTCCTTCTGCTATACACGCTAAAATTTTTTCATAGTAACTTACAAAATCCTTATTAGATAAAATAGCTTGAACTTCTGGATTTAATAAGGTAAAACCTTCTTGCTTACGGTAATCATTTTTATAAAGGACTCTTGCTTCATCTAAATTAAAGAAATACGCTATGCAGCTTTCTTTCTTACACGATCTATTAATTCTTCCTAAGAACTGCTCCTCAGCATCTAATAACGAGATATCCTTAAAGCCAACATCCATATCAATATCTACACCTGCTTCAATGATTTGCGTAGCTACTAGTACCACAGGTTCCTTGGCTTTAACACGGGCTATGCAGCGTTCTCTTTCCCACTTACTATCATCTCCTGTTAAAAGAAGTATTTCATGCCTTACACCTTCTTCTTTAGCTCTTTCCACTAAATCATTATAAAAAGTATTAGCCGTTTTCTTTTTAATAAACTCAATAAGTATTTTTTCTGTAGGTGTTTTTAGGATTTTAAGGACTTTGCTTATCAATGGCTCATATACATCTTCTTCTTTTAATAAACTATAATCTAGTTGCACACGATTTTTAAAAACAGGATGACTAAAATATTTTTCTCTGTGAGTAATTAATGTTGCTACAGGCTCCTTTTCTTCTAAGAGCTGCCCTAATCTTGGTAAGGTAGCTGACATGATGATGACTTTCATATGTAATAGCTTGCTATATGACTTTAAAAAGGCAATCATTTCTGTCCATAAAGTGTTTTTATAAGATTGCACTTCGTCTAAAATCACAATACTATTTATTAATTGATACTGAGCTACGCCATCTTCTCTGCCCACTCCAAACAAAAGATTAAATAGTTGCACATGACTAGTAATAACAAAAGGATAATGAAAGAATTGGCGATCTAATAAAATTCGGTTGTAATTAACCACCTCTTCTCCGTCACTTTCAGCATCTTTTGCAACAAGGGGCGTTAGTGAATTGACTACAACTACTTCATCTTCTAAGTGAGGTTTTTCTTGAAAAATGCTATCTAACGTTTTCTTTGTTTGCTCTACTAAGGTATTAAATGGAAAGACGTAAAAGACTTTTTGCTTTTCTCCTGTTTCTAATAAATCAAGTGCTAGCTGAATAGAAGTATTGGTCTTTCCACTTCCCGTAGGTGCTTCTAAATAAAAGATATTTTCATCCTTATAGTGTTTTAAATTATCTCTGGCTTCTAGAAACATCTCACTTCTAAGCATATTAATATCCTTTACCTGGTTTAGGTCTATCGGCTGGTTTTCTCTTACTTCCTTATAAGCTTTAATTTGCTTAGGCGTATTCCCTTGCTGATATAAATCTTGCCACTGCTGAGGGCTTTTTAAAATCCCCATCTCCTTAACTGCTTCTGATTCCATATAATCAGAAGTCGCATAAAAATCAGAAGCTACTAAAAGCGAATACACCAGCTTCATATAAATATAAACATAAGCATTTTCCCAACTAGGTTGCTTGCTTTTTAAAAGATCTGTTACATTGACAAATAGCTTCTCTAGTAGCTTCTGTCCTTGTTTAAAATCTCCTCTATACAACTGAAATAGCTTGTCCTTCTCATCATAGCTAAGATATAATTCCTCAAGTTGCTTTTCAAATGAAGCAAAGTCCTCTAGCGTAGCATGATGCTTTGAAATCACATAAGCATTTAAGAGCATCCAAGTTAAGCTTCTTTCTCTTTCTACTTTTGGCAACTTTATTTCTCTAATGCGCTCTAAAAAATATTCGATATAAATAGCTGCTGAAAGCAAAGAATGCCCATGATTACCTTCTGCCATTCCTTTAAAATAAGGATTGTGCATCCGTTTTAGTTGAAAATTTAAATTAAGCTTACCTACATCATGCATATAAAAAGTATTCACTAGCATTTCATCAAATAGTGCTTGTTCATTATCTCCTGTTATCTTCAAACACTCATACATGCTTTCCTTAACCAATAACATTTTTCTTTCTTTATACATCTTTTTAAAGTATGCCGATGTTTTTATTAAGTGCTCTTCTAAAGCTTCTGAAATCTTATCCGCTTTAGTGTGTGCTAATAAATGATCTACCTCTTTTATTTTTTCTTTTAAAGGAAATAGCTTTACATTCTCCATCTATGTCTCCTTTCTAAAAATCACTAGGGCTGATGCCCTAGTGACTATTAAAAGAAATATAAAACTTGATTATGATATTGATAAAGTAATGCTTTACCTAATGCTTGCATCTTTTTATTAGTAGCTATAAACGTAGCTACCTCATATTGATTATGCTCTGGTTCTAGCTTAAGTGGCAGTTTTTCTTCATATTTATAGTAGGTTTCACCACTTTCAAAGAAGTCATCCTCATCTTCCTCTGCCATAACAAACTCTGATTTTAAAAACAAGCTCTGAATGATGCTAGCTCCTTGAACTTCCTCTAACTCTACTTCGCATTCTTCTTCTAAAGTTGCCATGTGATCATTTTTTCCTAAGTAAGGTACATAAATACACTGATGGCCTAGTATCTTTTCTGCCAACTTAGCATAAAAAGGATGGCCTTCTCTTATATAAACATCCCAAATAGGCCTCTCTAACCACTGTTCCTTCACAATGAGATTACCACCTGCTTCAGCCGAAGCATAACCTACCGAGTTATTAAAGGTCTGAACCTTTTTCCCCATAGTACCTGGTAAGTTATTACTACCTTCTCTCACTCTAGGTACTATCGCTACCTTAAGATCTTCTAACGCCTCATAAAATTGTGGATAAGTTGCCCCCTCTTGCTGACTATAACCTTTTAGTCCTAATACAGCACCTAACAGCCCTAGAAGCGCTACCTTATGCAAATTGCCATAAGTAAAATACATATAGGTATTCACATCTGGCTTTTTAAAAAATGCTGTTTCACCCTTTAAAGTGAATTTCAATGCTTTCATAGGCTCATCTCTTCTTTAGTATAAATATTAAAATAATGTGCTCCTTCTACTAAATTCACAAGTGTAGTTTTAAAAGGATTATAATAAATCTCTATGTTTTTAATCTGACTTTTTACCTTTTCTAATAAAGAGGCAAAGCCTAGAGTGATAACTTCTTTATTTCCTTCTTTAGAAAAGGTGATGTATTGTGCTAAATCAGGTAAGTATAATTCTTCTTCAGTTTCTACAAAAATAGCAAACTCATTTTCACAACCTATTTTAGAATTACTATTAAAAGAAGTGGCCCCTACTAAAGCGGCTTCTTTAAAAGCTTCATAGTCTACTTCTGTATACCCCTCTGTAAAGCCTAACTGGGTATACTCCTCATAAGCCTTAGGATTAATGACAAAAGGATAAAAATAATGGGCTTCATTGCTTACAATCTTCGTTCCTATAGTAGAGTTTTTAGCACCCTCATCTGTGGCATCTCTAAAAGGTGATAAAATAGGTTGTTCCTGAGCTTCTGTATCTTCATATTTATTAAAGCCTTGTCCAATCTGCACAGCTCCAATAATAGAAAAGTTCTTTCCTGCTTCTGCAAAGGTAGCACCAAAATTTTTCACATCAATGGCTTGAAATAGGTTGGTAATTACCTTTTTATTATCCTTTTCAGCAGATAAGTCTTTGCATTCAAAGATTTGCTCATATCTTTCTTTTAAAGAACGAGGAACAATATTTACCTCTTCTTTCTTGCTTTCTTCTACTTTATAAGACTTGATATATAATACTTTCTTACCTTGATTTTCCCACATTTTTTTCATAGGATATTTCAAAGCTTTATCACTTCCAAAAACTTCTCCTGTACTAATTGATTTTGGATAGCCTGTAAAATCTGCATTCCAATTAGCCATAATTGATCTAATGCCTAGTACCCCATAAACTCTCTTATTCATTGTCCTTATCCCCCTTTTTATAAATCAAGCTATTAGTTAAATACCCATAGATTATCGCATCTTCATCTATCCCTTGCTCTGGTGTGTAGGATGCTATCATAGCGTAAAGGTTATTGAAACGTCGTCCTTTTCTTTCAATGCTATGATTATATTTGGTAAATAACTTCTTTAACTCTTGTTTCAATTTTTCATCCGACTTGATATTTAAAATAGGATTTAGCATAGCATGTTTAGGCTTACTTGCATTACTTAAAGACATAAAGAAATTCACTAATTGCCCTGCTGCAATGGCATATTCCTGATCACTTTCAATAGCAGCTTGCTCTGCTGCATTGATTTTCATATTAAGCTGATTGAGTACCTCTTTCATCATATCTGGCACTTCTACCCCTCCTCTATTCAAATAATTCATAATCCCCTGCCTTACCATAAACTGTTCTTGTGCTTTTAACCGATGTCCGTTACATACACTATTTTTGATGAGTCTCATACTGATTTTAGGAAAAAGCGGCTTAATAAGTGTTTCATTCCCCTTATAAAACCATGAAAAAAAAGCATCTCTTGATTGCAAAATACATTGCTTTAAAGTAGGATCATTTAACTTGATATCACTTGCTTCTCTATAGTAGCTATTAGCTAACCATTTATTAAAGAGCACATGATTAACCACATGTTTTACATCTGAAAGCTCTGTCATTACCGGCTTTTTAATTTCACTTTCATACTTAATAGCACCATAATCAACTTCAATACACTTTGGTATACGACAAGGCTCTATTTCATTACTAAACGAAGCAATGGTGTCAAATTCTTTAATCTCTACTTCTTTCCCTTTTTGTATTCTTAGAAAGTAACCACTAAAACGCTTGTCCATGCTCTCATTCGATTCCAAACAATAAATATCATCTCCTAGATAAATATTGCTTTTCCCCTGAGATACCTTATTCATTAGAAAATCAAAGAATTTCTTTTGAAGTAGTACTTCTTCTGTACTAATCAGATAAGGTGTTTCATTCTTTCTTGTCTTCTGCCTTAAGTAAGGCTTCTTACTATTGAGGCCATTATTATCATTAGGCATCCCAAAGATTCCTCCATCAAGCTGCACATTATACTCTGTGGCATTATAAATATTAGGTAAGAAATATCTATCTGATTCCTGTTTATAAAGTGCTATATCTGCTTCAAAAAAGATTTTGAGGTAATTCTTGTCAGCTTTTATTGGAAATTCCTCTAATATATTCCCAATATGTTCATTAATCCAACTCTTGTTCTTTGCAATGGTCTCAGTGTATGGTTTACCATACAGTTCTTCTACTGATTCATACATTTCTTTGCTCTTGCTATCTTTACCATACTTTAGCATTGGGTCACTCAAAACTTCATAATACTTATCAATAACTTCATCTGTTAACTTTCCACTAGTTAAGTTATCCTTTTTAATGAAAAAAGATAAATAGTTGTTACTATGAATAACCTTTTTAATGCCAAGTGCCTTATTCATATCCCCTAACTTAGATAAGTAATCTAGCTCACAAAACTGTTTATAGATGATGTCGGTTCTATCAATCTCTTTGTCTTTTTTGCTTACCTCTAGCATTGATTTTAGTGAACCATCTTCTGCTATGAGCAAGTAAGTTCCTTCTACTAGTACATAATCGTCTAATATGTATGCTTCTCCTTTTACTTCATACTGCTGTTTGAATATTTCTAAGCAATCCTTTAACACACACTATCACCCCCTACTACAAAAATCGATAATTTACAAAACCTGCACCCCTAGAATTCATTTCTCCTAAGCCGCTACCAATAGCTAATAAACCTAATTCTTGTGCTACTGGGTTGGTTGCTAATTGAACTGTTATTTTATCCCCTAATAAAGTAATGTCCTTGTAGTGAAAAGCAATAGGCTTTGTGTTATCAAACCTCAGATATGAAAATAGTTCAAAGTCTTCGTCTAGTTTGGTAGCATGCAAGGCATTATACTTTTTGATTAGATTCTCCCTAACTCTCTTTTCGAAGATTTCTTCTGGATACTTATCTTTCCAATAGCCTGTATCAAATTTTAAGACGACTGGTGTTAAACTATATATCCTCTCAATGATTCTTTGCCTTAATGCTCTTACCTCTACCGTTAAAAACTTAAAGTTAGCATTATACTGTTTGTCTAATTGTATCCTAAAAAATTCAGCTAATGACTCATCAACAGTTCTTAATACAAAGGTATAAATATTTCCCTTCCTATAAATCCCCTCCTTCTCTAATGGCATAGGGGCACCATAAGTGTAAAACTTGTACTTATGCCCTGTATGTATTTGTTGCATTCCCTCTGACTGCATTAAACAAGTGTCTATAAGTTTACTTAATTGTTCTAGTGCTATTTTTCGATTTACATCTGCTAGGCTATAGAGTTTGACTTGTAATTCATATACCTTCATGTCACATCCCCTTCTGTGATTATGTAAAAATATTACTATTTATAGCATAACTTGTTATAGAGTAATATTCAATTAAATGACTAAATTTTTTAATATTTCTAAATAGACAAGAATCTCTCTTTAAGCACAGTGCTTTAAACTGGTACCTATAGATTAGATACTCAAAAAAGTATGCCTAGTCTATAGGTACTTTTTGTGTATACTTATGAATAACTTGTAAAAAATACTAGATTATGAGTAAAATTATTTTTTCAGAAGAAGATATAAAATTACTAAAAGCTGACCTTTCCTGCAAGATATCTCCCTACTGCATATATTTATTCCTCAGTATAATTTTTTCTCAAACATAAAATGCCCCCTCCTAAATAAACAAGTTTTATTATTTCACCTGTCTGCCCAGAAGGGAGCACATCATATCACAGCTAATGTGATAGCCTCTTTCACTTTTACTTATTCGTTTTTCTAAAGCTTATGTACTTATTATAAGCTGCTGCCTAAAATCTAAGTTAAAACTTATTTTAATAAATCAATCATGCTAGGGTACTCATTTAAAATAGTATAGACCTCCCAGATATCTTGAATTGTTTGCTTTTCTTTAGCTGTAATCAGGTGGTCAACATAGCTCTCTCCTGCAAATCTAATAGTAGCTTTATCACTGGCAATAATCTGTGTAATAATCTCTTCTAGATTGCGAATTTGACTCGTTTGAATTTTCAAATCACTATGAGCAAATATATACCACTCAGCTACATCGCCACCCCAAATGACCTTACTCCCCCTATCAAAATACTCTAGCTCTACTTCTTCTCTAAAATCATCACAAGCAAAGGTTATTCTGTCCATAAAAATCCAGTCTGAATTAACAAAACCTGTAATCATCATCAAGATAGGTCGATCATCCACCGCAAGTCGTAATTCAATATTAGTGGTAGCACTAATATTATTATACTTTGTACTATAGCCTTTTGGCACAATCGTATACTGCTTAGCTACATCATCATAAGTCACTGTTAACCTCGTTTTAATCTCCTGTAACTTTTCTTTAACTGCCCCTTCTTTTAAACTCTCTAGCTCATTACGTTTAGTAGCCATGCTCCCATCTAAATCATAAGCTAAGTTTTCATCTATCAAGGCTATGGCCTCTATATACTTTTTACCTTGTATTAATTCATCTACTTCTCCTAAAAGCTGCTTATTTATACTTACCTTATATGTATCTTCTAGTGTCTTAAGTTCCTCATTGATTCCTAATATCGTACTTGCCTTCTCTATTTTTTCTAAGGCTTGCTTATACTTTTCTTCACTTGCTAATTGCTTTACTTCTTCAATAACCTGCACACTATAGCTGACCTTAGTTTCTTCTATTAAATTCTGCGCCTTTTCATAATTACTATCTATTTCAATCACTTTTTTAAAGCAAGTAATGGCTTCGCCTTTATCTGTTTGTAATAAATCATTTCCTCTTGCAAATTGTGCTTTAGATTCCTTCAACTTATCTAGATAGCTAAAACTCTCATCCTTTTGCGTAGAAGGCACAAGCTCCAATCTGTATAAGAGCTTCAAACTCTTTTCAGCTTCTTCATAGCTCATACTCTCCTCTGCATATTGCTCCTTAATAGCCTGTTCTTGCTTTGTAATTAATTCAAGTAGCTTCTCTCTTTGTTTTGGATTCTCTTTAATCTTTGCGGCATATATCTCCTGAGCCTTGCCACTTTCTCCTTGTCCTAAGTACTTAACCACTTGCCTAGAATAGCCAGCATTTAAAACTATACCAGCCCCTAATAAAATAGCACCCAATGCCACGCAGCAAGTCCCTCCTACAATAAGCTTCTTCTTAGAAAGCTTTATTCTCCAACATTTCTGCGGCTTCTGCTGCGAGCATTCTAATCCACTTTTTTCTTCCATTGATTCCTCCATAAGCCTTGTTCCACATTTGTTACAAAAAACACTTGCCTCTGGATTTTCATAATTACATACGTTGCATTTCATCTTATTATCCCCCTTATGTAAGATTATTTTATTATATCAAAATGTCACAAACTGTCAAAATATGTTCTTTGATTTTGATGGATCATAAAAAACTATAATCTAATCAACTAGACGCCTCTGTCCTACTAAATAATGATACCTAATCATTTCCGCTCTTATTTCCCTCCCCAACGCTTCTTTTTCCTAATAAGCAAAAATTATTTTAACTTTTTATTAGGGAATCCTATCACTCACGACATATATATAGATGTGGAAACAAAATAAACAACTTCCTCGGCATAATTACCGCAGCATCAACTAGACGAACTGACCGGGTCGACTAACTCTCAATCTGTTGTTACAGGTAGCTCTAGCTCTAAGGAAAATGCTCGCTAGTGCGCTGGCAGGGAGGCGCCATCTATAAGTTGTCCAAAAATGTTTTTACATCTTAGCATTATCCAAAGAAAGTTTTAAACCAGAGTCTTAAAGCCTTAGCTTCCTCATCATAAGGGTGCACCGGCTAAGACTTTTAAGAGCTCCTCACTCTTCGTTTAAACTTTTATAACTTATGTCATTAGCCTCTTTGAAGTACATGCGTACTGAGGAGCTACTGCTATGCCCTTTTTCGAGCAATGGCATAAGCTTATACAAGTAAATAACGAAGTTCTGGGCCCCAAAAAGGAGTGTTGCAAGACTAGGCGACTAGTTTGCAACACTCCTTTTTGTGCGTGCTAACTCATATGATATAAATGATTCTCATCTATTCAAACTCTCATAATCGAGGTATAATTAAATTATTATTCAAAATTTTTAATTATTTTAAACTGAGGTGTTTATGAAATTAATCCGTTCTCTATTAACGCTCCTTTTATTTTGTACATTTCTACTAACAAGTTGTCAATCTCGATCACATCCTGCTATGTATCTAGGTTCATCAGGGGTAGGTGTCACTTTACTCCAAGAAAATAATAAGACAGTTACAATTCTTGAGGATTCTCATTTTTCCTATATCTTAACAGTAAGTGAACGTAGTATCTATTATGTCTGTTTAGATGGCACTATTTGGCGCTATGACTTAGAAGAAAAAGAAGCTTATCACTTACTTGATAAATCTGTAGTCTCTTATGCTTCTCAAGATGAAGAGTTTATTTATTTAGGTTTAGGAATGACCAATGGAACTAGCTGTATTTATATCTTTTTAAAAGATAGTAATGAACTCAAAAAAGTCATTTCCATAACCCCTCCACTTGGTTCACAAGACTGGGTATTTGTTTCTTATATAGATGAACAGAATGTTTATTATACCGTTATTAATGCCTCACAACCTACTGCCACCTATTGCATGAATATAGATGGCTCAAATTCACGGAAACTCTTTGAGGGAAATATGACCGTTATTCACAAAGATAGTAAGAACATCTACTACACCCTCTCACAAACAGATTCAATCGGCATCTACAAAAGTGATTTAGACTTTAAACACGCTGAATACATTGTCCCAGAAGGTTCTGATGGCATTATACAAGGCGATACCCTTTACTATCTAAAAGCTCAAGGTTTATATACTACTTCTTTAGATGGTACTAAGACGAAAAAACTCTGCAATGATGCTATCCGATATAATTATTTTATTCAAGATGATGTGATTTACTATATTAAACGAGTTAAAGTACAAGGTATTACTGGACAGGTTCTTTCAGCAGATGGACATCTCTATAGTATTCACTCAAATGGTTCTAATAAAAAATGTCTACTTAAGGAAACTATTAATAGTGTGTTTCCTCAGTAATACAGATTTATGCTTTTTCGTTTCAACATATGCTCATTTTTTTTACAACTTATCCATGTTTTTGTGGAAATTATTCTCTTTATAGTATAATTTGATTGTCTTAGACATCGTGTCTTAGCACTTTTAGAAATCATCTATTTAAATCAAAATCAATAAAATCTAAGGAGGGTCAGTGTATGAAAAAATGTATTCACACGAAAAGAAATATCGCTATACTTACAGGCTTCGCTGTTTTTGGCTCTATGTTCTCACTTCTAGGTGACTTTAATCAAACTAAAGCTGCTACTGACTATGACTATCTCACTGCCTTAAAGTATGGTATCCAATTTTACGATGCTAATAAATGCGGCGTAGATGCTGGTACTAATAATGCCTTTGACTGGCGTGGAGCCTGCCATGTTAATGATGGTAAAGATGTAGGACTTGATTTAAATGGTGGTTATCATGACTGTGGTGACCATGTTAAATTTGGAATTACACAAGGGTATGCGGCAAGTGTACTTGGTTGGAGCTTTTATGAATACAAAGATGGCTTTGACAAAGCAGGTGCTACTCAAAAAACATTGCAAACGCTTAAGCATTTTACAGACTATCTATTAAAATCTCATCCTAATCCTAATGTTTTTTATTATCAAGTAGGAGATGGCAATGTAGATCATAGTTATTGGGGATCACCTGAAGCTCAAGGAGATCGCTCTACTATGTTTAAGGTAGATGCTAATAATGCTGGTTCAGATGTAGCTGGTGAAGCTTCTGCTGCACTTAGCTTAATGTATCTCAACTATAAAGATATCGATTCAGCTTATGCTAATCGCTGCTTAGCTGCTGCTAAAACCCTTTATACCTTAGCTAAGGTTAAACCAGGTACTAGCCAAGGTCAAAGTTTCTATACCTCTAGTAGCTATAAAGACGACTTAGCTTGGGCTGCTACTTGGCTTTATCAAATCACAGGTGACTTAGCTTATCTTAATGATGCTGAAAATTATATAAAAACCTCTACAGGCATTGCAAAAGATGAATGGACTATGTGCTGGGACAATATGCTTAGTCCTGCTACTATTCAGTTATATAAGCTAACTAATAATTCCGTTTATCTAGATGCTATTAAACATAACTTAAATTACTGGTATAACAGTGTTCCAACCACACCTGGTGGATTAAAATACTTAAATAACTGGGGTGTACTTAGATATTCAGCTGCTGAGTCTATGATTGCTCTACAGTACTATGATTTAACAGGAGATACAGCTGCTAAATCCTTAGCTGTTTCTCAAGTTAATTATATCCTTGGAAACAATCCTAATGGTATGTCTTATATGATTGGCTATGGCTCTAAATATCCAAGCTATCCACATCATAGAGCAGCTAATGGCTATACTTATGTAGATGGTGGTAACTTAAAACCGGCTAAACATGTACTTACAGGTGCATTAGTTGGCGGTCCTAACTCTAATGACCAATACAGTGATAGTGGGAATGATTATGTTTATACAGAAGTAGGTATTGATTATAATGCTGGGCTAGTTGGTGCACTTGCAGGTTTAGCTTCAAATCAAGACGGACCTGTTCCTACTCCTACTCCTACACCAACACCCACTCCTACACCAACACCCACTCCTACACCAACGCCTACTCCTACACCAACGCCTACACCAACACCTACCTCTACGCCAACACCTACTGAAGGTATTGTCCCTAAGGTTAGTGTTACTACTCAGTTAGGTAGCTCTGTTAATCAACAATATGCTATTACCTCTGTAGGTAGCCAGAATCTTGATCTTTCTAAACTCACCATTCGCTACTACTATAGTAAAACCAGCACAAAGAGCCAAAGCTTTTGGTGTGATAGCGCAGGTCTTCAGCTTAATGTGTCTCCATGGTATGTGAATCTTTCTTCAGGAGTAAAGGGTACCTTTAAAGATGGTTATCTTGAAATCACTTTTGATACTACCTACAGTATGGCACCTAACTCTGGTTCACTTAATTTAGGCATTCGTTTTGCCCAGAGTGATTGGTCTAGCTATGAAAATTTAGTTGATAAAGGCTATGAAATCTATTACAACGGTACATTAGTGAAGTAATAACTTCTAAAATACAAATAGAGCCGAACAATTTGTTCGGCTCTATTTTATATAAAAAGGGAGTGTGATTACTTGTTTTCATCTATAATTTGTTGACCTTTTTTCGTTAAAGTATCGATGAGCTGATCTAAACTTACATCACCTAATAAATAAAGGTCACATTCCTCTTTTACCATAGTTGCCAATGTTTTTTGGAAAACTGGAGAAATATTATGGATATTATCAAACCATTTTGGATTGTTAATTACTTTATCTAACGTTTCTACATCACAGTATTTTGCTTCACCAATCATTTTATTAATACTTTCCATCTTATCTGTGTTAGCTTCAGCTGTAATGCTTACACCTTTAATATTCATACCTTCTGTTGTATAGAAACGAATGAAATCATAAGCTTCTTGTGGGTGTGTTGAAGTTTTTGCAATAGAGTAGTATTGACTTTGTGTGAAGGTACTACCTTCCTGACCATCTTTAAAACGAGGAAGTGGTGCAAAGGTTGTCACAAAATCATGAGGATATTTCTCTTGATCTTCTATTTCTGATAACATCCAAGTTCCAATAGGAAGCATTGCTACTTTTCCTGTAAAGAATTGGTCTCTATAGTTCATATTAAGTGAACGTACATCTGATAATGGTACAGAACATTTATCTACATTTTCCATATCATATCTAAATTGTAACCAATCAGCGAAGTTTGGATCATCAAAGTTCAGTTCTGTTTCTGATTTCATAATTGGATTGTCTTTTTTAGTAGACCATACACCTAAGTAATCATAGTGGTCCCAAGAATGGAAGTATGAACCATAACGTTTGTTTGCACCTTCACCTTGAGTTAAAGCATTAGCATATTCTCTATAATCATCCCATGTCCAGTCTAATGATGGTACTTCTAGGCCTGCTTCATTTAACATGTCTTTATTGAGAAGAACTAACCATGACTTAACATCTCCTGGAATACCATAAAGCTGATCATTAACTGGAGAGTAAATTGTATAAGCTTCTTCTGGCTTAACACCTTCTGCTGCAAAGTACTCATCTAGTGGTAAATAAGACCCTGTACTTGCACGTTCTGCATGTTCTGGATAAGCAGAGGTCATAACAATATCCATAGCTTCTCCGCCCATTAGCATAAGGTCTACTGTTTTATAGTAGTCAGTAGCAACCATAGATCCTACATACTCAAAAGTAACATTTACATTAGGATGAAGTGCTTTATAAGCTTCTGCTACAGCTTTATCTTGTTCTTCTTGGTCACTTAACCAGCTCATGAAACGTATATTAATGATTTCACTACCATCTGCCGCAGTTTGGGTTCCTGCTGGTTTTGCATTACTACTTCCACAACCTGTAAGTGCTGTTAGTCCTACTGTTGATAATAAAAATAAAGCTGTAATCTTTTTACACATTTTCATAGTACCAATCTCCTTTTTCATCTAAGTGATTTTTGACTAACCTTTAACAGCTCCTGAAGCAATGCCATCGATTACATAGCGCTGTCCAATGAGAAATACAATAATCAGTGGCACAATAGCAGATACTGCGGCTGCCATTATTAATGAGTAATAAGCACCTGATTCAGAGGCAAATTGTTTCATTCCTAACTGAATCGTAAATAAATCTCTTGAGTTTAAGAAAACTAATGGTGTTTGATAATCGTTCCATGTCCATACAAACTTTAAGATAGATAAAGTTGCAACTGATGGTTTCATAATAGGCATTATAATACTTGAATAAATTCTCCAGTGGCCTGCACCATCAATTTTTGCTGATTCTGATAAAGACTCAGGAATAGATACCATGTTTTGTCTCAGTAAAAATACACCATATACACTAAAGGAAAGCATGGCAACAATTCCTGTATGTGTGTTATATAAATTAAGACTTCTAAGGATTAAGAATTGTGAAACGATGGTTACTTGTGGTGGAATCATCATCGTAGCAAGATATAACATAAAGACTTTATCTCTACCTTTCCACTTTACCTTAGAAAAACCATAAGCTCCAAGAGAAGATACAAAAACTTGAGCTACAGTTGCTAAAACGGTTACTTTAATAGAGTTCCAATAATAAAGACCAAAATTATATTTACCACCCCATACTTCTTTGAAGTTTTCAATTACATTCCATCTTTGTGGAATCCATTGAATAGGAAAAGCAAATACATCCGCTTCTACCTTACATGCTGTACTAATCATCCATAAGAGAGGAACTATCATAGTAAAGCCTAGTAAAAACATAATTGCTGTTAGAATTATTTTAGAAATTTTTTCTCTAGTCACATGTGTTTCCCCCTACTATTCAATAGTAAACTTATCTTGCAATTTCCACTGCACGATAGTCACGATAAAGATTAAGACGAATAGTGCCCATGCCAGGGTATTGGCATATCCTGTCTTATGTTGTTCAAAGGCTGCCCTGTAGATGTAAAAGGCCATTACAGAACTTGAACTTCCTGGTCCCCCTTGAGTAAGTACGCTAATATGGTCAAATACCTTGAATGATCCTATAATACCCATTGTCGTTAGGAAGAAGGTAGTTGGTGAGATAAGAGGTACTGTTACATAGAAAAATTGTTTAAAGCTAGAAGCCCCATCAATTTGAGCTGCTTCATAAACATCATGTGGTATGCCTTTAAGTCCTGAAATAAAGACAATAACGTAATAACCTAGTTGTTGCCATATGTAAATGATCATAATAGAAGGTAGTGCCCACTTCGTATCCGATAACCATCTTGGCGGATTATCTATACCCAATGCCATTAAAAGCTGATTGACTGGTCCATATGAAGGTTGAAGAAGTACCATCCATACCGTACATGCTGCTACAACACTGGCAATGTAAGGAATAAATAGCATAATACGTATCACTCCACCACCAAAAATATGTTTATTAACAATGTTAGCAACTATTAAGCCTAATACGATTAAGGTTGGAATAGTCACCAAGGTAAATATAATGTTGTTCTTAAAAGAATTTAAAAACCATTCATCACTTGCTAACTGTTTGTAATTTTCAAAGCCTGTAAACTTAATAGCATCAAAGCCTTCCATGAAATTCCATTTAGTAAAACTCAAACCCAGAGAGGCTATTACAGGTAATAATACGAAAATAAGAAACCCGATTAGTCCAGGTAATATAAAGGCCATACCAACCCAGAACTCTTTATTTATCTTCTTTTTTGCCGTTTTCACGTTACTTCCCTCCTCTACTACTCACCTGCTTTTAGGTTTTCATAAAATGCATTTATAAGATTGTCTTGATATTCCCCTTTAAAAGTTCCCTCTTGTAACCTTTTAATACCTTCTGTTCTTAGTCCTACCCAAGAACTTTCTTCTCTTCTTACTAAGATAGGATAATAAAATACCTTGTTACTTTCTGCTGCTTTAAGATCTAAAGGTGCATCTCCTACCATTAGGATTTCCTCTTCCTCATAGCCTTTTTCTTTAAGCTTTGCAATACATTCAGATTTACTTCCTGCTTCTTGTCCCATGAGAAGATCTACATAGTCACTTAATCCTTCCTCAGTCCACTCTTTTTCTAGAGCTTCACTATTGGCAGATGAAACAATGACAATATCTGCAACTTCATGGATTTGCTTGATGCTTTCTTTAACACCGTTAAAAGTACCAGCTTGTACTTCAAGTCCCTTAATATAATAGTTGGTTAGTTTGCTCCATTCTAGAGCTTTCTTTAAAGCTGGATCGTTAGTTTCTTCAATCTCTGCTTCTAGTGCAGTATTAGAAAGTTCCTGGGCTTCCTCACTCCAAGTCTTAAGTGCTGTGAAATCTTCTAAGCCAACGCCTAGTTCTTTTAACTGTTCTAGAGCAATTACTAAGCCTTTGAAACGATTGATGCCTCTTGTCATGGTATACAGATTAATTTTCTTCCAAATGGTTAAAAACAAACCTCTATAGTTTTCTAAATGATACACTTCTACGGCTGCTGGACCAAAACAATAAATATGCTTACTATCCATTGTGTCCATAGCAGATCCGTCTGAATCGATACATACTAAATACTTCTTTTGTCTATTAAAGCATTCTAATTTTTGGTTCATCCTAACCTCCTATAGTCTTGTATCCCATTTACCACAAAATACGGTTTCATTATGCTTTCCTAAAAATGGACTTTTGCCAGTTATCTTATCGATAGCTGTTTTAATGCAAGTTCTATTAGCAGCGTAAGCGTTAATATAGGTCTTCATCATTGGAAGATCGAATAAGTGAGTTGTATAGTTAAGTGAAACGCATACGGTAGGCACTTCTTGAACATACCAAGGCAGTTCATTAGAGTGGTCTGCTGACCATTTAATGCGTACATTATTTTCTTGTGCATAACCTCTAACGTTAACAAATACAAATACCACATCATATTGTTTTTTAAAGTCTTCTATCTTACAAAGGTGATGGATTTTTTCCTTACTTTCTTTAGATGCTCCATATTGAAGCTCTAAATCGTAGAAGGAGTCGTGCATGTCTACACTAAAACCAACTGCTTCTAACTCTTCTTTAACTAACTTTTTAGCTGGGTCTTCTTCATAAGCTATACTTACAGGTGGCGTACTTAACATGAATACCTTTGCTCTTTTTCTTATCTTTGGATCAATAGGAAGAAGTTTTTGCGTATCTTTAACTAAAGTAACACCTTTATCAGCGGCTTCCTTTGCCCAAGTCAGATGTTCCTCTTGACCGATTACTTTAAGTCCTTCTTTGGGTGGTATAAGCGCCTTAGCCTCTTGTTTCTTATGTAAGCCCAAACTTGCTTTTAACCCTAAAATACGCGTTAAAGCTTCTTCTAGTCGCTCATCTGTGATAATGCCGTTCTTATAACCTTCTAACATATAGTTAAAGTCTTCTTCTGGATTTCTAAAGAATAAAAACATGTCACAGCCAGCTGCTATTGTGCCTGGTACTAAGTCTTTTCTACTAGCGGAAGCTACAAGTCCTACCATATGAGAAGCATCCGTTACAAGTAAACCATTAAAGCCTAGCTTTTCTCTTAATAAGCCTTGCAATAGTTCTGGTGCTAAAGTTGCTGGCTTGATATCTTCATCTGCAATACCTGGTACTAATTTTCTAGAGTATTCAGGAAGTGCAATATGACCTACCATAATGGTTTGTAAACCTTCCTCTATAAGCTTGCCATATACTTCACCAAAAGTTTCATCCCAACGTTCACAAGAGAAATCATTTACACCCATAATAAGATGCTGATCTCTATCCTCCACACCATCTCCCGGAAAATGTTTGGCACAAGCTGCTAAACCACTTTCTCTAAGTCCTTTAATATAAGCTTTGGCATGCTTAATGACTTCACTTGGCTGATTCCCAAAAGATCTAGTATTAACAATAGTATTGCGCCAGTTAAAGATGACATCTGATACAGGATTAAAACTCCAATTACAACCAATAGCTGCTGCTTCTCTGCCGCTTACTACGCCAACATGATACGCTGTTTCTTCATCATTTGTAGCCCCAGCCTGGGCTGCTGTTGCAATATAAGTCCCACCTTTACATGCACCATCTCCGCCATTATCACAGTTGGCAGCAACAAATAATGGTAATTTACTGTTAGCTTGCATAAATGCATTTTGCTCATAAATGGCTTCTGCATTTCTACTAGCGTAGCGTATTCCTCCTATATGATACTCATCTAAAAGATGCTTCAGATGGGCTTGTCCTTGCTGGGTCATTTCATCTTCAATAAAGTGTATAAATAATTGACCTATTTTTTCTTCTATTGTCATGCCTGAAATAGTTGTTTCTACCCATTTAATAGCTTCATTCGATAAGTTAAATGGGGCTGTTTTTAAGTCTATCATCATACCCCTCCATTTCTATGTATTAATGTAGTATCCTTGCTAGCTCTGCACTATTTATACAGCTTCTTATATATTTTCTAGCCTCTTTTTGCTTTGCATATAGCTCATGATCTCTCACATTAGGTTGAAGTACTTTATTGCAAGTCTCCTCCTGCGTTAGCTTTGCTAAGGCCTCTTTTTTACTTTTGAAAATCCCTAAAGTTGTAGCTGCTACTACCCATGCACCAAGTGCAGTGGTTTCTTTTTGGCTACAAATCTCTACAGGTCTGTTGGTCATATCTGCTATGATTTGGCTAAATAAACGAAACTTAGCTAAGCCACCTGTAGACCTTAAAAACTTAATATCTGGAGTCAAAGTTACTAAAGTATCAATGCACTCGGTAATCTCGGCTCCAATGCCTTCTAGCACAGCTCTTAACATGTCAGAGCGTTCAGTTTCAAAACCTAAGTTAAAGAACATCCCTCTAGCCATAGGATCCCAATGTGGACAACCACACCCGGCTAAATCTGGTAACATAATGACGCCTCTAGCACCAGGATTCGAACTTTGGATTTCTTCATTCATTTGTTTAAAATCTACCTCTTGGCTATACATAATTTCCTTAAGCCATCTATACACGGCCCCTGAAGCCATATTACTTGCTTCTAAAATGTATTTATCTTCCTCTGCCGCAATATTGACATTGACTCTTAACTTTTCATCTAGAATAGGCTTATCAACTATGCTGACTACATAAGAAGCTGTCCCTGAGGTAATACCAGCCTCAGCTATATAGCCTAATCCTTGTCCTAATGCAGAGCATTGTTGATCTCCTCCTGCTGATATAACAGGTATGCCTTCTCTTAATCCTGTAAGAGCTGCAAAATCAGCTGTTAACTTTCCTACTACTTGACCAACAGGAATAAGGGTACATAACTTCTCTTCATCTATTTCAAAGAGCTTAAGTAGCTCTGGTGACCATTGTCTTTTATGTATATCTAACAAACAAGTTCTACTTGCTAAAGATGTATCTGTGATAAACTTGCCTGTGCTTAAAAATAATAAGTAATCATGAATACCTAATAGCTTATGAGCTTTTTGATAAAGCTCTGGCTGATTTTGTTTAAGCCATAACATCTTAGGTGCTGAAAATACAGGTGAGGCTTTCATCCCGCAGATTTGGTATAAAGCTTTTGCTGAAGTTTGATTAATTTCATCACACAGCTTACTTGAACGTTTATCATGCCACATTAAAATATCACTAAGTGGTTTTCCAGCTTCATCTACTGGTAACACCGAAGACCTTTGAGAGGTGAAAGCTAAGGCTGAAATGCGATGCCCTTTCATACCTATAGACTTGCAAATAGCAATAAGTCCATTTCTAAAGTCCTCTGCCGCTTGTACTGCAATACCACCTTCTAAAGTCTTCATACTATGTTTGATATGATGCCTTACAATTATTTTTCCTTCTTCATTAATAAGGATGCCTCTCATACTTGAGGAGCCTGTATCAATAACTAAAATATGTTCCATTTATTCGCCTCCCTTATAGAGAGCTAATGCTTTTTTGGCTGTAAGTGAATCTGTAATTAAAGTATTAATTAACTTTCCTTTAATGGCTCCAAGTATTGCCTCTGCTTTTTGCTCAGAACTTGCAATGCAAACCACATTAGGTACCTTTCTAATGGCATTCATTTCTATAGCGACGGTTCTTTCGGCTAGTTCTAGCATCACTTCATTGCCATCCTTATCGTAAAAACGGCCTCCTATATGACCTATCGCACCCTGTTTTTCTAGATGTTCTAAATCCTTTTTATTTAAATAATCATTCCATGTATGGGAAACGGAACCCACACTTGTTAAAATGATATTCGCCTTAGTTGCTAAGTCTAGGCTTTCTTTAATCTTAGGATCTAAGATAAGTTCTTCTCTTACAGTAGCAGAGCTTACAAAAAGAGGTGCATAAATGCAGGTGTATTTACCACCATATGCTGATGCCATTTCTCTAGTCAGTTCTAGGGAATCTCTTTCTGGACCTATTGTAGTTGCTGCTCCCATAATAGGAACCACCATAAGTGGAATATTCTTACTGGATTTAATCGACTTAACAGTGTGATAAATGGTGTTTCCCCAAGACATACCTAAAACTGTACGTTTATTAATAATGCTATCTAAATAATAGGCAGCTAACTCACCTACTCGTTTTTGGGTGTCTTCATTTCTATCTGTCCTCACATTCAGAACACGTACATGACTTAGGCCAAAATTTTGTTTTAAAGCTTCTTCTAATTCGGTTGCTCTGTCCCAAGGTTCATGGATAATAATCTCCACTACACCTTCTTCTCTAGCTTCTTGTAGTAAGCGCGATACCTTGGAGCGAGAAGTAAAAAGACGTTCAGCAATTTGGTTTTGTGTAAGTTCTTGGTTGTAATAAAGATGTGCTACACTAGCTAACAGACTTTGTTTCTCATTATCCATTTCTAACTCCTTAGATTCTTTACTTTAAATCAGCCGCCTATTGACCATAGTAGGCATTACTACCATGTTTTCTTAAGAAATGCTTATCCATTAATACTTGTGGCATAGCTTCTAAGTGGGACTCTAGTTGTCTTGCATTAAAGGCCATTTTAGCAACTTCTTCTAATACCACTGCATTATGTACTGCTTCCTCTGCATTCTTTCCCCAAGTAAAAGGGCCATGATTGGTACATAAAACACCGGGTATTTCTAAAGGATTTCTTCCTTTAAAGGTTTCTATAATAACAAGTCCTGTATTTTTTTCATAGTCACTTTGAATCTCCTTGGGTGTTAACCCTCTGGCACAAGGAATCTCTCCATAGAAGTAATCTGCGTGAGTCGTACCATAAGCAGGAATACTTTTTCCTGCTTGTGCCCAAGTCGTAGCCCAAGGTGAATGTGTATGTACAACGCCTCCTATTTCAGGAAAAGCTTTATATAATTCTAAGTGTGTAGGTGTATCTGATGAAGGTTTATACTTTCCTTCTATTTGATTTCCTTCAAGGTCTAATACCACTAAGTCTTCTGGTCTTAGTATTTCATACTCTATCCCGCTTGGCTTAATAACGATTAGCCCTTTTTCTCTATCAATCCCACTCACATTGCCCCATGTGTAGGTAATAAGTCCTCTTTTTGGAAGCTCCATATTAGCTTCATAAACTTGCTGTTTTAAACCTTCTAACATCGTTTTCACCCCTTCTTTTATAAAAATGATGGGTAAGGTAGATTTGGTTCTACTGTGAAGCAGTCTTCAAAACCTCTTGGGTAATGATATTCCATCCTGCCAAGGTCATTAGGGAATACATACTTACCACCTACTTGCCAAATGAATGGTGTAAACTTATATTGAAGACGGTCTTTTTTCATATTCCAAAGTGTTAAGATCTCATTTGGATCTGCTTGGAAGTTAGACCAGATATCATGGTGGAATGGCATCATTACCTTTGTATTTAAAGCTTCTCCCATTCTAAGAATATCTGAAGCTGTCATTTTATCTGTAATACCTCTTGGGTTTTCACCATAAGAGCCAAGTGCCACATCTATTTTGTGCTCATTACCGTGTTTTGCATAAAGATTAGAGTAATGAGAGTCACCGCTATGATAAATCGTTCCACCTGGTGTTTTAATAATGTAGTTAACAGCTTTTTCATCCATGTTCGTTAAAACATCTAGTCCCATAGGTCCATCATTTGGAGGAGAAGTAATAAGCACTGTTCTATCAAAGGATTCTACAGCAATAATTTCAATATCTCCTACTTTAACCACATCTCCTGGTTTAACGATTTGACAACGCTCTGCTGGTACTCCCCATTCGATCCAAAGGTCAACACAATATTTTGGTCCAATGAATGGTACTTCTTTATCTACATTTTGAAGTACCGCTGCTGCCACATTAGCATCAATATGATCTGTGTGATAGTGAGTAGATAATACAGCGTCAATGTCTTTGATGCCAAATGGATCCATTACGAAAGGTACGTTTCTTAAGTTAGGTTGAAGTGTTCTATTTCCACACATACGTGCCATTTGATGGTTTGGTGCAATGTATGGATTTTTATGAGTACGTTTACCTGAACCACACCAGAAATCAATACAAATATTGGTACTGCCTTCTGATTTCACCCAAATACCTGTACAACCTAACCACCACATTGCAAAAGTTCCTGGTTTAACTTCTTCCATTTCTATTTCTTCATTTAACCAATTTCCCCATTCTGGAAAAGTGCTTAATATCCAATTTTCTCTTGTAATTCCACTTATTTTGCTCATTTTTTTAGCTCCCTTCTTATCTATCCAATTTATAGTTTCATTCCTGCTTCATGCATTTTATCTATTACAAAGTATCTCGCTTCTTCAATAGCTTTGGCAGCTTCTTCTACCGTACGCTCACGGCTATTATCTGCCCACATTTCTATTAAAAACATACCTGTATAGCCTAATTCGTCTAACTTTTTAAAGATATCAACAAATCTCACTGTTCCTGTTCCAAAAGGTACTTCTTTAAATACCCCTGGCTTAGTTTCCTTAACATGAATAGCTACTATTTCTTGCATCCCTATTTCTAGTTCAGCTTCTACATCACTGCTAAACTGTGTAAGGTTTCCCATGTCAGGATAAATCTTAAAATAAGGAGATGGGATTCTTTTTATATACTGCAATGCCCTTATAATATTCCCTACAAAAGGCGTATCCATAATTTCCATTGCTAAAATGACACCTGCTCTAGAAGCCATTGCCACAGCATCTTTCATACCTTGTAAGAAGTATGCCTTTGTTTCATCATCTGAATCTTCATAGTACACATCATAGGTAGCTAATTGAATACACCTAACCCCTAACTTAACAGCTAGGTTAATAGCCTTTTCCATAATGCTATAAGCTCTTTGTCTAATCTCTGGATTCTTACTCCCAAAAGGATACTTACGATGGCCACTTAAACACATGGTTGGAAATACTACATCATATTGATTCATCAGACTTCTTAACTCATTTATTTCTTCATCTGTCCATTCTAGCCTAGCAAGACGTTCGTCTGATTCATCTATGGAAATTTCCATATAATCAAAGCCTGCTATCTTCATGGCTTTAAATTTCTCTTCCCAAGTAAAGTATGAGGGAAGTGCTTTTTCATAAATGCCAATAGGTGAACTTTTTATACTGTACAACTCTCCTCCTCCTTTTCTCTCGACATTTTATTACAATATCACAAATAATTCGATTTATTACACTAAAAGTGTAACATATTAACAATTAAAAATTCAACACTTTCTCATACTTTGCACATTTTCTCATTTTATTTATTTTTATATACTTTTGCACATTTGTGCATATTGTGAGCAAACACTTACTATTCCAAAAATCACATAGTATGATAAAAGCATATTTACTTTTACTAAGGAGGCTTATATGAACATTAAAAAGAAAACAATTGCTAAGCTTACAAAATGCTACTCTATAGCACCTCTTAATTATCATGGGGAACCTCATTTTCTAGTAGCAGCAGAAAAAACAGATGCTTGTTTACTCTTTGACTATGATGGGAACCTTGTGGAAAAAGTTTGGGATAATCCTGGAGGCACTATGTCTATGGTTCAAGTACCTGGAAGTGATGGACAGTTCTTAGCCACTCATCAATTTTATTCTCCAAATGATTCAAAGGAAGCTAAGATTGTTATTGCCACACCTATTAGCAAAGACAACTGGGAGATTCGTACTTTAGTTCACCTGCCTCATGTACATCGTTTTGATATTGTTTGTAGAAATGGCATCAACTATCTTATCGCTTGTACATTAAAATCTGGGCACAATTATAAAGAAGACTGGTCTATGCCTGGCGCTATTTACGTTGCACCACTCCCTGATGACCTCTCTTCTTTTAATAATGAAAATCCTTTAGAGCTTACACTTCTTAAAGATAATTTGCTTAAAAACCATGGCTACTATAAATTAAACCAAGACGGCCTAATCTCTTCTCTTGTTACTAGTGAATACGGGGTATTACAAATTACACCACCAGAAGAGGAAGGTGCTCCTTGGAGCATCCAGCAGCTTATAACTGATGCTACTAGTGATGCTACCCTCATTGATCTAGATGGAGATGGTGAGGCTGAACTGATTACTTTATCACCATTTCACGGGGAACGTATTCGTATTTATAAAAAAGAAGCTGGTGTTTATACTGAAATCTTTGAATATGAAAAGCCTACAGAATTTATCCATGCACTTTGGAGTGGCTATTTAAAGGGTGTTCCTGTTGTTGTTATTGGACACCGCCAAGGCGATAGAGATTTATTACTCTTCTCCTATGATCAAAATACACATACTTATAAAGCACAAGTTATTGACCATGACTGCGGTCCTACTAATGTAGCTTATTTTAAAGATGAAACTCATGAATTTTTCATTGCTACTAATCGTGAAATCGATGAAATAGCTATGTACACCATAGAATAAAGAATTAATAAAAAACAAATTTTAGGAGGGAGAAAAAAATGAAATTATCATTTAGATGGTACGGAGAAGATGATAAAGTAACACTACAAAATATTAGACAAATTCCTGGGATGTACTCTATTGTAACAGCTGTATATGATGTACCAGTTGGTGAAGTATGGAGCAGAGAAAGCATTGCAAAACTTAAAGCTCAAATAGAGGCAGCTGGACTTGCTTTTGATGTTATTGAAAGTGTACCTGTTCATGAAGATATTAAACTTGGTAAACCAAGTAGAGATCAATATATTGAAAACTATTGTGAAAACATCAGACGTTTAGGAGAAGCAGGTGTTAAGTGTATTTGCTATAACTTCATGCCTGTATTTGACTGGACGAGAACACAGCTTGATCATGTGTTAGAAGATGGTTCTACTTCTTTAGTGTATTATCAAGAACAAGTAGACGCTGTTAATCCACTTGAAAGTGATAGCGACTTAACCCTTCCAGGCTGGGATTCAAGCTACACAAGAGATGAGCTTAAAGCTGTAGTAGCTGAGTATAACGCAATGACAGAAGATGACCTTTGGAATAACCTTAAGTATTTCTTAGAAGCCATTATTCCAGTAGCAGCAGAATGCGGCATTAACATGGCAATTCACGAGGATGATCCATGCTGGAGTATCTTCGGCCTTCCAAGAATTATTACTTGTGAGGAAAATCTTGATCGTTTCTTAAGCCTTGTAGATGATCCTCATAATGGGATTACGCTTTGTTCAGGCTCTTTAGGCTGCTCTAATAAAAATGATGTAGTAAAAATGGCAGCTAAATATGCAGCTATGGGAAGAATTCACTTTGTACATATGAGAAATGTAGCAGTACTGGAAAATGGTTTTGAAGAAAGAGCCCACCTCTCTTCTTGTGGCTCTCTAGATATGTTCGCTATTATGAAAGCACTTCATGATAATGGCTTCAAAGGTTATATAAGACCAGACCACGGACGTATGATTTGGGGAGAAACAGGACGAGCAGGCTATGGCTTATATGATAGAGCCTTAGGAGCAACATACTTAAATGGCTTATGGGAAGCTATTGAAAAGATGAGTAAATAGCAAGCAAAAATTATAATAAATCGATGAGTAAGGAAGGGATCTCTATGAGTTTATCATTTGGTACAGATTTAAAAGATAAAGTTGCAGTTGTAACAGGAGCAGGCGGCGTACTTTGTGGCATGTTTGCTAAGACCTTAGCCAAGGCAGGTGCTAAGGTTGCAGTTTTAGATCTTAATTTAGAAGCTGCTGAGAAAGTAGCAAAAGAAATTATGCTCGCTGGAGGAATTGCCAAAGCTTATAAAACAAATGTATTAGAAAAAGCTAGCTTAGAAGCTGTTCATGCTGAGGTTTTAACAGACCTTGGCCCTTGTGATATTTTATTAAATGGTGCAGGAGGGAATAATCCAAGAGCTAATACAACTAAAGAGTACTTTGAAATAGGTGATATTGAAAGTGATACAATTTCTTTCTTTGACCTTGATCAAAGCGGTGTAGAATTCGTATTTAACTTAAACTTCATCGGAACATTATTACCATCACAAGTTTTTGCTAAAGACATGGTTGGCAAGAAAGGTTGTAACATTATTAATGTTTCTTCTATGAATGCTTTTACACCTCTTACTAAAATTCCAGCCTACAGTGGTGCTAAAGCAGCTATTAGTAATTTTACTCAGTGGTTAGCAGTACATTTTTCAAAGGTAGGCATACGTGTGAATGCCATTGCTCCAGGTTTCTTTGTAACAGCGCAAAATGAGAAATTATTATTTAATGAGGATGGCTCACCAACAGCACGTTCTGAAAAAATCCTTGCAGCTACACCAATGGAACGTTTTGGTGAAGCGCAGGAGCTAAATGGAACCTTATTATATCTTATTAATAATGAAGCGGCTGGGTTTGTGACAGGCGTTGTAATCCCAGTAGATGGCGGTTTCTCAGCTTATTCTGGTGTTTAAATACCTACTTATTAGACCGTAATCTGCTATTAAAATAAAAGCTCTTAAGTACTCAGCTTAAGGGCTTTTGTTTTTTATACATTAATACTAGGTAGCTCTTCTTTCATTAAAAATATTTAGCATCTGCTATAAGTAGAATTTTGCCTAGGAGTTCATGAGGAAGGCTGCTGGGAGAAAATGAGAGGAGAAGGGCTATCTTCCAGTGTTCCGGTTCAAATTTTTTGATGCACTAGGCTTACTTATTTGGATGAACGCACGAAAACTCCCGTTGGTCAAACACTCGTGCTAAAACCCATCCAAAACGTTCGCCAAGTGCCTCTAAAAAATTCTCCCAAGTCACCCTTCCAGATATCCCTCCTCCTCTCATTTCTTCCAAACGTTATTAAGCTCATAAACGCTCCTGTCAGTAAAGCGGCGCGAGAAAAATATAATGGTATTTTAAACTTATAAGTGGTTTTCTCATGTTTCGCTCCAACAATAATAACGTATAAAACTTCTTTGTGGTTTATTTTAGTAAAGCAGTGGCTAGCAGGAGGGGACGAGGATTGGTGTAGAGTACCTTTGAGGTAGGCTTAGTAGTTCATAACAAAGGATTTTCTCAGGCTTCTCTTCACTAACAATAACGTATAAAGTTTCTTAGTAGTTTGTTTTGGTAGAGTAGTAGCCAAGGCAAGAGGGGATGGGGATTGGTGTAGGGTGCCTTGGAGGTAAGCTTAGCAGTTCTTAACGAAGGAGCCCTTATGGGTTTTAGGCTGAGTGTTTGAGCGCTAGCGAGTTTTCAGCCGTTCATAAGGGCTCCGAGTTCAGAACTGCTTAGTGAGCCGAGACAGCAACCGAAACCAAGCACCATTTTCTCCTGCCTTGGCGGTACCTTGCTATATATCTTCTTATTCAAACTTCTATTGGTGTAAGTGATTCATCCCCTCTTGTTTACTTTTCGGTAAAAACACAGAAAAGCAACTTCCTTTCCCCACTTCTGAAGACACCTTTATTTTTTTACCCCCTTAGTTTATAGCTCCATTATAGTTCCAACATATGTCCATAATCTTTCAACTCCTAAAACAAATCTAACAGTATTGAAAGATTGAGGACTTTTTCTGTTTCACTTACTTTGTGTTATAATCATGCATAACAATATAAAAATTAAAATATGATTATTTTTAGGGAAGTGAATAATATGAAACACCAATCCAACAACAAAAAGAAACTATACCTTATCTTGACCACTATAGGTATCATACTAACCGGCCTTGTTCTTGCCTTTTTTATTTACGTTAATCGCTATTATCATACAGACACATTAGCTATGAAGTTTTTAGAACAAGATTCTGCTATTAGCTTAATCTATGAAAAGGATTATCTTATTTTATCACCAAAAGAAAATGCACTAGACACAGGCCTCATTTTTTATCCTGGCGGCAAAGTAGAGTATACTGCTTATGCACCTATGCTTAGTAAGCTCACAAAAGCTGGCTATGTTTGTATTATCCCTAAGATGCCTTTTAATCTAGCTGTTTTTAATCAAGATGCAGCTACCCCTATTATGGCTGATTTCCCTGAAATCAAACATTGGTATCTAGGTGGCCACTCTTTAGGTGGTGCTATGGCAGCAAGTTATGCCAGTAAACATAGTGAATCTTTAGAAGGTCTTATTTTATTAGGAGCTTATAGTACTGAGGATCTCTCAACTCTTCCGCTTAAAGTTCTTTCCATCTACGGCAGTGAAGATCAGGTATTAAATAAAGCTAACTATGATAAGGGTAAAACTTACCTTCCTGAGATTTCTACTGAGATTTGTATAGAAGGTGGTAATCATGCTTATTATGGTGAGTATGGCCAGCAAGCAGGTGATGGTAATCCCACAATCACCAGTGAAGAGCAGCAGCAACTTACTGTGGAGGCTATCCTCCAATTATTCAATTAGCATAGAAAATGTATCTAGTCTAGTACCTTCAAAAATATAAGCTGAAACACCTTTGGATGGATCATTCTTTTTATACCCAAATACTACAATAGTGGACTAGGTACATCTCAAACACTTTATATAAGCTTTCCTATTAGCCAAATGGCTTTCTGCGATGATAGAGGGATTACTACTTTCCATCCCCCATTCTAAAAAGGCTATATCCTTTGCCTAGCAATGGATATAGCCTTTTCCATAAACATATCTCCCTTTTCTACTACTTATTACACTCTATCTTTTTAATACTTCCAAATTTCTTTACTACAATACCTTTTGGTATAGTATAAATCTTGTCTGTTCTGCTAGATTTTACTTTCTATTTTTCCTCTGCCGGCAACATATGTTGTTGACAAGTATCACTATGCACGCCAGGTTTTATATGCCTCTGAAGCTATTCGAACAGAAGCTCAAAATTAATGATACACTTGTCCATCATATACCAGAATAATTTTCTTTTCAGTAAAGTTACTTATATTGCTCCAATCATTATTTGCATAACGAACCTGTAATTGAATACTTCCTGTATTAGGCTGTAGCACATAATTTTGATTGAGCTTGACTTCTAAATAACTTCCATCTAGGTCACTACCAAACGTCCCTGTTACACCACTAAAAGAAATGTACCAAGGTGATACTGTTAATTGTGCTGCGGCGCTATCACACAAAAAATTCATAGTCTTGGTATCATTTTTTGTATAGTAGTATTTAATACTAAGCTTAGATAAGTCTATAGCCTGAGTACTTTTAGGTGTTAAAGTATAAGTTTGATTAATAGAGCTTCCTGCTGTTGTTGCAACCTTTAAGGCTACTATTGTGTTTTGTGTCTCTTCTCCAGTGTTTCCACCCTCTCCATCACCTTGACCTTGATCAGTATTTCCTACTAAACCAAGTCTAGTAAGAGTTGCTACAAGTGGAGAATTCCAATATATATCCACCTCATTGGTAGAGTAACTTTCAATATGATCTAAATAGCATTTGGCTGGAGCTAGCCCTTTTAAATAAACTTTCGCATAGGAATCTTCTAAATTTGCATTAGGTCCTCCCACAAGCATACCTGGAATAGCTGCTTTTTGTACAATAGATGGTCTATGGTGTGGCTTTTCTGGAGAAGCTGATCCATAACCTGTTACATAGCATAAACCTATAGAATTTTTACCTAAGCAGTAATTTAAGTGCTCTTTAGCCCATTTGAGATAATCTGCATTTGGTTCTACGCTATAAGCTGTGATAAGGGTAAGCGCATTGTTTAAAGTAGACATATTGCTTCCCCAATAATAATTCACGCCATTTGAAATGCCATAACTGTCACTTTTAGCTGCTGTTACAATATCGTTAGCTTGACTAACTATATTTGCTTTTACTTTATTATAAGTTGCTATATCTGTAGAAGCTGCTTTTAAGTAAGCTGTATTTCCATAGTTTCCAACGCCACCCCAATCAAAGCCTGTTTCTACTTTTTGATTGACATAATTTTTAAATACATCATGATATTTAGCCTCTCCTGTTGCTTTAAAGAGTTGTGCAGCTGCCCAGTATCTCTCATCTCTGTCACTTGTGTCACCATATTCACCGGTTTCAATATCAGATGGATTTTTAAACGTACTGCTTGGAGTTTGTGCCAAATAATCCCATGCTTTCTTAGCTGCTGCAAGGCATTTATTAGCATAAGTTGTATCAATGTCTTTATAGGTCTCATAACCCATAGCCATAACTGCTGCAAAATCGGCTGTAGCTGTTGTAGAAATAGGACATACAATAAGCTGCCCAGTTTCTTCCTGTGGCATCACATAACCTGGGAAGTTGGTACAAGTTACCTTATGATAAACCCCTCCATTTGTTTGATTTTGCATCTTAAACATCCAGTCTAACTGATTTTTCACTTCATCGAGTAAATCCGAAACACCATTTCCACTTTCTGGAATATCCATTTGGTCAGTAAATGCTGCTTTATTATCTCCATAAGCAAGTAATAAATCTGCTACAGCCTTAGAGGTTGCTACTATATAACGTCCATAGTCTCCTGCATCATGCCAACCACCTGAAACATCGATAGTTTCATTGGTACCATAAATCTTGGCTTTGGTCGTATGACAAGTAGGATGTGACCATTTCCCTGCAAGTGTACTAGTAAGTTCTTGTCCACATCGTTGCATATAAAACATCCTGAAAGCATCTTTAAAGACATTTTGATAAACATTCTCACCGATTTCAAAGCTATAAGATTCTCCAGAATTAGCCGTTACAATCTTATAAATGCCAGGTGTTTTTACTGCTGAAGAATCTCCTAAACAAGCATTTTCTTGTGTTGCGGCATCATAGCGACTATTTGAAATATTCCCTTCATATACAGCAATACCAGTATCTACTGACACCACACTAAAATTAGTGTCTTGAATAGCCCCTCTAAAGACTACCATTTTTGTCTCTTCTGGCTTATAACCTATTTGGTTTAAAATAACCTTTTTCTCCTCAACTGGTTTGTCCTCTTCCTCATAAACTACTTCCGTGTCATCTACAAGGTAAAGCTCTACATTGTCGATTTTAACCTGATGACTAGCAACAGCTCCACCTACATTCCCAAGGTTAAAAGCAAGTCTAGGTGCCTTGTCCGTTTCATCGAGCATAGTAAATTCTTTTGTAATTGTCTGTATTACAGGGGTAGTGCTTATTTTATCTCCTACATAACCACGATAATCTCCACTATTAAGCTGAATTCTATATTCTACTTGTCGATTAACTGTTGAACTAATATCAAACTTTAAAACATACTTTCCATTTTTATATAGTTTAAAGTCATCGTAATTAACCTGCATACTATAGGACTCTGTTCCACAATCTTGAATGTTTGCTTCAAGCTGACCTTGATTTACTGCTAAAGCTCCCTTACCTCCTAGAGTAGTAAAATATCCCCAAATACCTATACCACTTTCAAAGTTACCATCTTTGATTAAATTCGTGGTGCTAGACTGTGTGGTCTGTGCCCATACCATAGATGTACTACCACTTACAGTACCAAAAAACATACAAGCTGCTAAAAATAAGGTGAATGCCTTTCTCATCATATCCTCTCCTTTTAATTTAGTTAATTACTTTCATTTGCATAATATGTATATATATAATTCATCTTATTCTAACAATTAAAAATAATATTTAAAATGATGTATCATGGTATTTAACTGATAAATCATGTTGTTTACGGAGGTTTTATGATGAAAATTACGTATATTGGACACAACCATATCCATGATATGGATTTTGAAATTCAACGTCCTCATGGTTCTGGAGACTACTTAGCCCTACTCCTTAAAAGTCATGGTCTCTTTCTTTTAGAGAACCAACCTGTAGTTCTACCACCAAATACCTTTTTCTTATATCAGCAAGGTACCCCTCAATATTACAAAGCCTATATGGAGCCTTTTTCTAATGATTGGTTTCACTTCATCCTAGAGGATCATGAAATTAATTACTTTGAATCATTACAGATTCCTTGTGAGACCCCTATTTCACTCCATAATTTACCTTTCTTTTCTTTACTTATCAAACATATGACCTGCGAATATTATACAAAGCCACGTCTTTATAATCAGAGCCTTGATCACTACCTATCACTCTTTTTCATTAAGATTTCAGAAGCCTATCAGGCTTACTATGAGCCTCTAACGTCCTTACATATCAATCAGCTAGTTCTTCTTCGAAGTAAAATCTATAGTCGTCCTTATGAAAAATGGACAGTGGAGGGCCTTGCTCACGAGCTTACTCTAAGCCCGTACTATTTTCAAAAGCTGTATAAAAAACAATTTAATATTTCCTGCCTAAAGGATATTATTAAAGCTCGTATCGAATATGCCAAATACTATCTCACGCTCACAGATTTACCTATTAAATATATTGCTGAAAATTGTGGTTATGAAAACGATGTGCACTTTATGAGACAATTTAAATCTGTCACAACCTACACCCCTAGTGAATATCGCAAGCTGCATACTTAGTATAATTATTACAAATAAAATATCATTAATCCTACACATTTAAAAAGCCCTACAACCCTTGAAAACCAAGTAGTTGCAAGGCTTCTTTTACTGCACCTGATAGGATTCGAACCTATGACGCACGTTATAGAAAACTGCATTTCATATATTTAATATTTAAATTAATCCCTCTGCTTCATGCTTTGCTAGGAATTTTATGAGATAACTTAAGGTGCAAAAATCATTGTCAATCTTGCCCTTCATGAGAGTCAAACCTTTTATTAAAGTTTCTTCTTCAAACTGTCCTAAAAGTCTCATCATACTAATGGTATTAATGTCACCTTCTTTAGTATCTAGTACTCTAGAAGCCTTAACATATTTATTCTCCATAGCTAGTGCTACTGCTTCTTTTAATGGCTTACTCATTTCTAGAGTTGGTGCTTCTTCATATATCTTAATGTTAACACTGATCGTATTTAAGTTCTTAGCTTTAGTTACATCTGTACCTACAAAAATAACATTTTTAAAGACAGCACCGGCAAAGTCTACACCATCTAAGTTAGCCCCTTCAAATACAACGTCCTCAAACCTAGCCTTTTTAAAACGGCTTTTCTTTAAATTACTCCCTACAAACTCTGCAGCCTTAAAAGAAGCGCCATAGAAATTACAAGATTTAAAGTGTGCTCCTCTAAAGCTAGTAAAATCAAAATTAGAGCCTGAGAAATCACAATCATAGCAGTGACTTCTTCTTAAATCCTGATACATAAAATTTTTATTTGTTTTTTCAGCATTTTTATAATTAATACCAGGCTCAGTTTTTTTCTTCATTGGTGCTTTTTTACCACCTGTTTGCTTATTTTTAAAGTTAGCACCTTGATTACCTCTGCTATTTGATTTATTAATATTTTGCTTATTAGTCTTGTTTTCGTTAGTCATTATTTTTCCTCCAATATGATAAAAGCCATAAACTTTATCTAACTGTTTTCTATTATAACATAATAAAGTCTTTTACTAAAATTAAAAAGCACTATATGACTCACATGAAATCGTAGTCATATAGTGCTTTTGCATGTCTAGTATACTTACTACATTACTAGTCTAGGTCTTTTAACCCTACTACTGCTTTAATGGAATTAATCCCTCTTCGTCTTCTTCAACTACATGAATAATGCCCCACATACCAGATTCTATATCCCAAGTAATGTTAGCTGATTGATACATATAGTCTCCCGGCTGACCTATTCCAGCTGTAGCTGCTCCTATTAAATCTTTCTTGTAGCTATCACCAATTGTGATTGCTCCATCTACTCCTATAATAGGTGAATTCATATTTCCACTCTCTGAATGCTCCGCATGACCATGCACATAGAAGGTAGTTGCTCTTGGTTTCTCAGCTGGCATGAGTAACTTAATCGTAATAGGATCTCCATGATTTGCATAAAATACAGGTGTTGAAATATCTGATAAATCTGCTTCATTTGAAGTGAATACATTTCCTATTACAGGATCTTGTAATAGTCTATTATAGAAAGGCTCACTTCTTAGGTTATATCCCTTCATACCTTGATCTTCTGTATCTAGATCTTCATCATCTACTTCAATCTCTGGATTAAAGAAGAATTTTGGAAGTAGATCGCCATTTTTATCTTCCATATAGATTCCATTGTGAGCTAATAATACAAATTGCCTATAATCTGGTATGAATGGATTGCTAATCACAAGCTGATCTCCCTTATATGCTTCACATCCGCTAAATGGTTCAAAGTGCTTAGAACCCATCTCTGCAAAGCTAATTGCTCCAAATAAACCATGTTTTCTATGATTCATTGAATCACCAAAGTCTACAACAATAGCTTGAGTGGCTGTCTCTGGATAGTACCATCTATAGGTAATAGATTCTCCTACTCCTATAGTCTGATCTGGATTGAAGCCTATAGTTGCACCATCAGAACCAAGTACGTCATATTCTGCACCTTGGCTATTCATAGAGACTCTTGGGCTATATGGCCAACATTTCTGTACAGGCACCTCTGGGAACTGTGGTACATCTAGCTCCTTCGGCATGAGATTCACTAAGGTTAATTCTATGCCTTCTCCTGCATTAATAGTGAGTATAAGCGGCTCTGGGTTCTTCTTTCCACTTAATACATCCTCTACATCTTCTAGCAATACAAATATCATGCCAAATGGGTCATTATCACAAAATTGATTATAAATGATAGGCCTTTGCACTGCAGCTACATTAAAGTAGTTTACTTTAGTTCCACATGGGAATGGATTACCTGGTGAAGTCGCTTTAGGTGGTGGGCAGCAGGTCTGATGTGGCAGAGGTTCCCTTCGTCTATGAAGTAATGGTCTATCTCGTAGTGGATATAAGTCAGGGATCAAGGTTCCTCTTACACGAGTGATGCCCCATGTTCCTAACCAAAGGTCATCCATACCACTAGAATAATACAAGACATCAAAGTCTTTTCTGTCACTTAAGCTATCTAATGAAAACTCAAAGGTAAAAGTTTCCGAAATTCCTATATGCTGCTCCTGAATAATTGTTGAGTCTACATCTGTTCTATCCCTATGCCACTCATATCGATTAAAGTTAATCGCATGAGATTCTTCATGAGCTCCATCAATGAGCCTTACTCTTACAGGGTCACCTGCATAACCTTCAAATACTGGCGTCCAAGGATCTCCATGTACATAGGAACTAAATACATGAGCTGGTTCACCACCTCTTATTTGGAATGGTGCATTGGTATAATTAAAAGCTATTACCCCCATATCATCCATCATACCAGGCTTATCTGGCGGATTCAGTGGCTTACACTTTCCATCATAAACGGGTGCCCAATCGTGAACTGCTAAGCAAAATTCTCTGAAGTCTGGAATAAATGGATTCTGTATGATAGCCTGCGTACCTGCTGTAATAGGTTTACCTGTATAATTATCTAAGAACTTAGAGCCTTCTGACTCTACAATCAGTCCTCCAAATAAGCCATGAAGCTGCACAGAATTAGCAAAAAGGTGATCGTGGAAGAAACATACCTTGAGTTCTACGTCAGCATACCATCTATAAACAACTGTTTGTTCATGAGCTGTTCCCGTAAAGTAGTTCCATCCTGTATTGGCACCATCGGATGAAAGTACATCAAATTTAACAAAATGTACATGAGTTGAAGCAAATAAGGTGTTAATCAAAGTTTGGAAGGCATTAGGTCCTAATTTTTCTGGGAACTTATTAGTAAAATGGATTTCTATACATTCTCCTGCCACTGCTCTTATGAAAAGTGGTTCAGGTTTTTTAGTCCCATTTCTAATAGCTTTTTCATCTTTTTTAAGCACATAAAATCTTCCTTCTGGATCGTGCCAATCTGCTTCGTTGTAAACAAGATTTTGCTGAATTCCTACAATATCATAACGACGTACAGGAGCATCCTCTGGGCAAGGATTTACAAATAGTGCACCTAGTTTAGCGTTGTCTGCTAATGCATGTCGCTCTAAATCTGTCATTGGAAAATCTCTCTCAAACCCTTTAGGTGGTACTGGACTTCTACAACCTACTTTGCCTGGAATAAAAAATGGAAATCCAGGGTGCTTTTTTGTAGGTTTGGGTGGACAAGGTCTATCTGGAAGTGGCATCAGTCTTGTAACAGGTGTGCCATCAGGATAACAACGATCTCCCTCTTCAAGTACATCATGGATACGTTGAATGCCCCACATTCCTTCAGCGAAGTGAGGATATAAGTGGCAGTGATAAATAACATCTCCATAAGCCTTTTGCAAACTACCTGCTCCATATAAAATATCAAAGGCAATGGTTTCTCCTGGTCCAAAGGCACGTGAATCATTTAAGAAAGATTCTTGTACTTCTGGTTCAGATAACCATTGTTGTAAGTGTAAATGGAAAATATGCGTTTCCTTTACTCCTCCGTGAATGGCATACCATCTTACCGGGTCTGCTTTATAGCATCTAGGAAGTACGGTAGGGGGTGGATCACCAAACACCCATGAATCATGGTGCACTTCTTCACCTTCACAGTCAGGACATACTACTTTTTCCATAATCAGCTGCATTTTATTACGCATCGGTTCTGCACGATAGTTAATGGAATGCGTCATTTCTGGAAAATCTGTCATAGGATCTATAGGCGTTTCACCAAATCGATTTTTAACAGCTGCTTCATCATGAAAAATTGTTACAAACTCTCTAAAATCCGGTCTAAAGGGATGATGAATATCTGCAAACACACCACTTTCTAGAGGACATCCGCTCTGCGGGTCTGTCCATGTACTACCAGGTGGTTCTATTACTATGGCACCAAATAAACCGTGTATATTACTTCCAATTTCTGAACTTAGCGCATTTCCTAAATCACTAAAATGAAAAGCCCCTTGAAGGTCTGCATACCACCTATAACAAATCGTTTTTCCTGGTGCTGCGAGTGAACTTTCATTGCCCCCTACAAAAGCACCATCCGAATTCTGCACTTCATAAGGTAGTCCTTTTACATTCATAGAAGCAGAAAAGCAAAGTTCATTCTTAAAAGTAATTTCAACGATATCACCTAGGTGTGCACGTATTACTAAAGGCTGCACTAAATCTACAAACGTTCCTGGACATTCTTTTATTCTTTCTTTAACCTTGTCTTTATTTTTATCTAGCACATACATAAGACCATTCGGATCCACATCTCCGTATTTATTGTAGACAATAGGAACTTGAATGGCTGATACACAAAAATGTCTAACCATTATTATCTCCCCTTCCTATTTACCACACAACAGGAATTTCTCCCTCTCTTTCTTCTGCATAAAAGGTCGCAATGTGCTCAAGTTGAATAGCAAACTCTTGATTTTTTAATGGACCAGGTACACCAAATTCACTTATGACATGTATGGTGTCAGGTTCTACTTTTATTAATCTACCTACTACAAAAAATGGAAAAGCTCCTGTCATAACAAGCACTCTATTTCCTACGCTAAGACTTATTTTTTCTACTAATGTTAGATTCATTACTTCTCCCCCTTTTTAAAAAAGTGAAAATCTAATTGAAGGATCAAATGGTGTAATCCATACAATGTTAATCAGCGGAATAATCAGTGGTGTTGGAAAAATAAATTCAGGTGCATTACTCATCTTAATATTTACCTTTTCAAGTACCACATACTCATCAGTTACTTCTGCGACGATTCCACAAAAGATAGGCCTAAATACTTGATTGAGTATATTGAGCTGTGTATCATCTAAAACAACTAGCAATGTTTCCCCCATAAATTCTTGTAAATCTTGTGCTAAATCACGTCTTGCAAATAAGCTTTCTTGTCCGCCTGAATGGCATTTTTTTCTACATTTCTCCTTATGATTACGGCTACTCTTTTCCATATTCTATTCCTCCTATTCTCTAATGCTCGTGCACATTATGATCTACATACAAATTAATACTTCCGGACACTACCTTCCCACCTAAATCAATGACTTCTGTCTCCATAGGTGCACTATAAGCGAACATCTGAGTTGATTTTTCTTCCTCTTCTTGATGAGCTGTAACTGTAACCGTAATATCTTGATCTTTACATTCATCATGGAATATAGCCAACATATGAGTCTTACCATCACTTTCAAAAAACTTTAGAACATCTGCTTGAACTTCAATTCCGCCTTCTTCACTCTTTATTTCAAGCTCTCCCTTGTAAACCTGCATTATACGTTCTACGAAAATAGTAAAACAAATTTTTTTCTGAGTCTTAGTATCTAACAAAGTGCCTTCCCCTTTTACTAATACCTCATGATGAGGTATCCTAGGCACATTACATACCTCAGGTGCACATACTGGTGCAAATACACCATTGCACATGCTACTAGACATATGACACATAGCTGGTTCTTTGCAGCCTGTATCTCCTGTTCCACATCGCTTCATTGTACACATATGACACATTTCTTCACAGTCTGTATCTCCTTTTTCACATTCCTTCATTGTGCACATATGGCACATTTCTTCACCGCCCGTATCTCTTGTTTCACATCGCTTTTTTGTAGGCATATAAGTTCCCCCTTTTCTCATTTTAAAGTTTTCTTACTTATTACTATACCTACTAACTCGTCATGCTTGTTTCTATTATCATAGTATGTTCAATGTTTTGTTTTGTTCTATTTTTTTAATAAATTTCTACATAATAAGACAAAAGAGCTATTGCAAATCAGCAATAGCTCTTTTCTGATAAAATATTATAGTATTAGCGATAAGCTGTTTTCAAAGCTTTCGCTAATACTTTAGGATCTTTATTATAAGGTGTAACAGGGCAAATCTTCTTATCCTTTACCCCAAACAAGGTATAAATAGCTATTCTAGCGGCTCTTACTGAGTATTCTTCAGTAAAAACCATATCCTCTGGAATCTCAACAAACTGGCTAATCATAGCAAAGTTCGTAGAGCCTTCTGGCACTACCTTTGGTCTATCTTTCATCTTACGTGGCTGGAACTGTGAAACGATATAAGGCATCATACATGGAATGACATTGATTACAGTCTCCATAATCTCCTCTAGTTCCTCTTCCATATGAAGGTGGTGTAGGAGTTCTGTTAAAATCTCTTCTCCTGTGCAATCTCTCATTGGTTTTTTCACATAATCTCCAAGATGATCTGTATAAAGACCATAGCCCCAAAAGATGGTGACATCCATAGGTTGTTTCTTAAAGTGAGGCTGAGCTGCAACGACAATACTCATAAGCCAGCTAGAATCCTTGAAAGTCATAAGTGCTCCACTGCCTGGAATATTACCAGAGAATTTTTCTATCATTTTAATAAGTTTATTCCCACGGCAGGTAACCGTGAAGCTTTCCCAATTAGTTTCATTAGGATGTCCAAAGAACGGTTTTGGATCACCTAAATTCGGTCTCTTTTTAGCAACTTTTTGCCATAACTCACCTGACATTGGATGCTCCGGTCTATAAGGTGCTGGGGTTTTAAAATCTCCTAAGGTTGCACAATCTGTCATGCAGCCATTAGTCATAATACAAACATCTTCTTCCTTTAACTTAATAACCTTTTCTCCTTCTTCATCTTGAATATAAAGAGCAGATACTGTAATTCCTGGGCCTGGCTTAAAATCTATATCTGTTACAGTAGCATTAATGCTAAAGTCTACATTATACCCATCTAAATATGCCTTTAATGGTAAAATAACAGACTCATATTGATTATACGGCGTACGTGTAACCCCTTCTAAAGTTTCAATCCTAGAAAACTCGAAAATCATACGGTCCATATAACGTTTAAACTCAAATAAGCTAGACCACTTTTGAAAAGCAAAGGTAGTCTGCCACATATACCAGAAGTTAGTGGTAAAGAAATGTGGTGTATCACTAAACCACTCTTCTATGGTCATATCATCCAGTTTACTTTCTGGGGTAGCCATAAGTTTAGCTAATGCCATACGATCAGCATTATTAAAACCCATACTTTTAACATCTTGAATAACTCCTCTTTTATCTACCAAACGTGCTTGTGCATGAGTAGGATGTAAATGGTCAAAGTTTAATATCTCCTCTGTTACACTCATGCCCGGCATATCTAAAGAAGGAATGCTAGAAAATAACTCCCAAAAGTTCTCATAAGTTTCTTCATTAAGCATACGTCCACCACGGCAAACGAAACCATTGACTGCTTCACCCGCACCATCATTACTTCCCCCTAATATCTTTAACCCTTCTATAATGTGGATGTTCTCACCTTTAAAATGGCAATCTCTAATTAGATAAGCAGCTCCTGCTAAAGAGCCAAGTCCTCCCCCTACAAAATAAACATGTGCATCTTGATTCCGCCTACTCTTGGCTACTCTTGTTGCCGTCTCCCAATCATCCCTTTGAGATTTCTCCTCCTTTTGGTCTTTAATCCTTTTACCACTTAACATAGCTATAGTTCCTGCTGCTGCCCCTACTACTACACTAGCTGCAATGACAGGTACAGAGGACAATTTCTTCCTTCTTCTTTTCATAAAAACAACCCCTTCGGTTCTAGTTAAATATTGTCAAAATGACTTCCTTTATAACTTAGACCAAAGAGGCTATTATTATTCAATGTTATTTACTTTTTATAACTATATTGTGCCGCACAAATTGAAATTTAAACTGTAAGAACAGTCTATTTAACTGCTTTATACGTTATTATTGCTAGGGCGAAATATGAGAAAATGGCTTATAAGCTTAAAATATCATTATATTTTTCTCACGCCGTTTTACTCTCAGGAACGTTTATGAGCGCAGTAACGTTTGGAAGAAATGAGAGGGGAGGGCTATCTGGAAGGGTGACTTGGGAGAGTTTTTTAGAGGCCTTGGCGAGCGTTTTGGATGGATTTTAGTGCGAGTGTTTGAGCAAAGCGAGTTTTCGCACGTTCATCCAAATAAGCCAGCTGGAGTTAGTATATAAGTATGGACACAAAATGTTGAACAACCTATAATCAGCTAAAGAGGTGGTTCAATTATGGCAAGAAATCAAAAGTCTTATACACCAGAATTTAAACAACAGATTGTTGATTTACACAATTCTGGTGCTAAAAGAATCATGGAATTATCACGTGAATATGGCATTCCTAAGGGTACTATTTCTACCTGGTGCAAAAATATGTCTCCTGTAGAAATTAGTGAAAATGAAACTGTTACTCTACAAGAATATCGTGCTCTTCAAAAGAAAATAAGAGATTTAGAAATTGAGAACGAAATATTAAAAAAAGCTACAGCCATATTCGCAAAAGAACGATAACTGAGTACGTATCCTTTATTCAAACTCATCTGAATCAATATACGGTCAAGCAAATGTGTAAAGCCTTAAAATTTCCTAGAAGTACTTATTATAAGGCTTTGATTAGAGTTCCTTCTAATAGAGAAAAAGAATACGCTGAATTCAGCAACAAAGTAAAAGAGTGTTTCTTTGAAAATAAGAAACGTTATGGTTCTATTAAACTCCACAGAGTTCTTAATGAAGCTGGTACAAAATGCAGCATTAAACGCGTACAAAAACATATGCAGAAGCAAAATCTTCATTCTGTTGTAATAAGAAAGTATCATCACCATGCTAATCAGAGAAAAGTTCCTGATAACAAGGAAAATATCTTGAATCAAAATTTCTCTGCAACTAGCATTAATCAGAAATGGGTTACTGACATTACATATATCTATGTTTTAAAAGAAGGTTGGACTTATCTAGCTTCTGTTATGGATCTCTATGACCGAAAGATTATCGGCTATGCATATGGTAAACATATGACCGCAGAATTAGCACTACAAGCAGTTAAAAATGCTGGTCTAAATGTAAAGAATAAAAAAGGGATAATTCTTCATAGTGATTTAGGAAGCCAATATACAAGCGAAGTATTTGAAAATTATCTCAATAAAAATGAAATGCTACATTCTTTCAGTCGTAAAGGAAATCCCTATGATAATGCTTGTATAGAATCATTTCACTCAGTATTAAAAAAAGAAGAAATATATCTTCGTACTTACCAAGATTTCGAAGAGGCTAGTAAAGCCCTCTTTGAATATATAGAATCCTGGTATAACCGAAAAAGGATTCATAGTTCCCTTGGCTATAAAACTCCACAACAAGTAGAGGATGAGGCTAGGAGGACATAAAAAGTTCAACTTTTTGTGTCCAAGATATTGACCTAACTCCAAGCCTAGTGCCTCTAAAAACTCGAACCGGAACCATGGAAGATAGGTCTGCCCTCTCATTTCCTCCCACTAACCCTCCTCATAAACTATCCCTATAGTATTTCTCACTCACTTTGCTTATAGTTCCCTAAAATTTTAAAATACGGACACTGGTCTTTAATCTTGCTTAAAGCAATCAGTACATTGACATCTTGCAAATTACCTTCTAAGTCTGCAAAGAAATAGTACTCCCACTTCTTTTCAAGTAAGGGCCTTGATTGAATCTTTAAAAGGTTTAAGCCATTGTAAGCAAAGTGTCCCAGAATATTATAAAGTGAGCCACTGGTATGAGCAGTGTCAAAAACAATGCTAATTTTATCACACTCATCTGTAATATGCATTTTTCTAGCTAACACGATAAAACGTGTAAAATTATTTTTATTAAAGTGGATATTCGCTTCTAGAATATCCAGACCATAAAGACTTGCAGCACGTTTACTAGCTATGGCAGCTTTACTAGCATCTTTAAGCTCTGCTACATGTTGACACGCTGTAGCCGTATTAATATAAGGTATCTGCTTCATATTGGGATGTGCTTTTAAGAAGGCTTTAGTTTGTGAAAGTCCTTGAGGATGAGAGTAAACTTCCCTAATATCCTCTATGCGTGCACCTTTTAGCCCTAATAAGTTATGTTCAATCTTAATCGTCTGCTCTCCAATAATATAAAGCTGATGCTCTTTAATTAAATCATATGTATCTAAGACTTCTCCAGCACTGGAGTTTTCTATAGGTACTACTCCATAGTCAATGCTTCCTTCTAATAGGGCATCAAAAACATCTTCAAAGGAATCATGTGCAATAAGCTCAGACCATTCTCCTTTAAAATAAGTATAAGTGGCTTCTTCACCGTAAGCACCTGGAACACCTTGATAACCCACTCTAGGAGAGGGCTTAACCGTTTCGTTAATTCCCTCTTCTATTTGGTTTAATATATAACTGCTATGCTGATATAAGTTTTCAATAGATAATTCTAATTTAGCTGTAATGCCTTTATAGTCTGTTTCTCCCATTTATTTCACCCCACTAATATGACGATCTTCCACTGCAGCATACTTAGTCATTTTATTCATAATGTGTTCAAAGCCTTCTGGTGTGACAGATTGTGGCCCATCACAAAGTGCTTTCTCTGGGCTATTATGAACTTCAATAATAAGGCCATCTGCTCCTGCTGCAATAGCGGCTGCGCACATTGGTTCTACCATATAACGAAGACCTGTAGCATGGCTTGGATCAATGATAATAGGTAAGTGGCTAAGTTTTCTAATGGCTGGAATGGCTGATAAATCTAATGTGTTACGTGTGTAGTTTTCGAAGGTTCTAATACCTCTTTCACAGAAGATAACTTGTTCATTCCCACCTGCCATAATGTACTCAGCAGACATAATCCATTCTTCAATAGTAGCTGAAAGACCTCTTTTAAGTAAAATAGGTTTTCTTGTTTGACCAAGCTGTTTAAGAAGCGAGAAGTTTTGCATATTTCTAGCGCCTACTTGGATAATGTCTACATCTTCTACGAATTGATCAAGAGTCGCTGGGTCCATAATTTCTGTAACAATTGGAAGACCTGTTTTAGCTCTAGCAATTTTAAGAAGCTCTAACCCTTCTGCCTCAAGCCCTTGGAAGGCATATGGAGAAGTACGAGGTTTGTAAGCCCCTCCTCTAAGGAAAGTAGCACCTGATGCCTTAACTGCTTCTGCAATTCCCACGATTTGTTCTTCACTTTCTACAGAGCAAGGTCCTGCAATAATAGCAATATCTTTTCCTCCAATTTTTCTGCCTCCAATTTCAAATATACTATCATCTGGATGGAAAGCTCTATTGGCTTTCTTGTAAGGCTGCTTCACACGCATTGCTTTATCAACTCTGCTATCTCTTGAAATATCGTCAACTTCAATAGATGATGTATCGCCAATAACGCCTAAAACTGTACATTGGCTTCCTGTAATTTTTTGAATTTGTATGTCATAACTAGATGTCAGTTCCTGCATGAGTCTATTAATTTCCTCTTCTGGTGTGTGGTTTTTTATTACAATAATCATTTTAACGCCCTCCCATATTTTAGTATTAACTATTTTCTTTAGTTTATTTTTGAAACGATTGTTATTTTTTGGCTTCCATTTATATCAAATTACTGAAATATACCTTGAACTTACTAGAATACTGGGCCCCTTCTTCGTTGTAAGTCGTCTTATTTCAATAAGTGAGTTTTCAAAGGTAAAAAATAAAGGCCTTATGCTCCTAGGAACATAAGGCCTTCATATCTTTTATGAGTTCAAAAAAAAGATATATTGATTTAGACTAGTATGCTAGAAGACTTTAACTTATTTTGTTTGCAGCAAAAATAACCAGCGCTAAAATAAAAATAGCCCCAGCTAAAAAAGTAAAAGTTAAATTGTGCTGCAAGTTTTTTAGTTAAAGTATTCATCAATAAATCTCCTTTCTCTCAAGATTTTATTTTTAAATTTTTCAATATTTAATATTATTTACTACAGTTTTTAAATTAGGTTTATTATAAGTGGATAATTTTTCTTTGTCAATGTTAATTTTTTAATTTTGACAGCTAGCCTTATTGTGTTTAAGCCACTTTCCTTTGTCATTTGGGCTTTAAGCGCTATTTTTTAAAATAAGCGCGGTACAATATAACTTTGTCCTGCCTCTTCTATCAGGTGCAATTTTTGCTTATAAACGCGTTGCAGTTCTGTTCCCTTTACAATTTGCTTAGGTGTACCTGACATAATTACTTTACCTTCTTCCATAAGTAAAAGTGTTTCACAGCTTTGAAGTGCTAGGTTGAGGTCATGTAATACCATAATAATCGTTAAGTGACGCTTTGCTTTTAATCTTTCAATACAGTGTAAGAGCTCAATGCTATTATGCATATCTAACATGGAAGTCGGCTCATCTAGTAGTAAAACCGGCGTATTTTGAAGTAATGCTCTACCAATGAATACCTTTTGAGCTTCTCCTCCACTTAGGGTATTAATGGGTTGGTCCTTAAGATGCTCTATTTGCAATTCTTTTAAAAGATCTGCCACTTCTTCTTCAACCTCTTCAGAAAGATTCCCCCACAAATCCATTTCTGTATATTTTCCCATTAAAAGCATTTCATAGACGCTAAAATCTACTTGTCTTGTATTTTCTTGAAAAACAAAGCTTACCTTTTTAGCATAATCCTTAACGTGAAAGCTTCTTATATCTTGATCTTTATAAAAAATCGTGTTTTTAGGTGGCATGATAAGATTCATGATATGCTTTAAGAGGGTACTTTTTCCTGCTCCATTAGGACCAATAATCCCATAGGTCTTACCTTCTTCAAACTGGAAGGAAATATTTTTTAGGATTGTCTTATGACTTCTTTCATAACTTAAGTTCTCAATACGAATCACTAGCTTTCCCTCCTACGTTCCTTATAAATCAAATACATAAAGTAAGGTGCTCCAAATAAGGCTGTGACAATGCCTAAGGGCAGTTCACCTTTACTAGATACTGCTCTTGCTAAATCATCACAAAAGAGGACAAAGTACATTCCAAAAAAGCCACACAGTGGTAAGGTTCTCTTGTAATTAGACCCAAAGAGTAGTCTAACCATATGAGGAATAATAAGTCCTACGAAACCAATCGTCCCTGTAAAAGCTACATTGGTAGCAATTAAAATACTACTGGCTACCAAAAGTATTTTTCTTACTTTACTTACATCTACCCCCATTGCTTTAGCCGCTTCTTCGCCCATTAAAAGTAAGTTCAGTTCCTTACGATAAATAAAAAATAGACATAAAATAGGGACAGTAATAGCCAATAAAATACCTACTCGCCTATAAGATGCGGCATTTAAAGAACCCATTCCCCATACAAATACAGCTAATTGCTTATCTTCACTTTGAATACGTATATAAGATAAGAGGGCTGAAAAGAAATAATTAATAGCAAGCCCTGAAAGTAGCAACCTAATAGGTGATACCTTTCCTTTTATACCTGATAGGCTAATAACTAAGGCATTGGCAATCATAGCACCTACAAAGGCCCATACAGGTAAAAAGCCGCCTAATATAAAGCCCATAGCTGCCCCTAAAGATGCTCCTGATGAAACACCTAACATATAAGGATCTGCCATATCATTTCTAAAAAGAGATTGGTAGACAGCCCCAGTTACGGCTAAGTTAATTCCCGTAAGCAATGCCATTAAAATTCTAGGGATTCTCAGCTGCCATACGATTGTTTCCTGTCCAGCTGTAATATGCTCACTAAGAGGCACTAGCTTTAGCTTAGCACCGATAATATTTAAAATATCACCTACAGTAATATCAGCTACACCTATAATAATGGAGATACATGCAAATAAAATCAGACATAAAGTTAATAGGAAATATAAGTAGCTTATATTTCCTATTACAGTATTTTTATGTTTCATCTTACTTCACAAGTTCTGGATGAATTTTTTGCGCCATCTCTACGAGGGCATCTGCTACTCTAGGGCCTTGTCTTGAAATACTATCTCCATCTATCTCATAAACTTTGCCTTCTTTCACAGCTCTTAAATCTTTATAAAAATCAGTACTTGCCATTTGCGTAGCCATATCCATACCTGATGGGCCAATAATAATATCTGGATCACCATCAGCTATTTGCTCTTTACTAATAGACCAACCTGAGATTTCCTGGGCAATGTTAGTAGCCCCTGCTAACTCAATGATTTCACCAATGAAGGTATCTCCACCTGCACCAAAATCACTTTCACCAAAGCCTACTGAGTAATAAACCTTTGGCAGCTCAGTTAAATTAAGCTCTTTAATAGCTACTTGTAAATCAGCTACTTTTTGTTTCATTTCACCAATAACTTCTGTAGCTTTTTCATCTGTACCTGTAAGTACACCTACTTTTTCAATAGCAGAGTAAGTGCCTTCAAAGCTTTCTTGTTCATTAAGGAATGCAACGTTAATGCCTACTTCTCTTAATTTACCAATGACTTCATCTGAAACATGAGTCGCTCCTACAACTAAGTCTGGATTTAAGTCCACAATAGCTTCTACATTAGGGTCAGAAGTTCCTCCTACTTCTGGAACTGATGTAATGCTTTCTGGATAATTACAGTATTTAGTACGTCCTACTATTTTATCTTCTAAGCCTAAAGCACAAAGAATCTCTGTAGTACTTGGTGCTAATGAGATAATTCTCTCTGGTTTCTTTGTTAACGTAATTTCTGTGCCTGTCGAATCTGTAATGGTCACATTAAATGCTTCATCAGCTTCATTTGATGGCTGACTTGAAGCTTCTGCTGATACTTCAGGTGAAGTACTTGGTACTAACGCCTCACCTTGATTGTTGCTACTACAACCTACTAATAATAACCCCATTAAAAAAGTTACTAGTAATAAGCTAAGCGCTCTGCCTTTAAACGTCTTACTACTTCTCATTTTTCTAGCCTCCTATGCTATTTTTTAGATTGATCTTCTCAATCTTCCTTTTTAGAGAACTATAGCCTTATGCTATTTAACAAATGTTCTCTTCTTACTTATTTTACTTTGCAAGATTTTTATATTTTAGCAAAATAAAACAGCTGCCTAAGATATTCTTAAGGCAGCATAAATAGCACCATCAACTATTTTTGATAGTTTCACGTACTATTCTCTCCCTCCGAAAGAATACTTTCTCACACATGTAAGGCAGGTCTCCTGGCTCATAGTTCTTCCTCTGGCACCTTCCCATAAACCTTAGTTTACAGTGGTCTATGCCTTCGTCCCTATTAACAGTAGCGGGGGCTGCAGCTCTTAACTTTCCCTATTAAGTCCTTACGGACACCTTATATGCTTTATTCATTTGTATTATTTCTGTATAATCATGGCACAATCCCAAAAATCTGTCAAGTGAAACTACATTAATGCTCACTAACTTACCTATTACTATTTTGTTTCACTTTATTCTATATTCTTGTTCAACTGCTTTTATTCTTTATTACTTCTATATTTTTCGATTATTTCCAAACTTCCCTAGCAATCTCTTGTACTAATTGAATCTTCGCCCATTGCTCTTCTTCTGTGATTTTGTTGCCTTCTTCTGTAGAAGCAAAACCACATTGTGGACTTAAAGCTAATCGTTCCAAAGGAATATATTTTTCTGCTTCATGAATTCTTCTAATTATTTCATCTTTATTTTCTAACTTAGGGGACTTCGTTGTAATTAAGCCCAGTACTACTTTTTTCTCTCCATCTATATACTTAAGGGGCTCAAAATCGCCAGAACGTTCATCGTCAAACTCTAAATAATAAGCTTTCACATTTTCTTCTCCAAATAAAAATGGTGCAATTGGTCCATAGCCACCTTGTGATGCCCATGTTGAATGATAATTTCCTCGACAGACATGGGTTGTTATACATAAATCTTCTGGTAGTCCCTCAATGGCTAAATTATTTATCTTCACGTAAAGCTGTGCTAAAGTTTCTCTAGAAACACTACCACCTTGACGAGCTTCCCAATAAGCTGTATCACAAAACATCCCCCAAGTACAATCATCTAACTGTACATTTCTACAACCAGCTTCATATAAATCTATCATTACCCTTTGGTATGCGGCAGCAATATCTTTTACCAAGGCTTCATCATCTGTATAATACTTTCGTGTTTCGATTAAGTTTTCTCCACGTTGAAGTTCTGCTAATAACTGCGCTGGAGCTGGTAGCGTTTGTCTAGCAACCACTGTTTCATCCTCTAATGCTTTAACAAACTTAAAATGCTCTACAAAAGGATGACTTTCTCCTGAAATCTTTCCAACCACCACTGCTGTTTCAGGTCTGGTGACTTCATCATTAAAACGATAACCTTCCTTAGCTTCAACTTTCTCGATTCCATTAAGTCCCCACATAAAATCAAGATGCCACCAGCTTCTTCTAAATTCTCCATCTGTAATTACTTCTAAGCCCGCTTCTTTCTGTTTAACAATAAGTTCTTCTATAGCTCTGTCTTCTACCTTGGTTAACTCTCCTTGTGTCATTTCTCCGTTATAATAAGCTAATCTGGCATTCTTTAAATATTCTGGTCTTAAAAAACTTCCTACTATATCTACACGAAATGGTGCATTTTTTATTCCTAATCTACCCATAACTTTTCCTCTTTTCTTTTAAGTAATATGTCCCGTAAGACTGACAATTAGATTTGTGCTTTTCTTAAAAGAAAGTATATCAGTTCATTATGTTATTGCATAATACTTATGGCATCCTGTTTGATATAGATTTTAACTATCTCAAATATATCTTTTAAGGGCATCCATATAAACTCTGCCCATCTTACTCAAAGTTATATTTCGCTGAGTGACTACTCCCACCCTAATGATTTCATCCACATTAAGGGGTCTTGCAATAATATTTTCTCCATTCAATTCCTTACTAATAATCCCTGTACTAATGGTATAGCCATTAAGTCCCACTGCAAGATTAAAAAGGGTAGCACGGTCTCTTACCTTAATCTGTTGTTCTCTTTCTAACGTGCTTAAAATCTCCTCTGAAAAATAAAAGGAATTATAATTTCCCTGTTCAAAACAAAGATAAGGATAGCTCTTCAAATCTTCTAGTTCAATAACCGTCTTAATGGCTAGCGGATGCATGGAACTAATAAAAACATGAGGCTTGGCTGTAAAAAGTTCTTCAAATTTCAAATCACTTTGTCTAATCATTCTACTTAAAATTAATTCATTTTCCTTGGATAAATAAATCACCCCAATTTCACTACGTAATCTGCTAACATCTTCTATAATTTCATAGGTTTGCGTCTCCCTTAAAGAAAAATTATAACTTTGATTGCCATATTGTTTAATCACATCTACAAAGGCATTAACCGCAAAAGAATAGTGCTGGGTGGAAACACAAAATTGTTGTTTATGCTTTTTACCTTCCATATATTTTTCTTCAAGCAGATTAGTTTGCTGTAAAATTTGTCTTGCATAGCCTAAAAACTCATCACCTTCATTAGAAATAATGATTCCCTTATTAGTTCTATGAAATATGGTGATTTGTAATTCTTTCTCAAGTTCTTTAATGGCATTCGTCAGGCTAGGCTGTGAAATAAATAACTCCTTAGCCGCCTCACTAATCGTTCCCTTCTCTGCAACTGTCACTATATATTTTAGCTGTTGTAATGTCATACTGCTTTTCTATTCTCCTTTTCTCCGTTTATAAACATTATGAATAACTCAGAAATTTATTTTGATTTAGGTATAAAGCACCTGTTATTTCTATTTTCCGTCAATTTTATCATATTATTTCTTGTTAATAAAGTAAGCATCATTATAGGTAATAATAAGTATTGAACCTAAGGCCTCATAGATTATGCCTTTATAGAAAAGCTAAAAAAGATAAGTTCTTTAAGTAGTACTCCTACTTAAAGAACTTATCTTTTACAGAAAAATATTATTCCCTTTTAGCGATGTGCATCAATATAATCTGAAAGCCTTGCAAACTCCTCTATAGATAAAGTTTCCCCTCTTGTTTGAGCACCTATTCCACTTTCTTCGAGTAGCTCTTTTAACTTATCTTTGTCGATTCCTAATTCACCGTGAGCTGCTAGGGTATTGAGTAAAGTTTTTCTTCTTAGCAAGAATGCTGCTTTAATAATACGAAACATTTGTTTCACATTATTCACCTTTACTGGTGGCTCCTCATGTACAGTTAATTTAATAACAGCTGAATCTACATTTGGTCTAGGCATAAAGCAGTTTCTTGGTACATTAGCCACTAAATAAGGCTCTGAGAAGTAATTAACTGCTACTGAAATAGCCCCATATTGTTTGGTGCTTGGTTTAGAAGAAAGTCTATCTGCTACCTCTTTTTGAACCATAACTGTAATACTTTCAATAGGCAGTTCATTTTCAAGTAGAGTCATAATAATAGGTGTTGTAATGTAGTAAGGTAAGTTGGCTACTACCTTTACCTTTTTATGAGGTGATTCCTCTGCAATCAGCTGAGCAAGGTCTACCTTTAATACGTCTTTATGAATGAGTTTAAAGTGAGGTTCCTCTCCAAACTGCTCCGTTAAAATAGGAATAAGCTGATCGTCTATTTCAATAGAAATAACTTTACCAGCGTTCTCAAGTAAGGCTTGTGTCACACAACCAATACCTGGTCCAATTTCAATAACGCAGTCTTCTTTTGTAATATCTGCTGCTTTAATAATTTTATCTAGTACATGTGGGTCTATTAAAAAGTTTTGTCCAAATTTCTTTTGAAAAGCAAAAGGGTATTTACTAATAACCGCCTTGGTGCCTTCTACTGTTGCTATCTTTTGCATGGTGTTAGTCGCTCCTTAAAAAAGTTCATTGCTTTATCATAGCACATTTCCTATTACTAATAAAGTACTAGGACCTTTATAAGGAAATCCTTTCACCTATACGAAGGCATTTACTGTCTTTTCCATGTCCTATTTGCACCGTTTTTGCAATAGGAATATCTCTATCCCTTACTAATTCAAGCAAAAGTTCTTCCACAGTTGGGCTTAAAGCTTTTTCTTCCATTTCTGTAAAGCTTCCTAGCAAAATTCCATTTACTTCATCTAACACACCTATTTGCTTATATTGATTAAGGAAAGTAGCTATTTGAGCTGGTTTACCACTCATCCCTTCTAAGAAGAGAATCTTATCCTTAAAGTCTGGGAAATAAGGAGTCCCTGCTAATTTTAATAAGCATCTAATATTACCACCTATCACTATACCTTCTAGGCTTTCTCCTTTAATAAAGTGGTACTCAAACTTAAATAAATCCTCTTGGTCTTCAAATAGACTTTTATAAAAGGCCTCTTGCTGAATCTTTCCATAGTCTCCAACTAGAAATCTCACTTGATATAAATAAGAATTTACGCCAGTCTTGGCATAAATACCATCTATCACTGTTGTTAAATCACTATAGCCAAAATAAGGTTTATGAGCCTTTTGTATGATTTCAAAATCCAGAAAAGGTAATACCTCATTAGCAATATCTCCTCCAGAAACGTCAAAGATAGCTTTCACTTTTTCATTTTGATAAAACGCCATCAAAGCTTCTGCTCTTTCTTTGCCACTTGCAGCAAAAACATCTTTTTGGGCATATATATAGGGACTACTTAGTACTTCTAACCCCCAACTTTTAAACAAATTCTTAAGGGTTTCTATTGTCTCTTTTGCCTCTAAACTTAGTCCATTAGAACAGCCTACTAATGCTACTGTGTCACCTTTTTTTAGTAATGGCATGTGCTCCACCTCCTTATATCTTATCAATCTTGTATCTTGCTACATGAGATACCCTATAAACATAATATATCTCATACATTACTTCGTCCTTTATATATTATTTCCCAAGCTTAAACCTTGCAAATTTTCCCCAGAAGGTAAGACCAGCCAGCAATAAGGCAAACCCAAGCCCTACGTAGAAAAATGCAATAAACCAATCTGGTAACAAACTATTAATACGAATAATAATTCCACCAGACATCATAACCGCCATGATTATAAAAGACTTAACGTCAAAAAAATGCCAAAACCATTGCTTTTCTGTTTGATAAGATGTAATTCTTCTCGTATGCTTTTTTACAAGAGGTCCAAAAACCATGAACTGAAAAAATGTAAAAACTACAGCAGATAAGGCTATTAAAAAAGCAGAAATATGTCCTACATAAGCCTGGCAGCCAATATGGAGTACATTATAGCCTGCAATGCTCCATACTAGTCCTGCTAGAAATAATAAATTTAATTTTTTAACCATCTTAATCCCCTCCTTAAAGGATGTCTATTCATATAACAATTTATCAATTAGTTTTATCAGAGTAGAGTAATTTTTGTTGTTGTTTTTCGCACTGAGAGTAATATTTGAAAAGGTAAAGTCGATAAATTCATCCATTGTGAAGGCATCATCGAAAACTCCTTGCTTAATCTTTTTATCATTTTCAAGAACATTTTTTAAGTGGTAATGAATATGAGTAAGATATTTTTCCATCATCATACGACCCTTTTCTAGCTCTTCTTTTTGCTGAAAACTATGGGGATGAGCAGTCAGTATGTCTGGATACTCACTACAACATTTATCAATCATACTAATAAGCCATATAAGGCAGTCATGGAAAGAATCGAGTTGCTTACACCCCTCTGCATTATGAAATATATCACACCATATATCAGCAATGGTCTCACTTATTAGAGCTTCTTTATTTTTAAAGTAATTGTAAACAGAGCCTACAGATACATTTGCCTTCTCTGCTACACTTCTTATACTAATGGCTTTAATCCCTTTTTCAGCAGCAATCTTTTTGCTGGCACTTAATAATGCTTCTGCAGATGTTATAACTGTATTCAATTTATCCCCTCCTATTTTGAACTATGTTCATTTTAATCCTAAAAATTATATTTGTCAAATAATCCCTTTAAAATCAAACATAAATGGTATTTATATCGTTTAATTAAATTATGAAACACAAAACAATTATTGACAAACAAATAATAAACACATAAAATGAACATTGTTCATAATAAAAAATAATATAGATTTCTTCAAAAAGAAAGGATGAGAAATGATGCAAGCTATAGTTGAAACAGTATTTGATACCGTCTACTTGATATCAGTCATAACAATAGGAATCCTAATGATTATGAAAAGCAAAGGAAACAAGCAATATAAGCTTTTTGGAATCATGGCAATCGTTTTAGGTGTAGGTGATTCCTTCCATCTTGTTCCTCGTGCATTCGCTTTATGTACAACTGGACTCGAAAACTTTACTACTGCACTAGGTGTAGGTAAGTTCATTACCTCCATTACTATGACAATCTTTTATATCATTTTATATTATGTATGGAGATTGCGTTATAACGTGAAAGGACAAAGCGGCATTACTTGGGCAGTCTATATCTTATCCTCTTTACGTATTGCACTTTGCCTATTCCCTCAAAATCAGTGGCTAAGTGATGTAGCACCTCTATCATGGGGCATTTACAGAAACATACCATTTGCACTTTTAGGCCTACTCATTATTGTTCTATTTTATAGGAGTGCTAAAGAAAATCATGATACTTCATTTAAATGGATGTGGCTAACCATTGTTCTTAGCTTTGGCTTTTATATCCTAGTGGTACTATTTGCAGATGCTATCCCTATGGTGGGCATGCTGATGATTCCAAAGACTTGTGCCTATGTATGGACAGTTGTTATTGGCTACAAAGATATGCTGCATATTTCAATTTAAGCTAATAAAAAGGGACTGCCAGGAAACTTCTCATTAATACAAGCGATATAGTTGTTTGGATCTACCAACCTACTATGTCTCTTTTATTAAAAAGTTATCTCCTGACAGTCCCTTCTTTAACTATTTATATTTCAATCCCTTTCTTTAAACCTCCTCGTCTCTCTTCTTTTAGTAAATTGAGAAGCTCATCTGACTTATCAACTCTAATAATTATTTTCCAATTATATAAGTAATGGTCTTATCTTTATCTTCTACTGTATCATGATACTTAAACACTAGTGCTTCTTCAGTCTCCCATGCTAATTTAATGTTATCTTGAGCCGTTAATGGCATATCAAACATATAAACAAAGTACTTAGCTTCTTTCTCCTCTTCTGTTCCTTCAGGAATAAAATCCAGTATTCTAGTTACCTTACCACTTACTAAATCAATGACATGGATTGTGTTTTGATATCTTCCTACAATATAATTTTTCCCATAACTCATTGGCACAAAGCCTGCCTCGTCTAACTTTTCTTTTAGGTTATAGCTTTTAACTAAAGTACCGGTTAAATCATCGTAGATCTTAAGTTCAGTTCCTGTACTAATAGCCACTTCATTATTTTTGTAGAGTATCCCGGCTGTAGCCAGAATACTTGGCTCTTCTACTAAGCGATCAATTACCTTGCCATCTTTAATATAAAAAGTGGTACTAGCTGTCACAGTGAGTGCTCCTTGAATAACATAAGTAACACTCACCACTTCACTACCTGCTTTTGTTCTTTTTACACTGACACTTGCTCCATTACCTAAATACTCATCATAAGTTTTAATATCTCCTACTACTTTTTTCCCACTAGTAGTCCTTACCATTAACTTTTTGTTCCCCTCATCAACTGTATATTTCCCCTCTAATGCCACCTTACTTTCTTTACTATTCCACTGAACGCCCATCTCCATAGCTTCACTTATAAAGCGGAGTGGTACATAAGTCACACCATTTATTGTTTGAGGGACTACATCTATAGTTACTACTTCGCCATTAACCTGTGCTGCTTTACTCCCTACTTGCAATACAACCACATAAGTGCCATCTACAATTTCAATTTTACCTGTAGCTTGCTCCCAATTCACCTTATAACCTAATTGCTGTGACAAATCTCGTAATGGGAGCATCACACTTTGCTTAATCACTTTGGGTTCGCTACTTAATATTAACTCTTCATGATTATAAGTAATACTTATTTTATTAGCTGCCATTAGCTCACTTACCTGGGCTGTTCCTAGTAATAGACAACTAGCTATTACGCCCCCAAGTGCTTTTGCTATTCTTTTTCTATTCATCCTCACATCTCCCTTTATCTTTTTTACACTTTTTATTACTATCAACTGCTCTATTCCTTCTACTTCCTAGGATATATGTACTCTTCTATAGATATCTTATTCTATTTCTCTCTCTCTTATTTGCCCCCTTAGCTCAATGTGGCCAAACACCTCTTCTTCGTCTCCATTGTAAAGAAGTTTAATCCCCTCAATCCAACTAATTCCTGAAGCATATTCTTGTAACAGTGTTTCTTCTATAGTTTTTAATGTACAGAGTGCCCCAGTACTCCCTTGAGCATAGCTATACCATGACGTATATTCCCCATTATTTTCATCATAAGCTTTCATCACTTCATCTAGATTCTTACTCTCATTTTCTTGCAAATCTACAATAGCAATCTGCTTTTCTTCTATGAGTTTAATCTCTACTATTTTAATCTTTAACCCACTAAACTGTTTTTGTGACAATGTATCTGCTAACTGCTGCAATATATCCTGTACAGGCAAAGACTTATCTATCATCACAGGCTCTATATCTACACTTTCATCTCCTTGAAAACAGAAGGTATAAAATTTAAAAAAATCTTCACTAACTTCTTCTGTCTTTTTATCGCATCCTATTAGACCAACTAGCATGACTATAACGATTACTCCCCATAAATATCTTTTTCTGCTCATTCTTTCCCCTTTCTTTATACAAACTATCTTAATATTTGTATTATACCTGACTATATATCTTAACACTATTTTATATCAGAAAATTAACTCATTTGTAACAAACACTTCTTAAAATGAAAAGGTGCTGTCCACAACCTGTGACAGCACCTCTTTACTTATCTCTTTATTCATAACTATTTAGTTACTAACTATAAGTAACAACTTTACGCATTATTGCTAGAAGCATTGGCTGCCATTCTGAAATAATTAAAGTCTACATAGCCACCTTGTTCTTCTTTATTCTCATGAATACCAAATAATCCAACCTTTGCTCCCATCCAAGTTGAATCCTCTGCTATAAATGCTTCGTCAAAGTAATATGCTTCTTTACCTTCTACAGCAAAACCAAACTTACAAACACCTATAGGTGTCATATTAAGGTAAAGAGATAATTGATCACTTTTAACTACTATTTCTTCTAAAACGGTCTCTTTCTTCTCCCCAGATTCTTCTACCGATTTAGTATAACGAATAACAATACCTTCTGCTTCTTTTGTTACGCCTAAATAAGCATACTCTTTACCAATAACAAGTAGGCCTGCTTTATCTCCTTCTTTAAGCTGGCTAAAATCACCTAGTGTTTCTATACTAAGGCTTGGACATGGCAATTTTTGAATAAGCAAATTAGGTATATTCCACAGCTTAGGTGAATTCTCTCCTATGCTATTTAAACAGTTTAATCTTAACCAGCCTTTTCTATCTGATAAAGAATAAAAATGAGATTTTACGTTAGCATACCACTGCCACTGTAAACCTAAGCTTTCACTTTCAAATTCATCAGCAGTTGGTGGTTCACTAAAATCTACCTGCTCTACGCAATAAGGTTTTTGATAGCTTCTCACAGGTTCACCAATGCCATCGTCATTAGTATCAATACCCATCATTGGCCATCCATCTTCCCATCTTACTGGTTGAAGATGCACAATTCTACCATAAACATCTGCATCTTGGAAGTGCATGAACCATTCATCACCCTTAAGGTCATCTACAAGACCTCCTTGGTGTGGTCCATTAATATCACTATCTCCTTGGTGTAAAACGATTTTCATCTCATAAGGCCCATAAACATTTTTAGAACGCATAACGAGCTGCCAACCTTGTGGTACCCCTCCTGCTGGTGCAAAAATGTAATAGTAACCATCTCTCTTATAAAACTTTGGACCTTCAATCGTTCTGTGATTTGGATCAGCTTCTATTACTCTAACCCCTTCATCTAGAATCTTAGTCCCATCATAACTCATTTTTACAATATCTAATACACCATTAAAGCCTACACGGCTCTTAGCAAATGCATGTATTAAATAAGCATTGCCGTCTTCATCCCATAGTGGACATGGATCGATCCATCCTTTAACTTCCTTTACACATACTAAAGGTGACCATTCACCAAGAGGATCTTCTGTTTGAGTCATAAAGATGCCTTCATCTGGCATTCCAAAATAAATCCAAAACTTGTTATCATGATAACGGATACTTGGTGCCCATATACCTTTGGCATGTGCTGGTTTATTATACACTTCATAAGGGATTTCCTTTACTGCGTAATTAACAAGTTCCCAGTTTATTAGGTCCTTAGAAATTAAGATTGGTAGTCCTGGAACACAGTTAAAGCTAGAAGCCGTCATATAATAGGTATCCCCTACACGAATCACATCTGGATCTGAATAATCCGCATATAGGACTGGATTAATATAAGTATTATCACCTTGGTCTGATTGCCACATTTTATTCATTATTAGCTCCTTAATTATTAAAGAAGGAGATGCAACGGGTGCATCTCCTTCTTTATTTAAATTCATTTATTAAGAGTGAACTGTTATGTCTTAATACTAGTGATGCTCTTGTATTCACTTATAATGCTCAATTATTGAGCTGCGTTTAATTCTTCAACAACTTGTGCAATACCTAAGTTATCTGCTTTTACTTTGTACTGAGCTAAACCGTCTTCAACAGCGATTTGTCCCATAACGATAGCAGCAACAGTTTTTTCTCTCTCTGCAAGTAAGTCTGCATTGATTTTAGAAAGTTTTTCTGATACTGGTACGATTTCCGCTTGTCTACCGTATTGATCAAGAACAGCATTTGATTGTGGAATTCTTTCATCTACTTCAAATGCATAACCTGGTGTTTCAATTTTAACAGATGCTAATACTGGAGAAACGAATGCTTTTTCCATAATTTCTTCTGGTTTAGATGGTTTTGGTTCTGCAATAACTTTACCTGCTGCATCATATTTGAAGTGGAAGCCTTCTACACCGTGTTGGAATAATGTTGAACCTTCTGCTCCATCGTTAGCATATTCAATAAGATATTTAAATGCTGCTTCTGGATTTTTGCTTAAAGATGAAACACTAACTACAGCTGGTACACGTTTAATATAGTATGTTTCTTTGATTGGTGCGATTGGTGTTACTTTTGCTTCTGGAACGTTTTCTTGTACACGTCTTTCTAAGCTTGCATACCAGTTACCTGCCCAGTAAGTGAATACACCTACGTTACCTGCATACCATTTATCTCTACATGTAGAAGTTTTGTTTGTAACAACTTCAAGGTCGATTAACCCTTCTGCATAAGCATCTCTCATTCTTTCTAAAGCGCCTACCATGTTAGGTTCTGTCATACCATCAACCCATTTACCTTCGCTATTTTTAACGAAGTCTGGAGTAGCATCTTGATAGAACTCTCTTAAGTAGAATTCTGCTTGGTTAGCTACAAGACCAGCAGCTGTGAACGGAATAACGTCGTCTCCTAAAGTTTTGAATTTTCTTAACATATCAATAAACTCATCGTATGTAGTTGGTGCTTGAAGACCTAATTTATCTAACCAGTCTTGTCTTACATAAGTTACAGTACCGCCACCTGATTCAAGTGGTACACCATAAAGTTTACCATTAACTCTTACAGAATCCATAAGTTCTTTATCGATTTTGCTAAGTACAGCTGAGTTTTCAACCATCTCAGTAATATCAAGTAATGCGCCTTGACCTGCATATACTGCTAATTTATCATTTCCTACTGCAAATACGTCTGCTGTATCTCCTGAAGCAAATGAAAGCTCAATATTTTGATAGTATTCATTACCTTCCATGAAGTTAAAATCTAAGTTAATTCCAGTTTTCTTAATGTATTCTTCTCTCCATTTGTCAAATCCATCTTCTACTTTAAGACCAACGTTAATGGCAAATTTAAGTGAATCTGGTTTTGCAACCTCAGCAGGTGCTGCTGATGCTTCTGAACTTGCTGCAGGTGTTGCTGATGCTTCTGGTTTAGCGTTTTCTTTTGGACTACAACCTGCTAATCCTGTTACAGCAGTTGCAAGAGCTAAGCTTGATACTAATGCTTTCTTGAAATTATTTCTCATTTGAGTTCCCCTCCTGAATTTTAAATACTCCTAATAATATTATATATTAACCTTTAACCGCCCCAAGTGTTACACCCTTAACAAAGTATTTTTGTAAGAATGGGTAGACGATTAGGAATGGAGCCATAACTATAATAACAACGGCACTCTTAAGCATTTCTGGTGGCATTGACCCACTTGTAGGTGTTCCTATTAATGAGTCACTTAAAATAAGCTCTCGAACTTTTACTTGGAAGTTCATTAAGTTTGGATCTTGCATGTAGATTTGGAAATGGAAGAAATCATTCCAGAATGCTACGGCAATGAATAATCCTACTGATGCTAAAGCAGGTTTTGATAAAGGTAGTACAATTTTTAGGAAAATCCCCATTGGAGAACAACCATCTATTTCTGCTGCTTCAAATAAAGTTTGTGGTAAGCTTTCGAAAAAGCTTTTCATTAAAATAATGTTATAAGCACTAAGACTTAATTGTAAAATAACAGACCACATAGAATTTAATAATCCATAGCTTTTAACAGCTAAGAATGTAGGAACAAGTCCACCATTAAATAGCATGGTGAATAAAATTAAGTTAACGAATAACTTTCTACCTGGCATATCATGTTGGATAATAACATATGCACCTATTGTTGTTACTGTTAATCCAACGAAGGTTCCTATTAATGTTGTATAAACAGATACAAGGAATGGTTTATATAAACTTGATGTCTTAAGTACATACGTATATGCTTCTATTGAAAACTTCTTTGGAATTAATCTAATCCCATATGCAGATGATGGGTCTACTGAGTCTACTACTACTTTTAATAGTGGTAAAATCATAGCAATCATTAAAATTACAAAGAAGGTGTAATTAAAAATGTTAAATATAGTACGTGCTCTATGTTCTTTAGCAAAGCTAAACTTTTCTCTCATGGTTACACTCCTCTCTATAAAATACCTTCACCTTTTATTTTTTTGCTTGCTTTATTAGCAATGGATACAAGTATCAATGAAACAACTGATTTAAATAAACCAACTGCTGTTGACATACCATAATCATTACTTAATAAACCAAGTCTATAAGTATAGGTACCAATAACATCTGCTACGTTGTGAACCATTGGGTTATAAAATACTAATACTGATTCAAATACATTAAGTACTTTTGCAAGGTTTAGGATAAATACTACTAAAATAGTATTTTGAATAGAAGGAAGCGTAATATACCAAGCTTGTTTAACTCTACTAGCGCCATCTAAAGCTGCCGCTTCATACATCTCTTGGTCTACACCTGCTAAGGCAGCAACGAATATAATTGTTCCCCATCCTGTTTCTTTCCATCTATTAACAAATAAGTAAATAGGGGTCCACCATTTTTCAGATACCATGAAATAGATAGGTGTTCCTCCACAGGCTTTAATAATTTCATTTACAATACCTGTTTGTGGAGATAAAAACATAATAAAGATAGAGGCAACTGCTACCCATGATAAAAAGTGAGGTAGATAAAGAACTGTTTGTGCTAATTTCTTAAATCGTATTCCTCTAATCTCATTAAGCAGTAAGGCTATACCAACTGAAAAAATCAAACTTAATATTAAGTTGACAAAACTAATCCATAAAGTGTTTTTAAAGGCAACCCAAAAGTTGATGCTTTTAAACAAATCTTGAAAGTTTTGTAAGCCAACAAATTTTGCTGTTCTCTCGCCCATGATCCCCCAGTTATAGAAGGCCACACGAATTCCTATCATAGGAATATAATTAAACATAATAAGTAGTATAAGTACTGGAAGAAACATTAAATAGAAATATCTGTATTTATACATTCTTCTTAGTAATAGGTTGTTGTTGCTTTTAGATAAGACCGACGTAGCTTGGCTCGTTTTTTTGTTAATATTCATTTTTGATTAATAACTCCTTTCTACTCCTTTGTTGAATTGTTCTAATTTTCGCCTGTCTCTATCATACATTTACAGTTACTTCGTCGTAAAGATACACCTTTTCATATTGTCGGAACATTTCTTCACCTACCATACATCTTTATAGATTTGAACCTTTTTCCTTAGTTTTTCGCACTAAAAAACTCCTAGCCATATAGACTAGGAGGCTATCTTATTGCTTATTTCTATCATTTATTTCTTTATATCTCTTCTCATCTCACTTGGACTAATGCCATGTAAACGCTTAAATGCTCTTCTAAAAGATTGCACACTATTATATCCTACTTGCTCTCCTATTTCATTAATATTAATATCTGTTTCTTTTAGAAGATCACAAGCTTTATCTATTCGCTGATTCTCTACATAATCTGTAAAGTTAATCCCTGCTTGTTCCTTAAATAAACTAGAAACATAGCCTTCCGATATATTAAAATGAGTAGCAACCATTCCTAACCCTAGGTTAGAGTCAGCAAATACTTCTTGAATATAATTCATAATCTGATGTATAAGTCTATCTTGCTGTGACTTCTTAGCTTGTTTAAACTTTGTAGCTAATTGTATGTATATCTCATTGATAAAAAGGAAACATTTCTTAATATTTTCTTCACCTTTGTGCTGCATTATTTCCTTAAGGCCTTCTATATCAACAGCTTCATTGTCATTTTTAATAAGTTTAAAAATTGTACTGTTGATTTCTAAGTAGAGCTTTTCTATAGCAACTTCATTTAATTTTCTCTTATCAAAATTTTCACTATATAAAATATCAATAAGTTTTTTTATACCTTCTACATTCCCATCCCTGGTATAAGTCAGGAGTTGTTTTTCAAATACAATTGGATAATAGTACGAAAAACTATCTTCTCCCCCTGTACTCTCTTCATGCACAGGATTTCCTTGTTTGCTAATAACTAATTTTAGTTCTTTTCTAGACTGCTCATAAGCTCTCCATAATTCAAGTAAGTCCCTACATTCATCACCTATGCCCCAGAACGGCTTTACTTTATATTCTTTTGCTATCTCTAGACTTATAGTTTCTAAGCTTTTTCTTAGTTTTTCTTCTGTCATCTTATTTTTAGGTACAATCATAGTTATTGTTAATTGATCTACATCAAAGAAATAGACTTGCTCTGATAAAGTTTTTCTAATCAAGTCTTTCATTACTACAGTTAATATATTGACTTCTTCTAAAGTTTGTCTATCTAAATAAGCTTTATCATTATTAACGAAGACTCTAATACTAGCTACTAAATAAGCCTTTGCACTTAGATCAATATCTGTTCTATCACACATAGCCTGTATTTCTTGATAGCTAGCAAATTCTCCTTTAATGAGTTTCTGGATAAGAACTGTTTCTAAATAGGGTTTTTGTTTTTCAATTTCATTTTTTAGTAGCTGTGTCTTAGAGATTACCATTTCTAATGTACCTGAAAGTGTGCCGGTGGTACTTATGTTATCAACCTCAACACCTTCCTCTGAAAAGAAGCTCTGTAAGCGTCTTTTTACTTCTTCTATTGGTTTTCCACTTTTTTTGGCCATAAAATAAGAAAAAACAACACCTAATAAAATAGCCATTGCAAATATACCTAATATGGTAGCTTTTAATCTAACTAGCTTACTCATGACTTGATTTTCTGGCAAAATCAACGTGTAACGCCAATCATTAACCTGAGATTTCACATTAATAACCATGCTTTTCTTCCCATCAATCACTTGGGTATAAACACTATCATCACTTTCTCCCTCCGGTAAGTCTGGCAAATTAAATAACTTTTGACTAGCACTATAAATAATTTCTCCTTTATTATTCCTAATCAATACCTCTGTTTGATCATTATGAATAATATCTTCAAAAAAACTTCCTAATGCCTCCTTACTAATAACACAAACCACACTTCCATTAATGGGTTTACTTATTGTAAAGGGCAGCATTTGTACATATTCAATTTCATTAGTTAAAATAACATATTTATTATAAAGATTTCTATCCACTAAACGCTTGGTCCAGCGGCCAAACCCTTCTGTCTTATGAAGTACTCTATCATGATAAAAATTAGCATTGTATAATTCATAGCGTGTCATGACATAATTGGAGTTACGTAAGTAAATATACACATTATCTACCAAGCTGGTAGGCGCATATCTAAAAATGTGTGCAAATGAAGATATAGCACTTGAGGCGTCATAGTAAAACTTGCCTTCTCTACTTAGATCTTGTGCTGCTACAGATAAAATCGTTTGATTATTCACGGTCTGCATCATTAAAGAATCAAGTAATTTCATTTGCTCATCTATACTATTTTTACTTCTATTGAGCATGACTAAGTTGCTTTCTTTTATATCTTCTTTCACCGTATTAAACGCCACTTGATAACTTAGTAAACACATTAATAATGGAATCAGTAATACACCTACATATGAAATCATAAATCTAAAAACAGAATTCTCATTATATAATCGCTTTATACTTCTCACTACTTCTCCTCCCAGGTAACTCTACTACATCAGTCATCACCTTGTTTTGCTATATAAAGTAAAGACTTTTCAAAATGGTTTTACTTTATGTTCACCATACAATCTATTATGACTTAAATGTTAAAAAAACACAATATTTTTCTATTAAAAGCAGAAAAATATTGTGTTTTTCGACATATTTTACTATATATTTATGTGATATTTTCAAAGATTATTTCCATTTATATACTTAAAGTAATCAAAAGCTACATATTCATTTTGGGTTGTTTCCCTATTAATCGCATAAACACCAATCATTGCCCCTGTAAATCTCTTACCACCATTAATTCCTTCGTCTGATAAGTAATAAACCTCTTCAAGTGTTCCTATATGGTTCCAGCACTTGCCATCTACACTGTAATGGAAACTTCTCTCAAACATATGTGTGTGCATTTGTAAATAAAGCGTTCCACATGTTTCTTGGATTTCACATTCAAATGGCATACGTTCTTCACTACCAATGTGCTCAACCACTTGTATCATCTGTTTACCTTCTTTTTGAATAACACCAAACTTTAAGTAAGTTAATGTATCATAGTACCCTACAAGTCCAGCTTCTAGCCCTGCACTTTGGCTTAATTGTAGTTTTGTTTCTACCTTACAATAATGATGCTTTTGTCTTCTTACAACAAAGTTTTTTGCATCTGCACTATTTAAATCTTTATGAGTTGCCTTAATAAAAAGCTTACTATCTTTAAGATAATAACCATCTATTTCTGGCTGCCTCATAAACATCCAATCTAGTGCTAGCTTGTCACCATCAAAATCATCTTTCTCTAATGTTTTAAATGGATGTGGTTCTAACTGAGGTTTATGTTGTAATACACTTGGGCCTCTTCCCTTATTAATAATAGGCCATCCGTCTAATGTCCATTCCATAGGGTCCATGCTTGTTTCTCTACCTAGAATGCAATAGCCTTCTCCCATTCTTCTACCACATAGATATACTATATACCAGTCACCATTTTGACTCTGTACAGGTTTACCATGTCCTGCCCTTTGAATATATTCTAAAGGTTTAGTTTGAGTCATAATCGGATTGTGAGGAGATAGTTCATAGGGTCCCATTAATTTTTTTGATCTAGCTACTGTAATACAGTGGGTGATCCCTGTTCCCCCCTCTGCCATAAATAAGTAGTAATAACCATCTTTCTTTAACAAATGAGGTCCTTCTGGTGCTCTCTTATTGTCACCATACCATAGTAATTCTGCCTTAGAAAGCTGCTTAGTACAATCTTCACTCACTTCAAAAATACGTGCGCCACGATTTAATAGCATATATCTTCTGCCATCATCATCTGTAAATACAGAAGGGTCAATACCATCTTCATCTATAAAGACTGGCTTACTATAAGGTCCTTCTGGCTTATCAGAAGATACTACCATTTGCTTACGATAGATAGGACCTCCATCATTTAAACGATAGGTCGCTACAATATAAAATCTTCCTTTGTGATAAGAAATATCTGGTGCCCAGATTCCTCTACCATCTTCTAATTCATCAATATTTAAATAGTCTCTTTCTGTCACAGCATGACCAATGATTTCCCAGTTTACAAGGTCTCTAGAATGTAGAATAGGAATACATGGGAAAAAGGTAAAACTAGAATTAACCATGTAGTAATCTTCTCCTACTCTTATAACAGAAGGATCTGGATGAGCCCCGGTTACAATAGGATTATGATACATATTTTCTAACTTTAGGCCTTTTTCTTCACGAAGATAATTGACTACTTGATGACAGTTTTTTCTTACTGCCCTATCCACTGGTGTTTCACCTCGCCTATTACCTGAGCAAGGATTCATTCCCACTCGGTCAATTAAATAGGCAACTGTTTCAACCTGATTACTTTCTACAGCAAAGTGAAGAATATTGTTATTTTCCTCATCTACCGTATTCATACTTGCTCTTGAATACTCAACGATATATTTAATCATATCTAGGTCACCTATTTGCGCTGCTATAAATGGTGCCCAAGTCCCTGTTTCATCCTTTGTTTCAATAGCTGATGGCTCTCTTAATAAAATTTCAATAACTTCATTAAGATTATTAGCTCTAATAGCTTCTATAATAGGTGCACTCACTTAACTAATCCTCCTTTTCTAACTTTAGTAATTCTGTATAAGTTAATACTACTAGTCCTCTATACATCATATCTTCTGTTTCTAAACTGATTAGTTTTTCAAATGTTTCTACTCCATTTGCTAATAAACGCTCTGGTAAGCAGTTAAGTCTTATACCTTTCAGAACTAAATAACTCATAGCTACCTTTTGAGGCTCGGTCTTATGATCATCCTCTAACAGCTCTATTACTGTCTTTTTAAACAATAACATAAGCGTTCTATATTCATAAAAAATCTGTTCATCCATACCTTCTATCGTATCTATTAATGCCATAGCAAACCAGATTGAATCTTGTATAGACTTATCCGCCTTGGCATCTGCACTTAAAAACTGACGGTAAATATCCATATAACCATTCATCTTATTAAACTTTGTTTCATATGTCATATAAAAAGGGTATGTAACATACATTTCTTCATATGAAAAACTGTTTCTTTCTGATTTTGCTCTTGTGAGTAGTTGTTGATGAAGATCTTCTATTTGCTCCTTATAGCTATTTTCACCTGTTAGTTCATATAGCTTTAGTAAACTATTAGCTCCTACTATCATTTCTTCATAAGGTTTCTTCTGGGCAATTGCTTCCTTTGCTGAAGCTTCTATCTTCTCTAAATACACTTCTTCCTTTGTTAACTTAAATAGCTCTATTAGTCCACTTATGATATAAGCTACTTGGTTCCAGTTAGGTACTTTTTGTATGCTTTCTTTTATAAGCTGCTCTATTTGCATTTTTCTATTTGTCATATGCCACCTCTTCTAATTCCTTATCACCTTATCAACTAAGTCAATATCTTCTACTAGTCCTTCATTGCCTTTAATAGTCACATTCTTTAAAGTTAAAGATTTAATGTGTCTCGCAAATACCCCTTGCTTACTTATAGGATCTATATGACTCATCATAGCAGGTACACCCTTTTGGGCATCTTCTTTAAAGTCAACATAAACGCCATCCAATACTACTTCTTCAATAGGCATTTCAGGAAGCCCATAGAAAAATGCCGCTGCAACTTCACTATTATGACAAGTAATTTCTCTAAACGATAAGGATCTAATACTTGGTGTCATCTCATCTACTGGTAATTTTTCTTTACTCCATACGTACTGTGTTTTTCCATCTGGATCACAATAGTAATACATATTAATAACGAAAGGCGTCATAACTTCATCCATTATAATATTGCTAAAATGGATTTGGTCTAATATAGAGTCTTCTCCTCGGCCTCTTCTTGTTTTAATACGAAGTCCTCTATCTGTTTGTTTAAATAAACATTGACTTACATGGACATTTCTCACTCCGCCTGAAATCTCACTTCCAATAACGACAGCGCCATGACCTTTTTCCATAATACAGTTTCTAATTTGTAAGTCTTCTGATGGTTTCTTAAATTTTTTCCCCATAAAGAGTTTTCCTGATTTAATAGCAATACAGTCATCACCAACTGAAATATTAACCCCTATAATAGCTACATCTTTACATGACTCTGGGTCAATACCATCTGTGTTATGTGAATTATAAGGGTTGGTAATAGTCATATCTATGAATTTAACATGTTCAGAAAAATAAGGATGCATTGTCCAAGATGGGGAATTTTGTACTTTAATACCTTGGAATACAATGTGCTTACAGTTATTGAGGAATACTGTTCTTGGACGCCATGCACGTCTTTTATTTCTTACATCAATCCACCAATCACCTTGGTGCCCATTGCCATCAATGGTTCCTTGTCCAATAATCTTTACATTCTCTACGTTAATACCTGTAATAAGAGAAGCCATAGCACCTAATGGATTACCTTCCCAAGTGCCTAAATAATATTCATCCTTTTCATCCGTTGTAGAGGTATACCCTGGTAGGATAGGATATTTATCACGCTCTATAATACCTAATAAAGTGGCACCTTCTGCAAATTCAATAGTGATATTGCTTTTTAGGAAAAGTGGTGCTGATAAATAAATACCTTTTGGTAAATAAACGGTTCCTTGATCTGGGCAAGCTAGGATAGCTGCCTGCAGTGCACCTGTATCTTCCTTTACACCATCTCCCACTGCTCCAAAACGTTTAACGTTTAATCTCACTGTTTCCTTCAAAGTTGTAAAGTTCTCAGCAAACTCACTGTCTATTGTTTTAACTGTCACCTCATAAGTTTCATTAGGTTGTAAGTTATATAGGCTCACTATGTTTTTATTTTGCTTTTCTAGTCTAAGCTCTCCATTAATGTAAACATCGTATGGTTTGTCCGTATAATAAGCCAGCTTATTAAGCATTTCTAAGGTTACACTTCTAACCGATATTTCTAGTATTTTAAAATCCATTCTACCCCTCATTTCTTCTCTTATGCTTGGCCTTATTTTTGCCTATCTCCATCTTAGATAGCCTTCTAATGTCTGTAAAGAAACAGTTCTTTGAAGTAGAACAGTTTTAATGGAACAGTTTTAATAATCACCCTTTAAAGGGAACTTTTTACACTCACTTTAGCTATCTGTAATTTTTGTTCCTTGGCATAAAGCTTTAATTCAAAGCTTTCTAGGTCAGCTGGTAAGATAATTGGGAATTGTAGACGTTTCCAATGAAGTCCTACTCTTTGTTCTTGACTAAATGCCCTACCCTCAAAAATACATGCTACACCTACTTTGCCAAAGTCATAGCTATCTAATGTAATCTCACATTTTTCATAATCTTCTTCTTGGCTATATACCTTTGGAAAATACCTTGCTATAACTTCAACTATGGCTTCTCTTGTGGTTAGTTCTGGCTCAAAATGAACCTTCCTACTAATAGAGTTATTTACTTCTATCTCTATACAAGTCTCACAGCCTCTAGGTAAACAGCCATCTGCTGGTACATGTGGTAATAAATTTTCTTCACTTTTACCATCTACTAATAGTTCTTTTCCTTTAAAACTCTTACCTTGTAATGGCTTACTCTTATAAACTTTATTTTCCACCCCACACCATTCTACATTTAGCTCACTTATATTAAAGTCGCCTTGTTTCTTTACTATGAAATGTACTTTGTCATAATCCATACATTGTTTAAGTAAATGAGCTGGCACCTGATATTTTCCTGATATCTTCTCTAAACGTACATAATGTCCTACTTGTGGCTTTCCTTCTGGATAATCATTAGAAAATCCTATAGCAGTATAAGGATAGAATACCTCATCAGCACCTTTACCACTTACCTTTCTTAAACGGCCTGGGATATTGGTAGCAATTCTAGGATAAGGTAATGCTAATACGCCGTCCTCTCCAACTTCTTTAATCGTAAAGATAACATCTTTAAAATGTGGGTTATCGCTAGTATAAGTATCTCCTACTTCAATTCCGTGTCCTTCTTCAAGATCAAAACGTTGATAAAAGGTTGGTGTAGGATAAGGTAATGCTAAAATGTCTTTTACATAAACCTCTGCTTCTAAATCTCCTAAATCTAAAGCTAAATAATCTACTCCCAAAGAGCTAGTAGGTAACACTGCCGAAATTAAAGCCCAATCTTTAAAAGCTACTGATTTTCCATTTTGAAGCTCAAGATATTCACTTGTTACCTTCTCATGGTTTGCCGTAGTTACCTCATCTACTTGTTTTGGATCAACTAAGGCGTTATGCCCTACATTAATTTCTTTAAAAAGCTTTGCACGCTCTTCATTTGTATTAAAGATAATTTCATCTAAATGATTATATTTATTTCTAGGTCTAAATAATTTAAGACTTTGTCTAGGGCGTGGCAATTGGTCTAAGTAGTGTTCAAATTGGTCACCCATTAGATGGTTTGTTCTAGTTCCCGGATGAGTCCCACTCCAAAAAGGTTCATAATCCGTTCCTCTAACTGCTTTAACCTCATCCAAAATGTCTACTAAATCACAATCATACTCACTAGCTAATTGTCTAAGTCCTATTTGTAAGCCTGGACCAAAATTGGCATGATACTCTGTTGCAATAATAGGCATAGCACCTAAACCTTTTACAGTCTCTATAGTTGCCCTTAAATCATTTAAGTACTGCGCCTCATCCATATATTTAAGATCATTGGTGTAACTCACTAAAAAAGCATACTTAGGTTTAATATCCTTCCAAGTAAGTGCATCATGGTAAATAGGCATTTCTTTTCTTAATCGATCTAAATTACCACGATAAGTATCACCTGATTTAGCAAAGTTCTCATAATTATAATCAGAAAATAAACTTAGCTTACAAATATAGGCCTTCCCTTCTACGCTAAAGTGACTTTCTGTGTAACTATCTCCTATAAACCCAATTTTATCTGCATTAGCTATATTTATTTTTTGTATTTGTCTATCCACTATCCCACCCTCTTGCTTTCCTTGTTTATTTTGATATAAGCATTTACCATATCTATTATCTAAAAAAGCCTTTTTCTTTCCTAGCCTTCTCTAAAATTATGTCAAGAATTGTATAGCAATTACAATTTTTGTTGTGTCTACTTAATCTAAAACAGGATATAAATACAAAAACCATGTATATAGCTAAAATGATTTCTCTAGCTCTATACATGGTTACTTATAAAATTCATTAATATACTTTTGACAATAGCCCCCTTGTGGTACTATTGCTCAAGAACTCTCTTTAAGAACTCTCTCGTTCTTTCTTCTTTTGGTGAATTGAAAATATCTTCTGGTTTACCTTCTTCAGCTATAACACCTTTATCCATGAAGACAACTCTGTCAGATACTTCTTTAGCAAAGCCCATTTCGTGAGTAACTACTAACATGGTTAAGCCACTTTCTGCTAATTCTTTCATAACCTTTAGTACTTCCCCTACCATCTCTGGGTCAAGAGCTGAAGTTGGTTCATCAAATAACATCACATCTGGCTCCATAGAAAGTGCTCTAGCAATAGCAACACGTTGCTTTTGCCCGCCTGAAAGCTGTTTAGGTTTAGCATGAATATACTGATCCATACCTACTATCTTAAGGTATTTCATTGCCACCTTCTCAGCTTCTTCTTTCGTACGTTTTAACACCTTAATCTGTCCTACTGTACAATTACTAAGCACATCATGATTGTTGAATAGGTTAAATTGTTGGAATACCATCCCTAATTTAGTACGGTAAGTATAAATATCATGTTTATCATCTAAAATATTTTCTCCATTATAGATGATTTCTCCCCCGCTTGGCTTTTCAAGTAAGTTAACACAACGTAATAAAGTAGACTTACCTGAACCAGAGGATCCAATAATACAGACTACTTCTCCTTTATTAACAGAGAAATCTATATCTTTTAATACTTCGTGAGTACCGAAGGATTTATTTAAATGTCTAATATCGATTACTTTTTCCATATGTATCTCCTTCTCTCCCCTATATCATCTCTTTATTATGCTTTAAAGCTTCTTCAGGTCTTTGTACCTGCATTTGATTACCAACCATATTATAGTTTTCTGGTCCATCAAGCTTTCTTTCTATCCAGCGAAGAATAAGTGTCACTGTATAAGTCATAATGAAATATAAAATACAAGCCACAAAGAAAGATTCAAAATATCTGAAGTTATTACCTGCTACAGACTTTGTTTGGAAGAATAATTCATTAACACTAATAACATTAAGTACAGAAGTATCTTTAATATTAATAACAAACTCATTACCTGTAGCTGGAAGTATATGACGAATAACTTGTGGTAATACCACATGTCTCATGGTTTGTAAGTGATTCATACCAATAGCTTGTGCTGCTTCAAACTGTCCTTTATCTACAGAAAGAATTCCACCACGAACAATTTCTGCCATATACGCACCGGTATTAATAGAAACAATAAAGATTGCTGCTCCTAGAACATTCATATCCATGCCGAATGCTAAAGCTGAACCATAGTAAATTACCATTGCTTGCACAATCATTGGTGTGCCACGGAAAAATGCTATGTACGCAGATAGAAGCCAGTTTGTTACTTTTAATACACTACGTTTAATCCCTCTATCTGGCATAGGTACTGTACGTACCATACCAATTAATAAACCTATAACAGTTCCTATAATAGTTCCTATCATAGAAATTAATAAGGTTAATCCTGCACCTCTTAAGAACATGGGGCCATTTTCTGAAATGATTCTTATAATCCACTCAAAACTCATTTATTTTCTCCTACTCTTTTAAATGAATAATTAATATTGCTAATTTGCAGCTGGCTGATTTACAATAGCTGTATCCATAATAGCCATACGTTCATCTTCTGAAATACCTTTTAAGATTTCATTTATTTTGGCTGTTAAGTCACTATTCTTCTTAATACCTACTGCAATAGCTGTCTCATCATCTGAAGTCTGGAAACCATCTGTGAATTCAACCATAGTAAAGTTTGGATTTGCATTTGATGCACTTACAGCCTCTGGTCTTTCAGAAACATAACCATCAATCATTCCTGCTTCTAAGGCTACACGCATTGCCGCAAAGTTATCCATAGCTGATTGTTTTTGAACACCATTAATTTGATCAATCACTGTATAATGGAATGTATTTAACTGAGCTGTAATCTTTGCCCCACTAAAATCTTGAAGAGATGTGGCATTCTCATATGCCCCGCCCTTTTTTACAACCATAACAAGGTCTGATTTGTAATAGTTATCAGAGAAGTCGATAGTTTCTTTACGTTCCGCTGTTGGTGACATACCTGCGATAATAGCATCAATTTTGCCTGAAGTAAGGGCTGGTACAAGACCATCCCACTCTGTTTTAACAATAACTAATTCTTTACCTAGGCCTTCTGCAAGCTTCTTAGCGATCTCCACATCATAACCACCTGCATATTCCGCACTTCCAGAAATTTTCACACCACCATTGCTGTCATCTACTTGTGTCCAGTTAAAAGGTGCATAATTACATTCAAGTCCTACTCTAAATGTGTTGTCATCTTTACTACCCGAGCCACAACCTACAAGTAAAGATGTTCCTATAACAACTGATGCCAATGCTGTAATCCATTTTCTTTTCATATTTTCACTCTTCTTCCTTTTATGTACATTTTTTTAGAGTAAAAAAAGGCACTCCACAACTAAGGGCTTTACCTCATTGTAAACTGCCTAAAGATTCCTTACTCAATTTGTAGTCATTTTACCATCTTTCGAAAAAAAATACAATTATTATTAATCATTAAGCTGTTTCAAATTGCATGTTGTATAATTGTGCATATATACCATTTTTATTCATTAAGCGCTCATGCGATCCTTTTTCAGCAATACCTGCTTTTGTTAAAACCAAAATCTCGTCAGCATTTCTAATCGTACTTAATCGGTGAGCTATGACTAGCGTCGTTCTCCCTTTGGATAACTCATCTAACGATTTTTGAATATAACGTTCACTCTCATTATCTAAAGCTGAAGTTGCTTCATCTAGAATGAGAATAGGTGGGTTTTTAAGAAATACTCTTGCAATAGCAATGCGTTGCTTTTGTCCACCTGATAACCTTACCCCTCTTTCACCTACAAAGGTATCATAGCCTTCTGGTAAACTCATAATAAAGTCATGAATATTAGCTTTTTTAGCTGCCTCGATTAATTCTTCCTCACTGGCATCTGGCTTTCCATAGGCAATATTTTGCTTAATGCTACCACCAAATAAGTAGACATCTTGTTGTACTATCCCTATAGCATTTCTTAATGAGCTTTGAGTGATTTGCTTAATATCTTTACCATCTACTAAGACCCTTCCCTCACTCACTTCATAAAAACGCGGAATAAGTGAACAAAACGTAGTTTTACCACCACCTGAAGGACCTACTAAGGCAACAGTCTTCCCTGCAGGAATATGAATGTTCACATTGCTTAAAACATTCTTTTCTTCGTCTGCATAACTAAAAGATACATTTTCAAAGGTAATCTCTCCTTTGACCTTACCTATTGGCATTGCATCTTTTTCATCCTCAATCTCTGGCTTAGTATTTATGACATTTAAGAAACGTTCAAAGCCTGTCATTCCTTTTTGGAACTGCTCTGTAAAGTTGACGAGTTTCTCTACTGGGTTTAAGTACGTATTAATATAAAGAATATAGACTGTTAAATCTGCTAAATCCATTTCACCCTTTGTAATAAATAGTCCTCCTATTAACACTGTAGCTAGATACAGTACATTTTTAAAGAAACCATTTCCACTAAAATATCTACCCATAATGAGATAACTATCACTCTTAGTCTCTACAAAGGCCTCATTACCAGCACTAAACTTTTGCATTTCCACAGCTTCATTAGCAAAAGACTTAACCACACGAATCCCACCTAATGCATCTTGAGTAATGGCATTTACCTCGGCAATTTTTTGCCTATTCTTTGCGAAGACTGCTTTCATCTTACGGTTATAATATAATGAGAAAACTAACATAATAGCTGTAAAGAAAATAAGGATAAGTGTCATTTTAATATTAATCATACTTAAAATAGTAAAAGTCCCTATTATCTTAATAAAAGATATAAAAATATCCTCTGGCCCATGGTGAGCAAGTTCTGATATATCAAAAAGGTCATTCGTAATACAAGACATAAGCTTTCCTGTATTCATCTCGTCATAATAAGAGAATGAAAGCTTTTCTAAGTGCCCAAAAAGCTCTTGTCTCATATCCGACTCCATTCTAGCTCCCATAATATGTCCCCAAGTAGTAATATAATACTGGCAGAAAAATGCTAGTATATACATGCCTAAAAGAATGCTTCCTATAATAATGATATATTTAATAATCTCACTAGGAGTATTTAAGACATATACTTCATTCATTAAGAACCTTACCAAGAGTGGAAAGGTTAAATCTATACCTGAGAGAGCTAGGGCACAGCCCATATCATAAAAGAACATCTTACGATAGGGTTTATAGTATCCTATAAACTGTTTAATTGTGTCCATCATTTCATCTCCTATTTTTGTTGTATCCAATGATTCTAACATAATTTAGTGAGTAGTGGCAAATCTTAGATTCAACAATTTCTTACTGAATAAATATACTTTTATTGTACATTTTTATCAATAGTGCTTTAAACAAAGGAAAAAGAGACCATTCACCTTTCAAAGTGAATGGTCTCCTTTTTCTTTAATAAGCTTTACGTTCTGCTTTTACATCAACATTTTGGTCTTCTAATACATACACGTTTAGACCATATTGGCGTCCAAATTGGTAACATTCTTTATTGCTGTTAAAGAATAAATCTACGATATTACCCTTAATAGCTCCACCTGTATCTCCAGCAATGGCAATACCATAGCCTTCAACATAGATTTTAGTTCCTAATGGAATAACCTTTGGGTCAACTGCAACCATACCTACGAAAGTAGTCATACCACTTGCAGTACGGTTACCCCATCCATCATTACCATTTGTATACGCTGTAGCTTCCATTTCATATACCTTTGTATAGGCATAACTCTTACCTGTGAATGAGTCTTTAACAGAGTTTCGTACACCTTTAAGTACAATCTTTTCTGTAGGTTCTTGTGTTACATTAACATCTAAAACCTTCTCGTCAACTACTTCACCGCCAAAATAAGTTCTTTCTAAACTTACTTCTTTAAGCCCATTTTTTCCTTCTTGCTTAACTTTCGTTTCACCAAATGCTAAATCAGCTGTTTCAATTACTTTTGTTTCAAAGCCGATTTGTCTTGTTTCCATTACTGTTTCAACTTTTTTTGTTTTAACAGTAATTTGCATACCATCTGTTATTTTTGTTTCTCTGCTAGGTTCAACTGCTAAGCCCTCAGCATCTGTTAAACCTTTCGCGTCAATAATGTCCCCTACTGTAGCAAGCCCTGTTTTAAACGTGGATGTGTTTCCATTCTCTGTATAGCTTACTGTAGGTTTCCATCTCTCTATAGTTATTTTCATATTGTCTTCAATTTCAGTTTCTAATGCAGGTTGCAGGGTGTCTTTCTCACCAAGTGTAACCTTCAATTGTGTTAATAGTTCTTTTACGCTACTTGCGTCTGTTTCATATTGAGTCACTTTCCCGTCATCGACTAAGGTAATAATCTTTGACATGGATTGATAGGCTGTAATACTAACTGCACATAGCATAAACAACGCTACAATCAATAAAGCGATTCTACTTCGATTCTTCATGATATCCTCCTTAAAATGATTGCCCTGATAAAAGTTTAGTTCTATCTTTACTATTCAAGACAATTGGTCTTTCTCACGTGATCTGGTGAATCGGGCTTTACTACAACGATTTGTTAATAAATATAATTTTTAGTTTATTGCAACTACAAATACGATTGTAATATATCTTTTTTAGTTTTTCAAGCTTTTTGTAATAAATTTTTATTTCCAAATCAGAAAATCACCCTCAAAATCCACCCGCACTAACGATTTATCAATGGTTTGAAGTATTACAAATTTCTTTTTTAAAAATTCACTTTTAACATTTATGTAACAATTAATTAATATCTATTATATGTCCTTTTTACTTTTTTTATGACACCCGTTATTTTTTGTTTCTCTTGATTGAATTTTAAGCTCATGAATGAGCTTTTTTTTCACTTCTCTATACTTTTTTTCCATATGATTCCATACAACATTTTTACTTTATATAAAACTTAAGTTTAGTATTTGTATACAAAATAAAAAAACAGCTTTTTCCAAAAGCTGTTTTTTTATTTTCTTTTTTTCTCTTTTCTCCCAAGCCTTATCGTCTAAATTCTAAATAATCTTTTAGCATTTTGACAGCTTATGCTAGCCACTTCTTCTGGGGTAACACCTTTAATTTCTGCAATTTTCTCTACTACATATTTTAAGTACGAAGAGTCATTTCGTTTTCCTCTATGAGGAACAGGTGTTAAGTAAGGCGCATCTGTCTCAATTAATATATTTTCTAGTCCTATAGTTTCTACTACTTTGACTGTTTTTTTGGCATTTTTAAATGTTAAAGAACCTCCAACACCTATATAGAAACCTTTTTTAACATATTCTTTTGCTAATTCATGGCTTCCTGAAAAGCAGTGGATTACACCCTCTCTAACACCACTTTGCATAATGAGATCAAAAGTCTCCTGACAAGCTTCTCTACTATGAATAATAACTGGTAAATCAAGCTCTTTTGCTAAAAGCAATTGTTTCTTAAACCATTCTCTTTGAGTTTCTCTAGGTGAGCTATCATAATAGTAATCTAAGCCTATTTCTCCAATGGCCACAACTTTCTCATAACTAGCTAGTTTTCTCATTTCTTCCAAATCTTCTTCTTTTAAGCTCTTTACATCATGTGGATGAACTCCAATGCTGCAGTATATAAAAGGATATTTTTTAGCTAACGCTATTCCTGTTAAACAAGACTGCATATCAGCCGCTACATTTACAATAAAATCAACTTCTTTATCCTTCATACTTTCTAATATTTCATAACGATCCTCATCAAAGCTTTCGTCATCATAATGTGCATGTGAATCAAAATACATTTTCATTTCTCCTTCTCATTTTCAAGCAATATTTGTCTCTTATGCTGTTATTTTACTCGTTCTGCTTAAAAATCACAAGGATAGGCCTAAATTGGATATACTAAAAAAGAAGAGTCAGATGGATTTTTATCTTCATTTAACTCTTCTTGACATATCCTTTATTTTTTTAAAACAAAAGTAGCTGTCTTCTCTTCTTGATTCCATTGTACATGTAAATTAAGTAGCTTAGCAATTTCTGAAATAGGTACATAAGTTCTACCATTAAGACTAATAGGTTCTGTAATCATAGTAGATACTTCACCATCAGCTTTTACTATTTTACTCCCTAAAGTCATTTCTATTTTCTTACTAGCTGGTACTATAATCACTCCACCCGAGAATTTTACATCATTGCTAGATATGCCTGCTGCTTCAGCAGCATAACGAATAGGTATCATTGTACGTCCATCTTGACTAAAAGGTACTGCATCCATTTCATAAACCTTTCCATTCACCATATATCTTGCGCTTCCTAATTTAAAAACTGTTGTTGTCGTTTGATTTGCAACTGGGAAGTCTTCAAGTTCTATATCATCCATAGATGTAATCATAAAATCTTTAAATACAGTTGTTTCTGCAGGATTTTCTGGTGATAACGCACTACCACTAATAGTAAGAGCAAATTTACCATCTGGCGCTGTACGGTCTACACTATAAGTAAAATCACTTATTTCTATAATAGAAGCTTCTCTAGAAGTCCTTGTTACTTCTATTTCTAAAATATTTTTCTTTTCATCTGCCCAACCAATCACTTTTAGTTCCACATCACCTTGTATTACTTTAATCCTAGGGGTTTTATTATAATAAATATATGGTTCCCCCTCCATCTCTAAACGGATTTTTCCTTTAGCCAGCATACCTCTATCATTCTCACTAATAATAATTTTACCACCTACTTGATTTCTTACACCTACTTTAGCTTTAATACCTTCTACTCGAATTGAATTAGCAGTTTCTATCTCCGCAATAACTTCACTTATAGGATTAGTAATGCCTCTTCCTTCTACTGTTAATGTAATATCTCCAGAATCTGATGATTTCGCACAAAGCTGTAATCCTTTAAAACTTAATGTATTACGTATCGTTGTATCAATAGTAGGAATTTGCATGGTAAATCCTACTATTAAACCCTCCTCAATTTCAGGTTCTAATTTTACTTGATTTGTGATATCTTTGCCATTCAGCAATACAGCCCCAACCTCTAAGATATTACTATTATTAAGCTTACTACGGAAATATCCCTTGTCTATAGTAAACTCTAATGGTCTATTTGCAATAAAGCTATCTGGCATTCCTTCTTGTAGCTCAAAACTAACAGCTCGATTATCTCCTGTTACTACTGCTTTGACTCTATCTACCTTAAGAGTAGCACCATAGGATAATACTTCTGCCACTTTCACACTCTCATATCTTGTTTCAGATAATAAGCCTAGATTCAAATTCAAATCGCCTGTTTTAAGGGTTGAAGCTGTCACTTTTAAATCACTAACAGTCAATGTCCCTTTTACTCCTTTGTTACTACTATAAGGTAATGTTATGTATATAATCTGAGTATCTTCTTTTTTATTAATTTCTCCATAGCTTATTTGAACTTTACCTAGATTTTTAAATCCATCACTTAACGTAATCTTTGGCAGATCTGTAAAGCTATATGGTGTATTCTTTAATGATAATACTAGTGTTCTTTCATCTATATCTCTTGTATTTGTTAAACAACCAGCACTTCTTTCTTCTATAGTAATATCACTTAGCTTTCCTTCTTTTTCTATGTAACTTTCACTTTCTACAGTTACACGTATAGGTGTATATTTGCTTAATTCAAGATTGGTTATTTCTCGCGCCATTACATAGGTAGGGCTCATTATTAAACATACCGCCAAACCTAATGTTATCATCTTTTGTACCATCTTCTTCATCTTAATTCCCCCTCAATTATTCTTTTCTCTAAAATACTTTTTTACTTCTGAATTATATAACCCTATATCATTGTTTTCTTTATTATAACAAATTGTACCGACTATAATATGACAAGTTGATAACTTTTAAATAACATTTAATTTCTAGTTGTACTATTATATAGAAGAAACTCATACTTTTTTGTCAAAATCCCTAAAAAAAGCACCTATGATTTATCCATAGATGCTTTTTACTTTTCTATTATTATACTACTTCTAAAGCTACTTCATCAAAATAACGTTCCATAAGTTCCGGATAGCATAGCTCTATAATCATTCGTTCGAAATTCTTCCAATTAGTAACGCGTCTATAATCACCTATAGCACCCTTATTATGTGGTCTTTCAAAAACAATAGGTGTCCCACCTGCTTTAGCAAAATCTTCTATATTATGCATACCATCATCTAAGAGGTAATCACCTTTAATCATGTACTTTCTCCTGCAGACAATCACACGTTCTTCTGGAAAGAAAGGGAGATGTTCCTTAATCCATTCATGCTTAGCTTCTACACTACAGGGCTGAGCTGCAGTTACAATATACATTTCAAATAATCCACTATGATACAATCTGTGAAATACTTCTATTGCATCTAATGTAGGCTCTAAATGTCTAAACAACTGTGGTTCATGCATAACTGTTTCTACTTCTTCACCAAATACCGTATGCAAATTCCAATTGTTACAGTTTTCTGGACTTATAGAAGTACCATATTTCTTATTATAAGCCTCTGTAACCCCTTTTATATATTCTGCTAACACATCATCCTGATCTATTAATAATGTCACTTTCTTCTTTTCCATGGTGTCCCCTCCTTATTATTGTCCTCTTATTTTATGAGCCAATTTATTATCATTTTATTATCTATTCTTTATTTTAGTTACTCGTTTTTAACCTTTCTCACAAAGAATCTTCTTATTGTATATAAATATTTCTTTCATTTTAACATTAAAAGGGCATTGACTATGCAACGCCCTTTCCTTTTAATAAATGTGCCACAATCCGCCTAAACTAATCAAGTATGCATACTGCTCTGGAATCAAAAATCCTGAATAAATAGGATAGCAAAAAGCAAATACAAGTACTGCTATGATGCCATACCATAAATAAATAGGTTTATTGCTCGCTTCATCTAAAGCCTTAATAAGTCCTACTAAAGCCAAAATCATTAGTGGTACTACTGGAAAATAGTGATACAGATACATAATACGAGGTACTAACATATATGGTACATAGACAGCCAATATAGCTACTATCAAAAAGCTATATTGCTTACTTCTCTCTACAATCATTTCCTTAAGCGCGTAAACCATAGCTACAATTCCAGTCCACCAAATAAATGGATTACTATGAAGTGCTATACTAGATACCATTCCCTCTGCAACTTTCCCATCATAATACCACACAGGTTTATAGCCGATTGGCCAAAAATACCATGGTGAACTGAATGGATGTGTTGCATTTAGCTCTGAGTGATACTTATACATTCTCACTTGTTCATTACATAAGAACTGTATAAAGTCATTTTGTCCACTAATTAAATAGTAAGGAATAAACGATGCCACATAGATAGCAATTGGAATTACTCCAAAGAAGATAAAGCAGCTTAATACAATGTTTTTTCTTTGACTTTTCCAGTCTCCATAACTTGTAGCCTTGCTAGAACGTATCCATAAATCTACAAAGAAAATAAGAGCCAAACCTACAGCTGCATATGCACCATTCCACTTAGTAGCTATAGCCATTCCTAAAAATATTCCTGAGCCAAATAATTGCAGTAGCTTACGTCCTAAAGAGCCTTCTGTCTTACACGAAATATACTGATACATGAATAGATACGACAACAATATAAATAGTACAAGGAAACTATCAACTGTTCCAATCCTAGTTTGCACAAAATGCATACCATCTGCCGCAAAAAGAATCATTGCCAAAGCTGCGTATTTAGTAGTACCAAAAAGCCTTTTAGCAAATACATAAATGACAAGTAGCATTAATAGTCCTGCAATATTCCCCATTAATCTATAAGCAAATGGATTCATTCCTAAATATTTAATAGGAATTGTCATAATTAATTTACCAAGTGGTGGGTGGGTCCATTCATAAATATCCATTCCATGTATATACTCATAAGCTGTACGCCCATGATAGATTTCATCAAAATAAGTAGAGTTTAAATAGCTGATTTCTGCCGGAACTACATTTGCTTCATCAACAACCCACTCTGCTCCTGATAATGATGTCACCGGTATAATATTTTCAGCCTCATCATATAAAGCCACTTCACCAATAATGCCGTAAGGTGCCTCCGCTTCAATAGCTAAATATCTTATATCTGCATCGATTTCTAAATCTTCCCAAGCAAATACCCGTTTTTGTTCTAGATCACTTAGAAAATCATACTTGTTATTATCTTGTGATGTATAAAGCTTGAATTTTCCAAAACGAGCGCCACTATAATGTCTTATCTTACTTACATGTACTTGATCTCCTAAATCAAGCACTATACGAGTCCCATTTTCTTCGGGTTCCCAAAAGCTTTGTGGATTTTCCATACTTCCTAAATTAAAAAAGGATAAAATCCCATAAATAAGTATGATACAAAGCATCCAAAAGCTATCTTTCAGGGTCAAATTATATTCCTTTTTAGGCCTAAAAATCATCTTTCCTCTTTAGTAGCTTTCTACTCTATCTGCTACTAAATCCTCCTTATCGTATGATATTTCTGTGCCTAATGTTCTTCTTCATCTTACATCCCCTAAAGCAAATCATTAAGCATAACTCCTTATGCAAATTATACCCTATTCTTTCACTTTATTAAAGGCAGAGTTTGGATTTATTCTGGTTGCACTGCTACTACTCTACATTTTACCCCTGTGGCTTCTGGATCATCGTGCCACATGGTTAACATCTTACATACTGAATGAGGCTCTATTTCATTTAAATTAGTTAAGTTCTCAATCACAAAAGTACCATATCTTAAAAAAAGCTTATCTGCTTCTACATGATCCTTTCCTTTTCTTAAATCTGGTGCATCAATCCCTACAAATTTAACACGTTCCATAGCTAACTCTTGAATAAGTTCCCAGGAAAACTGGGTACTACTGCTAAAATACAAGCCACTACCATAAGGATGCCTTTCGATAGAACCTGTACGGAACATTACAAAATCTCCGGGTTTCACATAGTCTAGATCCACATCATCAATAGTTACTTCCCTATCTGTGATATGACTTACATCAAATAATATTCCTCTAGCCTGCATATATTCTAGCGGCAATTGTACTTCTCCATATATATCAAAATGAGTGCCTACATGGCCCATTACAATATGTTTTTTTAACTGAACTTCTGCTTGTTTATAAATACGATTAGTCTTCTTTACCTGTAATGTTAAATCGGTATACCTCACAGTTTATCCCTCTCTTTAATTGTTCTTGTCCTCATTATAGCTACTTTTCCATTTTCTGTCTATGTGCACCCTATAAAAAAAGAACCTCTATCAGAGATTCTTTTCATGAACTAAATTTTTTATCCATTTATTGGAACGTAATCTAAAATACTCAAATGGTACTTTGATAACTTCCTCTGTACAAACAAGGAAGAATACACTATATACTGGCCACTTAAGTGCCATAGCACCTATAAAAGCTAAGGGTACGGAATAAAGCCAAATGGTACCGGCCTGTACTAGCATGGAGTAGGTGGTGTCTCCGCCTCCTCTAAATACACCGATAATCATAATAGCATTAAATGAACGAAGTGGCATAAAAATAGCCATGGTTCTTAAAACCAATATAGCCGCTTTATAAGTTTCAGATTGGATGTTAAACCATCTCAGGATTGTTGGGGCCGAGATCCATATACTAGCACCCAATATAATTCCTATAATCGGCGCTAACTTAGCTACTTTATAGGCATAATCTTTAGCCACTTCTTCTTCATCTGCACCAATCTTATTCCCTATCATAATGGCTGCTGCCGTCCCTACTCCTGTAAGGAAGATAAAGAACATATTAATGAGTGTACTAGAAATCTGCATAGTGGCTGAAGCATTAGTACTGATTTTAGCATAGGCTATCGAATAAGCCGCTGAACCTACTGAGAAAATCAGTTCATTAGTAATAACAGACCATGATGTTCTAAAGTAGGCATTTACTGTGTTCAAACTAAAATGACTTAATTCTTTTAGCTTAGCTGCTACTTTATTTTTAGTTAAGTATACAATACTTACAATGAAAATAACCTCCACCAAACGTGCTAGCGTAGTGGCTAAAGCTGCTCCAGCTACTCCCAAAGCAGGCGCTCCAAGCTTTCCAAAAATGAATACCCAGTTTAAAACAATATTTATGCCTACACCTATTAAGCTTGCAACCATAGGTAATTTAGTTTGCCCTGTACTTCTAAGAGCTGAAGAATAGCCCTGTGTAAAATTCACAAACAAACAACTAACTGCAACAATTTTTAAATAGTTAATACCTAGGCCAATAACTTCAGTATCATCCGACATAATATCCATAATAACTTCTGGAAAGAAAAATGCCATAATGGCAAATAAGCTAGAGGCTATAAATCCTACGGTTAAGTCAACGCCCAGAAAAGTCTTAATACCCTGCAAGTCTTTCTTTCCCCAATATTGAGACATAAATACACTAGCCCCGGCATTAATACCTAATATACAAAGCGTAAAAATAAAAATGTACTGATTAGCTAAACCCACTGCTGAAATAGCTGTCTCTTGCAAGCTTCCTACCATCATTGTATCTACTAAATTAAGAGATGAGGTAACAAAACTTTGAAGTGTAATAGGCACTGCTAAAGTAAGCATTGTATTCAAAAATACGCGGTCTTTAAATATTTTCTTCATATAACCCTCTTTCTTTAACTTAGTTTCTAAAAAGCAAAAGAGCAAATGGGTTGTTAGCCGCCCATCTGCTCTTATCTATGCATTGCTACTTGTCATTTCATATTGCTTCATCTTAACCAGAGTTCATTTTCATATAAAATCGCATAAAAGTCAATAGTTAATTGGTATTTTCCTCCTAATTGCGCCTAGATATTATTACCATTTTTTCTTTTTATCTATAAACTCACGTTTTCACATGCTATACTGTCCTTATAAGTATTCTATTAAATAGGAGGAATAAGCATGGGCATATTTGGAGGTACTAAAACTACTAACACTAAGTATTTTGAACGCTTTTTAACGGAAGGAGAAGAAATTGAGGCAGTTTATCGTTTAGTAGTAGATGAAATGTGTTTTACTAATAAACGTATTATTTTCTTTGATAAAAATGCTTTCTCGACTAAAAAAGGAAAAGTATCTATCCCTTACCGTAGCATTTCTCATTTTATGATTGAAGATGATGGTATTCTAGATCGAGATATATCCGTTAAACTCATTGTGCATAATGAGGAATTCAATCTTAAATTCTCTAAAGGCTGCGACTTTATAGAAATAGAAAAGTTACTCACCTTTTATGTCTGTGATTAAAGCTTCTTAGATAGCAGCTTATTATTTTCTCCCTATAGCTTCTCGATTGGTACCATAAATAATAGATACCTCTCGGGGGCTATTTTTGCTTGTTTTTCTATTTATAACTATTTCATCATGCTAAAACGCTACCATATCCTCTTGGTTTTCTTCTGCTTTTGTAATACTTTTCACATAAAATACCGGTCCATCTCCTTCATAAACCCGAGCTGGTTCAAAGCGAATTTCACCTACTAGCTCTATACTATCCTTATTTTGAAAACGTGGCTTTCCAATGTTTTTGCAATATAATCCCATAAAGGCAATATCATCCTCACAGCAAGGCATTGCAAATCGGCCAAAGTGAAAGCAATCTTTTGGATCTGTTGGTTGCTGAAAAAATAAGCCTTTTACCTTTAATTTTTTCTTCATATAATGCTCTGGATGATCCCATAAATCTATATACCAAATGCCATAATGCCCTTTTTCAACAGTGATTACTTCTGCATTTAAGTCGTAGGGTAACTCTTCCTCAATAGGCTCCATTACAAAATCCTTAGAACTGGTAAATAATCTTGCTTGTCCATTAATAGATTTTACAGTTCCTCTTAATAAGGCTAAATTAGTATCTGGTGTGCAGCGATTAATAATAACCAAGTCTGCTATTTTAAAATGCTCTACCATTAATGAACGCATATTATTCATATAAAGCTCAAAGGTTTCACCATTAACTAAAACAAGGCTTTGGTATAAAAACCAGTTTTCTGGTAAGGTTACATCAAAGGCACTTTCTATATTCCACATACCGTTAAACTCAATGACTACACGCTGTGGCTCATAAGTTTTTGCTAACTCTTGTAAGAACTCAGCTGTAAACTCTGCTTCCTCTTCAAGATTCACTAGAGTAATATGATTTTTTTGAAATAGTACTTTATTATACTCCTCTATCCCTTCTTCACAGCTAATAACAAGTGTATTTTTTCCATCTGCAAAAGCTGGTTTTTCTAAAAGGCTTTCTATAAAAGCTGTTTTCCCAGCTTCTAATAATCCATTAAATAAAAATATAGGAACTTCCATGTTCTCCTCATCCCTTCTATTAGCATTCTCCAAACAATTCCTTAAGCCTAACTTCATTTAGCTTCGTTCCAATAACACACATGCGCCCTGTATAATCTGCCGCTTCTTCACGAATTTCATATTCTCCTGGAACCATATCAAAGCAGAACCAGTTGTCCTCACTATCTTGTAAAATGCCTTTAGCACGTAAGATGACACCATAATCTTCTGTATGAGCTAATGTTTCTAAAATTCCCTTTATTTTTTCCTTATCAAAACGACATGGCGTCTCCATTCCCCAACTCGTAAAGACCTCATCTGCATGGTGATGTCCATGGGTATGTTGGTGGTGACCACAACTACATGTTTCATTGTGTTCATGATGGTCATGACTACAGCCACATGCCTCATTGTGTTCATGATGCTCATGATTACAGCCACATGCTTCATCGTGTTCATGGTAGTCATGATTACAACCGCATGCTTCGTTATGCCCTATATGGTCATGCCCACTACCATGTGTCCATTCTTCTTTTACTTCTAATAAAGCCTTTTCTAAATCATTGCCACTCTCCATAACAGCTAGTAGTTTGTCTCCTCCAATATCTTCCCATGCAGTCGTTACAATAGCAGCTTCACTATTTCGTGTTTTAATTAAGTTAGCAGTTTCTTGTAATTTTTCTTGTGAGCAGTTTTGGCTACGACTTAATATAATCGTACTAGCACTTTCTATTTGATTATTAAAGAATTCACCAAAATTCTTCATATACATCCTACATTTTAGAGCATCTACTACGGCAACCTTAGCATTAAGGCTTACTTCATTTCCTTCTGCTACTTGTTTAACAGCTTTAATGACATCAGAAAGCTTCCCTACACCAGATGGCTCAATAATGACTCTGTCTGGATTATATTTTTCTAATACCTCTTTTAAAGCAGTTCCAAAATCTCCTACTAAAGAACAACAAATACATCCAGAGTTCATTTCCGTAATCTCTACGCCGCCTTCTTTTAGAAAGCCACCATCTATACCAATCTCACCAAACTCATTTTCTATAAGTACAAGCTTTTCACCTCTAAAACCTTCTTTGATGAGTTTTTTAATAAGCGTTGTTTTTCCCGCTCCTAAAAAGCCTGATATAATATCTATCTTTGTCATGTGTATAACCTCCCTATCTTATCAAAATATCTATGACCTAGCTTACATGCATTTCAATTATATGACTTAATTATGGGTATATCAATTTATTTTATACAATATTCCTTCGATTTTTAATAAAAAATCTTCATAACGCAAATGTACCGACCCCAAAAAGTTAGACCCAAAATCTAACCATTGGAGGTCGGTATTTTT
>JAEWMQ010000080.1 GCA_023393125.1 Bacillota bacterium
CTAAAGATGTGAATTCCATTTGTAATCGAGTTTTAGTGTCTTTTCTAGTTAGCATAATTATCACCCATTTATATTATATCCTTAAATCCTAAAAATAAAAGAGCGTCGACTTTGTCGACGCTCTGAAAGCCCAAGCTAATCTTGGGCTTTTTAATCCGATATCTCTTTTATATTATTCGTTTCCTCTACTGCAATATGATAGATTTTATAACTAATATCTTTTACATAAATAGGAACCTTTTGTCCTAATGAAACTCCCTTTTCTAGCCTATTGATATCGACATGCTTTCTATAAAAATACCATTCTTTCTTGCCTTCTTTATACTTACAAGTAATTATATTTTTATTGGGGTCAAATTCAGCTATTTCTCCTATAAGCTTTTCACCGTTCTTAATCAACCATTTAGCTTGTATTTTTCTACGGATACACCAACCGGTTAATCCTAAACCTAGGCCTTCAAAAATCAATGTATAAAGTAAGTATTGATTAATGACCTGAACCTTTGCATGTTTATAAATCAATATATCCTCTCCTGGATTATAGTAAGCCTCTACCACATCTCCTATATCCATTTGATTCTCGTAACCACCTAAGTAGCCTACTGTCATTTCATTAGTCATAGGCTGGTCATATAGCACTTTAGCAGTATATCCATAGTTGCCACCATATCCAGTGAATTCAATTTCTATAATCTCTGCTTTTACTAAAAGTCCCTTATACTCATTATTTGTCTGAGCAACTAATCTACTCCAATAAATACATCCCACACCTATTCCTACTATTACAAAAAACAATCCTAACCATAAGTTCCCTTTCTTTTCATAGAACTTCATATTCGCTCCCCTTTTTATGAATTTCCATTAAGTCAATATAGTTATGCCCTTTAATAGTTTGTTTTTAGTAGGTGTGACATGTCTTCTTGATGTTAGGTTAATGTTTTTTAATAAATACAACCTTTAAATAATCCCCCTCTTTAAACGTATCTATAGTCTTGAAGTCTTTTGGCAAAGAATACTCTTCTAAAATAGTATACTTACTTCCCATTTGACTAAAGGCAGTATCTATAAAACTTTTAAAGCGTTGCATATTAAAAGAACTACAGTTTGTAGAAGCTACTATCACACCATCTTTTTCAGTAATGGCAATGGCTTCTTTTAATAAATTAGTGTAATCCTTAGAAGCACTAAAAGTAAATTTCTTAGAGCGCGCAAAGCTTGGTGGATCTAAAACAACCATATCAAACTTAAGCTCTTTTTTTACTGCATATTTAAAATACTTAAACACATCTTCTACGATAATAGACTCAGTATCTGGATCTATATCATTTACACTGAACTGCTCTCTGGTTTTGCTTAAACTACGATTTGCCAAATCTACACTTGTAGTTTTACTTGCCCCTCCTGCTGCAGCAAATACAGAAAAACCGCCTGTATAGGAAAAGGTATTAAGTACTGTTTTGCCTTTGGCATAATGGTCCCTAATGCGTTTTCTAACATCTCTTTGATCTAAGAAAATACCCACCATGGCACCATCATCTAAATAAATGGCAAACTGTTGCCCACTTTCTTTAACAATTAAAGGCCACTCTGGTACTTCTCCCATGACATAATCTTGATCTTCTATATATTTACCATCTGTATCAAAGCGTTTCTTTTGATAAATGCCTTTTACCTGCGTGCTTTTTAAAAGAGCGCCTATGACTTCTTCCTTGAAACTATAAATACCTTCACTATACCAAGTCACTAAATAGTACCCTGCAAAGTAGTCGATAGTTAATCCGCCTATGCCATCTCCTTCTCCATTAAACATACGAAAAGCATTAGTTTCCGTACTTTCATATAAATCCTTACGGTAAGCAATAGCTGCTTTAAATTTAGTCATAAAGAAGGCTTCATCTATCACCTCATCTTCTTTATAGCTTAATACCCAACCATAGCCTTTATTTTGTTTGCCATAATAACCTTTGGCAATAAACTTGTTTTTATCATCTACTAAATGAATAATGACATTTTCTTTCTTCAATACCTCTACATTTGCTATAGCATCCTTGGCAATAAGAGGATAGCCTTGTCTTAAAGCTTTTACAAATGGTGCTTTTATTTTAATTTTGATTTCTTGTCTCATCGTCTTATCCTTTGTACAATTACACTCTTTACTGAGCATGTTTGATATTTGATTCTATTATAGCACATTAATAAAAAGAGTTATCCATATGTATGCTTCTTTGTCCATCCGCAAAATTAAAGGTAGCCTTAGCTATAACAGCAGACTACCCTTAATACAATATCTTATTTTAAGAAAGTAATAACTATGCCTTACCAAAGCGAGCCATTGTTATTTTCTAACGCATTCATCACTTTTTCAATGCGTTCCTTCACATCACTTTCCATTCCATCACCTTTAATGTAATTAATGATTCCTTCCTTTTCTGAAACAGATAAATTAGCGAAGGTATTCATTGCATCCATATTGGTTCCTAACTGCATCATAAGTCCTAATGGTAAATCTTCTGGTTGATTATAATCGCCCATAACATACACTCCTTTAGTTTTTCTTAGTATTTACCACTTTAGATATTATTATCATAGGAACTTCATTTAGGCTCTATAAAAGTTTTTTCTTTAATTCTTCCCATTTCATATCTCTTTCTCCTATGATTCTTTCTATGTCTTCTTCATCTAGATGTTTAAAACGGCTTTGCTTTTTTAAATACGTTTCCACACTAGAAAAGTTTTTGGGTGATTTATTAAGCTTATACTCACCATCTTCGTATTCAGCCAAATACCATAAACCACATTCAACGGCTTCTCTAGCAATAGCTATTGTATCGCTACTTTCTATTCCCCAACCTGTAGGACATGGTGCCGCCACATGGATATAAGAAGTTCCTTGTACTTTGCTGGCTTTTTCCACTTTTTTAATATAATCTTGAATGTTTCCTATACTAGCTGTAGCTGCATATTTAATACGATGAGCTGCTACAATATCAAACATATCTTTTTTTATATTTTTACTTCCGTGAATATGATCCCCTGCTGGTGTAGTTGTAGTCTTAGCACCGTAAGGTGTAAGAGAACTTTGTTGAACCCCTGTATTCATATAGGCTTCATTGTCATAACAAATATAGATGATTTTATCATCTCTATCTATGGCCCCTGATAGTGCTTGAAGACCTATATCAGCTGTTCCTCCATCACCTGCGAAACCTACTACATTGACATCTTTAAGCCCTTTAGCTTTGGCAGCCACTGAAATTCCTGATAACATAGCTGCTGTACTAGCAAAAGGGGAAATCAAGGCATTTACACCAAAGCAAAGTTGAGGATACACAAAGCCTACTGCTGACATACAACCTGCCGGTAATACTACAAAGGTATTAGGGCCTAAGACTTTAAGAGCTAATCTTACTGCTAAAGAACCTCCACAACCGCCACAGCCTTTATGTCCATAAAAATATTCTTCTTCGTCTAGTTTAAATGCCATATTATTTCCCCTCCAATCCAACAAAAACCACTTGATTTCCATTTGGACTTAGTCTCTTTGTCTCTAAATTAATCCGTTTATCCGCTTCTCTTTCTTCTACTAGGCTTACACTTGCACTACGATAAGTTCCTGTAGTATCTGCACGCTCTGCAATAATCTGAGCTGTTTTTTTATGTTCTAATAGCTTCTCATAGAGATCAGCATAAATATCTTTTATTTCATCTTCTTTAATATCTTTTCCTCCAAGGCCGGCAATATAGTTATAAAGCTTTGCCTTGCTTTCCTGCAGTGCTGCTGTTACATTAGTAAATACTGTCCCTTGATACCCAAAAGATATATCTTTTTCTAGTACAGCAATAGCTTTGGCGGAAGCTGTATATTTAACAATTTCTTCTTCTGGGAAAGGTCTCATATATCTTATTTTGAGAACCCCTACCTTTTGTCCTTTTTCACGTAGTTCATCTACTACATTTCTGACAAGCCCTGTCACACTACCTAATGTGATAATAATGGTCTCTGCATCTTGGCACTTATAGGCTTCTACTAATCCACCATAAGACCTTCCTGTAATTTGGCTATACTGATCATCTATGTTTTTTATAATAGTTTTTGCCTTCAGCATTGCTTCATGCTGTTGGTATTTAAATGCCATATTATGTGCTGGAGATGAGGTGAAAAATAGATTTTTAGGCGCATTTAAGTCCATTTGTCCTTCTAACTTAAAAGCTGGCAAAAATGCCTTAACCTGCTTCTCACTTGGCACTTCTACTTTTTCATATGTATGGGTAAGGATAAATCCATCTAAGTTAACCATAACAGGTGTAAGAACCTCTGGATGTTCTGCTAAAGCATAGGCTTGTAATATCATATCTAAGCTTTCTTGAGCATTTTCCACATATACTTGAATCCATCCACTATCAAGTAAAGATAAAGAATCTCTTTGATCTCCAAATATACTCCAAGGCAAGGCCACACTCCTATTAGCATTCATCATGACTAAAGGTACCCTTCCACCACTTGCATAATGTAAAACTTCAGCCATATATAATAATCCCTGAGAGGAGGTGGCTGTAAATGTCCTTACTCCCATAACACTAGCCCCCATAACAGCAGCAAGGGCAGAGTGTTCAGATTCTACATACATATATTCTGCTTCTAGTTCACCTGTTTCTACCATTTCAGCAAGACGTTCTACTACTATGGTTTGAGGTGTAATGGGATAAGCTGCTATGACATCTGGTTTTGCTAGTTTTACACCAATAGCCACTGCTTCATCTCCTGATATAAATTGTTCTTCTATATCTCTTTCCTTTATGTTATTTTCTATCATCTTCTACTCCCCCTTCCTCCTCCATGATAATGCACTGTTTCTTACATTCTTTTTGACAGATACCACAGCCTTTGCAAAAACGATAATCAATTTGTATTTTGCCATCTTCTTCATAAATAACACCTTCAGGGCAAACCATATAGCACCAATTACAATGGATACATTTATCATGTTCAATGACTGGATGCTGACTTCTCCATCCTTCCATAGTCTCAGTGAGTAGCATAGCTGACCCATAGGTACCACAAGGTAAACCTTGTAAACCCTTTATTTGAAAATCTTTGTTTACTATTGGTCTAGCCATCTATCTCACCTCCTTGTAAGTCGTTTTCAAGCTTTCATTTCCTGTAGGTTTACTTGTTTCTTTGATTACTTCAATTAATTTTTTATTTTTTAAAGCTAGTTTTGGTGGTAAATCATATTGTATAGCTTGCTCTAAACTCTCCATGCTCACTAGATTGCTTTGGATAGCTAAAGCTGCTAACATGGCTGTATTTACTATTGGTTTTCCTAGGTACTCGTTCGCTAACCTTGTAGCTTCAAAAGGAATAATACGAGGATCTACATACTTTTCAGGATGGCTGGTATTTAAAATAAGTTTTCCATTTTCTTTTAACCTGTTTAAGAGTCCTTCATTATACAAACTTTCATTTAATATAACAAAGTAATCACCTTTACTACTTTGGCTTCTATCTCTAATAGGCTCACTATCTATTTTAGTATAAGCAAAAACAGGTGCTCCTCTTCGTTCTGGCCCAAAGCTTGGGAAACTTAAGGCATAGTCATTCTCATATAAGCTCGCTGCAATACCTAATATTCTAGAGGAGGTAAAGGCACCCTCTCCTCCTCTTCCTAAAAAAATAACTTCTATCACTTTACTACCACTCCTTTATCTTTATTTCATCTCAGATGACTACCTAAGCTTTGTTGTCATATCTATAGGACCTTCTTGACCTTACTTCTTATCATTTTATAGTCCATTATGCTTTTTGTCTTAAATCTTGTAGTCTCTTTGCTTTATGAGTAGCTCTTGGTAAAGTACCCTCTTCTAAGATAATTACTTCTTTAGGTTTTACACCTAATTGCATCTTAATTTCATAAGCTACTTTTTCTTTTAGCTCTTCGGTGTCTGTTTCATCATTTAATCGCTTTTCCACCTCTACAGTAAATTTAGTAATATGCTGTTCTTCAATAACATTGACTCTATATTCTCCTGTAAGGTTCTCAAACTTTCTAGTAACATGTTCGATATCACTAGGGAAAACATTGACACCACCTGCAATAAACATATCATCAATTCTTCCTACCACTTTAATACGCTTAAGTGTTCTACCACAGCTGCATTTTTCGTCGGTATAAGTTACAATGTCCCCTGTTCTAAATCGAATCATTGGACGTACTTCTTTTCTTAGGGTAGTTAAAAGCATTTCTCCTCTTTCACCCTCTTTAACTGGTAATCCCGTTTTCTCATCTACTACTTCTACTAAAATATGGTCTTCCGCCATATGCAACCCATCATAAGCTTCACATGCTGCTGCACATGCTCCAAATATATCTGAGATGCCATAGAAATCAAAAACTTGTGCATCCCAAAGCTCTTCTATGGCTTCTCTTGTAGCGGGTATAGAGCCTCCTGGTTCTCCTGCTACAATAATTTTATTAATAGCTAGATCAGTGGCTGGATTAATACCCTTTTGCTTAGCTGTTTCTCCTAAGTACCAAGCATAAGATGGTGTAGTCCAAATCACAGTTGGCTGATACTGCTGAATGATAAATAGTAATCTATCAGCTGGAAGTGTTCCTGCCCATATACATAAAGCCCCTAGATTCTGAGCACCAATTACATCAGGACCTCCTACAAAGAGCGAGAAATTAAGAGCATGAATATACCTATCAGTTGGTCTCATACCAGCTTGCCAAAACAATCTGCTTTCTACATCTTGAAATTCATCAAAGTCTCTTTTACTAAAAGGACTAGCTGTAGGTACCCCTGTGGAACCACTAGAAGAAGAAATAAACACAACGGCTTCTTCTCCTTTTACACATAAATCTCCTATAATAGGTGCCACATCTTGTCTTTCTCTTACATCTTGTTTTGTTAAGATAGGAAATTTAATTAAATCATCTAAGCTTCGAAGATCTTCCGGCTTTACCCCTGCTTTATCAAAGCTTTGTTTATAGTAGGGTGACTTCGTATAGGATTCTGTAATTTGCTGCCTTAATTGCTTCAGCTGATAAACTTCTAGCTCTTCTCTTGAAATAGTTTCTATACTTTCATCCCAATATTCCTTGCTCATCATAAATCCCTCCAAGTTTTATAATTGATGTTTCTTCTTAATTTAGTGTAGTCTTTGTACCTTTTAACCCTGATTTTTCAAAAGCTTGGTCTAAATCTCCAATAATATCCTCTACATCTTCAATACCCACACTAAATCTATAGAATCCATTATGAAAAGCTTCTGGATACAAATACTGTCTTTCATCCTCTTCTCCTAGAAATACAATCAAGCTTTCATCATGACCTAGTGAAACTGCTGAGGTAATGACCTTTAAGTGGCTCGTTACCTTATTGTGAGTATCATGATCTGCCTTAAGTCCAAAAGATAGTACACCTCCAAAGCCATTACTCATTTGCTTTCTAGCAATCTCATGACCCTTATGTCTTTCTAATCCTGGATAAGCCACAAAGCTTACAAAAGGCAAACTTTCCAGATACCTAGCTACCTTTAATGCATTTTCATTATGTTGTTTCATACGAAGTGGTAAGGTCACTGTCCCTCTCATAATAAGCCATGCATTAAATGGACTAATGGCACCTCCTAGATTAATCATAGACTGAGCTCTAATTTGTTCGATAAGCTTTTTAGGCCCAATTACAGCACCGCCCATAGCATCTCCATGTCCATTAATGTACTTGGTTAAGCTCTCAATCACTAAATCTGCCCCTAACTCAATAGGCCTTTGATTATAAGGAGAAGCAAACGTGTTATCTACTGATAAGTAGGCCCCATGCTCGTGAGCAATCTTTGCAATTTCTTGTATATCACTTACCTTTAGTGTTGGATTCCCCGGCGTCTCAATATGAATCAACTTTGTATTAGGTCTAATAGCTTCTCTTACCGCTTTTAAATCACTAGTATCTACAAGAGTTGTTTCTACTTTGTATTTAGTGTTTAGTAATTCATTAAGCAACCTATATACTGCAATATAAGTAATATCAGCAAATATCACATGATCTCCTGAGTTAAGGAGAGCGAAGAAAGTTCCTGATAATGCCGCCACACCTGAGGCTAATACAACGCAGTCCTCACCACCCTCAAGTGCTACTAATTTTTCTTGCAAGTACTGCTGATTAGCCCCTCCATTTCTGGTATAAAGGGCTTTTCCTGCTGAGCTCCAATTAAGATCCGTTGGATCATAAGGTAGTTCATAGCTATTGCCCATAGTAATAGGCCTTTTAATAGCTCCTGTATCTTTATCTACATCATTCCCTGAATGAACAGCTCTTGTTTGAATTCCAAATTCATCTCCATATCTTCTCTCTGTCATATCTATTCTCCCCTCCCAATTTGCATAAAGGGATATCCCCTTATGCATATGCTTTATTTTTATTAAAACCCTTTATTAGGATTTAATATTCCATTAGCATCAAATACCCTTTTTAAATTCCTCATTAAGTTAATTTGAACCTCATTAGCATACTCTAAGTAATACTTTAACTTAGTTAACCCAATGCCATGCTCGCCAGAAGGAAGTCCTCCTAGTTCGGCTGCTTTTTGATATAAGTCTTCAAGTACAAGCTGTAGTTTCTCTTGCCACTCCTCATCCTTAAGTGTTCCTTTAATAATACATAGATGCACATTGCCATCTCCTGCATGACCAAAGCTCTGAATAGCTACTTGATAGCATTTTGAAACTTCTTTTGTATATTTTACAAACTCAGCACTTTTATTAATGGGTACAACAATATCTATAGGCTCTTGCACAGATACACTCTCTACAGCTTTTACAATAGCCCCTCTGATTTGCCACGTTCTCGCAAAGCTCTCCTCATCCTCTAATACTAGAAAGTCTAAAGCATCATGCTGATAGCATAGTTCTCTTACTTTTTCATAGCTATCCCTGACATAACCTAAAGTATCTCCATCGAAGGTGAAAATCAAATAAGCATTCCCTTTATGAGTAGGAAACTCTATCTTTAAGTACTGCTCTGATAAACTAATGGCTTCTTTTTGAACAAATTCAATAGCTGCTACATCTACACCTGAAGCTTTGATATCTAGTACTGTATCTATTCCCTCTTCTAAGGTTTGAAAGGGCACAAGTATACTTCTTGATATTTGTGGTTTAGGAATCAGCCTGAGCTTTGCTCTTGTGATAATACCTAAAGCTCCTTCTGAACCTATAAGTAAATCTTTAAGGTCTAGTCCTGTACTATCTTTTATATTTTCACTTCCAAGCTCTATAATGTCACCACTAGCTAAGACCACTTCTATACTTCGTACATAATCTCTTGTAACACCGTATTTAACTGCTCTCATACCACCTGCATTAGTGCTAATATTACCACCTATGGTAGAAGCTTTTTCCCCTGGGTCTGGCGGATAAAATAATCCTTTACTTTCTGCAAAAGCTTGAACCTCTTCAAGTAAAACGCCTGCTTGAACTGTTAGGGTCATAGTTTCTTTATCTAAGTGCTGTATACGATTAAGTTTTGTTAGGTCAATGACAATGCTATCCTCAGTGGGAACTGTCCCTCCTGTAAGACCTGTCCCTGCTCCTCTTGGCACTACTGGAATATGATGTGTGTTAGCAAAGCCTAGGACCTTGCTAACCTCATCTGTAGAATCTACAATGACTACTACTGCTGGTTTTACTTTAATATGTCCAAGATGGTCTGAATAATATTTTTCATCTATTCCTTCTGTAATCACTCTATTTTCATCTTGAATTAATGCTTTAAGCTGCTGGAACATTTTTATTCACCTCTTATTCCCCCCACTTGGTGGTATACCATTCTGGTTTTTGGAAGCCACTAAATTGATATTCGCTACTTTCGATTATTTTATTGAAAGTTTCAGATTGAACAATCTCTAAAATATCTTTAGCAAACTGGCTATCAATATCGCTTGTTCTTACCGCAATAATGTTCTTCATATCCTCTACTAATACTTCTTTATAGATAGCAGTATTTAAATCAATACCTGCTGATAAAGCATAATTACCTGGAATAGCGGCTAAATCTGCACTATCAAGTGTTCTTGGAAGCTGCGCTGCTTCTACTGGGGTAATCTTTAGGTTAAGTGGATTTTCTAGTATGTTTTTCTCACTAAACTTAGCTACTTCTACCGTTTCATCAATTTTTAATAACCCTGCTTTTTGAGCTTCTAATAAAGCTCGTCTTAGATTCGTTACATCGTTAGGAACTGTAAATGTAGCCCCCTCTGCTACTTCACTAACATCTTTATACTTGTTAGAGTAAAAACCAAGTCCTGCTGTTGGGATGTTAATCAGTTTTGTAAGTTCTAATTGATGCTCTTTCTTAAAGTTTTCAAAGTAAACACTATGTTGAAATACATTAACATCTACTTCACCCTTTCCTAATGCTAAATTAGGCTGTACATAATCGCTAAATTCAATAATCTCTACTTTATAACCTTTCTCTTCAAGTGATGGTTTAATAGCATATTTCACCATATCTCCATAAGGTCCTGGGCAAGTTCCAAACTTAATAGTTGTCTTTTCTGTTTGAGCTTCTTGACCTGCATTGCTACTTGCACTAGCTGCATTTGCACCTGATTGTGTTCCACTTCCACAACCTACTAATGTTCCAAGCCCTAAAATAATTGCAGTTATTCCATAAACTAATCTTCTTTTCATCTCTTTCACTCCTCATATTTTTAAATTTAAGTTTACTTATTGCATCCCCAACACTAACTACTTTTTAGTCAAATTAATGGCTATCTTTTCTCCTACCATTTGAATAAACTGTACCACTACCACTAACAGAATGACCGTAATAATGAGTATATCTGTTTGATATCGCTGATAGCCGTAGCGAATAGCCAAGTCTCCTATTCCACCGCCACCAACAGTTCCTGCCATTGAAGAATAACCAATGATACTAATTAAAGTAACAGTAATGGCTCTCACAATACCAGGTAAGGCCTCTACTAATAACACATCAAAAATAATATATTTAACACTAGCTCCCATAGCTAGCGAAGCTTCTATAACGCCTTTATCTATTTCAGAAAAAGCACCCTCTATAAGCCTTGCTAGAAAGGCCACTGCTGCTACTGTAAGAGGTACGGTTACAGCCTTTGCCCCTATAGTAGTGTTTACTAATAGGTCTGTAAAAGGATAAAGTAATACAAGTAAAATAATGAATGGAATTGAGCGAATGACATTAACTATAAAACCAGAAATTGCATTAACTACTTTGTTTTTGTGTAGCAAAGGTGAGGCTGTGATATAAAGTAGTAAACCAAGAACCGTCCCCAAGATGACTGCAATAATCATTGATATCCCTACCATGTAAACAGTTTCTGTTGTTGCTTGCCATAGAGCTTCTATTAATTCACCTGTTTTCATGCTGTCTCACTCTCCTTTGGAATAATTAACTCTATTTCTTCAATGTTTTCTCCTATATACTTAAGTGCCTCATTAATAGCCCTAGCTTCTCCCTCTACACTAACTACCAATATACCCACTGGCTTTTCTTGAATGTAATCAATGTGACCATGTAGAATATTAAGAACAACATCATATTTCTTGTTAGTGTAAGCAATAATGGGTTCTAGGCTCTTTTCACCTCTATACGTTAACTTGATGATTTCACCCTTTGCTGCATTAATGACCTCTTCTGGCACCTTTATCTGAGTCCTTACTAATCTTTTTGTTAATGCTGATTTAGGACTAGCAAATAACTCATAAGCACTACTCACTTCTACAATTTCACCTTGACTCATCACTGCTACTTTTGAAAATAGCTTTTTAGCTACTTCTAGTTGGTGAGTGATAAAGACAATAGTAATCCCCAACTTAGCGTTAATTTCCTTTAAGATATCCACAATTTCCTCAGTTGTTTGCACATCTAATGCAGAAGTAGCTTCGTCGCAAAGTAAAATCTTTGGGTTTGCTGCTAAAGCTCTGGCTATACCCACCCTTTGTTTTTGCCCACCACTTAAACTAGCTGGATACACATTTTCTTTATCTTCTAAGCCTACTAATTCAAGTAATTCTTTAGTTTTAGTTTTTCTCTGAGCTTTTGGATAATCTTGAACTTTAAGGGCAAACTCTATATTTTCTCCTACGGTTTTTCTTGAAATCAAATTAAAGTGTTGAAAAATCATGCCAATTTTCTTACGAAGGCTCCTAATTTCTTTAGAAGAAAGTTTTGTTACATCTACTCCCTCTACAAAAACACTTCCTGAAGTGGGTTTTTGTAATCCATTAATGGTTCTTACTAAAGTACTTTTACCAGCACCACTACCTCCTACAATTCCAAAGATTTCTCCTGCTTCAATATGAAGTGATACATTACTCACAGCATTAACGATTTGATTTTTTTGTTTAAAGCTTACATTTACTTGTTCCAAACGAATCATTGTAGCACCTCCTAAAAGTGTTTTCTAATTTGTGCTAACCTATCTAAAGCTAGTTCTAGGGTCTCTGGTTTTTTAGCAAAGTGGAAGCGTATATACTGATTGACAGGTTCTTTGAAAAAGCTAGAACCAGGTACGGCTGCTACGCCTACTTCCTTAATTAACTTTTTAGCAAATTCATAGTCTGAAGAAATCCCAAACTCTTCAATGTCTACCATGACATAGTAAGCACCTTCTGGTCTAAAATATTTAAGCCCTATACTATCTAATCCTGATAAAAACAACGCTCTTTTCTTTTCATAGAGTTTTGTAAGCTCTTTATAATAGTCATCTCCTAATTTAAGCCCTATTGTTGCTGCTTCCTGAAGAGGAGCTGCTGCACCTACTGTTAAAAAGTCATGAACCTTCTTACACTGATCAATAATAACTTTTGGCGCTATTACATACCCTAATCTCCAGCCTGTAATAGAATAAGTCTTTGAAAGTGAACTGCAAGAAATGGTTCTCTCAAACATACCTGGTAATGATGCAAAGTAATGATGTTTATAAGGTTCAAAGACGATATGTTCATACACCTCATCTGTAATAACATAAGCGTCATATTTCCTAACTAAATCAGCTATAATTAATAACTCTTCCTTGGTAAATACCTTACCTGTTGGATTTGATGGGTTACATAGAATAAGTGCTTTAGCGCCTATCTTAAATGCCGCTTCAAGTTCTTCTTTATCAAACTCAAAGGTAGGTGGTTTAAGTGGAATATAAATAGGTTCTGCTCCACAAAGCACTGTATCTGCTACATAGTTCTCATAAAATGGTGAGAATACCGCTACCTTATCACCACTATCACAAACAGCCATCATTGCCGTCATCATTGCCTCTGTACTACCGCAAGTTACAACGATATTTTCATTTGGATCCAACTTAATCCCCATAAAGTGCTCTTGCTTTTTGGCTAGAGCTTCTCGGAAATTCTGTGCTCCCCAAGTTACTGCATACTGATGTGGTCCTTCTATAGCTACTCTTTGTAATTCTTCTATCAACTCTTTTGGTGGATCAAAATCTGGAAACCCTTGTGAAAGGTTGATTGCCCCATGCTCATTAGCAATACGTGTCATCTTTCTAATAACCGACTCTCCAAACCCATCTAATCTATGACTTAATTTACTCATTTCTTTTCCTCCCTTTAGTGAACAAAAATCTTATTATCTGCTTTCCCCTCTATGTTTGTATAGATAATAAAAAGCTACTTTCTCAAAGATAAGAAAGTAGCTTTTAAAACCAACACACTACATATCCTTATCTTTCAAACCATTCTTGGTTTGCTGGAATTAGCACCTTGAAAAATTTAATCTTCTTCAGGTTGCTGGGCATCGTCGGGCCAGTCCCTCTGCCTCTCTAGATAAGTATTTATTTTATTTTTAATTTCCCACTTTTCGTATATGTTTAGTAGTATATTCACCTCTTTCTAAACCGTCAATAGATGTTTTTTGTTTTTTTAGAATTTTTATTCCATTTGCTTTATTTGTTTTCTTAGAGTCTCAATACTTGCTAGGCTCTTTATTATCTTAGGTATATTTTTTGATGATATTAGGCTATATTTTTTATCTATATGTGGGAATTTCATAGATTCTTAAAATTTTTTCAAAATGACATATGCGTCTATCACTTGATAATCAATGTTTTTTATTTTGGGACTGTCACATTTTTAATTCCTACAAAATAAATATATTTACTAGGAATTAATTTTGATATATACTCTTTATAATTAAATATTGTTAATATTTTAAATATTTTATCCATTATTCAAGGGAGGTTGTTTTATGAAATTTGAATCAAAAGTTATACACGGTGGTATTTCTGAAGATGCCTTTACAGGAGCAGTAAATATTCCTATTTATCAAACATCTACTTTCAGACAAGAAAGTGTGGGAAAACATAAAGGCTTTGAATACGCTCGCAGTGGAAATCCTACAAGGCAGGCCTTGGAAGAGCTTATTAAAGATTTGGAGAGTGGCACAGCTGGTTTTGCTTTTGCTTCTGGCCTAGCTGCACTTTCTACAGTGCTCATGCTTTTCAAGGCAGGAGATCATATTCTTCTATCTGATAATGTTTATGGTGGTACTTTTAGAGTGGTAGATAAAGTCTTTGTTCACCTTGGTATTTCTTATTCCTTAGTAAATACTTCTGATCTTGAAGCTGTAGAAAAAGCTATTACACCTAATACCAAAGCTATCTTTATTGAAACACCTACTAATCCTTTAATGAAACTTACAGATTTATCCGCCATTAGTAAGCTTGCTAAAAGTCATAACCTTATTTCTGTTGTTGATAATACGTTCTTAACACCTTATCTTCAACGCCCTATTGAGTATGGCATTGATATTGTTGTTCATAGTGGAACTAAGTATTTAGGTGGTCATAGCGATGTCGTTGCTGGGCTTGTTGTTGTTGCTGATGAACAGCTTAAAGAACGCATTGGATTTTTACAAAATGCTGTAGGAGGCGTACTCGGCCCTCAAGATAGTTTTTTACTAATAAGAGGTATTAAAACACTTGCTATTAGATTAGAAAAAGCACAAGCTAATGCTAAACAAATCGTTGATTTCTTGCATACACTACCTCAAGTAAGTAAAATTTATTACCCTGGTTTAGGGGCTATGATTTCCTTTGAACTTAGTGACCCTAAGGTTGCCCTAAAACTCGTAGAAAATGTTAAGCTCATTGCACTTGCCGAAAGTCTAGGCGGCGTAGAAAGCCTCATCTGCCTCCCTGCAGCTATGACTCATGCCTCTATTCCTACTGTCCAGAGAGATGCTCTCGGTATTACGGCTGGTTTACTCCGTCTTTCTGTGGGTATTGAAGATGTTGATGACTTAATAGCTGATTTAAATAATGCCCTTAATCTTTCTCTCTAAAGGAGGTCTCTCTTATGCGCTATATTAATGATATTCGTGAACTTATTGGTAACACCCCACTCCTAAAGCTTAACCATATTTCCCCTAGCCCTGATATCAACATCTTTGGTAAGCTAGAATACCTTAACCCTGGTGGAAGTGTTAAAGATCGTATCGGATTAAAGATCTTAGAAGATGCTGAGAAAAATGGTCTACTCAAACCCGGCTATACAATCATTGAAGCTACTGCTGGTAATACAGGCATTGGCCTTGCCATGGCTGCTTTTGAAAAAGGTTATCAGCTTAAAATAGTTATTCCTGCTAAATTTGCTATTGAAAAACAAATCCTGATGCGCGCCTTAGGCGCAGAATTAATCGTTACTCCAACTGAAGAAGGTATTGAAGGTGCTGTTCAAAGGGCAGAAGAATTAGCAAGGCAAATCCCAACTAGTTTTATGGCTAAACAATTTGATAATCTCTCTAATAGAGAAGCTCATCGCCAAACAGGAAAGGAAATTTATGATGCTCTTGATGGAAAGGTAGACATCCTTGTAGCAGGAGCTGGCTCTGGTGGAACGATTGTCGGCATTGCTTCTTACTTAAAAGAGAAAAATCCTAACATTAAAATCGTACTCAGCGATCCTAAAGGTTCTATTTTAGGTGGTGGGGAAGAAGGTACCTATCATATTGAAGGTATTGGTAATCACTTCATCCCTTCTTTATTTGATGCCTCTTATATTGATGAAGTAGAGAAAATATCTGATGAGGAAGCTTATTACTATGTACAGCTTCTAGGAAAAAAGGAAGGGGTATTAGTCGGTTCTTCTTCTGGTGCAGCTATGGCTGGTGCTATCAAACAGGCTTATAAAGCCACTGGCAAGGTTAATATTGTAGCAATCTTCCCTGACCGAAGTGAACGCTACTTTAGCCAAAATCTTTATAACTTTGATATGAATCTCTCTGATTATCGCTTTAATGACCTGTTTGATAGCTGGGCTACGCATTACGATGAAACCGTATATACTAAGAAAGGCGAGTATTATGAAGTCTTTAAAAACTATGAAGAAATCTTAAAAGAGACTGTTTCACTTATTAGTTCACCTACTCCTGGTATAGTGATAGATATTGGGTCTGGTACAGGTAACCTAGGAGCTGTTGCTGCCAATTTAGGTTATACGGTAACAGCATTTGAACCAAATGCTAAGATGAGAGAATTAGCAGCAGCTAAATATCCTCATATTCCTGTTCAAAGTGGTTCTTTTCTTTCTTTAGATATTCCTGTCTCAAGTGTGGATGCCATTATTTCTAGCTATGCTTTTCACCATTTACAAGATGAAGAAAAGATTAATTCTATAACACTTATGGCTTCTAAACTTCGCTCAGGCGGTCAAATTATTATTACAGATACCATGTACGAATCTCCAGAAGCTGCTTCAGATTTATTAACTTGGGCTGAAAACTATGGCTTTACTCACCTTGCCCAAGATTTGAAAACTGAATTTTATACTACCCATGAAATCCTTGCCCAGGCATTTGAAAAAGCCAACTTCGAGGTAGGCTTTAAACAAATGAACCAATTCGTATGGGTTTTAGTTGCTACTTTAAAAGCCTAGTTTATCATATTCATCTACCTAAGCCGCATAAACTATTACGACCCCTTATGATAAAGGAGTGTTACTTATGTTTGATTCCAGAGATACTTGCCTTTTAGATGACGCACTTGCAAGATTTGATGAACTTGTAAACTCTCCTTGTCTACTTGAGCTGACTCATTTTCCAGTATCTCCTTCTAATGCCCCTTCTGATTGCATAAGCTTTATTCAAATTGAAGGCTTCCCTACTACAGATACCTCTAAAGCATTTTCCTTTGTTTTAAATGCTTTAGAAAGCCTTCAGATAACTATTGGCTTTGTTATACAAGTGAGTAATGAACAGCTTTCTATTTATATTGGTATTAAAGGGGATGAGCATTTCTGCGTTGCCCTCGAGCTTTTAAGAAATGGACTAACACAAACCTTTCCTAGTATTCAGATCCATGAATTAACACCTGAGGAAAATTGTCATCTACTTGAGCTGCTTTTTAGTCCTTGTATACACAGCTCACTTGCAACTATTTCTGTCATCCCCAATACAAGTACTATAACACCCATACTCACCTCATTTAATAATTTAATGGGAAAAAATGAGAACTTTGTTCTTTTTCTATTAGCAACCCCTGTGTCTCCTTCTCATATACGATCTATACTCAATGAACTTATTTGTCTATTTAACATCTTATCTGGCTTTACCCAAGGTAATCATACTGCTGCAAAAGGCTTAAATAAGAATCGTTCTACTACTGTTACACATTCTAATACTGAAACCAATGGTAGAAGTTGTACAGACACAGATACTTCTGGCAGTAGTCATAATTCTTCTCAATATAAAAATATTACATCTTCTACTTCTCTTTCTTTAGCTAATAATAAAAATCTAGGAGTTAGTCTACTTTGCAACAACTCTATTGGCCATGCATCTAATACTAGCTGTGCTTCTGCTGAGGGTGTTACTACTAGTGAAGCTATTGGCTGTTCAACCAGCCGCCTTACTGCTACTAGTTTAACAGAAAACGAAGCAATTAGTTTTACTATTCAGAACAAGTGTGTCATAGATGCCCTAGCTTCTCTTAATTTACTGATTACTCGCTATACAAATTTATTAACCTTACCTGCTTTTGAATTTGGCGCTTATCTTATAGCACCTTGCTTATCAACAACAGTTCGTGGTGCCTATACTTATTTAGGTGTTGCTAATAATCCCTCATCTACCCTAGGTCCTACAGCTGTTAATCTATGGGGTAATTGTAATAGTGGTTTCTGTAGCATCTTAGAAGAATTACAACATTTTAATCACCCCTTCTTTAACCTCTCTCATTCTGAAGAATGTATTACTAGTACAACTATCATTAGCGGATTAGAACTTGTAAGCACCTTATATTTTGTATAAATATAAGGTGCTTGTTCACAATATTTACTCAATATGCTATACTGATTTCAATAATGGCCTCTATTTAAAGGCTCAATAAGGGAGGGTTTACCTTGTCCGTTGTTTCATACAAATGTCCTAACTGTGGGGGAGATCTAGGCTTTGATCCAGAATCTCAAAAACTGAAGTGTGAATACTGCTTTAGTATTTTTAGTGAACAGGAGCTAGAAGTTTTAACCACCGAACAAAGTTACACACAGCCAGGTAATGAATTTATAGAAGATGGCAGTGATTCTACTAATATAGAAGGTACTACCATGCTTTATACTTGTCCTAGTTGTGGTGCTCAGATTGTTACTGATGAGGTAACTTCTGCTACACTTTGCTGTTACTGCCACAACCCTGTCGTTTTCTCAAAACAACTTTCTGATGAATTTAAGCCATCAAAAGTAATCCCATTTAAGAAAAGTAAAGAGCAGGCACTTGAAACATTTCTGGCTTGGCGTAAAAAAAGACACTTTTTACCTGATGATTTCTCATCTCCTAGCCAACTCGAGAAAATAGCTGGTATCTATATCCCCTATTGGTTAGTAGATTGTGATACCTCTGGCTATATGCGTGCAATCGGTAAGAAGATTAAGTCTTGGACTAGTGGGAACTATCGCTACACCCAAACCGATGTTTATGCTATCTCCAGAGCTGCTTCTATGTCTTTTGCCTACTTACCTCATGACGCTTCTAAAAAAGCGGACGATCAGATTATGGAAAGTATCGGTCCTTATGACTATGATGACCTTGAAACCTTTTCTTTTTCTTATTTAACAGGTTTTATTGCAGAAAAATATGATGTTGATAAAGAAAGTATTTATCCAACTATTAAAGCCAGGGTAGAGCGCGCTGTTGAAACAGATCTTCGCCGCTCCATTCATGGTTACACTACAACTGCTGTAGGTAATAAAAATGTTCAGATTCATCGTACCAGTTTCCACTATACTTTGATGCCTGTTTGGATGTTAACTTACATTTATAAGGGGCAAACTTATATGTTTGCTATGAATGGACAAACTGGTAAAACCTTTGGTAGCTTACCAATATGTAATAAGAAACTTAACCGTTTATTCCTATGGGTATTCCTCATTACTTTTGCTGTTGTCTTTTTTGCATTAGCTTATACAGGAGGTCTTGCCTAATGAAACGTAGAATTAGTTCTTTAATACTTATTTTAATATGCTTTTTAACTTTATGTAGTTCTCTTATGGCAGCTGTTCCTAGAGTGAATGACTTAGCCGATTTACTCAGCCTTGATCAGATTGAAAGCCTTGAGAAAAAGCTTAATATACTTAGTGAGACCTATCAAATGGAAGTTGCTATAGTTACTACTAATGATGCAGAAGGAAAAACTTCTCGTAATTATGCTGATGACTTTTATGATACAAATGGTTATGGTTATGGAGATAACTGGGATGGTCTTTTATTTTTAATTGATATGGATAACAGACAATTATGGATTTCTACTAGTGGCTTAGCTGCTAGATATCTAACAGATTCTCGTATTGAACAGTTAAATGACACTATTGCCCCCCACCTTACTAAGGCTAATTACTATGAGGGGTGTAATGTATTCATTAATGGAATAGAAAACTATTTTAAATCTGGCATTCCTTCTAACAGTCATTTAACTTTTGAAGATGGTAAAAAACCCTTTACCAATAGCTATGGTAATCCATTAACTTCAAAAAATTACTTGTTCTATGCAGGTATTGCTTTTCTAGCAGCACTTGTAATGGCTTCTATTGTCAGAGCTATTATCAGTTATCGCTATAAGCATCCACGTCATACAGTTCCTGCTACTTTACCAGATAGATTGTCCGTCAACTATACTGAAAAACATGATCAATTTATTTCAACTCATACTACAAAAACCAAAATTGAGACCTCAAGTTCTAGTGGAGGTAAAGGTGGCGGTGGCTCTTCCATGCATACTTCTAGCAGTGGTAGAAGTCATGGCGGCGGTGGACGTGGTTTTTAAAAAATATCATTTTTCCTTAAATAAAAAACTAGGTTATCTCTTAATTCTAATAACCTAGTTTTTTATTTGTTATGAATCTTTATCTATTTCTATTATACCTATGTATTTATGCTGATCTTCATTTAGTGACTGCCTTTTACCACGAGCCTCCTCCACCTCCACCAGAACCTCCTCCTGATGAACCGCCTCCTGAATCTCCTGAAGAATCTGATGGCGCAGAACTCATTGAGACCTCTACTGCACCCATCATTTTATATAAATGATTAATAAATCCATGACTATTAAAGTTCTGCCCTTCATACCAAATAGGTGGATTTTCTACAAAATCATTGAACTTCTCCATCGTCTTTTGGCTTATATTTAATACCATCATATAAGCTAACATCTCATCAAAATAATTAGTATGATCTTGTTTAAGCCTTTTAAGCTCTCTATGGTCTATATTCTCTAAATATTTCTTAAAACCTTTGATTTCTAGATATAGTTTTTGACCATAAGACGTTCGTTTTATCATCTTCTGAATAACTTTGAACATTACTACATAGCAAGCTTGATTAATTATAGTAACTGGTATTAATTCTTGGTAATCCCTTAAAAGTGGTAAAAAAGTTATCCCTCCAAATCCTCCTATCAATATAATTCCCAACGTAATAAGACCCATACTTAGAGTCGTATTCTCTTTGTTTATATTTATGGCTAGCAACATAACACCTACAGTTGAAGCAATAATAGCACAAGTCACTGCGTCTAATTGTCCATCATAACCACCATAAGCAAAACTAAGATAAGTAATCCTAACATGGGATAAAAT
>JAEWMQ010000069.1 GCA_023393125.1 Bacillota bacterium
GAATATTTCAGAGCATGTCAAGGAAAGGTAACTGCCATGATAATTCGGTTATGGAAAATTTCTTCGGCTTACTTAAACAAGAAATTTATTATGGTGTAGTTTACTACAGTTATGAAGAATTGAAATCGGAAATTGAACAATATATAAAATATTACAACGAACAACGAATAAAAGAGAAACTAGGATGGCTGAGTCCGGTGCAATACAGACTTAGCCTCTTGGCTGCATAAAAATAGCGAGGCAGCCAAAACTGTCTCGCTATTAAAGTCTAACTTTTAGGGGTCACCTCAATATGCTTGAGCCTTTTTGATATGTCCCAAACTACCTTTCACCAGTTTCATCCTCTCGCTTCTAGCTAGCTATAGCGCCTTAAGAACCGTCCCACAGGATACCTGAGGTGCTATATGTTAGGCGGATAAGGATTACTTTATTTGGTTAATTATTAGTTGTGGGACTCATAAGAGCAAACCATATGCAGGGGGCCCTAAAGCTCTTATGCTTAGGAGATTGATTAATACTTTAAGTGAACAAGGAGGAGCTAGTAAAACTTATTCACTTCACTCTATATATGTCTTTAAATAGGAATATCCCTAAGATAATTCCAATATTTATTTTACTTGAAGTAAAATTTTCCTTTATAAATATGAGATAAGCTAAAGTATGGCTTGAATTATACAATGTATTAAATATCCTAATATAATTTAAAAAATGAAGTATTTAAAAATAATAATTTCAAATGGTAAATTATGCAATAAAATCTAAAAAGACGAAAAGTTATGTAAATATATTGCAATTCGAAATAAAAATAGGTATAATGACTAAAAAAGATAAACAACTTGAAGTAAAACATGAAATTTAAGTTTATCTTTGTTGCAAGAAGCACGTTGGAGAAAGTTTGTTTCGGCTGATAATGAGCGTATTTCTATGCAAATAATTTACATAATATTCAAGTTGGGGATACACTTGAAGAGGAAACAGGAAAGTAGATAGATTAAAAAGGAGAGGATTAAATATGAAGAAAAAATTAGCTTTAGTAATAGCCCCACTACTCGCAGTAAGTATGCTAGTAGGTTGTGGCGGAAATGCATCTAGTCAAGCTGGTGCTAGTGATAAGCCAGCAGCATCAGCAGGAGCAGTAGCTGATGATACTAATATTGCAGAAACCTTAGTTTTTGGTCAAGGAGCAGAACCACGTGGGCTTGACCCAGCATTTGTTGATGATGGTGAATCATCAAAGGTTATTGTTAACGTATATGAAGGACTTTTAGCTTATGCCAAAGATTCAACAGAGCTTGAACCTTGCCTTGCAGAGAGCTGGGAAGTTTCAGAAGATGGTTTGAGTTATACTTTTAAATTAAGACAAGGTGTTAAATTCCACGATGGCACAGACTTTAATGCGGATGCAGTTAAAGTAAACATCGACAGACAATTACCACCACAACGTCAAGAGGATATGCCATATGCAAGTTTCGTATATGCAGATGTTAAAGATGTTGCAGTAGTAGATGAGTACACAGTACAAATTAACTTAACAAAGAAAAATACAGCTTTCCTTGCGAATCTTGCAATGAGCCTTGCAGCGCCTATAGCAAGTCCTACAGCACTTGAAGCTAATGGTGGTAACCTTAATGAATCACCAGTAGGTACTGGCCCATACAAATTTGTAGAGTGGAATCCTTCAGAAGATATTATTTTAACAAGAAATGATGAATACTGGAGAGAGCCAGCTAAAACTAAAAACATTGTATTCAAATTCATTCCAGATAACTCAGCTCGTATCGTAGCTCTTAAGAGTGGTGAAGTAGATATGATCGATGGTATTGACTCAACAGGTGTCGATCAAATTAAAGCTGATGGTAATGAACTTTACAATGTTTCAGGTATGAACATTAACTACTTAGCTTACAACACAACAAGGGCACCTTTTGATAATGTAGCTGTTAGAACAGCTCTTTCAAAAGCAGTTAATGTACCAGAACTTGTTACAGCCCTTTATGGTAATTATGCAGAATTAGCAACCACTATTCTGCCATCATTCATGCCAGGTTTTAGTGAAGACGTTAAACAAGTAGCATACGATCCAGAAGCAGCTAAAGCAGAGCTTGCAGCAGCAGGGTTTAACCAACCAATTAAAATGATTGTTTATAATAACCCAAGACCATACAATGCAAGAAATAAAGCATTGGCAGAATCTATCCAATCTTACTGGAGTAAAGTTGGTGTTGAAGTAGTTATCGAAGATTATGACTGGACTACATACAAAGATAAAGTAATAGCAGGTGACTACGATGTATGTTTCTATGGATGGATTGGAGATAATGGTGACCCAGATAACTTCTTAAACCTTTTATGCGACCAAAGTCCAGCGATGAACGTAGCAAAATTAGATGATGCAAAATTACAAGCTATGATTGCAGAAGGTACATCTACAGAAAAAGGTGACGCAAGAAATGCTATCTACACAGAAGCAGAAAAATACATTGCAAGCCTTGCAGTATGGCTTCCAATCAGCCATGCAAATAGTTTATCTGCGTACTCACCAGCAGTACAAAACTATTCTTACCACCCAACAGGTAATATTTTCTTTAGAGAAATGTACAAAAACAAATAAGGTTCTTATATAAAGAATAAACCATAAGTACCATTCATTATTTTTGTGAATGGTACTTATGCTGTAAAAGCAATGAATAATTAACAATTATTCATTCTTCATTCTTAATTTTTAATTGCTTTTGAAAGGAGCCAAGACATGTTAAAGTATATCGCTAAACGAATTCTGCTATTAATTCCTGTACTTCTAGGCGTATCCATCATCATCTTTGCTATGATGCGTGTATTCTCACCAGATCCAGCTGGTATTGTACTAGGGCAACATGCTACAGAGGAAAAGATGGAGGAATGGCGCGAGGCAAATGGTCTTAATGAGCCTATTGTGACTCAGTACATAGAATATATGAAAGGTATTTTTAAAGGAGACTTTGGTAATTCGTATTACACTAAAAAGCCAGTAGCTAAAGAGATTTTCTCACGTTTCCCAGCTACTATTGAGCTTGCTTTATGTGCTATAGTAATTGCTTCGCTATTAGGAATCACACTAGGTGTTATCTCTGCTGTAAAGAAAAATTCTATTATAGATAATCTGAGTATGATTTTATCCTTAGTAGGGGTATCTATGCCTATCTTCTGGTTAGGTATACTCCTCATTATTCTCTTTTCTGGTACTTTAGGCTGGTTACCAGCTCAAGGTAGAATTGAAACACTATTAAGGCCGGAGAATGTAACAGGTCTTTACCTGATAGATAGTCTTGTAGCAGGTAATATGGAGTCTTTTGGCTCAGCGTTAAAACACTTAGTCCTTCCGTCAGCAGCCCTTGCTATGTACTCTATGGCGATTATCGCGCGTATGACAAGAAGTACAATGTTAGAAACACTATCACAAGATTATATTCGTACAGCTAGAGCTAAAGGAATTGCGGAAGGTAAAGTCATTCGTAAACATGCTCTTTCAAATGCTTTGATTCCAATTGTAACGGTTATTGGGATTCAGCTAGGTTATTTAATGGGTGGAGCCGTGCTAACAGAAACAGTTTTTGCATGGCCTGGTATAGGTAAATATACAGTAGAAGCGATTATGAAATCAGACTTCCCTATTGTACAAGGTGTCGTTTTATTAGTTGCTTTCATCTTTGTCATGATGAACTTAGTCGTTGATATTATCTATGCATTCTTAGATCCACGTATTAAATATTCTTAGAAAGGAGGAGTAATAATGGCAGCGCAGCAAATAGAAAATCAAAATAATGAAGTAACAAACGTTAAAATAGAAAAGGCAGAATCAGAATTTAAACAAATGTGGTATGCTCTTTCGAGAAATAAAGCGGCTGTAGTGGGGATGATTATCATTGGTTTCCTTATCTTCTTAGCTGTTTTTGGCAAATTCCTTATGCCTTATGATCCTAACTATGGAGATATGTCTATTAATAAGCAAACACCTTCTATGACTCACTTATTTGGTACTGATGAACAAGGAAGAGATATTTTCTCTCGTGTTATTGATGGGACAAGAGTTTCCTTGTCTGTAGGGATAGCAGCAGTAAGTTTTGCCCTTGTTATAGGCACTTTCTTTGGTGCTATTGCAGGTTATAAAGGTGGTAAAGTAGACACTATTATTATGAGATTTATGGATATTATGATGTCTATTCCAGATATCCTTCTTGCCATCACCTTTATGGCAGCATTAGGTAGAGGTATTGATAAGGCTGTTATTGCTATTGGACTTGTATCCATACCAGAATATGCACGTATCGTCAGAGGTAGCATCATGTCTATCAAAGATAGTGAATATGTGCAGGCGGCCAAGGTGATTGGGAATAAAGATGCAGCTATTATCTTTAGGCATATTCTCCCAAACGTTCTTTCACCTATTATTGTCCGTGCAACCTTAGGTATTTCTAGTGCTGTTTTAAATACAGCAGCACTTGGCTTTTTAGGACTTGGGGTACAACCTCCTTATGCAGAGTGGGGAGATATGCTAGGGCGTGCACGCGTATTTATTTTTGAAGCGCCTTACATGCTGATTTTCCCAGGTCTTGCTATTACCATTACGGTACTTGCATTTAACCTGTTAGGGGACGGACTAAGAGATGCCTTTGACCCTAAGGCACGTCATTAAGGAGAGAGGTGAGAACATGTTATTAGAAGTAAACAACCTAAGCACCGTATTTAAAATGAAAAGAGGCACAGTAAAGGCCGTTAACAATATTAGTTTTAACTGCAAAGATGGTGAGATTCTAGCTATCGTAGGAGAAAGTGGTTCAGGAAAAAGTGTCACCTCTTTATCAATTATGCAGCTACTTGCTGAGAATGCAGAGATAGCAGAAGGTGAGATTCTCTATAAAGGAGAAAACTTACTTAAGAAATCAACGACGGAAATGAGAGCCATTAGAGGAAATCAAATTTCGATGATTTTCCAAGAACCTATGACTTCCTTAAATCCTGTCCTCCGTATTGGGGAGCAGCTTACAGAAAGTATTCGTTTACATATGAAGCTAGATAAAAAGGCAGCTATGGACAGAGCTATTGAGATGCTTGAACTAGTAGGTATTCCTTCACCAGACCAAAGAGTAAAGGACTATCCTCATCAAATGTCTGGTGGTATGAGACAACGTGTTATGATCGCCATGGCACTTGCTTGTAATCCAGAGCTCCTCATAGCAGATGAGCCTACTACTGCTCTTGATGTAACCATTCAAGCACAGATTCTAGACCTGATTTATAAACTCCGTCAGAAGTTAGGCATGGCAGTTCTTCTTATTACTCATGACCTAGGTGTTGTAGCAGAAGCTGCGGACAGAGTTATTGTTATGTACTGTGGTAAAGTAGTTGAAGAAGCTAAAGTAGAAGCACTCTTTGAAAAGCCACTTCATCCTTATACAGAAGGTCTTCTAGCCTCTATTCCTAGAGCAGATGAAGATAGAGAAAGACTTTATATGATAGAAGGTATGGTACCTAATCCAATGAATATGCCAAGTGGCTGCAGCTTTAGTGACCGTTGCACTAAATGTATGGAGATTTGTAAAACCAAAGAACCAGAGATGATTATAGATGGTGAACGTAAAGTGCGTTGCCATTTATATGCCAAAGAGCAGGAGGTGACAAAATAATGGGAAAAGAAAAAGAAGTTTTATTAGAGATTAACTATCTGACCAAGGAATTTGTCATCGAGAAGAGCTTTTTTGGAAAACCTACTAAGGTACTTAAAGCAGTTGAAGATGTTTCCTTTAAAATCTATAAACAAGAAGCTTTTGGCTTGGTAGGTGAAAGTGGTTGTGGTAAAACAACTATTGGTAAAATGCTAGCCAATGTCTATGAGCCAACTAGAGGAGAAATCTTATACAACGGCGTAGACTTAGCAAAGTTAAATGCTAAACAAAGAAGAGCTTACTGCAAAGATATTCAGCTTGTATTCCAGGACCCTTATGCATCGCTTAATCCCAGAATGACTATTGGAGATATTATTGCAGAGCCTATTAAAATCAATAAGCTCATGCCTAAAGAAGATATTGAAAAACGTGTGCTGTATCTCCTTAATTGTGTAGGTCTTGCAAGTCATCAGAGAAATCGTTATCCTCATGAATTCTCAGGCGGGCAGCGCCAAAGAGTAGGGATTGCTAGAGCGTTAGCCGTAGAGCCCAAACTAATTATTTGCGATGAGCCGGTTTCAGCCTTAGACGTGTCTATTCAAGCTCAAGTACTTAACCTGCTTGCAGACTTAAAGGAAGAGTTTGGCCTTACCTATCTCTTTATCGCTCATGGGTTAAATGTTGTTAAACACATTAGTGATAGGGTAGGGGTTATGTATTTAGGTAAGATGCAAGAGTTAGCAGATAAGCATGAACTATATGATTCACCTATTCATCCTTATACAAGGGCGCTGCTTTCTTCAACACCTGTTATTGACCCTAAGCTTAAGAAGAGCAAAGAACGCATTATTTTAAAGGGAGATGTACCAAGTCCAATAGCACCTCCACCAGGCTGCAGTTTTAATACACGCTGTTACCTAGAAAAAACAGATGCTTGTACTAAAGAATGTCCAAGTTTAGTAGATGCCACAGGAGATAATCATTTAGTAGCTTGCCATCTTTATAAAGAACAAATAGAAAAGTTAAAGAAGACAGTATAATAAAAAGATAAAAGTGTAGGCCATTTAGAATGAAGCTAAAATGGGCTACACTTTTTTATTGGGTACTTTAGTATATAAAACTTCCTATTATATATAGAAGAAGGGTTTAATGTATAGTATATTAAAGAAGAAATAAGAATAAGGTATATGAATAAAAGATGATATAGATGATATAATAGAGGAATGTATTAAGGGAGGTAGAGGAGATGAATAAGCGAGCTATACTGCTGTATAATCCTAAAGCTGGACATGGGGCAATTAAGAGTTATTTAGATGATATTACAAAAAAAGTACAGGAATTAGGTTATAAATTAACCTTATATAGAAGTACAGCTCCTGGCGCTATCAAGGAATATATAAAAGAACATATAACAGAAAAAAACACCCAACTCATCCTTATTTCAGGAGGAGATGGTACTATTAATGAATGCATTACAGGTATGCTAGAAAAAGGGATAGATATTCCTCTTCTTATTTTGCCATTAGGCACAGCCAATGACTTTGCTAATTCCGCAGGCATTCCTATAGAGCTAAATGCATGCCTAGATTTGTTAGAAGACGGAGAACTTTCCTATATAGATGTAGGAAAGGCGAATGAGAAGTATTTTATTAATGTATGTAATATGGGGCTATTTAGTGGCGTATCTCATACAGTGGATTTAGAAATGAAGAAGAAGTTTGGCAGACTGGCCTATTATGCTAAGGGGATAGAAGAACTTCAAAATTATCAGGCAATGGATATGACTATTACCACCAAGGAAGAAGTCCTAAGCGGCAAGTTTATTTTAGTACTTGTCTTTAATGGAAAAGGAGCTGGAGGACTACTAAAATTAGCCGAGGAAGCAGAGATTAGGGATGGTGTGTTTAATATCGTTTGTATTAGAGATATGAATCTATTTGATGTACCAGGGCTTTTTATCAAGGTCTTACAAGGGGAACATTTAAAAGATCCTAAGGTTGAGTATATCACCACTAATAAGGTGACAATTCAGTGCCATAATGGGGAGCAAAAGCAGTTTGTAACAGATGTGGATGGAGAGGAAGGACCTAGCTTTCCTATGGAAATTAAGGTCATTTCTAATAAGCTTAGAGTTTATTTGCCCAAGTAGTACTTTGACAGTTAGGTTTAGCTAGATGTTTTTAATTTAAAGTAAATGCTAAAGGAATACATTTAATCATAAAAAAGAGATATGCAAGGCCTATTAGAGGAGGTGATTTGTGTATCTCTTTTTGTTTAGTAAAAGTAAGAAAAGTCTATGAGAATAAGAAGGTTTAAGAGGTCGATAAAAAAATATTACTTGAATATCAAGGGATTCAAGCAATTGTTTAACTAGAAAAAATATAAAAAAGTTTCAAACATTAACTTGATTTTTAAAAAGGCATAGGGTATAACAATAGTACAACCTTTGCAAATGGTAAAAAAATACAGAAATGAAAGTGAAAAACCAAATGTGAAAAGAACAGTACATAACACAGAAGTTAGCTGTCAGTTAAGAGGAGATATAGAAATGGAGGAAAAAATATGTTGATGGAAATGCTATTTAGTATGGTATTCTTTTTACTACCCCTAATAGGTATGTTCGCTACTATTATAGCTAGAGGACTGCAAAATGAGGAGAAGGTAGAGGAAGGAGCTATACCTCATATATGGAGAAGAAAGGCGAGACCAATGTTGGCCTCTACCTTAATGGATAACCCAGTAATAAGATATCAATTTATAGAAAGTAAAGTACATATGCCCTTAAAATTCATTAGTCATAAACGACTATTTCATCAGAGGGCAGGTCCTTAAGTAACTTGTTCTTTCCACATAAATTCAAATTGTTTTCTGTAATCTACATAAGCATAACCAAGGAGTTTGGCATCATTTTGTTTTTTAAGAATGTAGGATTTAGGGGATAAAGTGGCTAGGGTTTGACTATTAATCAAAGTAAGATGATGATCATCTGCCGCTACTATGAAGTTATTATTAACGTAGCCAAAGCAGCCATCTTGCTTACCAACACCTTTACGGAGCTTGACAGGTAAGAAGATAAGGTTATTATCAATGACTACAGGTGTGTTTAATTTGCTGCCAATCACCTGATAGGTCCAGTGCCTAATCGCCTTAGGGTCAAGGTGAAGTGTATAAAGCATGCGATAAATATAAGTTTTGATGGAGCAAGAAGCATATTCTTTGGAACCATCTTTAAATAGAATACAAGTAGAGTTTTGGCCGTAAGTATCATAAAAGGGAATAAGAGCTACAATATTTGAATAGAGCATGAAAATTTACCTCCTTAGTAATCGAACATATGTTCGCTTTGTTTATGGTAAATTATATAACTATAGTGAGAAGTTTTCAAGTATCTAAAGGTATATTGTATAAAAAATAAGGAGTTTCTGAAACTATTACATAACTAATAAAATCTGTTCAATTCATTTTGAATAAAGTTCATGTTACCTTTGTGTTGCGCAAATAAATAGCTGCAGCAGAAAAGGTGAACAGTGACAGAGGAACAAAGAGCATTATCTTATGTATGGTGGGAGAAAATGACACCTCTTATAAGAAAGTTTGTAAGAGAGACGGTGCTATATGGTTTTGACAAAGACGATTTAAAGCAAGAATGTTATATGCAACTACAAAAGGCATTAGAAAGATATGATGAGCGCTTTGGCGTTCCTTTTGAAAGCTTCTATAAAATTAGTTTGTATGGATGGCGGTCTAATGAGAATAGGAAAAGTAGAAGAAGGCTTTTAGAAGAAAAAGGGCTCATGGGGGATACAATAGACGAGCGGATTAGTATTGAGAAAGAAGTGGAGAATAGGCTTTTATGGGAAATAGCTCTAGGTGAGCTAGAGAAGCTAAGCGAGGTAGAGCAGTATGTTATAAAAGCTTATTATCTAGAAGGTAAAAAGCTTATAGATATTGCCATAAGCCTGGGAGTAAATTATAAGACAATAGAATCGAGGAAAGGAGTAGCCTTAAGAAAATTAAGCAAGCACTTACGTTAAGGAATAAGTAAAAACATAAGACCACCTCAGAAGCTTGGGTCACTTTTGAAGTGGTCTTTTCATGTGTTTGTATTATGTTTGTATTCCATTTGTAATATAGGTTTGTATTGTTTTTTAAGCATTTTTGGCATAGAATAGAGTTAAAGTAGAGAAAAAATGTAGAACTTTAACCAATTAGAGGAGGTAGGGAATTTATGAAGTTTAGAAAGTTTAATAAAAGTTTATTAGCACTTAGCTTAGCTACTTTATATACAGTTAGTACCTTTGCAGCAACTGCAGCTGACGTACCAGCAAATCACTGGGCATATACAGCTATTACAGATTTAGAAAATAGGGGAATTATTACTTATAATAGTAAAGGGCAATTTTTACCTAATAATCAAATGACCTTCTTTGAAGTGGCTGATATCTTAGCTAAAGCTACAGGGTATGTCAATGTGGAGATTGCTACGAATGTAGATGAATCCTTCAAAAATCAAATCATTAGTAACTATAATACTCAAAAGCCGACCCTTACATCTTATGCAGCTAAGTATAGTACATGGGACAAGCTTTATGATCAACAAGTAGCGTACATATTAGGTAGAGGTTTTATTAATAAAACAGATTTAGATAAATTCATAACTACAGTTAATAATAAAGAAACAAAAGCAACTATGACCAAGCAAGACTTAGCGGTATATATTGTACGTATACTTGGTAAAGAAAAAACAGCTCAGTCTTCTTATGTAGCAGGGGCTTTCAATGATGAGAACTTAATAAGCGCAGCCAATAGACCACATATGGCGTACTTAAAGAGTATAGGCCTTATTACACCTGATGCAAAGGGAAACTCTAATCCTAATACAGTAGTAACAAAAGCCTTATGCGCTAAAATGGTAAGTGATGCTTTAAAGATAAGAGATGCAGGGACTAATAATGGTTCAAATGGTAGCACCAATAATGGAGAGACAAATACTACAGCTGGTGAAACTGTTACCTTTAAAAAGATGATGTCTAAAAACACAACAGAGCAGTACATAGCCGTGCAAAAAGATGGAGATAGCAAAACTATTTATTATACAGTTAAAAATACTTTAAAAGCCAAAGATGAAGCAGGCAATGAAGTGAGTTTATCTGCCCTTACAGCAGAGCAAAAGATAACTGTAACTTATGAATTAGTGAACAATGTAGAGTACATTACTAGTATAAAAGTAGCAGGAAATGGTAATAGTAATTCAAGTGGGAATAATAACAATTCAAATGGTAATGATATTACTGTCAATGTAACTACAGTAACAGGTACTTTAATGGAGAAGATTAGTAATGGGATTGTGCGCATCACTCTTGCAGATGGGCAATCTAGAACATATATTTTAGATAGTAATTGCATCATCACTTTAAATGGTGTGACAGCTGATAGTAGCTTGCTAAGTGCAGGTGATAGTGTTACTATGAGTGTGCAAAATGCTACTATTACTAAAATACAGGCGACTAAGGGAACAGGAAATACAGTAGTTAATTTAAATAGTGGAGAGATAACAGCTAAACAAGCAGCTTTAGATGGCTATAATGTAACTCTTAAACAAGGAAATAGCGAAGCAACTGTATTTATACCAGAAGAAGCAACGGTTAAACGTAATAATAAGATCAAAAACCTAGAGGATTTAAGAATAGGTGATCAAATTAGCTTAACAAAAACAGGAGACACTGTTAGTGCGGTTATAGCAACAGGAGAACAAAGCACTGTAACAGGTATGATTAAAGAGATTCACCTTGCACAACCAGGTAGAGTAGTGGTTAATACAGGTAAAGAAACTGTAACTTACACTTTAGGTACAGCAACAGAAATCTATGATATTAATACACGCAAATTCATTAATTTACGTGATTTACATTTAGGTCAACAGATTGAACTGTTACTTGAAAGTAAGGAAGTAGTTTCTCTTGATGTTGTTAAGAGTACAAGTGCAGTGAATTACAAAGGAATCATAAAAGACGTATCAAGAACTAGTGATTATATTGATGTGCTTGTAGAGTATGATCCTATCTCAGGTCAAACTCAGGTTTATAAACGAATAGAAGTACCTAGTTCACTTTCTATTATCAATAATAATAAAGAAGTTAATCGTAATACTTTAGATAAAGGTATGGAAATAGTTATTACGTATAAGTATTTAGATGATTCTTCACCAGAAAAAATCCTAGTCATTGGATAAATAGCAAAGTATAATAGTAAAAGGGGGACATGAAGGAATATGTCCCCTTTTATGCTAATTTAGAGGGTTGTATTTTAACTTAAACTTAAGAGAGAGGAGTAGAAAGGTGGCAAGAAGTAGTGGAAATAAGGTAATTAAGATAAGTAGTGCTAGAAGAAGACGTAGCTTTAACTTGCAGCCAGATAGAAGAATGATGGTCATTGCAGTTATTATAGCGTCTCTTTTAGGTATATGGCTTGCATTTAGGCCGAATGCCTATGAGATTAGTATTAATGGAGAGGTAATAGGTGCCATTAAGGAGCTTAAAGTAATAGAAGCAGCTAAAGAAACCGTTATAACACAGCTTAAATCTCAGTATAAAAGTGATGTTAAATTTGAAGATGACTTAGAACTAAGAAGATATCGTGCTAAAAAAAGAGACTATATTGACCCTACTTATTTAATATCCTGCATGAGAAATAATATGGAAATTTTAGTTGGGTTTAAAGAAATATATGTAGAAGATGAACCTGTTGGTATTATTACTTCAGAGGAAGAACTAGACACACTTAAAGCTGAACTGAAGAAAAAGTATTATGGAGAAAAAGAAGTTAAAGTAGAATTTGGTAAAAAGGTTGAATTAAAAGATGTATTTGCTAAAGAAGCAGACCTGATTCCTATGGAGAAGCTAGTACAAAAATGCAGCGTTACCACACCTAAAAGTATCAGCTATGAAATACAAAGTGGTGACACACTTTCAGGTATTGCTAGTAAATATAATACAACTGTTGATAGTATTATAGCGGCTAATCCAGAGTTCTCAGATAAAGTTGTATTAAGAATTGGGCAGACTATTAAAGTCAATATAAATGAACCACTACTTCCATTAAGTGTAGTAAATGAAGAAGTAGCTATCGAAGAAAATAAAGAAGTTTAAATATAAAAAGAGATTGAGTAGGGGGAGATTCAAGTGCAACGTATTGGTATTATTGAAGATGAAAAGGCTATTTCAGATATTATCAAGTACAATTTAGAAAAGGATGGTTATGAAGTATACACCGCCTATGATGGTGAAGAGGGTCTAAACCTTATTAAAAACAAGGACTTAGACCTAGTCCTTCTAGATATTATGCTACCTAAGAAAGATGGCTTAGAAATTTGCAAGGAAATTAGGCAAATCAAAGAAGTGCCAATTATTATTATTTCTGCAAAGGCAGATGAAATCGATAAAGTCCTAGCTTTAGAGTTAGGTGCTGATGACTATGTAACGAAGCCTTTTGGTATGAGAGAGGTAATGGCAAGAATAAAGGCAAGGCTTAGAAGGAAAGTAATAGAAGGAAATAAGGCAGAAGATAATGAAGATAACTTAGTAGAAGCTAACTTATGTATGGATCTAAAAAAATATGAAGTAAGTAAAAATAATGAAGCCATTGACCTGACCCTTAGAGAGTTTGAACTTTTGAAATTCCTTTGGCAATCCAAAGGGCAAGTATTTTCTAGGGAAGAACTACTAGAAAAAGTTTGGGGTTATGAGTACTATGGTGATGTAAGGACAGTAGATGTAACCATTAGAAGATTAAGAGAAAAAATAGAAGACGATGCCTCTAAAGCAGCTTATGTATTAACAAAAAGAGGTGTAGGCTACTATTTTAGGGGCTAAGCTATGAAAACAAGCATACAGCTTAAAATTGTATTAATTTACTTGTGTACTATCATCATCATCATGCTTATAAGTGGTACATATATTGTTTATAGTACGGAAGAGAGAGGCTATAAGGGTGTTCAAAATACCATTGAAACTATGGCAGAGACTATAGAGCTAAGAAGTAATTGGAACTTAGATGATCTTGGTAATCAGGTAGGCGATCAATATATTATTTATAGTTTAGACTCAGAAGGCAGGATAGAAAGCTCTACAGGTGGAGACCTAAGTAAAGGTGATAAACTGCAAGAAGAGGTAGTTATTCGGGCTATAAGGACGAAAAAGTCTGCCACAGCTGAGATTAGCCATTTTTCTGTTTTTACGGGTAATGAATATACAGATCATGCAAGAGTTATTTTGAATAATGAGGGAGAGATTGAGCGTATTATTTATATTAAAGCGAGTATAGTGGATGTGCATGGTAATATCTTTAATATTATGAAGACTATTACTGTTGGACTTATATTAGCTATGTTTATTACAGGTTTTTGTGGCATTGTATTTTCTAATATGATTACTGCACCAATAAAGGCTCTTACGAATAATTCGAGGAAATTGGCAGCAGGTAACTTTATTGCCAGAATACCTGTGGAAGCAACAGATGAGATCGGAGAACTCACCCAAAGCTTTAATTACATGGCAAGTCAGCTCAGCACCACTATGGAAGTAATCACCAGTGAGAAAAACAAATTAGAAAAGATTTTTGAACATATGGCTGATGGCGTTATGGCTTTTAACAGACAAGGTGTTTTAATTCATGTTAATTCAGTGTGTTATGAAATGATAGGTGCTACCACTATGGCGCCTAACTTTGAAGAAGTTTTTGAAAACATGGGTCTAGAAGTTAATTTTGAGGAGCTACTAGCAGGGAATCCTTATGAAGGTGCAGATCAAACACTGACTCTAGGTAATAGATATTTAAAGATGCACTTTGATGTTTATTTAAATGCTAAAAAGGAAGCTGATGGCTTAGTAGTGGTTATCCAAGATGTTACAAAACAGCAAAAGTTAGATCAGATGCGTAAAGAATTCGTAGCAAATGTATCACATGAATTACGTACACCACTGACCACAGTAAAAAGCTATACAGAAACCTTGATAGATGGTGCTATTGATGAAAGAGAAACCGCTATGCACTTTCTTGGAGTAATGGAAAAGGAAGCGGACCGTATGACGGCTCTTGTTCAAGATTTATTAGAGCTTTCACGTATTGATAACAAACAAATCCAGTTAGAATTTGTTAGAATTAACTTAAAACCACTTTTAGAAGAAGTTTTAGAAGCCCAGTACATACATATTATTAAACAAGGTCATCATTTAGAAGTAAATTATGATCAAAAAGAGGACTATTTCATTGAGGGAGATATGTCCCGTATCAGACAAATCTTACATAATATTTTATCCAATGCCATTAAATATAGCCCCGAACCAGGTTCTATAAGTGTCTACATGAAGAAAGAAGATGCATATGTTATAGTAGAAATCTCAGATACTGGAATGGGTATACCAGAAGAAGACTTAGAACGTATCTTTGAACGCTTTTATAGGGTAGATAAAGCACGTTCTAGGAAGATGGGGGGGACTGGACTTGGTTTGTCTATTGCAAAAGAACTTCTCCTTCTTCATAAAGGGGACATAAAGATTGAAAGCCAGATAGGACAAGGGACTAAGGTTATTTTGAATTTTCCGAAAATATAAAGAAAATGTTATGAGATGTAATCATATTGTAATATGGAAAATAGAAAATTTATATTATAATAGAGATAGATGAATAATGACTATATGACAAATGAAAAGTTAATAATAGATAACTTTTAAAATGATAGAAAGGGGGATTGTAGTCATGAGAAAAAGAAGAAGTTTAGTTTTCTTATTTGTATTTATGATGATGAGCTTATATGCAAGTGCTATCTATGCTAATGATACAAAAGAAGAAGTTAAAGGTGTTAATGTAAAAGTAGTAACAGAGGATAAAGATGATAAGTCCATCGATTATTTAGTGAGTGAGGATGACTACGTTAAAATTACCCGCAATAATTCTAATTTAAAAGTGTCTAATACTACTTTTGAAGGAAAGCAGCTATTAATAGGTAGTGTGAATAAAGGAACGGAAATTACAATTGCTATTTATAATAAAGCAGCTAATAAAGAAGAGTATAAGGAAGAAGCTACTAATACCTATACTATAAAGGTGGATACAGCTGAAGGTTTTGAACAACTTATTGAACTTTTAGAAGGTGATAATAAGATTAAAGTCACTTATGCCAATAAAGCAGATAAGAAATATGATTCCATGGTCTTTTATATCAAGCGTGAAAGTGCAGAAAGTAAGAAAGCAATCGAGAGCTTTGTAGTTAAAGCAAACTTATAATAAGAACAAAGTAAGGGTGATGATATGAGAAATAATTTCATTAGGCTTGGTATCCTAGGCACCCTCATTATACTATGCATATGGCAGACAACACTATTATGGCTTGGCGATACGTCAAGCCATAATTTTTTAGGTAATAACTCGAGTGAGATAGTGATACAGCCAAAGGAAATATGGGTTAATAAAAATGGTCTAGCCTATAAAATTGATGGAGATAATGATGGAAGTAGGCTAGGACTTATAGCAGAATTAAGTAATGAAATAAAAAAGGGACAGTATGTGCTTGTTGCAGAAGATAAATATACTTATGCTCAGCTTTTAGCAAGGCAAGGTTTTGTATATGAATATGGTGCAAGCTTAAGTATAGATGAAATTTTTGGGTTTGCAGTAAATAAGGGAAGTAATAGAAGAGAACTAGATAAGGTGTCTGAGCTGTTTATAGATATTAGTGAGGGAGATAGCTATCGAAGCTACATCTACTTTATAAACGATAAGCAAGAGGTTATCCAGAAAATGGCCTTAGAGGCGAGGTTAGAATTACATAATAGAACTGTTGCACATTATAGTGATGAAAATAAAATTGAAGGTATTAAAACGTATCAAGCTAGCTTACTGCATATTGATTATAGCAAGGCGTTTTTAGAGAATGTGTTTTATCCTCTTAATAATCATAATATGCCAATTACATATAAGGAGCTTAGTTTGCAGCCTATTATCACAGGTGAGACAGAAGAAGAACAAGTTGATAGTTTAGAAGAATATGTGAATTCGTTTTTTAAGAATCCACTCTATAAGGAATGGACAGCCACAACAGATGGCATTGTTTTTAGCGATTCACTTAATATGAATGTAAGGTACTCTAACACCGGTGTTATGGAATTTAAAAAGTTAATAACAGGTGATGTGGTTAAGGTTTCTTCCTTAGAAAAGTTGAATAAGATAAACAGTTTTATTACTACTTCGCCAGCTATTCCAAGTCAACTTAAGAAAGGCTTATATCTAAAAGCGGTTTTAGAAAATAAGGAGACAGAAGAAACCATTTATCAGTTTGGCTATCGCTATGAAGGTTTTGAAGTATTACTAACAGATGATGCTAAAGAACAATTGAAGATAGGAGAAGTTCTAGAATTAGCTGTAAAAGGTAATGAGGTGGTAAGAGGTAGTTGGCTAATGCTAGAATTGGTTGATAAAGGCATAGTAGGCTATGGAGAATTATCAAAAGAGGGTAAAGTGGCTATTGAAGATACAAAACAGCTTTGTGACATTAGCGATTTAGAGGCAAATCCTTTAGGGTATCTAGAGTGTGCTTATATTATTGGGGACATAGAAGACGAGTTAGCGTTTGATTGGGCTGCCCTATTTGAAGATAAGTGGTATTTTCCGTAGAAAAAATTGACAATGTTGAATAACTTCACATTGTCGTTTTTTTTTGTTATAGTTATTTTATGGGAAATATAAAATTCTATATTTCCGGATATGGGGGATGGAAATGAATGGAAAGAAAATATTAAATAGGCTTATTTTATTGTTTATAGGCATTAATTTGATATTATTTATTTTTATTAGTATTAGAAGAGAAACGCAATATAAGCTTTCCCAAACTAGGATTAATAATATTATAGGATTATTAGCGGAAAAAGGTATTACAGTAGAGGGCCAATTACCTATGAACTTTAAGCCTAAGCTAGCAGCTACTTTAAGTTACACAGGAGATAATGTAACCGTAAGGAATAATTTAGTAAAGGCGTTTTTTGGAAATAACTTATCTAAGGTGAGTCGCTCTACAGAAAATAGCAAAGAGTATTTTGGTGCTAAAGTTTATTGTTTTACTATGCAAGACGAGCAGTTGGCATTTGATAAAGAAAAGATAACCTATACTAATTCTGATATTAAATTTTCAGATACTAAGCCTAGTATTAAAGAGGCTAAAGCAAAAGCGGAGGCATTTGTTAAGAGACTTGAAGTAGGTAAGCTCTATAAAGAAGCTTATATTGAAATAAAAGAAGAAGAAAATAAGGTGGTTATAACCTATTTTCCTACCTTTGAAGGTACTCCAATATTTGATTTATCTATTAAAATGAAGATATATAAAAATGGAATAGAAAGTGCAACTATATATTTAGGAGAAGTAAGTATTACTGATGAAGGTAAGCAAAGAATTACCCCAATAGACTTAGTACTTTTTGGGATTGAAGAATACATTCCTTTAGAAAGCAATATCATAATAAAGGATATTACTTTAGTTTATAAAATTCTTGGGAAAAAAGGGAGTAATTTGTGGGGAGAACAAATTGTACCTATGTATAAAATTGAGGTGAATGGTTTAGAAAAACCACTATTTGTTAATGCTTATACCAATGAGATTGTGAAATAGTAAAATTAAACTTTTTATTTACTAGTTTTAATGTTATAATCTAAGATGGCGTAGAGTGCAATGCTTGGTTAAATAATAATTAAGAGGTGTTAAGGTTGAGCGAGTTGTATATAAGAGGTGGAAAGCGTCTGGTAGGCGATGTAATAATTAATGGAGCAAAAAATGCAGCAGTTGCCATTTTACCTGCAGCTCTTTTAGTAGATGGAATTAGTGAAATTGAAAATTTACCATATATAGATGATGTTATTAAGTTAAAAAGTGCTATGGAAGATTTAGGTGCTGTAGCTCACCTAAAAGATGAGCACACCTTAGAAGTAGATGGCTCTACCTTATATAGCTATAAGGCCACGAATGAAGCTGTCGGCAATATTAGAGCTTCCTACTATTTAATAGGGGCACTATTAGGGCGCTTTAAAAAGGCAGAGGTAGCTATGCCAGGAGGGTGTAACTTTGGGGTGAGACCTATTGATCAGCATATTAAAGGCTTTGAAGCATTAGGGGCAAAAGTAACTATCGAAGATGGTATTATCAAGGCTAGTGCAGAGAAATTAGTTGGAACGAAAATTTACTTAGATGTAGTCAGTGTAGGGGCTACTATTAATGTTATGCTTGCTGCTACTTTAGCAGAGGGAACAACTGTTATTGAAAACGCTGCTAAAGAGCCACATGTAGTAGATGTTGCTAACTTCCTTAATATAGCAGGGGCTAATATTAAAGGAGCAGGTACAGATGTCATTCGTATCAAAGGGGTAGAGAGACTTACAGGTGGTAAATATGCTACTATTCCAGATCAGATTGAAGCAGGTACTTACATGATTGCTGGTGCTATTACAGGTGGTGACGTCTATGTTAGAAATGTTATCCCAGAACATATGTATTCAGTAAGTTTAAAGATGATGGAGATGGGTATTAAGATTGAGGAAGGTGATGATTACATTAGAGTAACAGCACCAGAGATTCTTAAAGGTACTAATGTGAAGACCTTACCACACCCAGGTTTCCCAACAGACCTTCAACCACAAATGGCAGTACTTTTAAGCATTGCTAATGGCAAAAGTACTATTATTGAAGGTGTATGGGACAATCGTTTCCAATACATTGATGAACTTAAGAAAACAGGGGCTCAGATTACAGTAGATGGACGCACAGCTATAGTTGAAGGCGTAAGTGAACTAAAAGGAGCAGAAGTAGCTGCTACAGATTTAAGAGCAGGTGCTGCCTTAGTTTTAGCAGGACTTAAAGCTAAAGGTGAGACACACATTAAAAATGTTAAATACATCGATAGAGGCTACGAGGCTATAGAGAAAAAGCTTAAAGAATTAGGTGCAGACATCGAACGTAGATAATATAAAGTACAAAAATATAGTATAAATAAAAGGCGATACTAGGAATTTTTTCTAAGTATCGCTTTTTTTATGTTATACGGATGTAAAAAATGCTTAAACTGGAAAAATCTATAAGGATAATAAAACGAACCTAATGTTGAAATATTTAATATTTTATTATAATATATAATATATTGAAGTTTATTTATTATCTATATATTTAAAAATGTAAAAATAATAAATAAAAAAGAAGAACATATAAAGGGTGCTAATGGAAGAGAATAGATTTTATTTGAAGATAAAAGAGAATAAATAGCACAGAATATCAGAGCAGAAATACAAGTTAAAATAAATAATAAAATATTTATTTTAAAACCTAGTAGTAAGCCTGTACATATAAAAAGCTTAATATCTCCAGAGCCAATAAAGCCACTATATAGAATATTAAGTAGAAATAGAATAAGTGAGGGGAAAAATAAACCTATGCAGTAAAGAGACATGGGGGATGAAAAAGGAAGGAAACAAAAACCTATTATTAGTAATAATAAAATAACTTTATTTGGAATCCTTCTATAGCGGCAATCCGTATAGGAAAAATAAAGAAGAAAGATAAGTAAAATTAAATATTTAGTCATATATACCACCAATCTGTGTTATTAAAAATGTTAAAAAAGGGGAGAAATTAGCATTGGAAATATTACTCGTAGCAGGAAGTATAAATAATAAACTTTATTCAAACATATCATACAAAAAAAATATTATCAATAAACAGGCGATTTATACTTCGGAATTAACAGAACTATTAAAAAAAAATAGCACTCGTTTTGATATCATATTAATTGTTGATGAGGGAATAGATGATACACTAGAAGCATTACAAAAAATAGTGTCTGAAATTAAGCAGATAGATATGAAAAAAGAGATTATAGTTATTACTCAGAGCTTAGAGTGTAAATATAAGCTTAATCATATTAAAGTGTTTTACAAAGAGGAAATTCGTCTATTTGAAGAAGTATATAACCAGATACTAAAATGCATTATTGAAAGTGAAATGCCGGCATTTGTAAAAGAAGATACCCTAAGAGAAAGTAAATTGGTACAGCAAGCTGATGAAGCGCCTAAGAAAGAAAAGGGATCTTTTATTGGACGGTTTAGTGGTGTATTTAAAAGCAAAAAAGAGGAAGAAAATGACGGTGACGACAAGAGATTCAAACATATACGAAAAGGTATAAGTAGAGTAGTGGGTGTGACGGGGCATCGTGGTGTAGGGATTACTAGTACTGTTGTTAATTTAGCTTATGAAGCCTCTAAACGTAATTTAAGTACCATTATTATAGATTTAGACGTCTATAATAGAACTACTAATTTGTATTTTAGTGAATTTATGAGGCAAGCTGAGAGAGATGAACATTTAGCTGGATCTTTACTAAAATGCCTTGCTAAACCTCAAGATTATCAAAGTAATGCTTGCCAGGTAAGTAACAAATTATGGCTTGCTGGCCTGACTTATAATTTTGAAGATAAGCGTTTAATGAATCAATTTTTTAATACCAATAAGTTAATGAATTTATTAACTGTACTGAGGCAACATTTTAATGTTATTTTATTAGACTTACCTCTTGAAGTGTTAAAAGAGTTTGAAGAAGTTATTCCTAATATAGATGCTTTTGCTCTATGTACTAATAACAATCAATATTCTATCATTACTACTCTTAGGAACATGGGGAATTGTTTATCAAGTGAAAATATAGGATATGTTAATGCAAAGTCTAAGTTAGTTATTACTAGGTACAATGATAGAGCTCAATATGAAGACGAATTTTTCACACCAGATAAAGTGAGTGAGATTTTTGCTTCAGACCTTTGTGAGGAGTTTTCTATAAAAATGCCTATTGCAGGCTTTGTAAGGCAAGAGGAAGATTTTGATATGCAGATAGAAAGAGATATTCCAATCGTAGAAACTAATAAAGCCTTTAAGGAATATTATTCTAATATACTACTGCGTATCATGGAAGGAGCTAATTAAGATGAAATTAAATGTTAAATCAGTAAAAAATGTGGCACCTAATAAAAATATGATTAAAAAGGTTACTGCAGTCGTTATTAGTATTATTGTCATTATTGTTTCATATATTAGTATTACAAAGGCAGCGGAGGATACAAGAAATACTGTAGCTGTAATAAGAATAAAAAATCTAGATGGATTACAGATGGATGCACTTGTTACGGAAGAAGACGTAGAGAAATACAATATTATTCGAACAGAATATAACCCAGATATGATATTAGCTGAGGATATAGATAATGTTATTGGGATGTATACTTTATATTATCTCAGGAAAGATAGTGTACTTTATAAGGATCAATTAGGAGGAGAACGGCCAATTACAAATGAATGGTTGTATCAGCTTAGTGAAGAGGAGGAAGTTATTACACTTCAATATAACTACCTTAAGTGTGGAGGAGATATATTGATGCCAGGAGATCGTGTGAGAATAAGAGCAACATATGAACTTTCGAATGAAGCTTCTGGTACAGGATCAGATAATTGGTATGGTGGTGACAATAGTTCTATAGAATATCAAGATGCAAGAGAGAAAAATATAAGGACACAAATTATTTTTGATAGCATTGAAATAATGGACATGCTTAATGCGGATAGCCATTCTATTTATGAAGTATATAAGGAAGTATTACGTTTAGATGAAAAGTCTAGACAACAAGTTATGAAAAGTGATGAATTTTTAAAAAGTATTTTGCCAAGGGCACTTGTACTAGCAGGAACAAAAGAACAAATCAATGAATATGCTAAATACGCCAATTTAAAAGAGGGAGAATTATTAATTACAATTCTAAGCCGTGAAAATAGTAATCCAATTATTGAACAATTACCAACTTTACAAAGCGAGGTACAGCGATGGATAAAAGAGGAAGAAAAATAGGGGTTAAGAGCTTATTAGAAAAGATTACTCCTCAAGAAAGTGGGCAAATAGGAGAGGGACATAAACAAATTCTCTATAATGTCATAGGCTTTATCTCAGTAAGTGATTTTGCGGATAATGGTGCTTTAATAAGTAACTTAGGTTGCTTATTAGCTGAAAAAAACTTAAATACGTGTATTGTAGATTTCAAGGTATTTTATCCTACGCTTTATAATTATTTAGATTTAGAGCATAACGAGAAAGGCAAAGGATTACTTAGTGTACTAAGAGATGATAAAGCTGATATTCGTGAACATATTAATACTACTAAATATAAGCAATTGTATTTGCTTTCACCAAGTCCCTATGACTTAATTGAAGAATATGTGGATTTTGAGTTTGAATACATAGAGCGTGTAATCGAAGAGTTAAAAGAAATGTTTGATCTTGTACTTATAGATATTCCCAATAATCCACCTCTTGAATTTTGCATAGCAACTATGAAACAAGTACATAGAGGATTTATAACAGTAAGTGAAAGGATTGAAAGTATAGTTAATGCTACAAAACTACTTGAATTTGCCAATTCTTTGGGCATTACAACTGCTAAGTTCACTAATATGATTTACGTAAATACTATGAATATGAATTATGACTATGGAGCCCTTAAAGAAACAGAGCTTAAATTAGTTGCACAGCTTCCTATGGTCCAAGGAGTCATTGAGGAATATTTTAAAGGAAACATTTATATGAAACATTCCAGTATAGTTAATAAGCAATATGTAGCAGGCATACATAATCTGATACAGATGATTCTGAGCTAGCATTTAAGAGGAGAGTGAGATGAAATGCTTAATAGGGCTAAAATAAGTGAATTGCAACAAAAAACTATGTATGAAAGAAGACAAGGTGTATCAGAAGAAGAATTAGATGAGAAGCTCAAACATAATACGATTAAATTTAATGAAGCACTGGAATTTTGTCAGAAGTATATAAGTAACAATGCAACTAATGCCTATAGGAGAGAAACAGACCCAGGTAAAAAGAGGGGAATTACAGAAGCCTATATTAATGAATTTGTAGATTCTCAAAAACCCATTGTGGAAGGTTATCATGAACTAAAAGAGTTAAAACAAGCTTTGGCAGATGAGATTACTCACTATGGTCCTATTACAGAAGCTATGAATGATCCTTTAATTGATGAGATTAGGGCTAATGGACCAGATCAGATATTTGTAGAAAAAGAAGGTAGAACAGTTATTTGGGATAAGAACTTCATGAATAAAGAGCATATGGAGCGTATTATTTCTAAGCTTATTGGAGTATCTAAGGTAAGGTTAACGCCTAAGCTACCTATGGTTAATGCTAGAACGATAGAGGGGTATCGTGTTAATGCAACACATGCAGATATCTCACCATATGATGTGCCTGCATTTGTTATAAGAAAGTTTAGTAAGAAGAATATCACTCCCAATATTATGATTAAAAATGAATCATTTTCCTACAATATGTATAGGCTTTTGGCACTTATTCCACAAGGGGATTTATCTTGGATAACTGTAGGGCCCACAGGAAGTGGTAAGACAACTCTTAATGAGCTACTTGTAAAGCAAATTAATCCTCTTTCACGTATTATTACTATTGAAAATCCTTCTGAGATGCGTCTAGTAAGAAGGGAAAATGACCATGAAAATGGACGTATTATCAATGACGTCCTGCAGTATGAATCTACAGGTGAAGATGATGAAGATAGCCCAGCTACTATGGAGGACCTACTTATTAATACCATGAGACAGTCTCCTCATTGGATTGGACCTGGTGAGCTTAGGCAACCTAAAGAGTTTGCCACAGCTCTTAGAGCGGCACAAACGGGTCACTTTTTCTTTACTACGCTTCATGCTGAAGGTGATAAAGAAGCTATTTATAGGTTCTTAACAGCTTATTTAATGGAGTCTAATGAGCCAGCAGAACTCGCACTAAGAAACATATGTAGCGCTGTAAAATTTGTTATCTATCAAGAAAAGCTAGCGGATGGAACGAGAAAAATTATGTCTATTTCAGAGATATTGGGTGCAGATGGACTTGAGCCGATTGTTAATCCTATTTATAAGTTTATATGTGATGACGTTATAGAAGATCAGAAGACACATCGGGTATTAAAAATTATAGGTAGGCATAAACGTGTAGGAAAGCTTTCTGAGAAGACACAGCAAGCTATGCTTAAAGCTGGAATTAAGAAAAGTCGTTTTGATTTTTTATTAAAACCAGTAAGTGATGATGAGGAAGAGGTGTATATAACAGATGGATTTAGCTTTGATAGTTAGTTTAGCTCTTGGGATCACTACCTTCACATTTATGCTCCTTTTTTTCGATATTAAAATTTTTGATGGTTTATATAAGGTAATAATGGATATTAGTACTACTTTGGTTGACTATGTTCAAGATTATAATAAAAAGCGATATATAGAACGTATGAAACGAGAAAAAATTGTACTTGAAAAAGAAAATTTATTTGCAAAATATAATAGGTTAGTGGAGGGGCTTATTTCAGATTTCAACTTACCATTGACTTTAGAAAGTTTTACTTCTGTATTATCAATTGTTTTTATCATTGTAGTTTTGATAATTGTTTTATTTATCCAAAGTGTGAGTTTAGCGGTAGTTATTGCAGTAGCACTTTTCATAGGCTTATTAACCTTTTTCGTTATGCAGTCTAAGAGTATTCGAATGGAAAAATTAGAGAGTATTATGGATGCCGAGGACCTTATTTGCCCATTAGCTAGAGATGGTGTATTAGTAGCCATTAAGAAAGTTATGGAAAGTGATGAATATATTAATCCTAATATTAGGCCATATTTCGCCCAGTTTATTGATAACTGCGAACAAAACGGATATTCCTTTAAACAAGCTATTACATTACTAAATAAGCAATTAGGTAGTAAGTTTGATAACTTCACTAAAAAGGCAGTTATATTTGAATATAATGAGCGAAAAGGAATGGCAGATGTATTTTTAGATATAGTAGATGAAAATGCCGTGTTACGAGAAATGAATGCTAGAAAAGAACGTATTTTTAGAAAGATGAACAGGGATTTCTTAATTAAAATTTTCATCATTATGGTTTTCTTTATTTACGCTCTTAGTGTACAGGGGTTTAAAGAGTTCATGGTAGGCACAGAGGCTGGGAAAATTATTAATACAGCAATGATTAGTATCATTTGTATAAGTTTTGCCAGATGTCAATCCCTTCAAGGAGATTTGAGTATAGGAGGGGAGAGAAAATGATTTTTATTAGTAAATTAATGATTCTTAGCTGTGTGATTTACTTAGTCAAAGTTTTTTTATATCCCTATTATAGACCTGTAAGCAATAAGCATAAAAAAAGAACAAGGTCTCATCAAAAGCAACTCAAAAAAGAGCAACAAGCAGCAAAGATAAAGGCCATTAAGCGCCGCATTGGGAAGAATTACATAGCCTATCTCTTAGGTGAGGCTGAGAGAAAAAGATTAAAGAAAATGTTAGAACGTCTAGATAAAGATATGACTCCAGAGGAAGTGAGATTAGATCAATTTCTTTATGCAACGGCGGCAATAGTATTTGCTATCTTCGCTTTCAAAGTAAACACAATGTTAGGATATGCATGTTTAATCCTAGTTGTATTAGGATGGTTATATCCTGTAGATGAGTTAGAGAAAACGATTGAACTTAAAAATAAGTATATAGCTAATGATTTTCCCGCCTTTTATAGTATGGTGTATTATCAGTACTCAAAAACAGTCAACATCTTTTTTGCAGATGTGATTAGAGATTATTTACCTAATGCTAATACTTATATGGCAGAGGAATTAGGTTTTATGTTAGATAATATTGATTTTGGAGAAGAGTTTGTATTAAAGCAGTTTAAAAAGAGAGTACCACTACATTATATTATTAAGTTTTGTGACATCATGGAAACGAGACTTAAGGGATATGATAATGTCTCCCAAATGGCTTATTTAAAAAATGAACTTGATGAATTTAGAGTAAGAGAACTAGAAAATGAATTAGAAAAAAGACAAAAATCTAATGCTAAAATACAGCTTATTTTAATTATTATATTAGGAATTTATATTTTTATATATTATCTATTTACCATTATGGAATCAATGACTATGTTTCAATAAAAAGATATGTAAACCTAGCTAATAGGCACATATAGATTAATAAATAATAAGGGAGGATTCAAAAATGAAAAAAATGATAGAGAAGATGGAAGTAACAAAAATGAAAATAACTACAGAAATTAAGAGTATGGTGGAGCAAGAAAAAGGTGAGTTTGGAATTAAACAATTAGCAATCACAGTAGGCATTATTATTATTGTTGGTTTTGTTATTGGTTTGTTACAAGGCGGGTTATTAGAAGGTTGGATTGGAGAAGTATGGACTTTCTTATTTGATACAATTCAAAATATGGTAGGGGCTTAAGTGAGAGGAATTGCTAAGGCTACCCTTATTAGTATCATTGTAACAGTTGCCCTATTTGTGTTTACTAGTTTTATTTATTTTTTTCCATGGTATACAACACTTATAGTTGAGACTTTTAATCTTTCACAAATAGTGGCTGGAGATAACTATTTAAAAGAGTCTTATTACAAAGATACTTTATCTAGGCTGCAAGATAAGCCTATTTTTAAAGAATATCGTGATGAAATTCGTATCACAGTACGCAAAGAAGATGGAAAAATATACGAGTATGGAGATGATGATGAAACAATCTATGAGACTAGTGTGGACCAAGATAAGCCTTATCAACAAAGAGGTCATACCATTGAGGTAACAATAGAGGCTGTGTACCCATTAAGAGTTAAAATATGGGGGAAAACCATTACAAAAGAGATAGATAGGCATTTTACCATGAAGACAGTCGGTCTGAAGCATTATAAGGATTTAGATTACTACACGATTAAATAGGAGGGAATTATGAGGGAACTTGCATATATTGTCCTAGGAATTATTTTCCTATCTAGTTTAGTACAGCCATTTACAGAGATGGCAGAAGCCTGTAGGCAGAAGATAGTAATCAATTCAGCTATTAATAATTCTTTCCGCGCAGCAAGAGATAGAAGTTTAAAGGAAGAAAGCTTACAGAACCTAGATGCAGAAATAGATATAGAAGCATTCTATGATTATTTCTCAGATGCATTCTGTAATAGTTTAGATTTAAGTGAAGCATCCAGAAACCAAGGTGAGTATGGCTCTATGACATTCGATTCCTATAATGATGACTTTAATGAAATACGTGTAGAGTTTCAAATCAGTGATGGTGACGATTATGATGATAAGGTAAAAAAGCAAGTTGAGATTTATGCTAAAACTAACTATAAGTTTAAAGTAGGCATTTTAAAAGCTCTAGAAGATAAGTCTAAATATGCTGATTATGCTTTAGAGTTTAAAAAAGAGTATCTCTTATTAGTAAAGAATTAAAGGGGATCAAAAGATGGATTATATATTTATAACACTCAATATAAGTAAAGATACAAGTTATGAACTCAAAATACCTGCAGAGATTACAGCTGGCGAACTTATAGAGATGATTAGTGAAGCGTTTCATCTCAAAAGCACAGCTAAAAGAGTTCTTCATGCAGAGCCACTAGGAAGGATACTTGGGGAAGATGAAGTACTTATAAAAGAAGGTGTCTTTAATGGGTCGCAAATTACGTTGCTTTAAGAGGAGAAAAGATGAAGGCTAACAATATACAAAATGGAGGGTTGATTTGTCAGGTAGATGACAAATTGGTTATAGGAAATAGAGTAAAAGGAACAGGAATGTACTGGCTTCAAGGTGGTAGATGCCAAGAATTAAAGGATATAATGCCTTGGTTTATGAATGAAGATGAGGCATGCATTTACTATAGTGATGAACTTAAGGATAGATACCTTTGTAGGATGTCCATAAGTGATAGAGTAGATGTGACATTGGTAAAGGAGCCAGTATATCTTTTGCAACGACATAAAAATGACCTCTTTTATATTAATGAGAAAAACAGACAACTCTATTGCTATAGTATAGAAGACAGAGCAGTACGTAGCATTATAGAACAAGAAATTTCTGATTTTGTTATAACGCAGGAAGGTATATGTTATAGCAATGAAAGAGGAATCTTTAAGACATCTTTTGATGGCAGGGAAAATGAAAAAATCAGCAAACACCAAGCTATACGTTTAAATTGTGATGAGAATTATCTTGTTTTTGCAGATAAAGAGCAAGAATACATATTAAGTTATATTAATTTGCAAAGTGGGGATGTAAAGACTATAGAAGGGAGCATGACAAGTAGTATCTTAGTTACAGATGGACAAATCTTTTATAGTAACGCAAAAGAAAACTCTCACATTTATAGATATAGTATAGAAAGTGATTTGCAATTTAAAATAGTACCGGAAAGAGCTGACTACCTTCATCTAATTGATAGCAACTTATATTATTTGAGTAAGGATAAAAAAATATGGATGAAGGCACCTATTCAAGGAGGTAAAGCAACACCGGTCACCGAATCATTTTAGTTAAGATAAACAAAGAAGGGAAATAGCTATTATGGAGGAAAATAAGGGCATTATTTTTAGTAGACCACCACGTTTTCTACCAGAATTACCTAAAGGAGAAGTGGAGATTCCAGCACCACCATCGAATCAAGATAAGCCAGAGATTGGGTGGCTAAGTATATTATTACCACCAGCAGTGATGATTGCAGGTTCCGTATTAATGAGTATGACAATGAAATCCAATTCTTTTTATATATACATTACAATGGCTACAACTGCTGTAACCATATTTATATCCATACTTAATGCCACGAATCAAATCAAAAAGTATAAAAAGTACATAAGAACAAGAAAGAAAAAATATTTACAGCTCATTAATGACTTAAAGACAGAGTTTACTTTGGCTAAAGAGCAACAAATTGTAGCTATGAATGAAATTAATCCATCACCAGCTGATTGCCTAGATAGATTAAAGTGCACGGATAGTAAATTATGGGAGAGAACGCCTGCCCATGATGACTTCTTATCAGTACGTATGGGAATTGGAAGTATTCCTGCTTCTTTGCAGCCTAAATATCAAAAGGCAGGGCTACTTATGGAGCCAGACCCACTTCAAGAAGAACCAGAAAAATTGGGGAAAGCTTTTGAAATGGTGAGTGATTTACCTGTATGCCTAGAGATCTTAAAATCAGAGCTCTGTGGCATTGCGGGAAGTGAAAAAGAAGTAAGAGAATTACTTAAAATACTTGCTTTGCAGATAGGAACTAATCACTGTTATCAAGATGTAAAACTAGTTCTTCTGTTAAAAGAAGATGAGCTCGCAGACTGGGAATGGATTAAGCACTTGCCACATGTATGGGATGATGATTTTAGAATTCGTTTCATTATGTGTGGTACGGCTATAGCACATAATACATTAAGTGTTCTTTTTGAACAGCTCAAGGAAAGAGAAAATAGAGTAAGTAAATCAGACCAAGGCGCTTATAGCTTTTCACAATATGTATTTATCGTTTCAGATTCTGAGCTCTTAGAAGAAGAAGCGATTAGTAAGTATCTCTTCAGTGGCCATCGTCACCTAGGTGTCTCTACCATTTTCACAGCAGAGCGTAAAGAATATTTACCAATGAATTGTAGGAGCGTCGTAACACTTAAGGGACAGGTAGGTAACTATGCTAATAAAGATTCCGGCATGCAGATTACTTTTAATGTAGATTCTGTGAATGCAGAGGAATTAGAAAGAGCAAGTAGGTATTTAGCGCCTGTACGTTTGAAAAAGTCATCTGCTAATTTTACCTTACCCAAATCTATTACTTTACTAGAAACTATGTCAGCTAAAAGGGTAGAAGATGTAGATGTACTAAATAAGTGGCGAGCTAATAAAACATACAATGGTATGGGGGTACCTATAGGTGCTAGAGCCGGTGGCGAATTATTTAATTTAGATATGCAAGCTTATGAAACAAGTCATGGACCTCATGGGCTTGTAGCTGGGACAACAGGTTCGGGTAAAAGTGAGCTTTTACAAAGTATTATTATTTCTTTGGCAATTAACTTTCATCCACATGATGTAGTTTTCGTACTTATTGACTATAAGGGTGGAGGCATGGCTGATGTTTTTAAGGGGATGCCTCATCTGGTAGGTACGATTACTAACTTAGGAGGAAATCAAACAACGAGAGCGCTTGTTTCTATTAAGAGTGAGCTTAAGAGAAGACAGGCCATATTTTCTGCTCATGAAGTTAATAACATTGATAAATACCAAAAGCTTTATCATGCAGGTAAGGCTAAAGAGCCACTGCCTCATCTCATTATGATTGCAGATGAGTTCGCTGAGCTTAAAGCTGAGCAACCTGATTTTATGAAGGAATTAGTTAGTGCAGCCAGAGTTGGACGAAGCTTAGGTGTTCACCTTATCTTAGCAACACAAAAACCTGCAGGTGTAGTAGATGATCAGATTTGGAGTAATTCACGTTTTAAAATTTGTTTGAAGGTTCAAGATGAGACAGATAGTAGGGATGTTATTAAACGTCCTGATGCAGCTATGATTAAAGAACCAGGTCGTGGGTACATCCAAGTTGGTAATGATGAGATATTCGAGATGTTTCAATCTACTTTCTCAGGAGCAGATTATGATCCTGATGGACAGGCAAGTAGGAAAAATAAGAACAAGAAGAAATTATTTAAGGTTAATTTAGATGGTAGAGCCGCGCAGATTTATCCAATGGACCAAGAGCATGTAGATAAGTCAGAAAGAGACTCACAGCTTAAGGCAATGGTGGAATATATTACAGCGGTAGCTAAAGAAAATCATATAGAAGCACTTAAGGGACCGTGGCTACCACCACTAGCTGAAACCATCTATTTAGATGAAGTATTAGATTATATTAAGCCTCAGGAAGATAAGCAAAAGGAAGTATGGCAAAATCAAAATGAAGAATTAATTGCAACTATTGGTATTGAAGATGATCCTAAAGGACAAATACAAGCACCATTAGCTTTAAATTTCACGTCCGAAGGAAACCTTATTATTTATGGCGCGGCAGGTACAGGAAAGACTACGCTCATAGAGGGAATTGCGATGTCTCTTGCCTATCGTTATAGTCCACAGCAATTTAGCTTATACATTATGGACTTTGGTGGGGGAACGCTTAAGAAGTATGAGCAAATGCCTCATTGTGGTGGTGTAATGGGCATTGAGGATGAAGATAAGATTAATCAATTTATGCTCTTTATTTTTAGGATGATGGAAGAGCGTAAAGAAGCAATGGCACAGCAATTTGTAGCTAATATTCAAGCTTATAATAAAATGTCAGATCAAAAATTTCCATATATTATTTTAGTTATAGATAATTACTTTGCATTAAGTGAAACCTATGAAGAAGTAGATGAAAAGATTCTTACTCTTTCTAGAGAGGGAATAAAATACGGTATTTATTTAATTGTTACCTCTAATAGCCCGACTCTAATACGGTACAAATTTAGCATTAACTTTAAAATGGCTATTTCGTTGCAGCTTACAGATGAAACAGAGTATTCAAATGTAGTCGGAAGAACAGAAGGCTTAGTACCTGATAAGGTACTTGGAAGAGGCCTTATTAAAGTGGAATATCCAGTAGAGTTTCAAGCAACCTTACCATATGGTAAAGAACAAACGATTTTGGATGTAGTGAAGTACTTTAATAAGATGGATGGTGTGAAAAAGGCTATCCCTATTCCACAAATGCCAGAACGTATAAGCATTCTTAAGATTAATGAGGAAGCTTCATCTGATATGCTTATTATTGGTCTTAATCAGAACGATATGTTACCAGTAACCATAGACCTTAAGACGAATATAGCCATTATGGTAGCGGGAGAGGTACAAACTGGTAAGAGTACAACGCTTATTTCATGGATTAAGGCAATTAGAAATAGAGTTGGGGAAGAACAGTTGCAACTTTATCTAGCGGATTCTAACAATATGGGACTCTTTAACTTAAGTCAAGAAATAGAACATTTTGATCTTAAGAATGGAGAGATAGAAGAGATTACTAGTGAATTAAGAGATACGCTAGAGCAAAGAAGAGAAGAGCTTAATGAGTGTAGAAGAAATAATGGGGATATGAATGAAGTATATGCAAATTGGAAGCAAATTGTTATTGCATTTGATAATATAAATGAGTTTGCAGAAGATGGCGACTTTGATTTTAAAGAACTAATGGAATTTGTCATCAAAAAGTGTTATGGCTTAAAAGTAATCATTTTAGCAGCAGGTATAGAAGCCGAATATAATGATAACTGGGATGGCCTAGTAAAGGCTATCAAAGAAGCTCAAGTAGGGGTGTTGCTAGGCAGCATAAAAGAACAAAGCTTATACAATATACGTGTACCATATGGTTATTATGAAAAAGAAATGCAATTGGGTGATGGCTATTTAATAACCAAGAACAAGTATATACCGCTAAAATTAGCGACTATATAAATTTAAATTAAAAAGGAGAGATTAATTATGGCACAAATGACGTTTAGCGTTAATCAAGCCAAGACCATGTCTACAAAGTTAAAATCAGAAGCAAAAAAAGTAGACGGCATCAAAAGTAACTTAGACAAAGACATCAAAGATGTAAACAGCTACTGGAAAGGTGACTCACAAGATGCATTTAATGCACAGTACACAAAGTTTGCACCAAGCTTAGTAGAACTTTCTAAGCTAGTAACTGATATCGGCACTCAATTGGGGAAAATTGCTGACATCAAAGAAGAAACAGAAAAGAAAATTGCAGCATCATTTAAATAATAAAAGAGTACATATATAAGGGAGGAATTAACCATGGCAGAAATGATGGAATTTGACGTCGCAAGAGCCAGAAAAACGACGTCTAATATTGATAATCAAGCAAAAGCATTAGAAACTCAAATGAAGCAAGTTAAAAAACTTATTGAAGAAACATCTTCTTGGTGGAAAGGTGATTCTGGTAAGAAATTCCTTGAGCAATACAATAAAATTGAGCCAAATGTTAAAAAACTTATTGAATGCGTAACAAACATTAGCCTTGAAGTTAAAGCAACGGCTGATGCTAAAGCAAAAGAAGAAGAAGAGATTGCTGCTCAATTAAGCAAATAGTAGGGGGAAATAAAAGGATTACAGGATTGTAATCCTTTTATTTGAATTATAACGTATTCTCGTCAATACTTTGCAAAGAAGAGAATATGATAAAGATAGCTATATATAAAAGGAATAAGATGAATATGAACAAAGAATCATTATAAATCAAAGATAAAGGGGGATTCAAATGAAAAGAAAGAATTTAATTAAGGTAATGGTAATTCTATTAATGGTAGTGATGGCAATACCTATGTTAGCAGCAACTGCCAACATTAGAGTAGTGGTAAATGGAGAAAAAGTAGTGTTTCCTGATGCACAGCCCTATGTGGATAGCAGTAAACGTATCTTGATTCCAGTCAGATTTGTCAGTGAAGAATTAGGTGCAAAAGTAGATTGGGATCTAGCCAATCAGAAGGTAACTATAACGGATAGTAGTCATACAGTTGTATTAATCATTGGGAAAAAGCAAATCACAGTAAATGGTAAAACAAAAACTCTAGATACAGCTGCAAGCGTAAAAAATTCTAGAACCTATGTACCTATTCGCTTTGTAAGTGAAGCATTAGGGGCTACTGTGGAATGGGATAGCAAGGGAAAGAGCGTTTACATTAATACCAATGGGAAACCTATTGTGAAAGATAAAGCTTTAGAATATAGAGGGTTTAGTTATGTACTAGAAGAGGGGGATGAATATAATCCAGCAGGACAGTACGGAGATGAATTTGTTATGACAAAAGCTATGGCAACAATAGTTTTTATACGAGATGAAAATAATCCTCTTACATTAACGCTACAAGCCAGTTGGGAGATGGTAGGAGGAGACTTTTATAAACAATGTGAAGAACTAGAAGAAGTCCTAAGTCAACAGATTAGTAAGTCATGTGTAGACCAAATTATGGCATATGTTTATAAGAAGATAGCACATGAAATTCGATTAAATAAAAAAGAATTTAGTGATTCTAATTATAGGATTACAGTAATTTCCAATCCTAATTCAGTAGTAGAACTTGATATTTATGAAAAATAGGGGGAGATGCATGTGAAGCAAAGAATTAAAAAGTATATAGCTTCCTTTATGATGGTGTGTCTATTGATAACAAGCATACCCGCTAATACATTGGCAAGTAAAGCATTTATAAGTGCAGATGAGTTGTTATCAATAATTAATGAAGATATAAAGACATTATATAAGAGTGCAAATTATTATAGAGAGAGTATTAACCTAGATGGAAGGACTTTAGCTCTAAATAGGGACTTCTTAGAAGCAGGTGTGCCATATGCTAATGCAATTGAGCAAGAAGGAATAGGTGGCATTAATCAAGACATTTATAGAAAATTTCGATTACCCTATGGGAGTAGATTTACGATTAGTCCCCACAAGCAAGAAGGGCAAGAAGAATATTATGGTTACAGCCCAGAAGGAAGTTTGGTGGAAAATCCTAATTATCATTGGAACTCATGGGATGGAGAGCTCATAGAAAATAGGACTTATGTGAAAGCACCCTGGAATAATAAAGATAAGGTAAGTGTGAGGCAAGTATGTACAAGCTATTTTAATAGTAAGAGAAATGTTACCTACACATGCCCAAATGGGGAAAAGAAAACACTGGCAGCTGCTATCCAAACAGGGATGAATATACGCTATGGGGATAAACCAGCTTCAGAAGCTGTATATAAGAGCTTTAGTACTCAGAGAGTCTATAATAAAGGAGAAAGGCCTAGTCAAGGTGGTGAGTGGATAGAATATGTGGATATTGCCCAGCCACCCACTTATTATTCTTGGGGGCAAGGCTATCTTTATTTCGATGATGGGACAAGATATATGGGCGTTGATATTGCACCTTATTGTTTGGTAGCAAGTGATTTAAGTATTAACTTTGATGGGCCCTTGCCAGGAAAAACAAAAAATGGGGAAGAGGTTGAGATAGTAGCTCATAGTAATTCAAATTTTAAAAAAGATATAGAAACCTGCTATCGTTGGACAGTAGTTGGAGCTACTACTGGTACCAAAGTACAAGATGGTGAATATAAGCTATATGATGAAGCAGTTAGTTACAATGGAGAATGCACTATACCCGCACCTAATAAGCAGGCTTTATTTAAGGTGAAGTTTATCATGCCAGAAGAACCCGTAGTAGTTACCCTAGAAGTTAATTATAAGGCACCTTATGTAGATGAAGGTGATTATGAAAATAATAAAATTACCTATAAGGTTGAATGGCAGCCTTACATAAAAACAGAGACAGACTATGTTCTAGAGTATGATGAATTAACCAAACAAGTAGAAGGTCCTATTGCTAAAAGTGGCAGTAGTGCGTCTATTATCTTACCAAAAGGAGATTGGAATGGAGAAGCAAGTGGTGGGTTAAATGTTTCTATTGATAATCCAGAGTCTGCAATAAATGGAGCAACCATTAAAGAAGGCACTAATGAACCTGTAAGTGGAGAGGTGACATCAGCCACTAGAAATCCTATTTTGACAGGAACCATTAAACGTTCAGACTTTGGGGATGACCCAGATAATTATTATGCATCAAACAGTAAAGACCCTGTTGTAAAGTCATTAAAATCAAGCTTTAAAGGGAAGATGCAAAGACCATGGAAAGATACTTACTATGTACGAGAGCCCTACACAGGAAGTGATGGGAAACAACACTATAGAGATGTCAAGCATGAAGATACAGGAACTAGTACAGGGGACTTTGTACCAGGAGAGAACCTCATTACAGTAACAGCAAGAATTTATAATGGCAGGGATAAGATGCCACACGTAGCAGCAAGAGATTTTAAGAAAGAGATAGATGATAATACGTATACTTCTTTAGCCAAAACCATATGGTGGGAAAGTGAGAAGTACCCTATGCTGGTTCAACGTTGGATGAAGCATGTTTTTCTGACTGAGCCAGAAGAGTATGAAGCAATACAGGGGCAGTATAAACGCATCTTTACTCAGCAAAATAAGGCAACAATTGAGTGGGGCATTAATAAGAGTATGAGTAGTATTTATGAGGAAGACTTAAATAGTGCTAAGAGAAAGAGTACTAATAAATCAGATTATCCCCATGTTCCCTTTGCAACAGATAGAGATTTACAACGTCAATATAAGTATCCTTTTAAATCAGGTTACTATTTTAATCCAGCAGGAGAATATACATTTACCATACGTACAGAAATCTATAAAGATGAAGATAAGGAAACGCAGGAGCATAAGGAACTTGTAGATAAAGTGTTACAAAGTTTTAATTATGGCTCTAATATGACCTATGTAGACAAGGGTTCTAACTATCAGTTGAAGTTAGAAATAGATGATCCCACAGCAACAACAGCAGCAGATGGTTTGCTAGGAATACAGAGGAACTATACTAAAGTAATAAGCTATGAATTAGAGCATAGTCCTAATTCGACAGGTTCTACGCATCCCTATTTTAAAGAAATTTTAGAAGGATATAAGGATTCAAATACTCAAAGTAGTGAATCTAACTATAAGTATATAGAGTATATACAAGATGGACAACATATTTATAAAGTAATAGAAGAAACTTTAGTAACCGTAACGGTGAACCCAAGTAATAAAAAGTGTTATACCTTTGGTGGTATGAAAAATGGCAAGTATTATATGACAGCATGGTTAAATGATGTAGATGTATCAAGTATTACTAATGTACCAGGAATGACACTAAAAGGTGTTAATACAGAAAAGCAACTTGATGAGATAGCACTTCAAGTTCACGGTTCTATGTATGATGACTTAAATAATTAAACAAAAGACTACTAGACAGGTGATGCAAAGGGACTATAGACAGGATGATTTACATATAGTCTCTTTGTGTTTTTATTGTTAAAGAAGAGAAATATAAAAGACACTATAATATAGCATTACAAGAGAATAATGATTGAGGAGGGAAGATTGATGGCGGCGCCAGAAGAAATTCTAAGCTTAAAACGAACAATAAAGCAGAAAGCTTCTCAGGTTAAAGATAAAGAGGATATTACAAAACAAATTGTAAATAGTATGACATCTTGGTGGGAAGGATGTGCTGCGGATACTTTTATCGAAAAATATAGTTTAGTTATGAGTAAAATGAAAGAAATCTATAGTGAGTCTAGTAAATTAGAACAAGATTTAAATGAGCTATCATCAAATGTAGCCAAAGCTATAGTAGAAAGAGAAGCAGCTAAAAAAAGGGCCATGAAAGGCAAGTAAACAAGTAGGGGAGAATACTATGAGTGCAGTGACAATGCGGAAACTGATATTAGGAGGAATGATCATGATGATGGCAATAGGACAAACGGGGTGTGGCATGTCAAATCAAAAGGCAGAGAAAATAATTCTAGAGAAATTAGAACAGAAGTACGGAGAGCCTTTTGTAGTAGCAGCAATAGGAGAAAGTTGGGGAGCTATGAATAGTAGTACAATTAAAGGCAACTGCTACCCAGAAGCTGATAGTAGTAGAAGATTTCAAGTGGAAATTAACAGAAATACAGAAATAGTATATGACAAATATCTCAATGAGGTAGTGGGTAAGAATGAGGAAGAAAGTATAGAGGCTCTAGTAAAACAAGTATGGGAAGATAGTATTATACAGGTAAGTAATGACACTGGAATGGTGTATCCAGAAGAAAGCAACAAAGAGATGACATTTAAAGAGTTCTTAGAATTATACCCAAATGATTGGCAGATGGTTTTTATATATATTAAGGGAAAAGTAAATGTAGATATAGAAGAAGAATTAAATAAATATAATAAATTAGCACAATTATTTGTTGATAAAGGTTATATAAAGACACATATTAGCATTAATTATTTGTCCGAACAAGGCTATGAAAGATGCAATAGGCTTATAGAAGAAGTCTATAGTGTAATATATTATATCGATACAAATTATCCAGACGATTATTATTGCCCTATTGGTATAAGAATAAATAAAGATGGGAGTATTAAAGACAATAAAGAACAGTGGATTAAGAACTTAGAGAGCTATAACACCAAATAAGGGGGAGGGAATATAATGGCAAACGAAGTTTCAGAAGTTGATATAAATAAAATATCCTCATTAGCCTATGTGGGGGTAGCAGATAATCCAAAAAGTGATATATACACTGAATATAAGATGAATAATGAAGAAATAGATGTAGGTACCATTATAGATTATTATCTAGGTCAAGGGGAATATGAGGGTGATACAGAAGGCAAACAAATTCTAGAAGACCGTTTTGATAGCAAAATAGGGGGAGAGTTAGAATACGACTTATGGATTAAGTATTTAAACGAACTAAATGAAAATCCAGAATGTAGGTCATGGAAGATTAGTAATATCAAGTTAGAAAATGGTGCAGACGGTCAGTCTGATTCAGGAACACTAACAAAAGATGGGTATATTAAAGATTGTGGATTCGCAGCGTGTGTTGTAGAAACTTCGCCAGGGGTAGCGGTTGTAGCATTTAGAGGAAGCGAACCACTAGGAAAGCCACAGTATATCAATGATTGGCATAATAATAGTCAAACTGCATATATGGAAGAGAATGCCCAAGAGAAGGCGGCTAAGAAGTACATAACAGATCTAGAAGGCAAGCTTGAGCATATAGGTAAGCTATACATTACAGGACATTCATTAGGTGGGCATTTAGCGTTGTATGCTAGCTTTAATATTCCACCAGGGTTAGAAGAAAAATTAGTGTCTGCCACAACCTTTGCTGCCCCTGGTTTTAATAAAGAGACAATAGATAGATATCAAGATGTGATTGATAGATTGATAGCAGAAGGAAAGATGAAAGAATACCAAAATTACCTGGATCCAGTAGGTTCATTATTATATAATCCAACAACACCTATTTATTTACAGTCGAATAATCCATCAGCAGATCCTTTTAGTAACCACTCCAATTTTTTATTGCAGCTTAATCAAGATGGAAGTGGCTTTGAAGAAGTGGAAGAAAAAAGTATGCTGTGCCGTTTTATACATGATATGACCATAGGTTTTGAAGCACTTCCAAATTTCTTAAAAGAAGGTTTAGTTGAGACTGTATTTAGTATATGGAATGGAAAGATAGATGTAGTAGATGTGGTAACAGGTGTATTAGCAGCAGGAATAGTAATGGTGGGAGTATTAGCAATAGGCCCACTTTTTTTTATAGTAGGGACCATAGCTGCCATTATAGAGGTTGCAGCTGTTTTACTTGTGATAGGTAACTTAACAAAGCTATGGCAGATGTTAGAAGAGAGATTTGAAACCATTAAAAATGCTGTAGAAGACTATTTAAATCAAAAAGTTAATGAACTCCTAGAATTTTTTAGTAGTATTCCAGATACCTGTGGAAAAGCTCTGGCTGCAATAGGTGATTGGGTGAAAAAACAGTTTAAAAAGGCGATAGAAGATACAATAACAATAACTATGATCATATTTAATTCTATTAAAGCTATAAGGAAGATACAAAAGAAGATACAAAAGGTAAAGCCTATAGAAGCAGCTGGAATGGCTATAGTAATAGGCAGTGGCTTAATGTTAGTAGAACTAGAGAGGCTAAAAGATTTAGGAAAGAAAGTAGACGACTTTAAAGGGAGTCATAAAAACAATATGAAGAATATAGTTTCATCTACAAGAAGCATAAATAATAGAATGGCGTCAAAGTATAATGAATACTATGTGCAGCAAACAGCAAGAAAAATAGAGGCTAGATGTAGTGAGATAGAAAAGAGAATGAAAGAAGTAGAAGAAATATTAGAAGGGTTAGTATCAGGGGTTAAAAATGCAGGAAAGGCCTATGCTTCTTTAGAAGCAGAAATATGTAAGCAACTTATATAACTATATAAATAAGGGGAGCGATTAAATTGTGTAATAGATCCAGATTGACAAGTAAGTGAAACAAAGGATTCATGATAGTACCTTATAGTGAGCAGTGTGACGAAGCAGAACAATTATTAAAATAAGTATTTTCAGAGTCAAAAGCCAAGGAAATAGTAGCTTATGTTAGAAAAAAACAAGGAAGAACAGATGCTTTACTTGATAAGAAGTTTTATGAGGCAAACTATGTAGTGATAGTAGGAGGAGAAAGAGCTACTGTTAATATAGATGTGAATAAAAAGTAATAAGTAGGGGATGTAGGCGTATCAGAGATTACGATACCCAATCTAGTTGAAAGAAGGCGGTTACTTAGATCACATTCCAGTAACTGTAAAAGGATCTATGTACGATGACTTAAATAATTAAATAAAAAACTATTAGATTATAATGCTGCAGAAGCTAAAGAGGCTCAGTAGTAATCTAGTAATCTTTAAATTTTATGGGGCTTGTATATTTATTAGAAGCTAGATTAATAAACAATAGAGAAATTAGGGTGAAAAATAAAAGATAGGAGAGATAAAGTAGATGAGTAACCTATCATGGATTAAAAGTTCTATTAATAATAGTATGCTAGAAATTGGAAGGAAATCCAATGCATCTAAAAATAGCATGAAATATACTAGAGAGTACTGGCAAGGGGAAGCCGCAGAGAGTTTTGAAGAAGCCTATGAAGTTTTGCAGAAAAAAGGCAATAATGCACATAGTGATTTTTCTACTTTACCAAGTAAGCTTGCTGCACTGCAATCTAGCATTAATGCAGCAGAAGAAGCAAAGAGAAGAGAATTACAAAGTAGGAAGAAAAAATAGGAATATAACCTAAGTAGCTAGAGGAGGGGAGTATGCAAAATAAAATAGTATCAGATACTGATGTTATAAAGGAGTTAAGGGGAAAGATAGGAGACTATACTGGCTATGCTACAAGGCAGTATAATACCAGTTGTAATAGTATTATAAGGCAGATGGATAGCTTGATTTCTAAGTATAGTGGAGAAGAATACGGTGGCGATGTGGTTGCAAAAGCAAGACAAATCAAGCAAATAGCCAGTAGTGTATTAAGATATAACACAGATTTTATGAAGCAAAGTGAAAAGATTTTAAGTGGTTTAAAGCTTGTTGTGAACCAGTATAATGCTACAGAAAATGAATGTATAGGTTTAGTGAAGAAAATAACACTAAGTAAACCTAGTGTTAGGATTATGGAAAAAGGAATCAACAATTTTCAAACCTCAATGAAGCAAAGCTTTACTAAAGAGAACGTTGAAGAGCTAGCTAACTTATGGGAAAATATGTTTAAAGAGTATAATAAGATTAGAGAAGACGCTTTGGAAGATTTAAGAGAACGACTAGCAAATGGGAATTTACCACCATTAACAGAAGAAGGACTTCTTTTTTATGAACAATTACCTAGTATACTGAGTGAATTAGGAATAAGTCTCAAACCTAAGGAGCAAGCTAACTTACTTTCGTGCTTACATATAAAAGGAACAGTAGAAGTAATAGATTTAAAGCGCTTTGGTTTAACAACTGAAAGTGGTATAGACGAAAAGCAATTAAGTGAACTAAGTAAAGTCATTACCTTAAAGTATGATGAAAACTATTATAAAGAGAAAAAAGCAGAAGAACTAGTGAGTAAGTTAGAGTTATTTAATCGTTTTATAGAAGATGTCAATATGAACGCTATTGCTATAGGTGAAGCAGGAGTAGACCTAGGAGTAGATATGGTAATAGGAGCATATAAGCTGGGAATTGAACCAGCCGCAAGATTAGGAGACTTATTTGTAGCTTGGAACCTTAAGAACTTAGGGATAATACCACAAGAAGCATTTGATAATAAATACAATGATTATTGTACTTATGCGGATAATCTAACTAGTGGTCTAGGAGGAGCATTAACCAATGTATTTAATACTAACCTAGAAGAAAATACACTTTTAAGTCCTATTTATTACACTTTCACAGGCTTTTGGGAATACATAAAAGGCAATATGACACATGAAGAGACGGTAGAGTACTTCAAAAGGGTCATAGAATCTATACTTATAGTAGAAGGTGGAGTAAAAGCCTTAGAAAAGGGTTATACCATAGTCAAAAAAAAGCTACCTACAACCCCGGCTACAGGAGCAGTGGAAGGATTAAATCAAGTAGATGACATTGTAAAGATAAGCGATGATATAATAAGGTATGAGAAGTATTGGGACGACCTAGTGAAAAGAACAGATGATATTCCACCTAACTGGACACCAGATGAATATCAAAAATACTTAAATGCTACAGAAAAGGTAGATGCAGAATTAGCACTAAAGAAAATAGATGCAGGTGAGTTAATAGAAGCTAGGAGAAATGCATTAAATGAGGCATTAAATGAGGGAGCGGGTAAGTCTGTAAAACAGCAAATGTTAGAAACACAAAGTGCAGAATTATGGGGCACACTTCCTGATGGGACTAATCAAGGAGTAAAGCATTTTGCTGACTACTGGGAAAAGTATCCAGATAGGATTCCATCCTTAGAAGAACGTTTGGGTGCAAATGCAGGAGATTTTGCTAATAATGTGGAAGGATTTAATAATTTTACTAATCAAGCTCAGAATGTTATTAATAATGCCACTGCTAATGGAACGGTAAGACAAGTTAATGGTAAGACAATATATTATGTTGATGGTGTGACAAAAGCTAAAAAAGGTGTAGTTGTAATATGTAAAGATGGCAAGGTTCAGTCGATGATGCCAAGTGATATAAAATCTTTTAATAAATTGCAATAGGAGGAGAAAATGGATAGAAGATTTTTAATAAGTGATATTAAAAGTGATGGATATGACAGAGTAGCATACCTAGAAGAACAGAACTCAACTTTGAAACTATGGGTACACTTCGTTCAGTTTGATGAATATGTGGAATTAGCTCAAGATATTAATAAGAATACAAAAGGTAGTATTATAGAAGGCAAATTAAAAATAGACTTAGTAGTGAAATATGAGATAAATAACAGTAATATGGATTTTGGGTTTAATCAACCTATAATTGAGTCTTCACATATTATTGCACAGGGAATTGTTACAAAAATTGAAGATGAGTGTACTATAAGATGCAATATTAGAGGATTAAGTACAGATATAGTGATTGAATTTGAAAATGATATAGTGATTGATGTTGGGGATAGAATACAATTAGAAGGATCTTTGGAATTAGAAGTTGAATAAAATACAAATACATATTTCCCAGCACACCAATTAAGTTTGGTCACTGCTGGGTTTTCTTTTCGCCTAAAAATATAAAACCCCAAAAGAGATATACAAAAATAAATAAAAAGTATGTATAAGTAATGCGGAATTGCAAATACTAACTCTGTAAGAAGTATAAACTAACAGAATAGGAGGTGACCAAAATGTCCGATTTAATCAACATTCGCCTTACTAAAGACTGCCCAGCTGTACAAGATATGGACGAAGCTGCTAAAGCATTAGGGATGTCCCGTAATGAAATGATGATAAAAGCTATTACAATGTTCATAGGTTTTGACGCTACATTTTATAAGCGATTAGAAGCTTATAGCCAAAGAGTCAAAGTACCTATGCACATAGCTATTCAAAATACTATCATTAAAAGATGGGCACAGGATAATGCGAAGAAAGCAGTTTGGGAGGCTAACAAAGACTTGCTTCTTGAGTTTTCTTTATGTAGTAATGGTATTATTGAGCCAAAAGAACTTTACGAAATGATTTATCAAATGACCTTTGCAGAAGAAGCTAAAGCGCGTATTGTAGAGCTTGAGCAAGAAGTGAATCAAGGCTTAGAGCTGAGAGGTTCAGATAAAGTATTCTACGAGACCTATAAGTCTAAGTATGGTTATACACCATATTTAGAGCAAACCACGCAAGATGAAAGCATGGCCTATTGGCAAGAAGAACTTAAATAAGAAGAGGGAGAGCGTATGCAACAAGTAAAAGAACAAATCATCAGATGCCCACACTGCAATCAAAGATTATTAGATGCACAGTATATTGTAGGGACAATTAAGTGTTCTAAGTGTAAACAAATCATTAAGCTGGTCATTAAAGACGTAGGTTAAATAAAAAAGGAGCATAGAGCCATAAGGAACCGAAAGCAGAGTTACCCAGGGGCCTAGCACACTATTTCTAAGAGATTAGAGGTAGTTGTAGCTAGGCTTATTTTATTGGCTCCATTAACTTAAGAGGGAGGTAACTAGAAATTGAAGAGTGAAATATTAGAAATGACCTTAAAGTATGCAGACAAAGGCATTCCTGTTATCCCGCTACATGGGATAAGACAAGATGGCGGTTGTACATGTAGCAGAGGACAGGCGTGCACCAGTAAAGGTAAGCATCCCATAATAAGTGAGTGGAAAGAACTCGCCACTATCAATAAGGACATTATAACTACATGGTGGAGTAAATATCCTTTAGCCAACATAGGCATTCCTACAGGAGATAAAAGTGACTGGCTTGTACTTGATATTGATACCAAGTATGAGGGCGATAAGTCTCTGGAAGTATTAGAAATGCTTTATGAGGATTTACCAGCCACAATCACAGCCATAACAGGTAGTGGAGGTCAGCATAGGATTTTTAAGTACCCCAAAGGCATAAAAGTACCAAACAGCGTAAGCTTTCAGCCGGGTCTAGATATTCGCTCAGAAGGAGGCCTGATAGTAGTAGCGCCCAGTATTCATATAAGTGGTAAATGCTACAGGTGGTTAAAAGGTTATTCACCTTTTGATAGAGAGGCAGTAGAAGTACCACAGTGGTTATTAGAATGGATGCTAAAAGGTACAAAGGAAACTGCAATTCATAAGCAAAGTAGTGCTAAGGATGAGTTTAATAAAGTCATTGAAGGAAGTAGAAACAATCATTTAACAAGTCTGGCAGGAACACTTAGAAGAAAAGGGATGAGCCAAGAGGTTATAATGGCTACTTTATTAGCTGAGAACAAGGAGAACTGTGAACCACCTTTAGTAGAAAATGAAGTGAGCCTCATAGCAAAAAGCATTAGTAAATATGAGCCTAATAAGATAAGCTTGCTAGACTTTAATCAAAATGATGTAGGCAACGCAGAGCGGCTAGCCACGCTTCTAGGAAATGATGTACGGTACTGCCCAGAATGGAAGTTATGGCTCATTTATGAGGGGTACTGGAAGCAGGATATTCAAGGTGAGATATATGTTAAAGCCAGAGCTACCATTAAGGCATTAGAAAAAGAAGCAAGCACCTTAGATGATAATAAGCAGCTTTTAAACTTTATTAATCGAAGTGGTAATCATTCAAAGCTAGAAGCTATGATAGCACAAGCTAAAACAATGATAGAGTATAACATTCCAAGAGAAGCCAGAGGATGGGATACAGATGAAAGCCTGATCTGTTTAAGGAATGTCACTATTGACTGTCATTTAAATGAACCTAGTAAGGTAATTGAAATAAGAGAGCATAGGCGAAGTGACTATATTACTAAACAGCTTCCTATCACATATGAACCAGCGGCAGCCTGTCCAAGATGGCAGGACTTCTTGCAGGATATTATTCCAGATGAGGAAACAAGAGCCTTTATCAAAAGAGCCGTAGGTTATTCACTCACAGGCTCTACCAAGGAAGATGTGCTATTTATTCTTCATGGGAGTGGTTGCAATGGTAAATCCACATTTATTCAGACCATATCCACTTTGCTAGGTGATTATGCCAAGACCATTCAGCCAGAGACCATTATGAAAAAAGAGAGAAGTAGTGCCATGAATACAGAAATTGCTTCTATCTGTGGGGCAAGGCTTGTGAAGACGGCAGAGCTAGATGAGGGGAAAAGACTTTCAGAGAGTTTGGTTAAACAACTTACTGGAGGAGATACCATCAGTACAAGACATTTGTTTAGTAGAGATTTTGAGTATGAGCCAACGTATAAGCTTTGGATTTCTACTAATCACAAGCCTAAGATTTACGGTGATGATGATGGCATATGGCGAAGGATTTGTCTTATTCCTTTTGAAGTGACTATCCCTAATGAAAAGAAAGATACTGCACTAGAGGAAAAATTACTGAAAGAGCTACCAGGGATATTGATCTGGGCATTAGAAGGTTTAATGGAATGGAAACAGAAAGGACTGAAGCCACCATCAAAGGTGCAACAAGCTACCAGTGAGTATCGTAAGTCAGAAGACTTGTTAGAAGGTTTTTTGACAGATTGCTTAGAGAGCAAACAGGAAGAACTTATAAGTGCCACAGAGCTTTATCATTATTATGAGTGGTATTGTAATCAGAATGGTATTATTCAGCTGAGCAGTACCAAGTTTGGCATCAAGCTAAGAGAAGAGAAAGGATTTCAAAAGAAACAAATAGTTGGCAGAGTGTATTATGAACATGTTGCTATTAAGGAAGATATAAAAAAAGCAGTGACACTGACTAAGGCAGAGGATAATTTTTTACTTTAGCTATTTATCCATAGAATGTGAGTGGTTTTGTAGAGGGTTTGAGAAAGTGCTAAAACTCTCTAAGTCCAGTGGTATCAATGGGTAGAGGGATTCTTGTAGAGGGTTGTAGATAGTTGTTGCATTTAATTACTATAAATTGATTTTATATGTATATAAGAAATAGAGGTATTATAGAAAAACTGTCTACAACCCTCTTAACCCTCTACAAGATGACTTTAAAAACAGATTATTATAATTAACTTTTTTTGGTTAGAAGTAGCTTGAAGTATATCAGGGCATAAGGGGTAGGGGCATCCACATCTCTAGAGCCTTAATCTTTGATGACCGGTGCTCCCCCTTATATAAAAAATCGCGAAATAGCAAGAGGGGGGACTGCTTTTATAGGATAAAAAGTAAGTGTAAGCCTGACGTGATAAAGATTAAGGGCATAAATGATTTAGCCAAAAGGTATGTAGGAACTAACCGTTATTTAGATAAGAAAGCATTTAGAACACAAGAAACTATAACAATTAAATGAATAGGACTTAGGAGGAATTTTTATGAAACAACCACTATATAAACACCTTGAAAGAAAAAAAGAATTAACTAAAAAATGTGAGGCTATTTTAGATGAAGCAAGAAATAAAGGAGAAGCAAGCTTATCTCAGACAAAAGAAGCTCAGTTTGAAAAATATATGGAAGAGATTAAGGAAATTAATGCAATCGTTGATGAAGAAGCATTAAGTCAAAGAACCAGTGAGCCTATATTGAATCATCCTAATGGTTTAATACCTTATGGAGCTGAAAGAAATGAAGAAAACAGGAGTGGACATTTACCTAACCCAGTTAAGACTGTTTCTAGGCATTATAGAGGTATGTTTTATGGGAATGGAGTAGCACACATCTCTAATAACGGGTTTAACAGTTTTGAGGATTTTCTTTATACAGTCCATGCAGGCAGAGCAGATGAGAGATTAGTAAAGTGTTCTATGGTAGAAGGTATTCCTGCTTTTGGAGGTTTTGCAGTACCAGAGGAGTATGGAGCTTTTCTGATGGATACGTCATTAGAAGGAGAAATCATTAGACCTAGAGCGACTGTATGGCCTATGGCAAGTGAGACAAAGAAAGTACCAGCCTTTGATGGGGCAGAGCATATGAACGGACTGTTTGGTGGCATAGCAGGGCAGTGGCTTAGTGAAGGTGAAACAGGCATTAAGCAAAGTGGTAAGCTTAGGCTCTTAGCACTAAAAGCAAAGAAACTAGCCTGCTTTAGCCAAGCCTCCAATGAGCTGATAGCAGATGGGATGAGTTTTGAACAAATGTTAGCAGATGCCTTAGTAAAAGCAGTAGGGTGGTATATGGACTATGCCTTTATTAATGGTACTGGAGAAGGACAGCCACTAGGTATTATTAATGACCCTGCACTGATAACAGTCTCTAAAGAAGAAGGGCAAGGCGTTAATGCCATTACTTATAACAACGTAGTAGCTATGTTCTCAAGACTTGCCCCACATTGCTTCAAGAATGCCATCTGGTTAGCTAATCCAAGTGTCATTCCACAGCTTCTTACCATGACCATAGCCATAGGTACAGGAGGTGCACAAATTCCAGTCTTAAGAGAAGAAAGTGGCAAGTTTACCTTGCTAGGCAAAGAGATATGCTTCACAGAGAAATGCCCTGCACTAGGTATAAAAGGAGATTTAATCTTAGCAGATCTAAGCCAGTATGTGATTGGACTAAGAAAAGAAATCGCACTAGACCGTTCCAATGCACCAGGATGGACAGAGGATATGACAGACTACAGAGTGATTGTCAGAGTAGATGGACAAGGTACATGGGATAAGCCATTAACACCTAAACATGGCACAAGCTTATCTTGGGCAGTAGCACTAGAAAACAGATAGAGTAGATTGCATTATAAGGGACTTTCAACCCAGTAGCAGGGAGTTATCTCTACCTGTTAAATAGTCCATTATAAGAGGAATTTAGAAACATAGGGGGTAGGCATTTTACCTACCCTTTATATCAAACAGCTAGGGAATTTTGGGCACCTAGAGGAGCTGAATAAAAGGTGGTTTCATCATAGGATTATTTAGCTGCTCTATCAGCCCAAAAGGCTGTAAATAGGTGGTTCTAGAGCCACTTATAACTTGATGTTTACCCGCATCAGAGGTAACATCACACTACCTTCAAGTGTCTTTGAAGGGATTAACCTGTAAGCCTTGTTAGGCAAAGAATAGATAGGCTGTCGCTCCCTTGCGGGTCCTAGAGGACTAACGCTAATCAGCTGAGGTTGCCGGTGTTTGATGACTAAAATGTATTTACAGGAAAGGAAGAGGTGTATGCATAGTAAAGAGCAATATATTTATGTGGGAATAGACCTTCATAAGGAAACCCATACAGCAGTGATTTTGAATTGTTGGAATGAGTATCTAGGTGAAATCACCATAGAGAACAGACCGACAGAGTTTAAGAAACTCACCAGTAAAGTAAACAAATATTGTAAAGAAGGATTAGAACCAGTCTATGGACTAGAAAATGCCTATGGTTATGGTAGAAGTCTTGCTCTTTGGCTCTTAGAAAGTGGCTATATGGTAAAAGACGTTAATCCAGCCTTATCCTTTGCAGAACGTAAAAGTGCACCTATGAGCAAGAAGAACGATAGTTATGATGCCCAGTGCGTAGCCACTATCCTCATTAATAAACTAGGGACTTTGCCTGATGCAAAGCCGGATGATAGTTATTGGACGTTAGCACAACTAGTCAATCGAAGAGAGAATGTGGTGAGAGACCTTACAAGACTTAAGAACCAACTTCATGAGCTTTTGGTGAATAGCTATCCAAGCTATAAAAGCTTTTTTGCAGTTATTGATAGACCTACTGCATTATACTTTTGGGAAATCTACCCTTCACCTATGCATCTAAAAGGCATGACAGCAGAAAAGCTAGCAGAGCAGTTAAGACCGATTAGCCATAATCAGTGTTCTACTAAAAGAGCACAAAAGATACTAGATGCAGTGAAAGCAGATGGAGATACCACTAGAGACCATCAAGAGGTAAGAGATTTTATTGTCCAAAACCTCGTTAGAACTTTAAAGCATAGCAATGAAGAATTGACAGCAATAGAGGAACAACTAGAAAAGATGATGGCACTCTTTGAATGCAAGCTGACCAGTATCAAAGGTATAGATACAGTTATGGCAGCTAAACTTCTAGCAGAGATAGGGGATATCAATAGATTCTCAAATGCTGATAAACTAGCCTGTTTTGCAGGTGTAGCACCCGTTAAATTTAGTTCGGCAGGTAAAGGAAAAGAGCAAAAGTCTAAGCAAGGCAATCGTACCTTACATGGCATCTTTTATTTTCTGGCAGTCCAAATGGTACAAACAGCAAGAGGTAGTGGCATTCCAAGAAACCCAGTATTTTTTGACTACTTCCAAAGGAAGATAGCAGAAGGCAAAACAAAGCCACAAGCCTTGGTATGTATCATGAGAAGACTAGTTAATATTATCTATGGCATGCTGAAAAATAAAACAGAGTATCGTCTGTCACAACTACCTTCATAGGTAGAAGTGTGATAAAATAGTAAGAAAAGTCAAACACAAGCAACCGAAGCTGATTTTTAAAAGGGAGAAGTAAGTAAAAGAATAAAAATAGTTCCTTAGCGTTAGTGCCAAGGGAGTGGGTAAGGCTAGTAAACTACCACATTCGCCATATGAATTTTTAGATGATACAGTAGAGCATATATTTAATGGTAAAGTAGAGAAGGCTGGAGCACCTAATGAATATGTAACAGGTTGGCATTATCGAGCAGAGTATAATCCGCCGGGAAACAAAATTACTAAAATAGTAGAAGAGGCAGATGAATATGGAACAATAATAGCCGAAGTAGAAATTAAGGGAATACCTAAAAAGGAGCCAACATCATTTTTTAGCAGTCAATATACATCAGAAGAGGTAGTAGACATGATTATGGAAGCGCATATGACTAAACAAAGAGTTCCAGGAACAAGAAATTGCTTTAGAGGGGTAGCTGATAATGGAATGTGTATCGAGATGTATTTAGCGGGAGATGGCACTAATATTGCAGATGTTATTACTGCATATCCAATACATACTAGTACATTAAAATAAAAAAGAAGGGTGGGATGATGTAGTGAATATAGATATAATAGATAGTGAAATCTTAAAAAACAAGTTGAGTATTAAAATAGAAGATGAAATCACAGGTAGTACACGAAACATAAAAGGATTAAATCTTCAATATTGTAAAGATGATATTAACACAAATATTAAGATATTGTTAGAACAAGATTCAGAAGTATTGGAGATATATCTAATGATAGAAAGTATATGCAGAGACATAGAAATTGAAGATTATATTATGGATGATATCCTATTTCAATCAAACAAAGTTATAAAAATAATAGAAAGAGAACTTAAGTTAGAAACAGATTTTAAGCATATTATTATGGATACTCTAGTGATAGATGAGAATATTATTAATGAGTGGGATAATGATGAAATGAAGCAATATATTAATGAAATTTATGATAACATGAAATCCAAGGGTTTAAAAGCTATCAATTACAGTAATGAGTTATTTGTATTTGGAACAAAAGGTGATAAGGTTTCAAAGTTATTTGAGGAGATGAATATGGCTACTGTTGTTAGAAGTAATGGAGGTTATTTAATAAGATTTTTAGATAAAGAAATTGATGGTTGTAATGAATCTATAAATATTTTTGCTAAGCAACTATCAAGAATAGGGGTACCAAGTTTATCCATTCCATTAATAGCATTAGATAACTATTGGTAATGAATTGTAGTTGTTCCATAAGAAAAATCATTTTCCACCAGACCAATTAAGTTTGAACCGATCCCTGTCAGGTCAATGTCATTAAGTTAAGTAAAAAGTAAGCTAATATAATGAAAGAATGGTAGATGCTAAGATATATGCTTACCATTCTTTTTGATTTATGAGCATACTAACTACAGATGACATCAGATTTAATGCCTGAAAGTGGTATAGATGAAAAGCAATTAAGTGAATTAAGTAAAGCCATTACCTTAATGTATGATGCAAACTATTATAAAGAGAAAAAAGCAGAAGAGCTAGTGAGTAAGTTAGAGTTATTTAATAGTTTTATAGAAGATGTCAATATGAACGCTATTGCTATAGGTGAAGCAGGAGTAGACCTAGGAGGAGCATTAACCAATGTATTTAATACTAACCTAGAAGAAAATATACTTTTAAGTCCTATTTATTATACTTTCACAGGCTTTGGAGAATACATAAAAGGCAATATGACACATGAAGAGACAGTAGAATACTTCAAGAGGGTTATAGAATCTTTACTTATAGTAGAAGGTGGTGTAAAAGCTTTAGAAAAGGGTTATACCATAGTCAAAAAAAAGCTACTTACAACCCCAGCTACAGGAGCAGTGGAAGGATTAAATCAAGTAGATGACATCATAAAGACAGGCGATGATATAATAAGGTATGAGCAATATTGGGATGACCTAGTGAAAAGAACAGATGATATTCCACCTAACTGGACACCAGATGAATATCAAAAATACTTAAATGCTACAGAAAAGGTAGATGCAGAATTAGCCCTAAAGAAAATAGATGCAGATGAGTTAATAGAAGCTAGGAGAAAGGCATTAAATGAGGGAGTGGGTAAGGCTGAAAGACTTATTCCAGGAAACGCTGGAGTAGTTAAAGGTGGCGATTCTACTAAGCTAGGTAAAAATATAATGGAATCAATGGGATTAAAAAGGTCAACTAAATGGACTGGACATCAAGCACAACATATAATTCCAGCAGAAATGGCAGATAATCCAGTACTTCAAAAAATAGGAATGAACTTAGATGATGCAACAAATGGAATATTATTAAGAACACCAGATGCTGAATTAAGTGCTATGTCAAGACATAGAGGATATCATTCAGTATATAATGATGTAGTAAGAAATCAACTGAATAAGATGGATATCAATCAGAGTGTGGAGGTACTTCAAAAGCAAGTATTTGACCTGCAGAGTGATTTGCGAAAACTACAAGAAAGTGAGTTACCATTGTATCCAAGTCAAGGAGCAACGGTAGACTTGTGGGAAAGAAGTTTAAGTAGAATTAGAAAGTAATAATTAAGGAGGATTTCAAATGGATAAATCTAAAAAGGAATATGTATATAAATTACTCTATAGTGAAAATAAAAAATATACTATAGATGAGATTAAAAGTATAACAGATTCTGAGTTGTTGCATATAATAGCAGGGAATTATAATTGGGATAATGGTTTTGAGATTCCATATAATATAATAAATAATAAGAATTGTGATTTAGGGACTGCTTTAATGATTTTTTATGATGCTGATGGATATAGAGTTTTAGAAAATAAGGAAGAACTAAAGAATCCTAATTTAAAAGAGTGGGCTAACTTTATTTCAGAAATAGAGGAGCAAATTTTAAATAATGAATTTAAAGTAAATCACATTAAGTTTATTCCACCATTAACAAAGGTTCAAATTTTTAAGTTGAAGAAGAATAATCCTAGTATAACTAAGGTATTTATAGAAGAAACTGATGGTGATGTAGTAGAGATACCTAATATTTAATAGTGAACGCATAATATTTTTTTTATTTACTAAAATATTTATAAAAGTCAACATAACTAGGATTAAAAAGAACCGTAACCTGAAAGGTAAGGACTCCTAGAGTTAATAATTCCACTTGAAATCGAGGCGAATTAATAGTGATTTTATGTGCTCAGCACACCGATTAAATTTGGTCCCTGCTGGGTTTTCTTTCTGTCTAAAGATATCTAACTTTTAAATATAGATATACAAAAAGCAAATAAAAATATTTATAAATAACCGGGAATTACAAGTATTAATTCTGTAAGTAATATAAATAAACAGAAAATAGGGTGACTACAATGTCCATAGGTTTTGAGACCTGGTAAATAGGCGTAAGCTACAATTGAGTGAGCTTACGCCTATTTTATTGAGTCCCATAAGGTTTGTGGTTAGAATAATACTTCTTACCTTACTTCTATACTCATAGCACCGTCCTACAGAATGCTTAAGAGATAGAAGCTAGGCTTAGAAGGCTTATTTGGTTAACCACGTACCAAAGTAGGACTCATAAAAGTAGTTTATATATAAAGGGCCCAACTACTTTTATGCTTTGGGAAAAGGTATGAGATTTGAAGGATAAGAACCAAGAACTATGAAGCTATTTGGTATTGCTGGCAAGGGGAAGAGCTGACTACAAAGGTAGCTGAGAGGTATCGCTTGGGAGGCTATGAAAAATAGCAAAGGAAGTTAATGGTTGAATCTTAATCACTTCAATACTATATATGTCTTTAACAAAAGAATTCCCTTAAATTTTTATTAGAAGAAATTAGATAATAGAAATGAAAGATAGGAAATGAGGAGATAAACATTGTAAATAAATATCAAAGAAGACAGAAGAATATTAAAGATAATTATGATAGATAAAAAGAACTGATAGCAACATTGTATAAATAATGACAAATCGTTGAAATAAGTTGATAATTATAATAAAATAATAATTAGAAAATTTTAAATAATTGCTCGAATAATAGAAAGAGGATGAAGAAAAGTTAAATAGTGTAGATAAATAAATGGATGATAATGTGGGTTGTAAATGAAGAAGTTTAGAACCTTTCAGTGAAGGAGAATAGATAGAAATAATGATAAACGAAAGGGAGATAATAAAAATGAAAAAAGGATTATTAAAATGGTTAGCAGTCATGATGATGGTGATGCTATGCATGCCGCAGGTATTTGCACTATCAGAGATGCGTGTAAGAGTTAATGGAACACAAGTATATTTTCCTGATGGAAAACCTTATGTGGATAGTAATAGTAGAGTATTAGTACCAGTTAGATTTGTAAGTGAACAGTTAGGGGCAAAGGTAGAGTGGGACTCGGTAGCAAAAAGAGTAACGATTATAGATGGAGATAAAGTAGCTATATTAAACATCAATTCAAAGCAAATTATGGTGAGTGGTCAAGTGAAAGAACTAGATACAGCTGCTATTGTAAAAGGAACAAGAACTTATGTACCAATAAGATTTGTAAGTGAAGCATTGGGATCAACTGTTAAATGGGATAATAAGGTAAGAATTGTGTACATAGATAATGGAAAGGCGCCACTTCCTGAGGTGAAGGTGTTTGAGGCAGGATCATTTACAGTGCCTATTACTGCAGATTCTAGAGTTACTGATTTGGGAGATGTATCAAAAATTACAACAGAGAGTTTGATGCAGTTATCTAAGTATTCAGATGGTAGTTGTGTAATATTAGTAACACCAGGGATGCAGGTGGATTATAGCATTCAGTGTGATGCAGCAGAGGCGTTATTGCAACAAGCAGTAAGTCTAGCAGAAGCAAAGAAAATAATAGATTTTGCGAGAACTAAATCAAGTATTAGAGATAAAATTGGGGAGAAAACTTTTAATACAGAAAACTATATTATTGAGGTAAATGGTGATAGTAGAACGGTAAATATTCGAGTGTATAAGAAATAGTCTCTTTATATTTTTAGTGTTAAAGAAGAGAAATATAAAAGATACTATAATCTAGCATAACAAGAGAATAACCATTGAGGAGGGGAGAATGATGTCAGCATCATCTTTAGCAAGTAAAGTTCAGCAAACTTCAAGTACCTTGCAAAGTAGTACTAGACAAATGAAAGCAGATGTGGAAGCTGCAAAAAATAACTGGATTGGGAGCAGTTATGATAGTTTTAGAACTGCTTATGGTGAACTAGAAAAGAAATTTTCAACATTAAATAGTAATTGGGGGAGTATAGCAAGCCAATTAAATAGTTTATCGGGGGCAGTAGAAGCAGCTGAGAGAGATAAAAAAGCTAAGTTAGCAGCAGCTAAAAGAAAAAATAAGTAAGGGGAGATTGCTATGCCAGATACGTTAAAGGTTGAGACTG
>JAEWMQ010000070.1 GCA_023393125.1 Bacillota bacterium
ACGAATAAAAGAGAAACTAGGATGGCTGAGTCCGGTGCAATACAGACTCAGCCTCTTGGCTGCATAAAAATAGCGAGGCAGCCAAAACTGTCTCGCTATTAAAGTCTAACTTTTAGGGGTCACCTCAAAAAAGGACTAGAGCCTTTTTATAGACTCTAATCCTCTTCTATTTCATTTATTTAACTACTGCGCCACTTACCATTTCTCCTAAAGGACCAACTGCAACTAAATTGCCGTTATCATCTGATGCACAAAGCACCATTCCTTGTGAAAGGATACCGCGAAGTTTAACTGGTTTCAGGTTAGTTACAACCACTACCTTTTTACCTACAAATTGTTCTGGTGAATAGTAAGCTGCAATACCTGATACGATTTGTCTTAATATCACGCTTTATCTAAGCTTAATACTTTCATCAAAGTATTTTACTAATGGTTCTAAGAAAAAAGAAATTACTTTTCTTTTTCCTGTTTTAACTTCGGTTGTCACAGTCATACCAGATGTAATACTCATCATTTTACCATCAATATTAAGTTCTGGATTGTCTATAGTAATTAACATTCTATAGACATACCCTAATTTTTCGTCTTCTACAGCATCTGGACTTATGCTTTTTATTTTCCCTTCTAAAATGCCATATTTCTGATAAGAAAAGGTATCTACTTTAACACTTACCTCTTGTCCAACTTCCACAAATCCTATATCTTTATTAGGTAAATAAGCTTCTACAACAAGAGGCGTATCATCTGGCACAATAGTCATAATCATTTCTGCAGAACTCACGACTCCTCCTAGAGTATTTTTCCCCAATCCTTGAATCGTTCCTGATACAGGTGCTACTATAGTCTTATATTCTTTGCTTTTTTCAGATTTGCTTAACTGAGCCTCTAACTCAGAGATCTTTTTATCTTTCTCTAGTATTGCAGTAATATCTTTTACTTGTTTATCATTTCCTACATTGTCTACAGCCAATTTGTTCATTTCAACTTCTAATTCAGTTTGTTTAATTTTTAAACTTTGGCTCTCTATCTGTGCCTTAGTCGTTGCAATTTCATTAGAAATACTATTAAGTTGTATTTGCATATCTATCGATTCTTCATTAGCTTTTGCTTGTTGAACTGCATATTCTTTTTTAGCAAGATTTAAGTTATCTAGCCTTGTTTGCCACTCCACCCTTGCAATAGCGTCCGCCTCATACAACTCTCTGTAATTCGTTTCCTCTTTTGTCAATATATCCACATTAGCTTTTATTTTATCCAATGTAATTTTCTCAACACCACCAAATTGGATTAATTTTTTATACTCATTTTCTTTTTGAATCAATAGATTTAAATTATTATTTAGTTCATCAAGTAACCCTTTATCTATTTCTAATTGAGATTGACTTTTAGAGACTTCTATTTCTGCTGCTTGTTTCTTAAGATTATACTGTTCCTTGCTTAATTGATTAGCTTCTTTAATCGTTTTCTCAAGTTCTTCTTTCACGGAGTAATCCGAAATATCACCTTGTAGTATATCTCTTTCTAATTTTAAGGTATCAATCTCATTTTGAATATTTTGGACGTCTATCTGATTAAGTGTTGCATCTAATTCTAGTAAAACTTCTCCTTCTTTGACATGCTGTCCTTCATTCACATAAATAGCTTGTACAATCCCCTCATCAAAGGGCTGGATCACCTTAATGCGTCCATCTGGTACAACTTTTCCTCTAGCAGTTGCCACCATATCTACTTCTCCAAAATACATCCATACAATAGTAATTACTAAAATACTAAAAATGCTCCACATTAAAATCCTGCTACCCGGTGCCGCTGGTGTTTCTATAAGTTCAATAGCTTCTGGTAAAAATTCATATTCAAGTCCCTTATCCTTTTTCAACACACTTGCCCCCTTTGCTGTTGGCTATGTAAGTAATAATATAAGCCTTTTCTACTTAAAAGTTCTTCCTGTGTACCATATTCAACAAGTTGTCCTTTGTCAATAGCCATGATTCTGTCTGCATCTTTTAATGTTGATAATCTATGAGCAATAATAAGCACTGTTCTATTTTTACAAATCATTTTAAGATTATTTTGAATAATACTTTCCGATTCATAATCAAGAGCTGAAGTTGCTTCATCAAAAATCAGAATTCTAGGATTAGTTAACAATGCTCTCGCAATAGCCAGCCTTTGCTTTTGTCCCCCTGATAAGCCAGTTCCTTTTTCCCCGATCATGGTATCATAACCTTCTGGAAATTCCAAAATAAACTCATGTGCTCCTGCAATTTTAGCAACCCTAATGACATCTTCCATACTACTTCCTGGACTATGAATACAAATATTTTCTTTTATTGATGCATTAAACATAAAGTTTTCCTGTAACACTACACCTATTTGTCTTCTAAGCCAAGCTGTGTCTGTTAATGCCACATCAATGCCATCGATGAGAATTTTTCCAGATTCAATTACATATAAACGCTGGATAAGCTTAGATAAAGTACTTTTTCCCGAACCACTTCTACCAACAATCCCCACAACCGTTCCTGGTTCTATTTCAAAAGACATATCCCTTATTACTTCTGCTGCATCAATTCTATATCTAAACTTCACTTTTTCAAAACGAATATGCCCCTTAATATTAGGTAACCTTGTTTTAGATGAGTCCATGGAAGGTTCTGGCACAGTATTAAAAATATCTCCTAATCTTTTTATAGAAATACTCGTTTGTTGCAACTGCTGCCACATTTGTACAATTCTTAACACTGGCCCACTCACGCTGCTTGATAGCATCCTAAAAGTGATGAATTGTCCAACCGTAAGACTTCCTGTCATTACTAGAGTTGCTCCATACCACAAAATAATCAGATTAAATACCTTCTGCACAAATTGAGCTACCGCATTAGAGCCTCCTCCTAATATTGCGGTTTTATAGTTTGCTTTTGTTGACTGTGCTAAGAGATTTTCCCATTTCTTCTGTACGTTAGGTTCTAATGCAAAAGATTTTATGGTTTGTACACCTGTCACCGCCTCCACCATATAGGATTGTGATTCCGCTCCACATCTAAACTTTGCTTCTAATCGTTCTCTAAATAGCGGTGTTATAAAAGCTGATATTGCAGCAAATATAGGTAAAGAACCTATTACAATCCATGTTAAGTTAGTGCTATATAACATCATTACCCCGATATAAATTGCAATAAATGCTACATCTATTATAGAGGTTAATGGTGCGCCTGTTAAAAATTGACGTATGTTTTCCACTTCTCTTACGCGCGCAATAGTATCACCTACTCGCCTGGATTCGAAGTATCTCAATGGCAACGAAAAAAGATGGTTTGATAACCTAGCACCTAGCATCACATCTATTTTGCTTGTAGTGTGGGTGAATATATAGGTTCTCACTATACTCATTATTAGTTCAAAAACACAAATAACACCTAATGCAAATACTAGTACATTAAGTGTAGACATACTATTATGTACTAGCACCTTATCAATAACCACTTGCATCATAATAGGTGTAAACAATCCGAATATTTGTAATGTTAATGCCGCAACCAATACCTCTATCAACGCCTTTTTATATTTAACAACACTAGGCAAAAACCATTTTAATCCAAATGATTGATTCTTATGTAAAACCTCTCTAGTTGCAAAAAGAATAATCCTATTATTCCATATCTCTATAAAATCCTCTTTCTTCATCACTTCCGGCGTAGATTTCCCAGGATACAACACTAACAACTTTTCCTCTTGCACTTGAGCTACAATCAAAAATCCTCCCTCTTTACTCTCAGCAATTAAAGGTAACCTCATTTTTTTCATGCGCTCTATAGATATTTGTGTTGCTTTTGCTTTAAGTTTAAATTGTTTCGCTACACGTAGAATATCTATTTCTTCCATAAGTCTTCCATGTAATGCAATATTATGCCTTATTTGTTCAGGATCAGCATTAATCCCATGAAATCTCGCTATAGTAATAAAAGCACTTAAACCCTCATCAAACTTTTTCGACTTCTCATTATACATTTGTTCTTCTGTTTCTTCCATATGTATACTCCCTCTAATAAATTTCGTTATAATAACCTAGTAGAATACTATTAAGTATTCTACTAGGTTATTTATCCTTCCATGCATACAAATTTTAAATGGTTGGAACCACCCAAAATTGGTTAAGTATTTCACTCGCTCCATTATTCTCATCTTTACTTAAGTCATTCCATGACATTCCCTTTTCAGCTTCAAATGAAGCCATGGCTTGAATAAGTTGATCAACTTGTGTATTAACCAAAGTAGTATCATCATTTAGCTTAATTTGTTCAATTTGATTAATTTCGTTGCTGTACCAAGATTGAATAGTAATTTTATCTCCTGATTTAATATTTCCAACTACAAGGTCATTCCCTTGCTTAGCAAATAATAAATCTATTACTTTTATATCTTCTCCAAACTTAATGCTATCTTCTCCTAATGAGTCTACTATTACATCTTTTCCATCACAAACATTAAAGATATAGGTATCATTTCCTACTCCTCCCTCTAGATAGTCATCTCCTTTTCCTCCCTCTAGATAGTCATCTCCACTATAGGCATAGAGCTTATCATTTCCTCCATATCCATAAATGCTTTGATTTACTGGAGACTTTGCATCATCATGTGCTAAGATAGTTTCTCCATTTTCTGTCCCTTCTAGTTTTGCTATCTTTTTCATGATATCTTCTACTGTCCATTTAGTTCCATCTACAAAGTTGATCTGTTCTACCTTATAGTCACTAGAATGAAAATAATTTCCTATTGTCACTTGGTCGCCTGTTGCTGTTCCTTCTGCATCTTTCAGCATCAATACAAGATCATTACCACTTCTAGTTACCTTTACTTTATCCGCTTCTATTCCTTCTCCAAACTTAATGCTATCCTCTCCTGATGACTCTTCTATTACATCCTTTCCATCACCTACATTAAAGATATAGGTATCATTTCCTGCTCCTCCCTCTAGATAGTCATCTCCTTTTCCTCCTATTAGGATATCGTCACCCTCTTGTCCTCTTATTCTCTCTTCTAAATTAGTCCCTTTTATTACATCATCTGTAGATGTTCCCATAGTAGAGCCTATACTTAAATCTATAAAATTCATTTCAAGACTTTTACTAGTCCAAAGCGAACAATAATCTTTAATTTCCCGCTCATCAGATATAATAGCTATACTTTGAAAAATATTAGCTAATGTTACCGTATTATATAGTTCATACATTTTTGCAACTTCCCTAAATTCATCTATAATTCCAATATCATATCCTGATTTTAGCTTATCATTGATACGTACAGCTATTGCAACAAAGTTATCATATATACCTTTTGTATTGCCTTCTTCATCCTTAACTATTATTTTAGGACTATAATTAAATATTTCACTAAAAATAGACTGAATAACTAATTGCCTATTTACAATTTGCTTTATCGCATTATAATTATTATTTAACTTATTAATAGAAACTGAATAATCTAAAAGCCCTGTATATGGCATCCCTAATGCTTGTTCTAATACAACTACTTTTTTAATATCTATTAGCTGGCTTTCCCTTCCAATAATCTTTTCTATATTACTGGCATCTGCCCATGTATATAAAATTTCATCTAATATTTTCCCTCTTACTATACTGCTTTTCTCTTCAATATATTTCTCAACCAATTCTTTTAACTCATAATTGCTTTGCATACTAAATCGTAACGATTCTAACTTTCCCATGCCCATAACTTCTGGCAATGCTAGCAACTCTTCATCCGGTACTATGTCACTTATATGTAATTGAGGATTTGTATTTAACCATATTTCATTAGTCTTCATATCTCCTACTTCTGTTAAGACATCTCCACTGCCTGTTATTATGCTCCCATCTTCAAATTCCACATAAGCAGTTTCTTGTTGTAATGCAATATCCTTTATTCCTAATTGTTTTAAAGAATATAATTCCTCTTCTTGCGAAATTGCATCACCATTACTATCTATCCATACTTTAATCTCAGTATATGTACTATCATCTTGGTTAATAATTCCATCATTATTTGTATCTAATTCAGCCAATGCTTCATAACCATCTTTAGCTCTACTACCATCTACAAGTATAGTACTATCTCCAAATAATTCTCCCCCATTATCTATTTTTCCATTATTATTAATATCTCTAACCAGTATTCCATCTTTATCTCCAATCCAAGATGTATATTCTTTTTTCCCGTCATTATTTAAATCGAAAAAAACTTTATTTCCTAATAATTCAACCCCATCATTATCTAAATCTATTACAAGAGGATCTACTGGCCTTCTAGTATTGTTTGTATCATTTTGATTTTGTTGAGTGGCATCATAATTCGCTTGTTCTTTAGGAGTAGCAAATCTTGGATAGAAAGGATCTTCTCCTGCTTCTTCCATCTGCCTATTCTTTTCATCAGCTAAGTCGTCAAAAGTATCTATACCAAAATCTAATACATTTCCACCCGCATCAACTATCACTTCTATTATTGGTCCAACTATAGTATATCCTCCTAAATCCTTTATTGGATCTCCCATTGAATCATAGACATCAGTTGCATTCTCGCTAGTAATTTCTTCCCCATTTCGACACATATCAACAAGATCTTTTAAGTTACTAGCCTTATCTATGTCATCCTTTATTTCATCATATTTTTCTTTCCCATCTAATAAGCTTCCCATACTATTCCTCTTTTCATATTATTTTATATATGTATATTATATTTGTTTTTAGTATTTTTTCAATATTTTAATTTTACTAATTATTTTGTTTTTTTAACATTTAAAGATATTATTAAAAAAAAGCATTTAAGGTATTAAAAATCACCCTAAATGCTTTTTGTTCATCATACATATCCTATTTCAAATGTTAATCTAAAAACATAACTCTATTTAACTACTGCGCCACTTACCATTTCTCCTAAAGGACCAACTGCAACTAAATTGCCGTTATCATCTGATGCACAAAGCACCATTCCTTGTGAAAGGATACCGCGAAGTTTAACTGGTTTAAGG
>JAEWMQ010000112.1 GCA_023393125.1 Bacillota bacterium
TAGTATTTCTACTACTGACTATATTACTTAGTACAAGTTGTACTGATTCTCATCTCTTAATAGAGACGTAATGAATCGACTGGTTTATAGTTACTATTTTGTTTTCAAAGTTCATTATCATCAAGGCCTTAGCCCTCTTTTTGTCTGCTGCTGTCTGCCGCTGACTTGTTTAATAATACATCATTACCTTGCATAAGTCAATAGGATTTTTCATTTTTTATACTTTTTATTATATCTATGATATGATTCTTTTATTCATTGCTTTCATACTAAGGTACTTTTCCTCTATCTATAAACAGGAATATCAAAGCTCCTACTTGCATCTTCGAATTCTTTATATATTTCTTCAATCAGCTTTGCCTGTTTAACTGCCCATCCTACATCTGTTGCATACTGATGTGTTCCTGGACTAGCTGGATTCCAACGCATTTCATATAATGTATCTTGTGCATAAATATCATGATTAATATATTGCTCTGATATGTACTTTGCTCCTCCTTCTATGGCTCTATCAACAGTAGTCCAACCCATTTTATAAGCAAAAGCTGCTCCCTCCCCTAATGGATTACTATCTATTGCTTTTATTCCATACATATTATAAACTTTTACTCCCTTATACATAACTCCTTTAGCTAATGTACTTGTTCCATTTCCTGTTTCTAATAATGCATGGGCTACTAGATATATTTCATTTAAGTTATAATCCTTTGCTGCTTGAATAAAAATATCTTCTTTACCACTTAATATTCCCTTATCCTCTAAGTATTTCTTCATGATATCAGATGAAATACCTGCAGATTCTGATAAACTTAGAAATTGATACTTATAGTTATTAATATTATAACGGTTTGGAATACAATAGCTTTTAATATCATTAAGTGATGCACCTACCCATTTCTCATTCTTAACTATCATTGGTTTAGAAGCCACCTGTTTATTAAGCGCCCTATCCAAGGAAATTCCATAATTAGAATATGTTTCCGTAATACTACCCGTTACTTCCATATCTACATTTTCTGATTCCTTCTGAGCAGTAACACTATATGGATTCTCCCATGTTATCTCTATATTCATCTTTCTATTTATAATCTCAGCCACTTCAATTAAGATTTCATTCTGCTTAGTATTACCTATTTCAATAACTTGATTATACATACTATTTTCCATCATAATAATTTCCCCCGTAAGTAATTTAACTATTATCTATAATACTTTGTAAGTCTTCTATTTTGTACTTTTTACGTGTTATTACGTTTACAATCTATATACTTTTTCAGTACAAAATATTTAAAGGTATCTCCTTTATATAAGTGATTACATTTAATAGCTTTATGACTTCTTAATCAAAGCGATCCTTTATTGCATCAATTTTTATTCACATAGTAATTATCCTATAAGCAAAAAGGAGCTAACAATCTAGTTAGCTCCTTTTTTAAGCGCGAGACGGGACTCGAACCCGCGACCCTCTCCTTGGCAAGGAGATGCTCTACCAACTGAGCCACTCGCGCATGAATCTGGCAACCACTTACTCTCCCAGTCCGTCTCCAGACAAGTACCATCAGCCGCTTAGGTCTTAACCTACGTGTTCGGAATGGAAACGGGTGTTTCCCCTAAGCGCATCATCACCAGAAATTTTGTCGTCATCTAACGACTTGTTTAGTATATAAGATTTTATTACATATGTCAACACCTGTTTTATATTTTTTATTGCTTTTTATTTCTCACGAAATCTTAACGTCTCACCTTCTTTTCTTGTGCTAAACTAAAGTTGGAGTTGTATCTATTAGTGATTATATTTGAGAGGAGGCATAGCTATGCCTAGTCCAAAAAACAAAAGTATTGGACAGAAAATAACGACTGGGATTAATATTTTTTACCTGTTATTTGAAATACTTATAAGCTCTATTAGTCTATGCTTAATACTGTATCTTTTTATAAGTACTCATGACCTGACTACTCGCATAATACTTACCGTTCTTGTTTTATATGCTTTAATTGTTTTTCTTCGTAGTGTCATTTTATTGGTACTTTACTTTCTAGAACTTAACATATCAAAAATAGACCCCTGGGAATTATCCCCTACATTAACCAGACGTAAAGCTCAATTTATAAAAACACAATCTATTCTTACTAAGTTAGCTAATCTTACTTATCTTATGTATGATTATAGTATTTTTATTATTTGGTTTGCTCTTTTAGCATTTTTTGATTATATTTGCCTAAAACAGTTGAATATTAATGGCTTCGTTATTTTTGCCATCTCTCTCTTCCTATGGGCCGCTAGTATTCTATTATTTATAAAGAAACTTCGAAAAAAATAATAACCTTAATACTACTCTATACTCCATATTTATAATGAAATAAAGAGCTATTGCCCTTATTGGTGAGGGCAATAGCTCTTTTTATGAAATATATCATTAATAGGCTATCTAATAAAGCTTGTTGTGATCTTCGTTTCTCTCTCTGGAATATTAACGCCTACCTTTCTACCCGCTTCAATAGCTTTTAAGATCCATGCCATGTTGTTACCTAGGTTTCTCATAATTTGCATACCTTCTAAATCTTGTTTTACCTCTTCTGGATTTGTACCATGAACCATATTCCAGTAGCTTGAAGATATAACTGGCATATTAGAAATTGTAAAGTATTTATTGAGCTGATCGAAAGTAGCTGTTGCACCACTACGTCTGCAACTTGCAATAGCTGCTCCTGGTTTGTACTCAAAAGTAGGTTTTCCTGCATAAAAAGCGCGATCTAAAAATGAAGTTAACATACCTGATGCTGCTGCATAGTGAACAGGTGTACCAAAAATGAAACCATCTGCTGTTTTAGCTTTTTCTAAAAATACATTAACAGTATCTTGGTAAACGCATCTACCATCTAATTTCTTACAGGCACCACACCCCATACAACCACGAATGGCTTCTGTACCTACGTGAAAAATTTCTGTTTTGATTCCATTTTTCTCTAGGGCTCCTGCCACCTCACAAAGCGCAGTATAAGTACAACCCTTTGCTTTTGGGCTACCATTAACTAATAATACTTTCATGATTAAATCCTCCCATTAATGAATTTAGTTATTACTATTATAAGATATTCTAGTAGGCTTGAATACATCACTACGACCTAGTAAATACTCTACTAATTAATACTAACTTATAAAAGCCATAGAAATTCATATTTTTATTACTATCGTACCATTCTACAAAATACTAAATTAACTTTCTCCCTCTACATATATTAAGCTATACATTCCATCTTGCTCTCCTACAAAACAGCCTGTACCATTTTCATAAATACTGTCATACACCAACGGAATCATAACTTTATAATTCTTATCTAAATATCCCTCTTTTCCATCTTTATATATATAAATACCGCCTTTATCATCTTGGTACATCCATTCTATACCCTCTAAATTTTTTATTATCTTGCCATCTTGGTCAAACCAAGTATTTTCTCCTTGATTATTTTGCTTACAATATATACCCAATTCCCTGTCACATGTAATTTTCTGGCCTTGTAAAGGTATGATAAATTTACCCGTTGTGTCAATTAATCCATATTGATTATCTTTTTCTACACATATAAATTCAAATTTAAGCAAATCATTATATGTATTATAATCTCCTACTACATCATAACTTGTAGGCAAAATTTCACTACCATCCATCTTAATTAATCCATATTGACCTCCTCTTTCCACCCGTAATATTGCTTCTTTAGTAGTTAAATCATATCCTTCCATACATATATCATCATATACATAAGGGATTATTTCTTCATTATTAATATTATAAATCCCATATTTATCATTTTTACTAACAATAATTACACCTATATCTTTAAGATAATTACAGGTTCTATACCCCTCAGCAAATAATTTATTTCCCTCCTTATCTATATAGTTTTCATAGCCACCTTTTGTAACAAATGCAATTCCATCTTCATTATATGATGATGGTGTATTATATCTAAACCCATCCCAATGGGCATCATAGTATGCAGCTACTATTATGCCTTCTTTGTTAATATAATGATAAGTTCCTTCACCTACTTCTATAATAGCCATCCCATTCTTAAAATCTGTTCCATCATAAAATTTCAATAACGTAATAATTTTCCCTGTACTATCTATATACTGTTGTCCTTTCTCTGTATGTACAAGCGCCCTATCATCTGAGAACCTTCCTGCTGCATTATATTGAAAAGGAATAACCTCCTTTCCTTCTAGATTTATGTATCCGTAGAAACCATTCTTTATTGCTGGAATAAGGCCATCGCCTATATCATTGACATCTATTGCTTGATATAGGAAATCAGTTATAGCTTGTCCTTTTCTATTAAAAAGAGCAACTTGACCATCTTTTTTCACACTATAAATCCCTCTATCTAGATCATAACTCCAACCTATATATTCATAGTGAAAAGGAATAATTGTATTACCTCTTTCATCCAACAAACCATACTTATCTTCCTTAACAGCTACATATCTCTTATCACCAGGTGTATAAATTTGTGAGTATTTATTCTCTAACTTTATTATCTCAATAGGTATCTCTCCACTTATGAGAGCTTTAGCATTTTCTTGTTTAAGAATCTTATTTTCTTCATTCTGCTCCACTAGATTTCCATCTAAATCATAATATCTGATATACGTTTCCCACTCTAAATAATTTTCTCTATCTCCATCTGATTTTTCAACTAATTCTAGTTCCTCTAGAGTAACAATCCCATCTTCGATATAGGCTGGTAAATCTTGAAATACATCATATTTATTAGCATATACTTGTTGCTCAAAATAATATTCCTTACCTTCTACATCCAAATGTATAACATTATTCTGACTTCTATTATCTTCTTTTATATTTATAATAGCCAAAGCATAGCCTTTTATGAAAGGATATGCTTTCACAAACTTACAAGGTACAAGCTCTTCTCCATTTTGTTTTAAGAAACCATAGGAGGCATATCCCCTTTTAATAACAGCAATCCCTTCTTTAAAAGCTTGTATCTCCTGATACTTAAAATCACACAAGTTCTTTCCTTTCTTATCGATAATTGCCCACATATCATCTTTCTTAACTCTAGCCACACTTTCTTCAAAAGGTAATACCTCCTCAAAAACAAATCCTGTTATATTATTCCCCTTATTATCAAAATAGGCCCACTTATCTCCTTGTTTTACCCCTATCATTCCCTCACATTCAGGCCATACCCAATCATACTGTTCTACTATTCCACCACCTATAACTGATTCATTTTGTTTATGAGCTACAGCTATCTGTACTATACTACAAGCCAAAATTAATATTATGCCCCCAAAAACCTTCTTTTTCATTAATATTTCTCCTCATATTTTATATTCTTACTACTCTACACTCCCGTCTATGTTAATAATTATAGTATATTTATTTTAAATTTTCAAAATTTTTAATTCCATTATGTGATTTATTTTCTTCTCACATATAGTAATACAAAAATAATTTCCTCGACATAATCTTATATAACGTATCAACTAAACCTGCTAATTGTTATAGGCAAGCTCCTATCTTAGGTGCACCGGTCAAGATCTCTAAGAGCTCCTCACTCTTCGGTTTAACTTTTATAGTTTTGTTATACTTGTAGCTCAGATTAAGTCTTGTAACACTGAGGAGCTATTGCTATGCCTTGATTTAGGCTCAAGTAGCAAATAATAAAAGTTAAATCAGGAGGCTGGATAAGCTAAAAGGTCTATAGCACTAGATTTTAGTGTTATAGACCTTTTTTGCTCTTTAATTTATTAAATACTGCTTAAGAAGTTACATGTCTTATCTTCTTAAATAGCAAGTATCTATTAAAGCTTAGTTGTGATTAACGTACATTCCCCTTTTATGTAAGCTTCAGCTTCTTGTGCAGGGATAAATAGGCTATCTCCTTTTTTAAAGGTCATAGTTTCTCCCGCTAATTCAATCTTTCCTTCTCCCTCTATTACAACAATAGATAAGAAAGATTCATCGGTAATTTTAATCTCCACTTGCTTCTTAACTTCCCATTTATGTGTTGTAAAGTATGTACATTCTCCCAACCACTCTCTTTTATAGCTGTCTGTTAAAACATCTGCTTCTTTCTTTTCTTTTGGAAGAGCAGGCTTTAGGGTTGCTACTTCCACTGCCTTATCAATATGTAGTTCTCTTGGGTTTCCACTAGCATCTCTTCTATCAAAATCATAAACACGATAAGTAGTGTTCGAGTTTTGCTGAATTTCACAAATTACAATACCAGCTCCTATAGCATGAATCGTTCCTGCTTCTATAAAGAAAACATCTCCTTTATGAACTTTCACTTCATTAAGTACTTCTAAGATTGTATTATTTTTAATACGCTCTACTAATTCTTCTTTCGTAATCTCCTTATTAACGCCATAGTATAAGGAAGCTCCCTCTTCGCAATCTAGAATATACCACATTTCTGTTTTACCGTATTCACCTTCCACCCTTAAGGCATACTCATCTTCTGGATGAACCTGAATAGATAAAGACTGCTTTGCATCAATCCACTTAATTAAAATAGGAAAGTCTTGAAACCCTTCACACTTAGTACCAAGTCCTTTCTTCCCTATCTGCTCAAGATACTCATTAAATAAGAGTTCGCCTTGCTCACCTTCTGTGATCTGACTAACACCTGCTGGATGATTAGATAATACCCACGCTTCAGAAAGACGCTCTAATTCATTTGCTCCATATAATGATTTTAACTTTGTTCCTCCCCATATATAATCTTTAAAAGCAGGGGCTAACTTAATAATATTATTCATCTTCTTTTCTCCTTTACATATCTACACATACCTATTATATACCTTATTAGATAATCACTTACTACATATCTATATTGTAACTATTTAGCCTCTATTATAAAACAGAAATTTGTCAAGGAGTTTATGAAAAAGGCTGTTGTGCGGAAATGAGAGGGCAGACCTATCTTCCAGGGTTCCGGTTCGAGTTTTTTGATGCACTAGGCTCACTTATTTGGATAAACGTGCGAAAACTCGCTTTGCTCAAACACTCGCACTAAACCCCATCCAAAACGCTCATCAAGTGCCTCTAAAAAACTCTCCCAAGTCACTCTTCCAGATAGCTCTCCCCTCTCATTTCTTCCAAACGTTCTTAAGCTCATAAACGTTCCTGACAGTGAAGCGGAGTGAAGAAAAGATATAATGCCATTTCAAACTTACAAGCAATTTTTTCATATTTTGCGCCAGCAGTAATAACGTATAAAGTTCTCAGTAAAATAAGATAGTAGCTGAAAGCAAGTACACTAGCCGGACTACATAGTGGCAGTTTAACTTTATATAATTATAATTCAAATTTCTGTTTTATATAAAATGCCAAAAGAAACTGCAATGAGAATCTCATCTTCTCCCTGCAGTTTCTTTTGATTCAAAACGTCTAGAATGTTCTTTATAGTAGTGCCTTCACTCTAAGATTAGTAATTAATACGACTCTTTTAAACACCTGAATAAGCTGAGAAACCGCCATCTACTGGGATAACAACACCTGTTACAAATCCAGCTGCTTCATTATTAACAAGATATAATAAGGTTCCATTTAACTCCTCAGCTTCACCAAAACGTTCCATTGGTGTAGCTGCAAGGATTTTTTCAGAACGTGCTGTTGGTGAAGCATCCTCATTAAATAATAACTTCTCATTTTGCGCTGTTACAAAGAAACCTGGTGCAATGGCATTTACACGAATGCCCACTTTTGAAAAGTGTACTGCTAACCACTGAGTGAAATTACTAATAGCTGCTTTAGCACCACTATAGGCTGGGATTTTTGTAAGAGGTGTATAGGCATTCATAGAAGAAACATTAATAATGTTACAACCTTTTCTGCCAACCATGTCTTTAGCAAAAACTTGTGATGGTAATAATGTTCCGATGAAGTTTAAGTTAAATACGAATTCTACACCACTTTGATCAAGGTCAAAGAAAGAAATTGTATCACTTTCAATATCACCTATTTCAAAGTATTCTTTAGTTGTATTAGCTCTAGGATTATTACCGCCTGCACCATTTAATAAAATATCACAAGGACCAAGGTCCGCTAAAACTTCAGCATGAACAGCTTCTAGGCTAGCTTTTTCTAATACATTTGTTTTATAAGCTCTAGCAATTCCGCCAGCGAGCACAATTTCCTCTGCTACTTTCTCAGCAGCTTCTAAATTAAGATCTAAAACTGCAACTTTAGCACCTGCCTTGGCTAATGTCTTAGCAAACATACCACAAAGTACGCCGCCTGCACCTGTTACAACTGCAACTTTATCTTTTAAATCTGTACCAAATGATAAACTCATCGAGATCCCTTCTTTCTATTATTTACTCATCTTTTCAATAGCTTCCCATAAGCCATTTAAGTATGTTGCTCCTAATGCTCTATCATATAAGCCATAGCCAGCTCGTCCTGTTTCTCCCCAAATCATACGTCCGTGGTCTGGTCTTATATAACCTTTGAAGCCATTATCATGAAGTGCTTTCATAATAGCGAACATATCTAGAGAACCACAAGAAGATAGGTGAGCTCTTTCTTCAAAACCATTTTCCAGTACCGCTACATTTCTCATATGTACAAAATGAATTCTTCCCATAGCTGCATATTTAGCTGCCATTTTTACTACATCATTTCTATTAGAGCAGCCTAAAGAGCCTGAGCAAAGCGTAATCCCATTATGAGGATCATCTACAAGACTTAAGAAGCGATCAAGATTTTCCTCACAAGTAATAATTCTTGGAAGACCAAAGATGCTCCAGCATGGGTCATCTTCATGGATTGCCATGTTAATACCACATTCTGCTGCAACTGGAATAATAGCTTCTAAGAAATACTTAAGGTTATTCCAAAGGTCATCTTCTGTCATTGCGTTATACTCAGCTACTACAGCTTTTAGCTCATCTCTTGTGTAGCTTGAATCCCAGCCTGGAAGGGTTAAGTCACTGTCACTTTCAAGTGGATTAACAGCATCTACTTGTTCTTGATAATATACTAAAGAAGTAGAACCATCTTCTAACACATGGTCAAGCTGTGTTCTCGTCCAGTCAAATACAGGCATGAAGTTATAGCAAATACACTTAACACCTGCTTCTCCTAGACGTCTAATGTTTTCACAATAGTTTTTAATATATTGATCTCTACTTGGTTTACCAAGTTTAATATCTTCATGAACAGGTACACTTTCAATGACATCAAAAGCAAGTCCAGCTGCCTCTGTTTGAGCTTTAAGCTTTGCAATGCTTTCTCTGCTCCATACTTCACCAACTGGTACATCATATACAGCTGTTACAATAGAGTACATCCCAGGAATTTGTCTAATATTTTGCAGTGTTACTTTATCATCTTCTCCGTACCATCTAAATGATAATTTCATTTTTCTCACTCCTTCTTTCCTTATAAATGTTATAGCTTCTTTTATTAATTGCTTGATTAGTAGCTCATTAGTTATAATTCATTTAAATCCCACTCAAGTGAGCTATAAATTACTTAAGTAGGATTTAATTTTCATCAAAGCTATTCCATGTACAGCTTCTCTATCTTTTGATTAACTATTTCTCGTTACTATTTAAAAGTCACTTCAAAGCTTAGGATTTCAAACGGTGTATATTCAAATACAAGCTTGCCTTCTTCTACCTTAAAGTTAGTTTCTTCTATTTCATCTTCTAGTAGGTTTACTTTTTTAACTGCTGCAATTGGCATTGTACATTTTAATTCACCCATGTCTCTTTGACCTTTAAGCTCTACTAAACGTACAATAATCTTCTTTTCTTCTGCTTTTGCATATTGTGGTCTCTTCATCGCTTGTAAATGAAGGTTATCATCTACTACTTTAATGAGATCTAATGCATTTTCTTCTTGTCCTTTATATAAACGAAGTGGTGCATTAAGTGCCCAAGCTGCTTCGACTACGCCTGCATCCTCTGCTTGTCCTTTATGTGGCATAAGGACGTAAGTGAAAGTATGTTCCCCTTTATCACTATTTAAGTCTGGTCTAATTGGACTTCTGAGTAATGAAAGGCCGATTTGTGTTTTATCAAAAGATACACCGTATTTACCATCATTTAAAATGGCTACACCATAACCGTGTTCTGATAAATCTACCCATTTATGTGTACATACCTCAAAGCGTGCTTGTTGCCATGTTGTGTTTTTATGTGTTTCTCTTACAATAGTTCCTGCACTTGTATCACATTTGGCATATCTTGATAAAATGTTAAGGTTAAATTCTACCTTAGCAAGTTTATTCGTTTCTTGCCAATCCACATGATTCTCAAATACTACCTTATGATCTTCTTTGAAGAATTTAATCACTTGTGTCCATACAGAACATTTCAATTTTAGTTTTACTTTAAAGGCAATATAAACATCACCTTTTTCTACTAACTCTAATGGACTAACTACTTCGATTTGATCTTCACGCTCTTTATAGCTTTCAAGAATATCCCATGCATCATACATACCTGGGTTATCTTTATAAATTTTAAGTTCGTTGATTCTTTTATTTTTCTCTACGATTTCACGAGAATCTGCTTTTGAATAAAGGCTAGAAATGGTTCCATCTTCATGAAGCATAGCTTTATAAAATGGTGTTTCTAAAGTACCTGTCTCATAGCTAAACCATTTGTCTTCTGTCGCTGCTTTTTTAGTAAAGACAAGCTTTTCACTGCCCATAGCAGGTACAACTTTTCCAGCAGCCCAGAGACCTTCTTCACCTTTATAATAACCTTTTTGAGTACGTGCTCCTCCAATACCATCTTCAGATTCAAATGTGCCTGGGATAAAGATCATTTCTTTTCTTTCCCATCCTAGAGTATTCACTGCTGTTAAAGCTTCTGTTTTTTCTTTAACTACTTCCAAGCCTAAGAAGCTTGAAACTTCTTCATATAACTTAGTAAGGTCAGTTAAAACTTCTTTATATTCATCTAAGGCATCTCTTTCTACTGGTGCAATATGAGTTCCTGGTAAGATATCATGGAATTGGTTCACAAGTACTTTTTTCCAGCATGCATCAATTACTTCATATGGATATGCATAACCTTTAAGTGCTGCAATACTACTTAAGATTTCTACATCTCTTAGTAAGATTTCAAGTTCTCTATTGTATTTTTTAAGGATACCTCTTGTTGTAAAAGTTCCTCTATGCATTTCAAGGTAAAGCTCGCCATCCCATACACTTAGTTTGTCATTACCTTCTAAGTTTTCCCTTAGGAATTCGTCTCCTCTGATATGTCTTGTTTTTGGTAATGAAGGAATGTTAGGAAGTCTTTCCATAAACTCTAGCATTTCTTCAGTTGCCCCACTACCGCCATCGCCATAGCCGAACATATTTAAAGTTTCATCACAGCTATCTTTATCTTGGAAACTTTCCCAGTTCTCAATAATTTGTTCTGGCGTATTCCAACTAATAAAGTGAGTTGGTGGTACACAAGAAAGGATTTCTGTCCCATCAATACCCTTCCAAATAAAGTTGTTATGTGGGAACTTATTAGTATCATTCCAAGTAGACATTTTATTAGATACGAAATATTTCATACCTGATTTTTGAAGGATTTGAGGTAAAATCCATGAGTTGCCGAATACGTCTGGTAGCCAACAGTTATCTACTGTAATATCAAATTTTTCTCTAAAGTAATGTTGTCCGTACATACATTGTCTTACGATAGACTCTGCTGTTGGGATATTACAATCTGGTTCTACATACATTCCACCTACTACTTCAAAGCGACCTTCTTTAATACGTTCTTTCACCTCTTCAAAGATTTCTGGGAAATGTTTTTCTAGCATTTCATAAGTATAAGCTTGTGTATGACAGTATTTAAACTCTGGATAACGGTCCATAAGTCTAAGCTGAATAAGGCAAGTACGTGCATTCTTTTGTACCGTATGTATTTTTCTCCAGTAATATGCTATATCTAAATGAGAGTGAGCTACTAATGCTACTTTACCCACATTCCCATAGTTTTCGTTGTCAAATATGGTTTCTTTCAAATGCTTTCTTAAAGCTATTATGCTTGCTTCATAAACTTTTTCATCTGTTTCATCATAATCTACAAGATTTAATCCTGCATAAGTTTCTCTTGCAATCATTTCTGTTACATCTTCATTGATGTATTCGCATTGCATAGCATCTAATAATATCTTTAAATCATAGACCGCTGCTTGAATCTCGTTATTGATAACAATAAAGTTACCGCCATCAAAAACTTGTCTACATCCTCTAAGATGTGCAGTCTCTGGATTTCTTTCGTCATCTGGTTTAGATCTGTTATAGCCTTCCATTTCTATCGTAAAAGTAGTGGTTTTATCTTCTGCTTTCTTTAAAAGCATACGATCTCTATTTGGGTCTAGACCACCAGCCCATTTACCATTTACTTTAATGATCATTTCTGAAGCAGTGATAAATTGGAACCATACCTCTTTATCCTTCATTGATTCTGGTAAAGTCACTGTGTTTCTTAAGAAAACTGTTCCGTCTGGTGAAAAGAACATTTCACCATCTTGGATTTTTGAGTAATCATCACTATAGAATTCATAATTCATTTCTGTGACTTGTCTACCCTCTCTGATTTCCCATCCATCTAAATGAAAGCTTTCTTTAATCACTCTAGAGCCGATCCACTTCGCTCTTAATAAAATCCATTCTTCTTTGCTCATTGAGCGTCTTGCTACCTTTACGTGTGCCATGCTCTTTGCTCCTTCCTACTTGTCCCAAAAATAGGGTTTCTTCACGATAATTTCAACTGAGAGTTCAATATCCCATACTTTTTTGATTTCCTGTACCATCCAATCTTTAAAGCAAGGTGCTGTTAAAGGACATCTGGAACATTCGCCTTGTACCATAATACTTAGTACGCCATTTTCTAGAGAAACAAAGGTTACTTCTCCACCGTCACCTTGTACTCTTGGATTAATTGTTTTTGCTATAAAATCTTTAAGATTTTGATCCGTTAATTCCACTTAAGTCACCTCTCTTACACTGTTTCATTTTTATATTTAAAGAGTATTTTTAGTAGACACTGTTTTAGGCTTTAAATGATATTTACCTATTATCAACTTAGTGTCTACTTTAATACCTTATAAGTTATTAGCCCTTTACCGCTCCATCTGTAACGCCTGCCACGAAGTATTTATTGAGGAAAGCATATGCAATTAAGATTGGTACTAATGCCATAATGGTTCCTGCTAACATAATATTCCATGCTGTTACACCATCACCTTGGTCTTTAAGCATTACAACCCCTACTGTAAGTGGGCGAAGTTCTGGTTTTGATAAAGTAAAGGCTAGTGGTGTCATAAAGTTGTTCCATGTATCTCTAAAAGTTAAAAGAGCAACTGTTGCTAAAATAGGTTTAATAAGTGGAAGAATAATCATATAGAAAGTTTGGAAGAAAGTTGTACCATCAATACTTGCTGCTTCATCAATTTCTTTACTAATCCCATCACAGTAACCCATTACAATGATTGTAAACATAGCTTGTCCTGCTGCTACTTGTGCAATAACCATTCCCCAGATGCTATTAAGTAAACCTAGAGATTTACTTAATTTAAAAATAGGATAAATAGTAACCGCTCCAATAAGGAAGATCATAAAGCCCATAGCGCCTTGTAATAACTTTTTACCTTTAAAATCAATTCTTGAAAGTACGTAGCCAGTCATAGCTGTAGTAAGTACTGTAAGTATTACTGTAAGCGCTGTGAACTGAATACTATTCCATGTGTATCTACCAAAATTAGCTTGATTCCATGCTTTAATATAGTTATCTATAGTCCAACCAGTAGGGAAGATTTGTGTTCCTCCCATTAAAAATTCCTCTAATGATTTAAAGGAACCACCAAAAGCATAAATAAGTGGAAATACTGTCAGTAGTGTTGCAATTGCTAGGAATAAATAAATGAATATTTTTCCGATATTAATCTTCTTTAAAGTGCCTTTATTCATCTTAGTGGCCTCCTTCCTAATCTTCGTAGTTCATTTTCTTTGTAAGAATAAGATAAATCACGGCTACACCTGCAACAATAATCGTAGCTACCATACTTACCGCACTAGCATAACCTTGTTGTGGAATACCTGTATTTTCAAAGAAATATCTATATATGTACATTGTCATAACTTCTGTATCTGCCCCTGGTCCACCATTAGTAAGTGCTTTAACAGAGTCGAATAATTTAAGTGCATTTACAATAGATAGCATTGAGATGATTTGGAACATCTTCCCAAGCATTGGTACTGTAATCTTTGTGAAAGTTTGAATTACGTTAGCACCGTCAATTTTTGCACTTTCATAAACATCACCAGGAATTTTTTGAAGTGCTGCTAAGAAAAGAAGCATAAAGAAACCAATATCATGCCAGCTTAAGAAAGCAACAACAACACCTTTTGCTAAAAGCCCATCTCCTAACCAAGAAATAGGGGAATCAATCATATTCATTGATATAAAGATTTCATTGACATAGCCATTGTAAGAAGCAAATAGGAAGTAAAAAACAATCCCCATAATCGCTGTACTTGTAATACTAGGTAAGAATAAAATCGCTCTAAAGAACCCTGTTCCTTTTAACTTACCGCTTACCATTAAAGCTAAAACTAAAGCTATTGGTACTTGAATAAGTGAGGTAACAATCCCTATTTGGAAGGTATTCTTAACGGTTAACCACCATGAACTATCCTGTAGTACTCTTGAGTAGTTAGCTAATCCCACAAAGTCAGGTGTAGACATCCCGTTGTAGTTTGTAAAACTATAGAATAAAACATAAAGCATTGGATATAATCCGAACAGTAAAATGAGTAATACTGTAGGTGTAATCATTAGGTACGCTTGTGTTTTTGTGTTTTTAAGAAAACTTTCTTTGTTTTTCACAGCTTCCATTTTTCATTTCCTTTCTCTAAAAACTTATTAAAAGAAACTGGATTAATAACCGGCTTCTTCATCTTACGGATAACATTAACCAAGAAAAACTATACTTTTCTAGCGAATAAAAAATACAAGGTTTGGTTGTTCGTTTCAAACAACCTATACCCTGTATTTTTTAAAAATGCCAAGGAGCATTTATACTATCTATCTGCTAGTGTAAAACCATCAATTTTGATATCTGATTCTTTAACTTTGCCTTCTTCAAGAGCTTTATCTAAAGCTGCATTATATCGATCGTTTAATGCATTCAGTTCTTTATCTAAATCTACATTGTCACCAGCTAGAATCTTAAGGTATAGATTTGTGAATGTTTTATTTCTATCATCACCTTCAACAGCGATTAATGTTTCAATTTGAACTGGAAGTGGTGCAATATCATCAAGTGTAAAGTTATATTCAAGACCTTGAAGACCTTGTTCTTCAACTGGTAATTTACTTACATCATTAGCTGGTAAATAAGTTTTTGGTTCTGCTTTATATTGTTGTGCAATCTCACTGTTAGCTAATAAGAATCTTAAGAACTCTTTTGCACCTTCTTGATTTTTAGATTGACTAGCTACTGCAAAGTCAACTCCTGCAAAACCTAAACCTTTTTCATAAGTTTCATCTTCAAATACTGGAACAGCTGCTGTTCCCCAGTTAATATCGGTTTTAATTTGTGTGCTATATAAACCTGTTGTCCAGTTTCCATCTATGTACATACCAATGTTACCTTGTGCGAAGTTAGAACGCATTGGGTCAACTGATAATGTTTCATAACCAGGGAAAAGTGAACCATCTTTTGCAAGATCCATATAGTATTCAAGTAAACGTTTTTGAGCTGGGATATTGAATCTGCCTGTGCTGAAGTCAAAACCGTAGCCACCAATTGTTCCTGCTGCAACAGCCATTGGATCAAGTACACGTTCCCAAATATTACTTGCTCCTAAGTAAAGACCATAGCCATATACTTTTCCATTACCCTTTTCTGTAATGATTTTGGCCATTTCACGCATTTCTTCTAAAGTTGTTGGTGGTTTCTCTGGATCAAGACCTGAAGCTTCGAAAACATCTTTGTTATAAAGTAATCTAAAAGCTGTTACTCTAGTTGGTATAGAGTACAGGTTTCCATAAAGTTCTTGTTGATCAAAAACTGCTGAGAATACATCATCTTTCATTTCTTCTGTAATAACATCATCTACTGGAATGATAAGATTCTGTTCGATAAGTGTTGGAATAGAGAAGTTACCTCCAAGTTCAAAAATATCTGGTGCATCTCCTGAAGATAAAGCCATATTTACTACATTAGTATAGTTATCACCATATCCTTCATACTTAACCACATATTTATCTTGGCTTTCATTGAAAGCAGTAATAATAGCATCTAGTGCTGGGTCTGTACCACTTGCTTTTGACCACATTTTTAATTCTGTTTTTCCGTTACTAGTAGCCCCGTCTGCTTTACTGTCTGCTGAACTACTACAACCAGTAAGAGCACTCATCCCCATAACCATTGCCATAGTTAATAAAGATACTTTTTTGAGTTTCATACAAGTCCTCCTTAGAAGTTATTTCGTTTTATTGATAAATATATGGTACCATCTTTACAAATTGTGAAACATATAATATTGTTACTAAAAGATTTGATATTGTGAACTATTTTGTTATAATAATATTACTTTACATAAATCAAACTATTTTTTTATGCAATTTATATTTATTATTTCTATTAATCATGTGTATTTAAAGCATTTTTCACTAAACACATATGCTTATTACTTGTTGCAATGGTCATGTTTTACACTCGTTTAAAAGGAGAATGATATATGCTAAAGATTGTATTTATAGACGATGATGAGTCTATTGTTGAAGGTTTAAAATACATATTAGATTGGAACTCTCTTGACATTGAAATTGCCGGAGTTGCTTATAGTGGGCAAGAAGGTCTTGAACTTATTGATCGCACAAGTCCACATTTAGTTGTTACAGATATACGTATGCCTCAGCTAGATGGGTTAAGTATGCTTGCAGCACTTAATCATAAGAACGTTAAAACTATTATATTGAGTGGCTATGATGACTTTCATTATGCACAAAGTGCTATCGAAAAAGGTGCTTTTGCCTATCTACTAAAACCACTCAAAAAAGCGGAATTATTAGAAAAAATACAGTCTGCCATCACACTAATTAAAGAGGAGTTAGCTGCTGACCAGAGCACTAAACATCTTACCCTATTAGCAAAAGAAAAATACTTGTTAGATTTATTAACTCATACCCAAGCCTTTGCTAACTCTACTTCTCATCATCATTTATTAGCATTACAGCCACACTCTAAGTATTATGAAATTCTTATTTTAGAGCCCCAGGAGCACTTGCTAGAAACTACCTCACAAGCATTTGAAGACTTAAATCATTATGTAACCCAAAAAAACAATGATTTACTAGCTCCCTATACGAATAATCTATTAGTCGTATTTATTCAAGGGACAAGCACTTCCCATTTGAAGACCAAAAGAGAAGAACTTTTAGACTATATGGATTGCTTGTTTACAACACCCATTTCTATTGGTGTAAGCTCTAGTTTTACTGACCTCAATCAAATTCATTTATTTTTTGAGGAAGCTCAACATGCTCTTGATGAAACTTTCCAAAGTGTCAGCCATTTTGTTCAATTTAACTCAGATGAAGCAGCTGCATCACTAAAAAGCATTGATACAAGACCCTATATTGAGTCTATTATTTCTCAAGTAAAAGACCTCAATCTCACTGGTACTTATGGGCACATAGAAAAACTCTTTAATTACCTTATTGGACAAAAGTGTTCTTCTAATCAAATTTATACAGAAACCATTAGCTTACTGGTTTATTTAAAAAACCTAGCCTATTCTTATAATCTTCAAGATAATATTTTTTCTAACTATGAGATTTATAGAGTTACTTATCTTAGAAAAAACTATAAGACAGCACCTGAGCTTAAAACTTGGTTAACAGATTGCATTTCTGATCTTATTAATCAAATAAAAACTTCTAGCAGCTCTACCGAACTACTTATAGAACAAATTAAACAATATGTTGTAGATCAAAATGGCCTTACTTCTAGAGAAGCCGTAGCCTCCCATTTTCATATGAATGCTTCATATCTTAGCCGTTTATTTAAGCAACAGTCCGATATGAGCTTTATAGATTATGTTACACAAGTTAAGTTAGACAAAGCAAAACGTCTACTTAGTAATTCTTCTCTACAAATCCAAGAAATTTCAGACCAACTAGGTTATACCAATGCACAGTATTTTTCTACTGTATTCGAAAAACATATTGGTATCACACCTACTAAATATCGTAAAAACCTAAAATCCAAAAGCTAGAAGGTGCAACATATGTTTCAGAAATTATTTTATACACTTAAGGGTAAAATCATTATTTGCTTTTTAATATTAATTGTGATTTGTGTTAGCTTATCCGGAATCATCTCTTATCACTATATTTCCGACGAATTAAAAAAAACAAGCATTGACTACTCTCAATCGCTTGTTTCTAAGGTAAATGATGCGCTTCTTACTACTATTAATGAATTAGATACTCTTTCAAAGGTAATTGTTATCAATCCTCATACTCAAGAATTAGTGAAAGAAGACTCTTCTTCTCTAGATTCAAATAATAGCTTACTACTTACTAAAGACTACATAGATTCTATTACTGCTTTTAATTCCAATATTACTGGTGTTTATATTACTGACTTAAAATCTCATGACTATAGCTTTGGGTTTAATAGCAACTTCCTTCCTCGCTATGATATCAAAAAGGAACAGTGGTTTACTCCTTTTTTAGAAAGTGATCAAGTGACTCGTTTAGTCTCTCCTTATGAAACTACAAGCTATATCCAAGGCGAACTTATGTCTTTTGTGAGAAAAATCAAGGTGATTAGTAGCAATGAACCTATTGGGTTAGTCAAAATAGATATTAAGGCAGACTTCCTTAAAGATATAGGTACACCTGACACCCGCAGTAATCATGACTTAATTATCTTAGACCAAAATAACCTTCCTATCTACTATACAAATTCTAGTAAGAATAATGTAGCTTATACGGACTTTAATAAAACACTAGAAACCTCGGAAGGATATACTTATCTCACTAATACTAATGACAAAGAAATTGTTACTTATAAGAAATCTGCTGAAACAGGGTTAACTATACTTTTAACCATAACTGAAAAGGAGTTATTAAGTAGTTTACCACCACTTATGCTTCACACTCTCTATATCGTATTACTTTGTATTTTTATAGGCCTTATTTTAGCCTTGTTTATTTCTAATTCTCTGTCTAGGTCTTTAAATCATCTTACAAAAGGGATACAAGCTATAGAGCAAGGTCATTTTGATACCGTTGTTACCGTTACATCAAAAGATGAAATAGGGAATCTCACTTATCAGTTTAATAAGATGATTGCACGTATTAATGAATTACTGAAAATCAACAATGAAATTAGCACAAAAAACATTAAAGCAGAGCTAAAGGTTTTACAAAGTCAAATTAATCCGCACTTCTTATATAATACCTTAGAATCCATACGAATGAAGGCTATTGCTAATAAACCAGATGACGTTTCCTATATCATAGAGGAACTAGGTGAACTTCTTAAGTTTACTCTTAGAAATACTACGGATTTTGTAAGTCTCGAAACAGAGCTATTTTACTTAGAAAAGTATATTAATCTACACAACATTAGATTACGCTATAAAATTAATTACCACTTTCCTCAAAGCGAACTATTAGAAGAACTACAAATACCTAAATTCATCCTCCAACCTATTGTAGAAAATGCCATTCTCCATGGCCTAGAATGCGTAGAAGATCGCTATATTAACATTCAAGTATTAGAGGATGCCGAAGACATCCAGATTATTATTTTTAATAATGGCACTCCTATGCCAAAAGAACAAATTGATCTGCTCAATGATTTATTTGAAAAGAATGTTTCTGATTATCAGCAGCACATCGGTATATTTAATGTTAACAACAGATTGAAACTCCTTTATGGCCTTGAATATGGTGTTTATATTCCTTATGACTCATCTGGTACAACTCTTATATTATCCTTAAAAAGAACAGTCTCTGTTCCTATTCTTTTATAAATTTATTTACGTATATATTTATAAACGCCAAAAGAGGTCACTACGCTAGTTTTAACAACTAACATAGTGACCTCTTCTGATTGTAAGCTAAAATACGTATCCACAGGGATTCGAACCCCGGACCCACGCCTTAGAAGGGCGTTGCTCTATCCAGCTGAGCTATGGATACATATAAAGCGGGTGATGGGAATCGAACCCACGTAGTCAGCTTGGAAGGCTGAAGTTCTACCATTGAACTACACCCGCAAGTCAAAATGAGCCACCCGGGAATCGAACCCGGGACAACTTGATTAAAAGTCAAGTGCTCTACCGACTGAGCTAGTGACCCGCAAAATTGACTGCTTTAAAATAATACCTTATTTTTTGCTTTAAGTCAAGTGACTTCTTTAACCTTTTTTAAAATTTTATTTTTACATGCGCTTATAGGGTACCAATTACACTGACCACAGATATCTTCCATCTTATCTTCTGTCATTTGTTTGTTAATTTCTCGTATTAAATCCTGATAAATATAGTTCCCTTCTTCAAGCCCAAAATACTTCACTATTTTGGAATCTATTGTTTGTACTTTCTCTTGAGTTACACATGTACTCCTATTAGTTTGATGTGGACAACACTTACATAAATCATCCACACCAAATACAATTTCAATCTCTGCAGGTGCACTTCCTCTTAGTATTCCCACCTTTTCATTCATATTATTAACAAACGCCTCACTATAGCCTTTGCCGCTATAACCTTGGGTACATAATAAATGATGTGGCCTTAGCTTCATACTAGCCTTACCATCCTCTCTCTCATTTTAACTCCTAGTATTCCACCTACTACGCCTTTGATAATAGCTGTTGGAATAAACGGTATAACACAAGCAGTAATACCTGCCATAACACTACTTCCTGTAATTAAGCAAAATACAAATACACCTATAACATAATTAATAATCGTACCCATTATAATGGCTACTATAAATACACCTTTAATTCTATCTTTATACTCTACTCCCCATCCTATAATAAAGGCCATAATAGGGAAGGAAATAATAAACCCTCCTGTTGCACCTACAACACTATGTAAGCCTCCTGAAAAATTTGCAAATACAGGCAGCCCTATAGCTCCTAAAAGTACATAAATACTGGATGCAATAGCTCCCTTTTTAGCCCCTAATACAATGGCAGCCAAGGTAATGGCAAAAGTTTGCATAGTCATAGGTACTCCCATAGGCATAGGAATAGCAATTTGAGCCATAACAGCTATTACAGCTGTCCATAAACTAATCATACATAAGTCTTTAGTAGATAAGGCACTCTTATTCATCATACTCTCCCCTCTTTAGTCTATTGCCTGCTTTTATCAATTGGATTATTCATTCTAGTACACATCAATAGAACTTATTTATATTATTTGTAATCATCATATAACTTACGCAAACAATTGTCAACAAATTTAAACACTATAGTTTACAAATTACTTTTAGCTATTTTAATTGTTCCTAGTCGTATTTCTTAAACACAAAAAGCACCCTCTCGGGTGCTCTCTTCTCTTATTTTCAAATATTAGTGCAAATTCCATGCTAACCTTATATTAGTCCCTAAATATGTTGCCTACTTACAGTTACAATGCATCTACCTCTTCTCTAGGTGCCACATTTCTCCTAAAGAATAGAAAGACAACATAAAACATAATCATACTCATTAAGAGTACATAAAATGCGAAACGAATTCCTATTATATCAGTAATCACACCAAACAACATATTAAATACAATATCAAATATGGTTGCTATACTTATAATTACTCCAGTTGCTGTTGCTATACAATCTTTCTCATAGTATTTCTGAATCATTAATACTAAAGTCGGATAAACGATAGATAACATACATCCCGTCATGCTTAACAATACTACAGTATGCTTCCCTCCAGCAATCCCAATTGAATAGATTACAGTAGATACGCCGCCAAACAGCATAATACTTTTTAATACACCCAACTTTTGTACCACTGGTGCAAATACTAATCTTCCAATTGTCATTCCACCAAAAAACATAGACAAGTATACTGCCGCACTTTCATTATTCATTCCTAATTCTGATGTACAGTAAGCTAAGAACCAGTTTAAGATTCCATGCTCTGCAATAAAATAGAAACCGAAAATTAAAATGAGATATAAAAAGGCTGGATGCTTGATAATCCTGCGGTAAGAGACCTGCTGTTTCTCTGTTTTTGGATTTGGGAGTTTTGAGAAACATACAGCAACTATACCAATCGCAATGATCACCAATAGAACTACATTTACCAAATGCCAGGCAGAAATATCCTCGGCATATCTACCCACTAAATTTTGACTTGTACTTGTACCAATTCCTTGGGTGAAGAATAAGACGTTTACAATGAGGCTTGGTGCCCCTGCAAATACGAGTGGCACTAATAAATTGATTGTTGTATTAATTAAGGTGGATGCCCCCATACAGAGGAACATACCGATTAATAGCATCATATAGTTGTCTGTGGCAACAAAAACCGTTGCCCCACACATCCATATTCCTACTACCGATAAAAATACTTTCTTTTTTTCAAATCTATCAAGAATGTTACCACCTAGTAACAAAAATACTAAATTCCCTATATAACTAACTGTAACGATAGTGGATACTTGTGTCGTGGTTAAAGAAAAATGTTCTTGAAACACCCCTCCAAACACTCCACGCATACTGTCACTAGCTCCCATGACAATCATACATATCATAAATCCAATAAATATTACTATGTTCTGGCTATTTGGTTTTGATTTCTTGTACTTCTCGCTATCCCTATCCACGCTCTACCTCTAGCTCCTCTAGTACTTCAAGTAAATAGAGAATAGCAAGTGCTTGTCCATAAGGCATAGATTTGATTTCAATGTCTTTATAGAACTGTTTGGATTCTCTACCCATAGCTGTTCCATAAGATACCTGGTCCACAGTACCCTCATCTGATATATAGCCTAGTACTGGTTCTAATGCTTTCATAGCACAGCTTGTATATTCTTGATCTATTAAGCCCATATGTACTGCACGTAATATACCGTAAGCGAATCCGCAGGTTGCACTTGTTTCCACGTAAGAGGTTGCATCATCGATTAATGTGTGCCACATTCCAGATGGATTTTGGTAATGTTTTAAAGCATCAATCTGGTTTTGTAATGTTTCTACTAAGAACCTACGAACAAAATCTTCACATGGCACTAATGCTAGGAATTCAGGAATAGCTGCTGTAATCCAGCTGTTTCCTCTTCCCCAGAAGGCTTCTACGAAGTTATGATTGCCTTCGAAGGTCCAACCATGATACCATAATCCAGTCTTTTTATCTGCAAGATATTTTATATGTATTAAGAATTGATATTTAGCCTCTTCAATATAGGCATTATTTCCTTCAATTCTCCCGAAGTTTGCTAAGAATAATACCGTCATAAATAATGTATCATCCCATAATTCTTCATTATTTAATGTATCGGAAGTAAGGTGTTGAAATCCACCACTTTTTGTTCTTGCTAATCCATTCATAGCCCATTCTGCCCATTCAAGACAGATTTCATGATACTTTTCATTTTTTGTATGCTCATATACATAAGATAGGGCTAATAATGGTGCATATGTATTGATATTTTTTGCTGGTAACCCAACTTCTAATCTTTCTTCATAATATCGAAGTAGTATATCCAAATATTTATCTTCTTTAGTTTTCTCAAATAATTTCCAAATTCCGAATAACCCAACCCCTTGAGTCCATTCCCAGCATTGATATTTTCTACAATCATCACCCGCAAGATTTTTTGATTTCATATTCTCTAAAAAGATTGTATCTTCTTCATATAATACACTCTCAAAAGAATCTACCAATATTAACAATTTGTCCTGTATCGCATTTAGCATGGTATATTACTACCTCCCGATTGTTTTCTCTTAATTGTTACGACTTTTTCAAATGGAGTATATTCATTTAGGAATATTGTGTATCCTGTATCATTAAACTCTTCCCCACTGTAGTGTCCTTGGAATTGATGTGTACCAAATCCAGGTCCAATTTCAACAGTATTATCGTTGTGATGTACCTGTACATATCCATTTCGAAGAATTATACTCTGTCCTTTGGTTGCTTTTAAATAAAATTGGTCATTCTCCACTGTGGAGCCAGCTGGAATACAAAATTGTAAACGCAGTGGCACACCATCTAATCCTTGACTACCCACTTTTAATTCTAAGCCTTCCTCCAGCTCTTTAACTGTCACCGTAACCTTTAATTCGCTATTTACTAAGATGTCTCGTTTGGTATGATCCATCTTCCACCAGTCAGTGGTATCTACTTTTTCTGCAAATGGTTGATAGTAACTTGCCTGTACAGTCGATTCAAGTCTGTACTCCCCATCTTCCTCTACCAATGTTTCTGGTGTAAAAGTTCTTACACTACCAATGCTCTCGCCTATCTTTAGATAAACCAATGTTTCTTTAATTTTTAGGAATAGAAAATCACTTTTTCCTCTTAATAAACTGTAACCATACGCTGGTGTTTTCACACGTAATACACCCGCTTCTTCGTAATACTTACGATAAGTATCTAAAAACCCATAACCTCTAAATTCATAGTTAGCCATTTCATCATGAAGCATTATAATATGGAGACATTCTGGGGCAATATCCCCACGAAGCATATTATCACGGATAATCTTATGTGCTGCTGCATCAAATTCACGATATAACATATCTGTCATAATATCTTGCTTAACGAACTCCTTAGCACATTTAGAATTACTCTCTTGCTCACTCACATAAAGAGATGCCATATAAAGATATTGATAGAAGTATTTGTCCGGATAATCAGCTTTACCTTGATCTTGTCTAGTGGAATTTTGAGTAAAGATTGTATCATCAGGATCAAAGTATGTAAGCATCATATGAAGATTTCTAGAAATATAGCCTAGATAAGTTACATCTTTTGACTCTTCATACATAGCCATCATGGCATTGTTTACAACGGCATTGTAATTTCCTGTAGAACGCTCTGCATACTCACCTTCACTGTTTCCATCAATTCCTTCATCTAAATACTGCTTTAGACGGACATGAATCTGATTATGTAATTTGTGTTCTGGGAATAAGTTTGCACCTTGCATTAACGCAGCTGAAATTCCCCAGCGGTGGTTCGGAGTATGAAAACCTCCGATTGTAATGGACTCTAGTGCATCATAGAGTAATACTTTATATTTTTCTTGTAAATGCTTAAGTCTTTTAACTTGTTCTTCTGGTGCTACTTTCTCATATTTTACTAATAATTGATAAGAAGCAATTAATCTTTTGAAACAAAAAGATGTATCTGCTGCTGATTTAAAGTTACAGGAAGGATAGTCGAAACTACCTTCCTCTCTCTGACAACGTCTTACAAAATCAAGAGCTAGGTCCATTGCCTCATAAAGCTTATCACTGTAGTGAAAAGTACTCTCTTCATTACAGTATACAGCCACTGCATTAGCCAACATATAAATCGTAGGCTTAGCTTCGATAATTTCAGTAGGCATTGCACCGTAATCTTTACGATTGGAATCTTTTATTTGAGTATCTAAAAAATGTTGTACACGCCTTTCTGCAGAACGGATTATATGTCCAATATAACGTCTCATAATACTTCACCCTAGCCCTTCACCCCAGTTGTTGCAATTCCCCCAGTGATGTATTTTTGAAGGAAGATAAAAATGATGATAATTGGTAACATCGATAAGATAGAAGCTGCTAGAATCGCATTCCAATTTACCCCCATTGTCCCAATAAAACTTTTGATTGCAATCTGAATTGTAAATTTCTTTTGATCAGATAATACTATTAATGGAAGAATATAATCATTCCATCTCCATACAAATGAGAAGATGATTAATGTTACTGTAACCGAAGAACCAAGTGGCAACATTATACGTGTAAAGATTTTAAATTCACTTGCACCATCAAGTCTCGCAGATTCTACTAACGATAGTGGAATTGACATATAATGTTGACGATACATAAATATTCCTGTTGTTGTTGTAACTACGGGTAAGATAACCCCCCAGATATTATTGTATAATCCTATTTCAGAAATGACAGTAAACTGAGAAATAGTAAGTATCTCACCTGGGATTAATGTTCCTAATAAGAAGATAGCAAATACTTTATTTGTATATTTAATTTCTTCACGATAAATAGCCAATGCATAGCCACACATAGCACTAATAACAACTGTAATTGCTGTACCGACTACTGCAATGAATAAACTATTTTTTACGTATTGGAAAAATCCACCCTCAATTACTCCTTTATAAGAATCTAAGCTAAATACTTCTGGTAAAAAGTGTAATGGATAGCTAAATAACTCACTAGAATCTTTAAAGGAACTCATGAATAGCCATATGATTGGGAAGATCATTACTGCTGCTACAGCTAATCCTGTAAGGGTAAAAAGTACTGTTAATATTGTCTTTTTTTGCTTTGGAGTCATTATACTTCACCACCTTTTGTAAACTTAAACTGAGCTGCTGCAATTACAATAAAGATTAAACTTAGTACAACACCAACTGCAGATGCATATCCATAACGATATTGTGTAAACCCTTGATCAAACATATATTGAATAATATATGTAGTGGATGTACCAGGGCCACCTGCTGTAATACCTTGAACTAGTGCATATTCTTTTAATAAGCTCACACTTGATAATAATAGAACGATAAATGTTGTTGGCATTAACATTGGCAACGTAATTCTAAAGAATGTTTGTATGCCTGTAGCGCCATCCACATTAGCTGCTTCATATACTTCTCCAGGGATGTTTTTAATACCACCGACGAACATAATCATATAGAAACCTGTGGATGCCCAGTTAGATGCAAAACTAATTACAAATGTAGCTAAAATCGGATTCAGTGCCCATTCAAGTGGCTTACCACCAAAGTATTGAATAATAAAGTTTACTAGACCATATTCTTGTCCAAACATCCAGTTAATAGTGATACCAACAACTAGTGCTGATATCAATACTGGAATATATGTACATGTACGAACAATTGTATTTCCTTTTAAAAACTTAGATGTTACTAACATAGCGATAAGTAATGGCACGATTATTTTAAATGGTAAGCTAAATAATGCATATATAAATGTTCTTCCTATCGCTTTATAAAAATCTGCACTTTGAAATAATTTAATAAAGTTATCTAATCCAGCAAATTCCAGAGTTTTCCATCCATCATAATTTGTAAAGGCTAATCCAACACTTAAAAATAATGGGATGATGAAAAACAGGGAAAATAACACTAATGCTGGAGCAACAAAGAGCCAAAATGCACTCTTATTAGAAAAGGCTTTTTTATTTTTCTTCATGTATTTATCCACCTTTATTCAGATTCTGTCACACACTCTACTCGGCAATTACCCATCCTGATGATGAAGAAAGTTCCTTAGCGAACGCATCTAATGCCTCTTTTGCTGTCATTTCACCACTTACTGCACGTTTAATATAGTCTCTGTACTCATTGTCTTTATAAGTTCTCCAAGAAGAACTTTCATCTACCATAAAGGTATCTGTTACATGTGCAACTTCTGCTTGTAATACCTCAAAGTCTGCTGCTGCTTTTTCGCTTTCTGGTTCATACACTACATTTTTAAGAGCAGAAAGACCTGCATCTTCTTGGATATAGTTTTTGAAGTTTGCTTCTGTGTAGAACCATTTAATGAAGTCTTCTGCTAATGCACTGTTTTTAGCTCCCTCTGGAATTGCTAATGCCGCACCACCGATAATTGCTGCTTGAGAATCAGTTCCTTTTGGAGAAGGCATTACGCCAAATTCAAATTTACTAATATCACTTAGCATTGGGTTATAGTTCCAAGACCCAGATAAGAGAATGCCCACATCACCATTTTTAAAATATTCTACTGGGTTATCTGTAGAACCACCTGCCCAGATTGCTTTTGGCATAACACCGTCTTCATTTGCTTTTACGAATTGTTCTAATGTAGCAACATTTTGGGCACTGTTTACAGTTACCTCAAATGTATCTCCTGATTTTCCTACAAGAGAGCCACCATTTGCATACATTAAGATGTCATATCTCGCTCTAGATACATCCGCTGCAAATCCATATTTCACTCCGCCATCTTGTTGAAGTTTTGCTGCGTTTTCGTAAAGTTGATCCCAAGTCCAAGGATTTTCTGTAGTAGGGACTTCGATTCCTGCTTTTGCGAATGCATCTGCATTATAATAAAGGTTTGTAATTGTGAATTGAGATGGTGCGCCTGAAATCTTATCAGACGTAAAATCCTTACCAACGATTTTAAGTGCAGATTCTTCAAATTGACTTAAATCTACTACTGCACTCATATCTTTGAATTCATCTGGATATAATTGATGAAGTCTTGTCGTACTAATTAAATCAGGAAGGTCTTTGTTTTTAGCCATTGCTGGGAATTTTGCAAGCTGATCATCGTGAGAGATGATAATCCTCTCAACTTCCACACCCTTTTCCTCCGCCCATTTACTTAGTGCATTGTTGAGCGCATCTTCTTTTCCAGGCTCTTCTGATAATAATACCTTTATCTTGTTACTAGCACCTGAGGTTTCTTGCGCTCCTCCACATGCTACTAATGACATTCCCATTGCTGTTGTAAGTACACCAAGTGTTAATTTTTTCATCCATTTATGCATATTCTAAGCCTCCTAATGTATATATAATGATTTATGATTTTTTATTGTAAAAATGCTGCGCCAATAATCCCCGCATCATTTCCCAAGCTTGCTTTTTGAATCACTGTCTGAATTTCTGCATCAGATGTGTAGGATTCTTCTCTTACCTGTTTTTGTAATGAATCAAGGAATAAATCCGCTGCTGCACTAATGCCCCCACCGATACATATTACATCTGGTTGAAATAGGTTTATTAAGTTGGTCAACCCTGTTGCAAGATAATCTGTATATTGATTCAATATCTTAATTGCTATGTCATCTCCTGCCTTTACGCAGTCACAAATCATTCGCCCGTCTAACATCTCCTGATTTTCTTTCCATTTCTTATATAGTAAAGAATCCACATGATTTTCAATTTTTTCTGTGGCCATTGTAATCAATGCAGTAGCAGAACCATAAGCTTCAAAACAGCCTTTTCTCCCACAAGTGCAAGGACGTCCACCCTTCTCTATTACCATATGTCCAAATTCTGCAGCTGCGTAATTGCAGCCTTCTAATAGCTTGCCATCTAAAATGACTCCACCTCCAACTCCTGTACCTAATGTAACCATTAAAAAGGATTTGATATGGTTTACGTCTCTAACAAGATATTCTCCTAATGCTGCTGCATTAGCATCATTATCAAAACGAACTTGACAATGTAATCTTTCTTCCAGCCAGCTTGTCACTGAAACCTTATTAAAGTTCAGATTATTAGCGTATTCCAATATTCCCGTGGATTTATTTGCAGTTCCAGGAACCCCTATACCGATTTGTTTAATGTCCGATAATGACATGTCTACGTTTTTAAGCAATGTATGTATTAATTGAACTATATCCTCTAGGATCTCTACTCCTGATCTCTCTGCTTTAGTAGGAATACTATCTCTATGAAGAATCTGGTATTTATCATCTACAATTCCAACGGCTATATTAGTTCCACCTAAATCGATCCCGATTCGATATTCCACAACTAAAACATCTCCTTTCTACTTCTATCTACGTCATATAAAGTTCATAGGTTATATAAAGTAATATTGCTTATTATTTATATAGTCTTTTCTTGATTATAATGAAAAATATGCCTTTATTCTATGTTTTATATTGCTTTTTTTAAATAAATATTTGCATTTATTGCTTTTTACTTGTACAATATACTTAAATTTTATACGAAAATACTTATTTCAATGTTACATTTCAACATTTTTCCCATAAAGAAATAGGAGGATACACCGTGCACAAAGACTACCTATCTGTGTTATATGAAAAAAACTACCAAATCACTATTTCTGATAAGAAGAAAAAACTCTTTCATTATTTTGATTACGATGAGCGTTCCTCAGAAATAAATATGGAGTTTGAACACTTTCATGACTTCTTTGAAATCCATATTCTATTAAGTCCAGAAGCCAATCACTTGATTCAAGGCCAGCGTTATCAAATAAAAAAGCATGACATCGTCTTATTAAAACCCCAAAAATTACATAAATCAGAATACCCTGTAGGAGCACCAAGCAAACGTCTTATTATAAACTTTTCCTATTCCAAATCTTACTTAGAGGATCATTCAGCCTTCAAAACACTATTAGATATTTTTTATGAACATGATTGTATATATCGCTTTGATTCCATACAACATAATGAAGTATTTAGTATATTAAACAAAATTTACCTTACTTCAAAACAGCCTATCTCTAGTGAACTAAAGGAAATGTTAATACAAAATTACTTTTTAGAATTCCTATATACCTTACAAAATTTAAAAACTTATAATATGTACACACCGGATAAAATAGAAGATGAGCTAAAAAATAAGATTTATATGATTGCTGCATATATTCACAAAAACTATGACAAACCATTATCATTAAATATGTTAAGCAAAGAATTTTACATTAGTTCTTTTTACTTGTCTCATCAATTCAAGCGAATTACTGGATATGCGCTTATTCACTATATTCAAATGACTAGAATTCGTAATGCGCAATACGCACTGCTCCATAGTCATGAAAAAATCATAGTTATTGCAGAAAACTGTGGATTTACAAGTTCGTCTCAGTTTAATCGGGTTTTCTTAAGAATCTGTGGCGTCTCCCCTTCGGAATACCGCAAAAATAGAATTAGTACAATAGGAAATGATTTCTTCAATCTAGACTAATCTTAACCCTCTACTTAGCCAATTGCTTGTTCTACATATAACCAGATCCAATAGAACTAAGTTTTTGATTATACAATAAACAATAAGGGACAGTTCTTTCGTTATTGAAAGAACTGTCCCTTATTGTTAGTATCAAAAGTAACTTTTAACAAATTAAAATTGTCTTAATTTCATATGGTTTGATTTCCATACAAATATAATCCTCTTCAAGCATTAGTGGCATGGTTATATTCTCCATACAATCACATTCGTATACGTGTCTTCCTTTTGCCGTAGGCACTTTAATACGAATTTCCCCTCTATCTCCATAAGTTTCATAGAGACGTATGATGATACCAGCCTTTCCTTCTGCTGCCTTAATCGTATCAATCATAATATTTTCATTTTCACAACTGAGATAAGATACACTTTCTTCTTGAACATTTCTTGCTGAGATAGGTTTTGCATACATTGGGCAATTTAAATCATACGCTTCCTGTACAACTTTACCTTTTCTAAAATCACCAACATGTGGATAGCACGAATACGTAAACTCATGTACTTCAATATCTGCATCTGGATTAGGGAAAATACCAGATTTGATTAATGTTAAGCGCATTAATGAGCCATGAATATCGTATCCATACTTACAATCATTAAGAATTGCTACCCCATATCCATACTCAGATAAATCTGCCCATTTATGTGCACAAACTTCAAATTTTGCAGTATCCCAACTTGTATTCATATGAGTAGGTCGCTCAATGTTACCAAACTGTACATCATACGTCGCTTTGCTACTTAGTACATTAACAGGGAATAATACCTTTAATAATATCTGATGCTCTTTCCAGTCTACAATAGTTCTAAAGTCAATACGTTTCGTATGTGAATACAAATACATCATTTGCTCTATCGTTGAATCCTGGAATCTACGCTTCAAGAAGATTGTTGCGCGTATAGCAGTATTCTCAATCACTTTGAATTCTTCCAGATTATCTATGACCCAACTCTTTTCCTCATAATAAGCATCAATATTCCAAGAATCATACTCAAACGGTCTGTCTTCGTATGCTACAAGGCGATTTCCCTCTTTACCATATTCAATTGCCTCTCTCTGATTTTCCTTATCATAGAGTGACTCAATTTCCCCTTGTTTATTAAATCTGATTAAATAATATGGTGTCTCAATTAAAGTTGTTTGATTGTCTTCTTCCTGTCCTAAGATGACATTAGCTCCCTCTTCAACCTTCATATCAATAATTTTATACCCTTTAGAAGGTATATTTCTTGCCAAATAAATCTTTTCTTCTAAAGAATCACCCTCCATTGATACATGGACAATCCCTGTACGTTCAAACCCTAATGTATTAAACACTGCAATATTTTTAAAACCTGATACTGATGTTTCTTTCATAGGTAATATGTTCTCTATAGCTTCTGAAATCATCTGTTTTCCTAATTGTCTAATCTTCTTATAATCTGTATCAGAATTTTCATACACCTCCTTAATTGAAGATCCTGGTAGAATATCATGGAACTGGTTCAGCAGGAGCAACTTCCAAGCATCCTCTAACTTCTTATTTGGGTATACCAATCCACGACCTATCTGAGTTGCAAGAATCGATAAGAATTCTGCATCTCCTAATAAAAACTCACATTGACGGTTATTCTTCTTATTTCTTGCCATAGACGTATAAACACCTCGATGGAACTCCAGATATAACTCTCCACACCATTTTGGCATTTTCTTTGAATCCATGTTTTCTTCAAAGGTATGGAAAAAATCTTTGACAAAGGATTGTTTTGTCTTAGGTGCTCTACACAATCCATATTCTAACCTTCTATTTTCCTCCAACATCTCTGGTGTTGTGCCACCACCACCATCTCCATACCCATAACATGTTAATACAGCCTTAGATAAACTTTTATTCTGATAGCGCTGCCAAGTCCCCATTATCTGACTTGCATTCTGCATTCCATTGTATGTAGTGCTAAAATTTTTATTCTGATTGCATTCAGGATATGTATCATAATTTGTAGTGGTAATAAAATAAGTTAAAATCTCACTTCCATCTAGCCCCTGCCACATCATAGTGTCATTGGGCATCTTATTTGTATCGTTCCAACCAATTTTAGTTGTTACAAAATAGCGGATTCCTGATTTGACCAAAATCTGTGGTAACGCAACACTGTATCCAAATACATCTGGAAGCCACAACACTTCATTATTGTCCACGCCAAACTCTTCTTTAAAAAATTGTTTTCCATATAGAATATGACGAATTAAAGACTCTCCAGAGGCAAGATTACAGTCTGCTTCTAACCACATGCCACCTTCTACTTCCCATCTTCCTTCTTTTATACGTTCTTTGATTCGCTCATATAATTGGGGTGCTTCTTCCTTAACAAACTGATATAACTGAGGCTGACTAGACATAAATTTATATTCTGGATACTGATCCATTAAGTTCAAGACTGTAAGGAAGCTTCGAACCGCTTTCTGGCGAGTCTGCTTCACAGGCCATTTCCAAGCGACATCAATATGAGTATGACCTATACTATATACAGTTGCTGGGCAAAGCGATTTTTCTTGTAACTTTTCTACTGAGTATAACAATGATTTTACTAGCTTGTCTGTTTTCTCTATAGAATCAAAAAATTCCTTGGAGTAAGGCTTCCTTAGATCAAGACAATTAATACATCCATTTAATACGCCTATCATCTCCTCCCTTACCTCATCGTCCTTACGAAGTAATAGTGCCGCTTCCATCGGAACCTTCAAATCATAATATAACTCGCTCACTTCTTTATAAAACTTCTCTATCATCACAGTGAAGAAATTACTATTATCTGAATAATTAGAGTAAGAATAAAATGCAACTTCATATTCTTCTCCTGGTACTGCCTTTTCACATAGAATCATTTTTGCATGATTCATATCCATCGTAGCAGTAAGCTGACCATTAACATAGACAAGCATTTGAGGATTATCTGTATTCCAAACATCGGTACATCCAGTCTTGAGTGTTAACATTACTGCATCATTCTCGTAATGCTTAGGAATTATAATCTTAGTATAAAACCAGAAATGCTGATCCGGTCCCCCCCATGTCTCCCACACTCCAAATCTTCTCCATTTTCGCTGTTCCTTTGAGAATACTTCAGATAAGCTATAATCACCATCACTAATCCATATCTCTTCCACAGAAATCAAATCCGATGTTCTATATTTACCTAAGCTGCTTACAATTCCTTTAACTCTATCCTCAAGATAATTCATGTTATTCCTCCATCCCTCTAGTAAGGCAGTACTAAATTCTTATTCCAGCTACATATACTTGTTCCACTTCTAATTGCTTATTCAAAAGTACCAGATTAGCTATTTTACCTGGTGTGATACTCCCATATTGGTCAAAAATTCCAAGAACCTTTGCAGGAGTAACAGTAGCAGACCAAATTGCTTGTTCCAGTGGAATTCCCATATCTTTTACACAAATACGAACGCAATCTAATAGATTAGATACCGATCCTGCCACGGTACCATCTGCTAACGTTGCTTTCTTTCCATTTACATAGACTTTTTGTCCACCAAGAGCATATTCTCCATCACTCAATCCTGTTGCCATCATACTATCGCTAATTAAGGCAATCCGTTCTTTTCCAAAGATACGGAATGTATTACGCACAACACTTGGATGAATATGTATCCCATCACAAATTAATTCCACTGTACACATCTCACTATCCGATGCTGCACCAACAACTCCTGGAGCTCTATGGGTATAAGGAAGCATAGCATTGTATAAATGTGTTACATGAGAAGCACCACTTTTAAATGCCATCATCGCCGTATCATAATCTGCACTTGTATGAGCAAGAGATACTACAACTTCATTTTTCACCGCTTTGATAAACTCCATTGCTCCTTCAAGCTCTGGGGCAAGGTCCACAAGCTTAATCAAGTTTCCAGACTTCTTTTGCATGTTACCATATAATTCTAAATCAAATTTACGGATATAACCTTCATTTTGTGCACCCTTTTTCGCAGCACAAATAAAAGGTCCTTCCATATTAATTCCAACAATTTTCGCTTCCTGTACTTGATCATTTTCTTTTTCTACGAAAGAGCGAGCTTCTTCACAAATTCTAAGAAGGTTCTCTTCTTTAATTGTCATCGTTGCTGGGCAAATGGTTGTAACTCCTTGTTCAGCCTGATATTTTGCAATATTGTGAAAGGCTTCTTTAGTTCCATCACAGAAATCGAAGCCTACACATCCATGAAAATGTAAGTCAGTTAGTCCTGGAATGGCAATCAGTCCTTCTGCATCCAATACTTCACCCTGATCTTTTCCTTCTGTAAATAGGCCATCTTCTATTAAAATATCTTTCTTTTCAAAAGTTCCTTGTTGCGTAAATACTATGGCATTCTTAATAATCATATGTACTCCCCTATCTTCGTATTGTTATCCCTCCATTTTAGAAAGTGCTGCTTCATCTGCAACAAGAATTACATTTTCATGTAATTGAAGAATAGAAGCTGGTAATTCTGGTGTAACTGGCCCTGTAAATGCTCTTTTAATAATCTCAGCCTTGTCCTCACCACTTGCTACTATAACAATGATTTTAGCACGCATAATATTTCGAATTCCCATTGTATAGGCATATCGAGGTACTTCATCAGGTGTATCAAATAACTTAGAATTGGCGTCGATTGTACTTTGCTTTAATGCTACACAGTGAGTTTCTTTATCAAATTCGTCGTTTGGTTCATTAAACCCAATATGACCATTATGTCCGATACCAAGTAATTGAAGATCCATTCCACCCAGCTCATGAATTAATTTATTATAACGAACACATTCCGCTTCATCATCTATAGCCATACCATTAGGTACATTAGTATTAGCTTTATCAATATTGATATGATTAAACAAATTCGTATCCATAAAAAACCGATAACTTTGTGGATGTCTTCCATCAAGGCCTTTATATTCATCTAAATTCACTGTTTTTACTTTGGAGAAATCCAGATCTCCTTTGTTATACCATTCTATTAATTGTTTATATATCCCAATTGGAGTCGAGCCTGTCGCTAAACCAAGTACACAGTTCGGTTTTAAGATTACTTGTGCAGAAATAATATTGGCGGCTTGACGACTCATAGTATTATAGTCTTTTTCTCTATAAATTCTCATAATATGTGCATCTCCCTTTGCTGACTTTCTCTAATAGTATTATTCTAACAATATAATAGTAGGATTTCTATTCTACTCCTTGTTATTATTAAGGGAAGTTATGCATTTTTTGCTTTTATAGACCGGAGCCTACTATAGTTTTTATATTAATTTTTAAACGCAAAAAAACACCCTTACGGGTGCTCTGTTCTCACACTCTCAAAAACAAATACTACAACCGTTTAACCGTTTTTTCTAGGTCAAACCCTCGAACCGTTAGTATTGGTCACCTGAACATGTTACCATGCTTACAGCTCCAACCTA
>JAEWMQ010000095.1 GCA_023393125.1 Bacillota bacterium
GGGTTTATTAGTAAGTACAATTTAACAGACTTTTTTACGTTAGACAGCTATATGATTAGAACAGCTGTAACCAAAGAGCAATTATATGGGGCAACAGCGCGTATTTTAGGTGCTAAGCGTGGAACGGATTATATCATATTTTTGAAGAATAAAGGCATAAAAGGTGTGACGAGTATAGGTATAGATAAGAATATTAGGCAAGATGAACTTATTTATATCGTTATGCAAGCCCATGAAAAATTATATAATCGTCCAATAGCATCCACTATTATTAAAAATAGACAGGCAGTACAAAATATTGGAGCCTTTCAATCTATATATAGAAATTATGTATACGTAGCAGTAGAGCTTAAAATGATTACACCAATTAATAACAAGGTACTGCCAAGTCAAAATTTAACTACAGAAGAAGCAATTAAAATTCTTTATAAATTACAAAAAAATTAGGAGGGCAAAATGAGTCCTAAAAAATATATAGCAAAAGTCTTAGTGGCAACCCTATTATTAGGGTTATTGCCACAAGGGATTTTTGGTAATAGTCAAAATCCTATTAAAAAGATAAAAACTGTAGAAGTAGGTCATGTTACGGATACAACACCAGGGCAAGATAATATTTTCCCAAATGTAACAATAGAGTGGGAAAAACCAGAGGCTAATGTTATACCATCAGAAAAAGGTATAAATGACGTTTCAGAACCTACATATTATGATTTTACATTGACTAATATGAGTAATGCGTCAGTAGGGTCAGGTAAAAAGGTAGATGTATCCGCTCAGGAATTTGATGTGCCGATGGTGAAATTAGAAGACTACTTCAGAAATGTTATGAGAAATGGTACCTTATATGAAGCTCAAATTATAGCTAGGCATAAACATCAAACGGTAGTGAATGGGGAAACGGTATATAGCAATGCACCAGGAAGCCCAACACCTATTCCTTCAGCCTATTTTATTACAGATTTTAATATTCAAGCAACGATTAGTCCAACCTTTCAGTTTACATGGGAATATATCCCTGGTGTACATTATCAATTAGTATATGTTGAAGGAGATAAGAAAGATAAGGCAGAAATAGATGCAGCTACTAAAAAGACAATTGTGCCTATTACGCCTCAAAAAGCTGCAGCTAGTTTAAATGAAACAAGGGATAGAGTTGTATATCAGCCAAAAGATGTTAAGGCTGGAACTATTTATACTGCATATGTTATTCCAACAGGAATAGAAGGAAAGAAGGTTTCTATTGATCAAGTTGTCTATAATAAAACAACACCTAAAGTAGCAAAAGCTACTCCTAATATTCAATTAAACCTTGATAATATTGGGCAAAATAAAATCCGTCTTTGGTGGAATATTAATGAAGCTGGTTGGGTAGTAGTTGGAAATAATCTAGTTAAAACTATTATTCATCAGGTAGACGCTATGGGACAAGATATTATTATAGGTACTATCGAGAATGGTAATATGGGAAATAATGATGTTGGGTATTTTGAATATACGGCTCCCAAGGAATCTGTTACATACTATGTGGAATTTGTATTTAAGAATGATATACCGTCTTTTATTGCAGGTCCCATAGACTATGTACCGGAGGAATTAAAAGAAGTACCCTTACAACCAAGAGTACCTAATGAATTTGATATTAGAGATGGTTCAAGTTTAACAAATGATATTATTAGCAATCAAAATAAATATAAAGTCAAATATAATGGTTTATATGATGATATTGGATTAACAATAAATTCGTTAAATGAGTTTAGAAAACATACCTTTCATTCTTATATGTCTAATAATGAACCAGAAATTCAATTAGTGTGGGATGCTATTAAAAATCAGTCTACAGGCGAAGTAGATTATGATCTATACTATGATATTTGGGTTACTGATAATCGGGATACTTTGAATACTGCCCAGCCGATTATTTCAAACTTACGCGTTATGCCTAAGCAAGATGCTAATATTATCTATAGACAAGATGGAGAAACAGTAGTAGGTTTTAAAACAGATTCAAGTAACAGCAAGATAAACTTATACACCACATCTCATAATGAAGTAAAAGCATTATCAACCAATAGGACCTACTATATCAAAATGGTTGCAAAAAGGAAGTATGGAAAGACTTATACAGTGTCTACACCAACTATTCTTTCTATTAGTATTGCAAAAGATGGAGATGTTTATGATCCACCAGTATTAGGAAAACCTCCATTGCAATTAGGGGAAATAACAGCAACTACAGCCGAAATTCAATGGGTAGAAGAATGGTATGAGTTAATGGCAAAAGATGCAGATAGCTTGTACCCAAGTGTGACGCATCAAGTTGAAAATTTATTGGCTAGATATGGCCATTCCAGTATTTATCTTGATCAAAATCAAAAACCAGCTATTAGGTATATAGATCCTAGTATAAGTAATCCAAACTTTGGAGCACAAACACCACTAAAATTATATGGAAAATTGGCACAAGATAATTTGGCTAAAATTAGAAAATCCCTAGAAACCAGTGATTATCCAGAAGGTTATTATGCAAATAATTATGTAGAAAAGTTTGTGAGTATTGGTAGTGATGTTAACTATGAAATTAAAGTAATGACGCAAAAGGATGTAGAAGCCCTTAGAGGAGATGAACCATTAGAGTTATGGTTAAAAAATAATGAAAAGAACTTATCAGAAGGTTGGTCATCTATAACAGATGCATTGACAGAGGTTACTATAGATGGTGTGCAAGGAAAAAGGTATCTTGTAGCTAAGGATTATCAAAATCAAGCTTTAAAGCCTAATACATCTTATGTCATTATGATTAGAACTTCAAGGATGGTTGAGGGTGAAATAAAATACAGTGCTTTTCCAAGTTATATTTTATGTACGACATTAACAGATCATACAAGTAAGCCAGAGGTGCCTAAAACACCAACCCTATATTTATACAAGGATAGGGATATTACAGCAACTGATATTAGTGTACGATGGATATATAATGATAGTTTTGATTATGAACTAAGATATAGTAGGTTAGATGATCCTGAAAAAGCAGAGAAATGGACATTTACAGATGAAGAGATGAAAACATTTTCAGATGGAGCAGAAGCTAAAGCTACTATTACAGGCTTAGTTCCCGAGACTACCTATAATTTTTGGATTAGAGCAATACAAAAGAAAACTAATTCAGATGGGGAAATTCTAAGCTCAGACTGGAGTAATCCTGTTATAGCTACAACATTAGCACTAGACAAACCCTTACCACCTTCAGGATTAGGGCCAGCAGCATATCAAAGTATACTTGAAGCAGGTCAAGATTTCCCACCTATTTCTAAGGATTATATTACTGTCGAGTGGATGAGGATCGCAAGTGATAAGGATAATGCTGAAATAGAAAATGGGAGTAGCAATCTATCGGTGCAGTATCAGTATGTAGTAGAATTTGCTAACAATCCAGAGTTTTTAGATTCGATAGTGGTTAACACCAGTGAGCCAGCTATTGAAGGCACACAAATTGTAGCCAAAAATATTATTCGTTTCGATAATCTTGAGAGTAATAAGCCATATTATGTAAAAGTTAAGACTGTACTAAAATATATTAATCCAGATACAGGTAAAGTAGTTATAAAAGAATCAGATTTTAGTAATTGGGTACGAATTTTAACAAAAACCTCAAATGACGAATATGATGGTGGAGAAAACGATAATATTATTATTTATCCAGAAGCTATAGTAGATACCTATACTAATGGCATTTGGACAAAGGAAATTGTAGACACAGCCAAAATTATTTCTCAAATCCAAAACAGTAAGCATTATTTCCTTACAGTAACAATGGAAAATTATAAGAATAAATATGATGCCGATGTAAGAAGACTAAAAATGCCTAAGAATGTAGTTGATACCCTTATTAATAGAGGAATGGCTCTTAAGGTGATTACTAATGTTGGTATTTACGAGATTCCAGGCAAGGCTCTTAGAGTTTATTCTAATCAATATAGTGCAAGAGATATAGTACAGTTTGACTTTACTAAAGCTACACTATTAAATATTGCCGCTATAGGAAGGAGCTATCCAGAATCTTTTATTAAAGGAGAACGCTTCGAGGTAATGTTTAGAGGTAGTACAAAAAATACAGCTGTGCAAAAGTTAGATGACCATATGAAGATTAAGCTTAAGCTAGAGCTAGTAGGGCAGTACAACTTTGCCAATATGAATACTTACACCTATAGTTATTATACAAATAGTTGGAGTAAACAAAATCCAGCTATTGAAACACAAACGGATAGTTACTTTGTATATAGTACACCTTATACAGGTTTACATGCGCTATATCAAAGACTGACAATAGCTAGTAATACAGGTTCTACATATATCATGAATGAGCTAAAAGCAGCTTATGATATTAGAGGCCTTGGAGATATTTACTTTAAGCAAGATTATGTTTATGGTAATCAGTACATCCAATTACTAATGGGAATTGCACAAAACAAATCCTCTATTGATTTAACGGAGAGTGTTACCAGTGATTTAAAAACTAAAGCTAGAACTTCTGGTATTTATATAAGCCAAAGTACAGGAACGGTTACTAAAGAGCAAGCTCTAGCAGGTGTTGTCAAGCTTTATGAATTAAAACAAGGCTATCAGGTAAAACCTTCTAAGGTTGTTTTTAAAGGAGTAAGTAGTACCTATAAAGAGGCAGTAGGTAAAGCTTACGCATTAGGGCTCATTGATGAAGCTATTAATCCATCAGGAAAAGTAACTTATAGTGAACTTTGTGACTGGATTATACAAGTGATAGAATAGGGAATAGCAATGAATAATTAATAATGAAGAATGAAGAATTAAAGGATAGAGAATTAAGTAATAAAGAATGAGGAGTAAAGAATTAAGAATTAAGAATTAAGAATTAAAGAAGTGAATAAAAATTTAAAAAGCATCCCATACTCTAAAAAACATGAGAGGAAGGGTGCTTTTTTTATGAATAGAAGAAATATTATTATTATAACAGTGATTATGATTCTATGTACAACCTACATATTTGGATTTGAATACTACGATAGGATGCCTGATAAAGTACAACAGCTTAGTGAGCAAATAAGTATACCAGAGCTTAAAGTAACAGAAGTAGGAGTAGAATTGAGTGGCATATACTATGGAGAAAAGTTGGAACTTCAAAATCTAATGATTAGGCAAAATGAAGTGCTAGAAGCTTTAGCCCATGAAGTAGACTGTTCTAAACTTTGTCAGGTTTTCCACTATATTCCAGCAACTACTAGTATAGAAGAGAAAGAAAATCAGATAAAAGTAACTGCAGTAAATAAAAGTGATGATACACCCTATTATTTAATGATTAAGAATCAAAAAGATAAAGGGTACAATACTTATTATGATTTAAAACTTACAGGGATGAGTAGCCTTGCTCAGTTAGATATGAGAAGAAGTAGGGCAAAGGAGCTTTTAAAGAACTGGAAAGTTAAGCCGAAAGAAAGCATTTATTTTAAAGGTGAAATAGAAGGAGAATTACTAGATGAAGAGCGTTTGACCATAGCAGAGACTCTTTTAAAACAGCTAAAAGGAAAGATGACTAATACCTACCAAGATGATAGAAATAATGAAACTGTAGCTTATTATGGCTATACTAAAGAAATAGCAGATTACATTGAGGAATCAAATGGTGTAAAAACGAACATTCAAATCAGCTTTACCTATAATGAAACAGCTAGAAACACAGAATGTATTATAGCATTTCCATTTTATAATGCACCATTTTAATTCATAAACTTGTCTCACTTTCATATACTTGTATAAGCAGATTGTTTATTTCAAATAGTGAAGGAGGGCTACTGTGAAGGAATATCTTAAATCAGCTGTTATTATAGGATTATGCTTATTTTTAATTCCTATGATCGTTGTGTATGCCAGTGGATATGATACAGGAAAGCTATTAAAAACCATGGAAAATGCTAATCAAGAAGAAGCTCGTAAGGCAGCTTTAGATATCATAGATGAAGAGACACTCATAGGTATATTAGCCAAGGAGATTCCTTACACCTATGAAATAGAAGCTATAAAGGTACAAGCTGTAGTTACTAGAACCTACATGGCTAGACGTATTTTGGGCATTCAAAGTAAAGGAGCACTCAAAGGATATTCAGTAGAAGAAATGAAAAATCTTTGGCAAGAGGATTATGATAAGAATTATGCTATTTATAAGGCAGCAGTAGAGAGTACTTATTATGAGATGATTTTCTATGATAATCAACCTATAGAAGCTTTATATCATAATGCTAGTGCGGGTAAAACTAGAGATGCAGCAAGTGTTTATAATAAAGATATTCCTTATTTAAAGAGTGTAGACAGTAAGCTAGATAATATTAGTAAACAGATTAGATTAACTAAACAAAAAATGGCAGAACTGATTCAAGAAAAGTATTCAGAATTAATAATAGATGTGCCTACTTTAGAAAATCAGATACAAATCATAGAAAAAGATGAAGCAGATTATGTTAAAAGTATTCAAATTGGGAATGTAACACTTAAGGGAGAGGAGCTTAGAGAATTATTAGAGCTACCTTCTAGTTGCTTTAAGGTATATGTTTCTGGAGATGAATTGATTTTTGATGTAAGAGGCATCGGACAAGGAATAGGATTAAGTCAAAATGGTGCCAATGAGCTGGCTAAACAGGGGATGAATTATAGGGATATTATAAAACATTACTATACTGGTGTAACCATAGAAAAATACGAGATTCAAAATTAAAATATGAATAAAAATATTTAGAAAGATTGAATAATAATAGTAATCTCTGGCGATAATTAGCATGTCGGAGGTGTAAATTATGAAAATTAAAAAAATAGGACAATTTCTAAAGAAGTATGGTTTTTATGTAGCCGTTAGTATTATTTCTATAGGGGCACTTGTAGCCATCTTTGTATTACCAGGTCAGGAAGGCAATGTTAAGGAAGAAGCTAATCCTTATGCTAAAAACACTAGAACAGATGGAATGCTTGAAGGAGATCTTCCAAACAATGTGATTATTGATGAAGAAGATGAACTTGATCAAACAGATAAGGTTACACAAAATGAAGAACCTGTCAATGAAGATGAAGTAAAAGCTCCTGAAGAGACTACTAATAATGTAGCTGCTACTACAAAAGAAAAGGATCAGGAAAAAGCAGAGGTGAAGACAGAAACCTTTGAATCTACCACCGCTTCAGTAACAGAAGAACCTTTCTTTGCAGATGGTGATACTTTTAGTTGGCCAGTAGAAGGTAAGGTTGTTGTACCATATACAGATGAGACTACGAAATATTGGTTTAGTGAATCACTTAACCAAACAATGCGTACCTTTGGTATTTGTATTGCAGCTAATGAAAATACAGAAGTAAAAGCTGTAGCAAAAGGTACAGTTGTTAAAATCGTAGATGATTCATCTAGTATTTTAGAGCAAGGTATGCCTTATGTAGGAAAAACAATGGTTATTGATCATGGTAATGGTTATGTAAGTGTATATGGTTTCCAAGGCGGCATAGTAAATGAAGATTTATTAGGTCAAATTGTTAACGAAGGTGATATACTAGGTACAATTGGTACACCTAAAGGCGCATTTATTAGCATAGGTGATAACCTTTACTTACAAGTAAAGCATAATGACAAAATTGTTAGTCCTATGAATTTCTTTAGCGATAATGTAGATACTGCTAATGCTAAAGAAGATAATGTAGACGTTGGTTTTGCCGAATAATAATTTTAAAAGACAGGAGGGATTTTATCTCTCCTGTCTTTTATGCTCAGCAGTGGAGATAAAATTTTGCAAAGAGAAATGAGTACTATCTATTTTTATAGCAAGAATTGATATAAAAATGGGTTTTAAGTATGTCAAAAAGTATAATAGTTTTAAAAATATAGTATATTTTGTTTAAAGATGATAAAATAGGATTGATTTTATGAAACTATAAAAAATAATGTTAGAGGGTAAAACATGCTATTTAATTCAATGAGTTTTTTAATCTTTTTTCCTATTGTTGTAGTAGGGTATTTCATCCTTCCCTTTAAATGGAGATGGGTGTGGCTACTAATTACCAGTTACTATTTTTATATGTGCTGGAATCCAGTTTATGCACTACTTATTGCTACATCTACATTTATTACATACCTATGTGGCGTTTTATTGCAAAAAAGTGAATGTATAAAAGATGAAGAAAAACAAATAAGGCTTAGAAAAACATGGCTAGTATTGAGTTTAGTAATTAACTTTTCTATTTTGTTCTTCTATAAATACTATAACTTTGTAGGAGACAATATTACTAGAGTCATGGAGCAGTTATCTATTCATATAGAGGTGCCTTATTTTGATGTCATGTTACCAGTAGGGATCTCATTCTATACCTTCCAAGCTATTGGATATACTATGGATGTTTATAGGAAAGATATTAAAGCAGAGATGCACCTAGGGAAGTACGCATTATTTATTTCTTTTTTCCCACAGCTAGTAGCAGGACCTATTGAACGTTCTGGGAATTTATTAAGACAGTTTTATGAGAAACATACCTTCGACTTAGAGAGAGCTAAACGAGGCTTTGTGCTAATGCTATGGGGATTCTTCCAAAAGGTAGTTATTGCTGACCGTGTGGCAATTCTAGTTAATCAGGTTTATGGCAATTACGAAGCTTATGCGGGCTTTGAGATTGCATTAGCAACAGTATTATTTAGTATACAAATTTATTGCGACTTTGCAGGTTATACTTATATTGCAATTGGAGCTGCTAAGATTATGGGCTTTGAATTAATGCAGAACTTTGATACGCCTTATTTCGCTAAATCTATAAAGGAATTTTGGCGTAGATGGCACATTTCTCTTAGTGGTTGGTTTAAAGATTATTTATACATACCTTTAGGAGGAAGCCGTTGTAGTAAGCTTAAACGTTATAGAAATATTATGATTACCTTTTTAGTAAGTGGTATATGGCACGGTAGTGGCTGGAATTTTATTATTTGGGGTGCATTACATGGTATGTATCAAGTGGTAGGAGATATCATAGCACCGGCTAGGCAAAAAGTAGCTCGATTTTTCGGATTTAAAAAAGAAAAGTTTTCTTATAAGTGCATACAAGTATTAATTACCTTTATTTTAGTAGACTTTGCTTGGATTTTCTTTCGAACAGCTGATTTAAGTAGTGCATTTGGGATTATCAAGCAAATGTTTAGTAGCTTTAATCCTTGGATTTTCTTTGATCAAAGCATCTATCAATTAGGCTTAGAACAAAAGGATTTTGGAGTGATGATGATTTCAATTCTCCTTATGATTGCTATAGAACTAGTAGGTAAGCACTACGATTTCGAAGAAGCCATTGCGAAAGAACACTGTGTATTTACTTGGGCAGTATTTACTATAGCTATTCTTGGAATATTGATTTTTGGGGTATATGGTCCAGGTTATGCAGCTAGTCAATTTATTTATTTTCAATTTTAGTAGAGGATGGGAGTGAAATAGATGCAAAAAGGGGCTATAGAATTAATAGCTTGTATACTGGCATTTGGAATGGTTTTTAGTGGAACCACAAGAGTATTTCAAATGAAGCAGTTAGAAGAACCCTGGGATATGACTAGAAAAGTAGAGGGTATTAAAAATGAAGAAGAAAATAGTGTTGATGTCATGTACTTTGGCTCAAGTCATATGTATACCAGTATCAACCCTGTTGATGTTTGGGAAGAGAGTGGTATTCCATCTTACATATTAGCAACACAAAAACAACCTTTTTGGATTTCTTACTATTATATGAGAGAAGCACTCAAATATCAAAAACCAAAGGTGGTTGTATTAGATATTTATAGAAGTGATTTTTTAGAAGAATATGAAGAAGAGAGTGTTAATAGAGCAGCCATTGACCTTTTAGATTTTTCTTATAACAAATCACAAATGATAGAAGCAAGCGTTCCAAAAGAGGAGAGAGCTTCTTATTATGTCAATTTAATTAAATATCATGGACGCTGGAAAGAGCTGACTAAAGAGGATTTTGACTGGAGTTATCGTACAAAACAAGACCCATTAAAGGGCTATGTATGTTTGTATCCTACTACTCCTATAGATAAAAGGGAAAACTTAGAAGGGGTAACGGAAGTTGCCTCTATGAGTGATAAGACAAAAGAGTACCTTATGAAAATAATAGAGTTAGCTAAAAAGCAAGATTTCGAGCTAGTTCTTTATAAAGCACCTTCGAATGCCACAAAAGAGCAGAAGGCTTACTATAATGCAGTGGAAGCAATTGCAAAGGAGAACAATATCCATTTTATTGATTATAATATGCTCTATGAAGAGATAGGCTTAGATTTAAGCAAAGACTTCTATGATGAAAATCATGTTAATTTGCTAGGAGCTAGTAAAGTAAGTAAGCATTTTAGTGCCTACTTAGCAGAAGAGTTCCAGCTAGCAGATAAAAGAAATGAAACTAGCTATCTAAGCACATGGAATGAGGCTGTTCAAATAAATGACAGATGGAAAAGTGCTTATGAGTTAAGAAATATAGTAAATTTAAACGATTATATAGAAGCTGTAAAGGCAGAAGATTATGTGGTAGTATTCACTACTGTTTCCGATGTTTCATTAGATACAGTCTCAGAAGAAAGTTTAAAGATATGTCAAGATTTTGGGCTATTACAAAAGGAAAAATTAAAAGGACATTATATAGCTTTAATGAAAGATGGAGAAATGCCATATGAGGTAGATAGGGAGCAGCTAAATGATGTACTAATAGAGTTGGAACTACCTATTGAAGTGGCGTATAATGATCAGGAAAGATACACACTTAGTAATATAGATTATAAAGAACATAACTATTTCACGGGTAGAGGTAATATGAATATTATCGTATATGACAAAAAGCTCAATAAGCTAGTAAGTAATGTATTAGTAGACTTAAAAACACAAGGTAAAATCGTGCAATAAATAAAGAACTCTTCCTTAAGGATAGTGCTGATTATAATAATCATCATTTAAGGAAGAGTTCTATTAATTTATAAGAAGTTACGGTAAATTAGCGAAGGTAAGTACCATCTGTGCCTAATTTACCTTTTACTGTGTTGCTAGTAGTATCTAATACATAAACTCTCATATTACCTTTTGAGATAGAATCAGATACTAATTTTCCATTAGTTACATTAATCGTTTTACCAGTGATAGCCTCAATATATTTGCCGTTTGGAATATTATTAAAGGTGGCTTGACTAGATAAAGCAACAAGTGCAAATGAGTAGGTATCAGCATCTTGATAAGCTCGTTTATAGGCCATATTACCACTAATATCTTGAACACTATATTGGCCCTTTTGAAGAGCAGGAATAGATCTTCTAATAATATTTAAACGTTGGATATGTTTTGATAATGGGTGATTTAAGGTTTCAGCCATTTTTCCACTAGCTGAACTATAAACACCAAAGTCAGTCACATTGACATCGCCTTCAATATTATTACCAAAATAAGCTCTTCCAGTGGTGCTAAGAGGTGCATTAGGACCCACATCTATAGGTGCACCTTTCATAAATTCGATTTCACTACCATAGTAAATAGTTGGAATACCTCTAAAAGTAAACATTAAATTTAAATTCTCAGCCCATGTATCTTGGCTACCAGCGAAACGTTGCTTTTCAGGTGCAGTATCAGGAGCATAATCGTGAGAGTCAACGTAAGTTACATTAAAGGTTGCATCATTATAGTATTGATCTCCACTTACAGCTACATTAAAGGCATCGGAAGCATTAGCAAAATTCCAGTGCATAGGGAAATCGATAACATCTAAACCACTACGTTTATCCCAATTAGGGGTGTGGTAAGAATTTCCTTGCAACAGGTGGTTAGTACTAGTTGGCTGGGTACTAGGATTTAGATTATCATTCCAAAAGGCAGAAGTAGAGTTTACTCTCTCTGCTAAGGTATCCCATGCATAATCCTTGGAATCTTGCCAAGTATAAAATGGGGCAGAAATGTTAGGATTATCGTTGTTCCATACTTGGCGATATCTAGTACATACTTCACCAAACATAAAGAAATCATTATTACCGCTTTGCTTAGCAGTAGATAATAGTTGTGGAACAAAATTATTATTTAATGTTAATCTAGAAATATGTTTAACTGTATCTAACCTAAAACCATCTACTCCCATTTCAATATATTTAGAATAGGAATCTACTAAATAATTGCTAACAGTAAGATTCTCGGTATTTAAGTCTACACAGTCACCAGCAATTTGTCCTGTTTGAACTGTATAACCTTCCCAAGATAAAGATTTTTCATGATGGTAAATGTTGTTATTGTCTACTTCATCAGTTTTCATAGCCTTCAGTCTTGCTTGGTACTGAGCCGCAGGTGTTAAATCATCATAGTTAGCAGGTAATTTACCATCTGAAATATCAACTAGAGAATCAACAGAACTTAAATCACCTTGTTTACTAAAGAGAGGATAAATATTTTCTTCACCAAAGTTACCGGTATGATTCCAAACAACATCTTGAATAATCTTAAGTCCTTTTTCATGACAAGCATCAATCAAGTCTTGATAAGTAGCACCAGGAGATTCATAGCGACTATCTACTTCACTATGATCTATAGCATGATAACCATGATAATCATAACCACTGGCATTTTCAACAACAGGTGTAACCCAAATGGCACTAAAACCTAAGGCTTTAATATAGTCTAACTTTTCGATAAGACCTTTAAAGTCTCCACGCCATGCAGGGTCAGAATCTGGATTTCCTGCTTGTTTATCATCCCAGCAGTGTACATTGTTACTTGAGTCACCATCGTAGAATCTACTTGTCATAACAAAATAGATTGTTTCATCTCTAAAGTCAGTATTGCCATAGTTAAATTCAACTGGATCAGGGGACTCATAAGTAGGCTCTGGATCAGTAGGTTTAACTGGGTCAATAGGTTTAACTGGATCATTATCAGGATTATGATCATACCATTTGCCTGACTTATACCACCATTCACCTTTGGTTTGTGATAAGTCAGCAGTTTGGCTACTGCCATTATTACTAAAGATTAAATTGCTACTAGTTGCATTTAACTCATAACTATACCAATCATTACCTTCACTAGTCATACTTACTCCCGGCCATTTTACAGCAGATAAGGTAGGAACAGTTTTCCAGTAGTACACTGTAGCCGGTGAACTACTCTTATAATGCACTTTTATACTATCTAAAGTAGGAGTAGGAGTAGGAGTAGGGGTAGGGGTAGGAGTAGGAGTAGGAGTAGGAGTAGGAGTAGGAGTTGGTGTAGGTGTTGGACTTGGTTCGGGATCAGTGTTATACCAAATACCGTTCATATACCACCAATTACCTTTAGTCAAGCTAAGATCTTTAGTTTGATTACCACCCTTATTGCTAAAGATTAAGTTTGTAGAATTGGCATTTAATGTATAGGTATACCAATTATTATCTCCCTTTGTCATAGATACTCCTGGCCAGTTTACACTAGGCAAGCTAGGGTTAGCTCCCCAATAGTAAATATATGGAGAAGACCAATCACTCTTTAAATGGACAACTATTTGAGAGTCAGAAGGAGCTTCAGGATTATAATCCGTCCATACACCATTCATATACCACCATTCACCTGATGTTCTTGATAGGTCAGCTGTTTGAGAGCCTTTAGTATTGTTAAAAATTAAATTAGTACTAGATACATCTAAGGTATAAGAATACCAATTATTACCTTCGTTTTGCATAGGTAGACCTGGCCAATTAACTGTAGTGATGGACGGATTAGTTTGCCAGTAATAGATGTAACTACTTCCCCAAGTGCTTTTGAAATGTACAGTTAGTGAATTATTAGCCCCTAATGTGGTAACGTTACCAATGAAGAGTGAAAATAACATACATATTGCAGCTAATAAACTAGTACATTTTCTGATACTTCTTTTGTGTTTCATGTTTTAACCCCCTTTTAATATGTTTTTATATATCTTACAATAAAGGCAGTATATTTGTTGTAAGATATATAGTCATTATACAATTATAGTTCATTATTATTCAAGACATTTGATTATAATTATATAAAAAATTTAAAATAATTAAAAATATTTGTTATTTATAACACTAGTAGTATTCTTGTAAAAAAAACAAAAAAAGCCAGGGCATGTAATAATCTTGTCCTACTAAGACATATTTTAGATGAAAATAATAAGTTGTATAACTTCCTATCAAAAAGCTTAATTTATTTGTAATAAGTAGGAAGGGCCCCGCATAAGATTAAATCAAGAGCCAGAGTTAAGGGGGGCCTTTTCTTGAAAGCCTATATAGAAGAAAGAGCCATAGAGTCAGCGAAGTTTATCATTAATTCTAATGCCACTGTAAGGGAAACCGCAAAGAAATTTGGGATCAGTAAAAGTACGGTTCATAAAGATGTAACAGAAAGACTAGAGAAGATTAATCCTAAACTTGCCAATGAGGCAAGGAAGGTTTTAGAACTAAATAAGGCAGAAAGACACCTGCGAGGTGGATTGGCTACAAAAGAAAAATATTCAACTTTAATCAAATAATTTTAATACATAGCATCTCATTTTGAGATGCTATAATTATTTTTTAATTTTTTGCAAAAAATAGAGTTTTAATGTTATAATATGCTAAAAGAAGTGAACCCTAAAATACAATTTTACTATGACAAAGGAGAATTAAAATGTTTGGAATGGGAGCGGATATCGGAATTGATTTAGGGACTGCCTATGTACTTGTTTATGTAAAGGGGAAGGGCATTGTCCTTAGAGAACCATCAGTGGTAGCAGTAAAGGAAAAGACTAAGGAAGTTATAGCAGTAGGAGAAGAGGCAAGACGCATGTTAGGCAGAACACCCGGCAGCATTTCAACTATTAGACCACTTAGTCAAGGGGTTATATCAGACTATGATGCTACAGAACAAATGCTAAAGTATTTTATACACAAAGCCATTGGCCACAGACTTGTAAAACCACGTATTGGAGTATGCGTTCCTAGTGGTGTTACTGAGGTGGAAAAAAAGGCCGTAGAAGACGCTACCAGACAAGCAGGAGCTAGATATGTTGATACTATAGAAGAACCTATTGCAGCAGCTATTGGTGCAGGAATAGATATTTCACGTCCATGTGGAAGTATGATTGTAGATATAGGTGGAGGAACTACAGACATAGCAGTTATTTCTTTAGGGGGAGCAGTAGTAAAAAAGTCTTTAAAAATAGCTGGAGACGAATTTGATGATACTATTATTAAGTATATGAGAAAGAAATATAGTCTTCTTATTGGAGAAAGAACAGCAGAAGAGATAAAAATTAATGTTGGAAGTGTATTTAAAAGAGAGATTCCTGCCGAAATAGAAATTAGAGGTCGTAATTTGGTATCTGGTTTACCAAAAAACATGGTAGTAACTTCAGAAGAAATTAGACAGGCCTTAGAAGAACCAGTAACAAGTATTGTTGATGGTATCCGATCTGTATTAGAAAGAACACCGCCAGAACTTGCTTCTGATATTGCAGATAGGGGAATTGTGCTTACAGGTGGTGGAAGTCTTATTCAAGGTCTTGATCAGCTTATTTTGAAAGAGACAGGAATAAATGCAGTGATTGCAGATGATGCTATGTCATGTGTAGCAATCGGAACAGGTATGTGGGTTGAATATAGATATGCTAAAGGAGTAAGAGACAGAGACTAAAAAGGAGGCCTTTAGATGGTAAGAGGACTTTATACAGCAGCTACGGGTATGAATGTGCAGGCAAAAAGATTAGAGATTATCTCTAATGATTTAGCCAATACAACTACAACCGGGTATAAAAAAGATGTGGCAGTAGTTTCTTCGTTCCAAGACGTATTAATGACTAGATTAAATGATACGCAAAATCATGTGCCTAATAATGGTTCAATAGGTAAGATGACTTATGGAGCAAAGATTGATGAGGTTTATACAGATTTTACTCAAGGATCTGTTATTTCAACAGGTGAGATGGTTGATGTAGCCATTCAGGGAGATGGTTTTTTTGTAGTGCAAACTCCAAACGGAGAAGCTTATACAAGAGATGGAAACTTTTCTATAAACGAATATGGCGATTTGGTTACTAAAGAAGGTTATGCTGTTATGGGATTGGATGGACCAATTACTTTAGGAGAGACTTTTTTAAGTTCTGGTGGAGATGTAGTGATTAATGGTCAAGGGGAAGTGACTTTAGACGGTCAGTATGTTGATGCCTTAGAACTGGTAAGTTTTGAAGATAGTAGGTCGCTAACTAAGATGGATGATAATTTATATAGTAGTACAGCAGCTAAAGAGGCGTTTCAAGGAACAGTTAGACAAGGTTATTTAGAATCAGCCAATGTTAATCCTGTAACTGCCATGGTGGATATGATTGCTGTGTCAAGAGCGTATGAAACTAATCAAAAGATGATTCAAGTACAAGATAGCTTGCTTGGTAAAGCAGTTAATGAATTAGGCAGAGCATAGGGGGAAAAAGATGATTAGAGCATTATATACAGCGGCTTCAGGTATGACCGCTCAGCAGCTTAATGTAGATACGATTTCTAATAACATGGCTAATGTTAATACAGCTGCTTATAAGAAAGAAACAACTAACTTTAAAAGTTTACTCTATACAACTATGGGAGAAGCTAATGATCCTAATGCACAGGCAGCACCTACAGTTAAGCAAGTAGGGCATGGTGTACGTGCTTTAGCTAATTCTAGAGATTATTCAAATGGTATTCTTCAAGAAACTGGGAATGAATCAGACCTTGCTTTAGTAGGAAATGGTTTTTTTGCTATTGGGCAAACAGATGGTTCAGAGGCATATACCAGGGATGGTAGCTTTAGATTTGCTATGATTCCAGATGAAGGAAGTTATGCGTTAGTTACAGCAGATGGACATCCAGTACTATCAACTGAAGGTGAGTCCATTGTAGTTGGAACAGAAATCCCTATGGATGATCTTAAAATAGGACAAGATGGAAATATTTATTATTTAGATGAAACTGGACTTCAAATGGATGTCGCTCAAATAAGAGTTGTTCAATTTGCTAATAGAGCAGGACTTGAAGCTGTAGGAGATAACCTTTATAAAGAAACTCCAGCTTCAGGAGAACCTTTAGCAGAGGCAGAGGAAGATGGACTAACTAAAACAACTATTCGTACCGGTTACCTAGAAGGTTCTAATGTACAAATAGCTCAGGAAATGGTTAACTTAATTATTGCTCAAAGAGCTTATGAAATTAACTCAACAGCTATTAAAGCAGCTGATGATATGCTAGGACAAGCTAATCAGCTTAAAAGCTAAGGAGGTTAACTAAATGGAAATTTCAGGAGTTTCAAATATATTAGATTTACAAAAGCAGGTAGCTACACAGGCGGCTGATACATCAGAAACAAAAGATTTTGAGGCTATTTTATCAGAAGCGATGGAAAAGCAAGATAATAAGGCGCTTAAAGAAGCATGTGATGAGCTAGAAAGCTATATGCTCAGTATGATGTTTAAGCAAATGAAATCGTCTATGCTTTCAGGAGATAGTTTAATCGCTAAAGGTGATTATGAATCCATGTTTGAAGATACCTATATCAATAACTTATGTGATGAAATGGTTAAAGCAGGAGGCATTGGGCTTTCAGATGCGATGTACAAGCAAATGACGAATACATATGCAGCTCAAATGAAAATGAGCGATGAGTCTAAATAAGAGGTAATTAATCCTCTTATTGACAATAATAATGAATAGTGTTAAAATAAATGGAAAATATAATAATGAATTCTTATCCAGAGAGGTGGAGGGACAGGGCCCTATGAAACCCGGCAACCTAGTTATAAGCTAAGGTGCCAATTCCCACGTATTTATTACGTAAGATGAGGATGACTGTGCGAATGTTAGCCCCTCATTTTGTAATGAGGGGTTTTTTAGTATGGATATTCTATATTAGGAAGAGCCAGGGGAAACAAGTCTTACACAAAATTAAAAGGAGGCTATGATATGGCAAAAAGATTATTTACTTCAGAATCAGTAACAGAAGGGCATCCAGATAAAATTGCTGACCAGATTTCAGATGCAGTATTAGATGCTATTTATGCCCAAGACCCAAATGCGAGAGTTGCTTGTGAAACAGCACTTACAACAGGCCTTGTATTAGTAATGGGAGAGATTACAACAAATTGCTATGTAGACATTAATAAAACAGTTCGTGATACAATTAATGAAATTGGTTATAATGCGCCAGAGTATGGTTTCGATGGGCATTCTTGCGGTGTAATTGTAGCGCTTGATGAACAATCAGCTGATATTGCTATGGGTGTGGATAAAGCTTTAGAAGCTAGAAAAGGTGAAATGACTGATGATGCCATTGAAGCTATTGGTGCTGGAGATCAAGGAATGATGTTTGGATTTGCTTGTGATGAAACGCCAGAACTTATGCCAATGCCTATTTCCCTTGCTCATAGATTGTCAAAACGTTTATCAGAAGTACGTAAGAATGGTACTTTAAACTATCTTAGACCAGATGGTAAAACACAAGTTACTGTTGAGTATGATGGAGATACACCAGTAAGAGTTGATGCAATCGTTGTTTCAACACAACATGCAGAAGAGGTAACACAAGAACAGATTCATGCAGATATTATGGAATATGTTATTAAACCAATTGTTCCAGAAAACTTATTAGATGCAAATACAAAATACTTTATTAATCCAACAGGCCGCTTTGTTATTGGTGGACCAGTAGGAGATTCAGGTCTCACAGGACGTAAAATTATCGTAGATACTTACGGTGGTTATGCAAGCCACGGTGGAGGAGCTTTCTCTGGAAAAGATCCAACAAAAGTAGACCGTTCAGCAGCTTATGCAGCTAGATACGTAGCTAAAAACATTGTGGCAGCAGGTCTTGCTAAAAAATGTGAGATTGAACTTGCGTATGCTATTGGTGTTGCAAAACCAGTATCAGTACTTGTGAATACACATGGAACAGGTGCTATTAGTGATGAGGCATTAGTTGAACTTGTTCGTAATAACTTTGATCTTAGACCAGCAGGTATTATTAAGATGTTAGATCTTAGAAGACCTATTTACAAACAAACAGCAGCTTATGGACATTTTGGCCGAATCGATGTAGATTTACCATGGGAAAGAACAGATAAGGTTGAAGCTTTAAAAGCAGCAGCTAATAAATAAAAGTAAAAGACGTTGTTACCAAGCGGTAGCAACGTTTTTTTTATGAAAGAAAAGAGTGTCTACTTTTAAAATGCTTATACCATATAAATTTTATAAAATAGGGTACACAAATAGGCCTAAGCTGTGTAACGAATAGCTTAAGCCTTGATTTGCATGAGGAGTATTCCAAACTGATAAGTGGTCTAGGTGAGGAGCTAGTTCATAGTGAGGAGCCTAAGAGATTTGCTTTTGGAAACTGTCCCTCTGTTTCCTTAGGGCAATTCTCTTAACTATGGATATGAACTATGAGGCAGACCATTTACCAGTGAGGGACACATAAGATAGAGTCACGTGAAAGGCCTAATCTATCTTATGATTTTGGATAAGTGGTAAAACCTGTTTGTTTTACTCATTATAGTATATGTTCTGAGAAATACTTTTCCCTAAAAAATTTGTACATTATTTATAACAGATATTAAGTAGAGAGATATAGGAGAATAAGGAATAATATTACAGTAAGATTACAATTATAAATTAATCATAAATTCTAGTGGTATTAAAACTTAAATGTGATATATTAATGTTTGTAAATAAAAAATGTTTAATCAATTCATTTTATGGAGGGGATTTGTAATGAAGAAAAAAATATTAGCCTTATTAGTAACGTTCGTAATGATGCTTACTATGGTGGGTTGTAATGCTCAGGGTGTAGAACTACTTAATCAATTAAAAACAGTTTCTACATGGGAAGCAACGGAGAGTAAGAGTAATGTAGATTTAGGTTTTACCTATGATGGGGAATCATTTAAAGCAAATGCAGAGATTGTAAGTTATTCTAATAGCAAAGACTTACAAATGGAAGCTACTATGACTATTAAGAGTATAGAATTTGCGGGTCAAAAACTTGATGTGACAAAAGAACCATTTAAGCTTTCACCTATTAAGTTCTATATGGATGGTATGAAATTCTATGTAAGTACAGGTGTTGTTAAAGATGTAGCCGCTATGATTGGTGTTGATCCAGCGACATTAGTAGACGTAAGCAAAGACTACATAGCTCTTGATTTAACAAGTGCAATGGAAATGTCAGGAATGACTAAAGAGCAATTAACTCAGTTATCAAGCCAAAATTTTGATATCTATGCTAATTCTAAAGTAGATGTACCAGTTACTAAAAAAGATAAAACTTATACGATTGAGCTTAAAGAATCTCAATTAGTAGATGCATTCTTCGATCTTTGTAATGAAGCTGTTGATTCACAGTCAGCTGTTTTAACAGAAACTTATAAGGCTATGGGTCTTACAGATGAGCAAATTAAAGAAGTTCTTGCACAAGTAAAAACTGTTTATGGACCAGAAACAAAAGCTATGGTTAAACCTATGGTAGCAGGAAGTACTGCAAAAGCAAGTTATACATTTGATAAAGATAGTTACTTAGCAGACATTGCAGCAAATATTAAATTAACAGTAGAGAAGGAAAAAATAGATATTAGCGTGGCTGAAAAGTCAGAAGTAAAGAAAGTAGCTAAAAAAGCTATTACTTTCCCAACAAGTGTAAAAACCTATACAATGGAAGACCTTATGGCTTTAGCAACACCTAGTCAAGTTATTGAAGTAGCAAAAAAAGACTGCATCGTTGAAAAAGGGGTAACTTATGTGCCACTTAAAGCTACTTTAGCTAAAGTTAATCTTACAGTAGGTTATGATAATAAAACAAAAACAACTTATATTAAAGAGTTAAACAATTATCCAGTTAAAAGTATTGTTAAAAAAGGCGTATCATATGTCACAGTTGAGCAGTTAGCTGAGCTTGGATTGGTATGTGAGATTGTAAAATAATAAATGTTATAACAAGAACAGGAGCTATGAAGTACATGGCTCCTGTTTTTGTTATATAGAAATACTTAGCTCGATAAATTGAAATTTGTAGGGGCGTTTATGAAAAAAAGGCTTGTGGGAGGAAATGGGAGGGGAAGGCCTATCTTCCAGTGTTCCGGTTCAAATTTTTTGAGGCACTAGGCTCACTTATTTGGATGAACGCACGAAAACTCGCAGGCTCAAACACTCGTGCTAAAACCCATCCAAAACGTTCGCCAAGTACCTCTAAAAAATCCTCCCAAGTCACCCTTCCAGATAGCCCTTCCCCTCCCATTTCTACCAAACGTTATTAAGCGCATAACATATCAAGCTTTTCCTTACTAATAATAACGTGTAGAGTTTCTTGATAGTTTGTTTTTTCCAAGTAGTAGCCGTGTTAGTAGAGTATGAGGATTGATGTAGGGTGCCTTGGAGGTAAGCTTAGCAGTTCTTATTTTTTAGGCAATAATGTGTAAAGTTTATTAATAGTTTGGTCTTTGCAAAATAGTAGCTATGTAGGGAGACTAGTGGACTTGCTGAAAGATGCCTTGGAACAGAGCTTAGAAACTCTTAATGAAGTAATCCTTATGGGTTTTAGGGTGAGTGTTTGAGCGAAGCGAGTTTTCACCCGTTCATAAGGATTACGAATTTAGAGTTTCTTAGCGGAGTGAGACAGCAGCTGTAAGCAAGTACACTAGCCGGACTACATAGTGGGACTTTGCTTTACGCCTCATTATTCAAATTTCAATTGGTATTAATGCTTAAGCATCTTAAGTATGACTTAAAAGAAGATGGGCAATAATCTGCATAAAGCAGTAAGCCATTGTGACCTAAATGTGGATATGTTATACTTTTTAAATAAAGTTGTGGACAAGATAATGGATAAGAGAAAGCAAAGTGGTGAAGGAATTGAGCGAACAAGTAGTTTTAGAAGCGACAATAGAAGATATCATTTATCAAAATGCAGAAAATGGCTATACTGTTTGTACTATAGAGTACGAGGGGGAAGAGCTTTCTTGTGTTGGAGAAATGGCGGGGATTTATGCTGGAGAAGAAGTAAGAATTGTAGGAAGCTGGAGTACTCATCCTATTTATGGAAGGCAAATTAAAGTAGAGATGCTAGAGAGAAGTATGCCTAAGACAGTACAAGGGATGGAAAAATATTTAGCTTCTGGTGTAATTAAGGGCATAGGTGCTAAAACGGCTAAGAAAATTGTGAAGCATTTTGGACTGGATACCTTTAGAATTATTGAAGAAGAACCACTTGTACTTGCACAGGTAAGTGGTATTAGTGAGAAGAAGGCACAGGAAATAGGAGAAATCTTTCATACCCAATATGAATTAAGACGTGCGATGTTGTTTTTACAAGAGTACGGCATTACACCTACTTATGCTATTAAGATTTATAAACAGTATAAAGACCAAACGACAGAAGTAGTAAAAAATACCCCCTATCGTTTAGTGGATGATATATTTGGAATTGGTTTTAAAAAAGCTGATGAAATCGCCTATAAGGTGGGGATAGCAAGAGATGACCCTCATCGCATCAAAACAGGAATTTTATATGTACTTAATAGTTTTTCTTCTAATGGACACACCTATATTCCTAGAAATAAATTGTTAGAAGAAGCTATGAAGCTATTACTACCCAATGAATATAATGAGTATGCACAAGCAGATGAATATGAACATCCCTTAATTGAAAATGCACTTTTAGAGCTTACTTTATCTAAACAAATCATTATTAAAAACTACGATGAAGTACCTTGTATATTTCTATCTTATTTGTATTATAGTGAGCAGGCTGTGGCTAGAAGGCTCATTGACTTAGCTGCCTTATATCAAGCAGACAGTCATTTAGATGTAGAAAAGGAACTCATTAGTACCCAAAAAGAACTTAAAATTGAATTAGTAGAAGAGCAAAAAGAAGCTGTTAGACAAGTATTAACCCAAGGTGTAACGGTAATTACAGGTGGACCTGGAACAGGAAAGACGACGACTATTAATGCTATTTTACACATGTTAGAAAAGGCTGGCGAAGACGTATTACTAGCTGCGCCTACTGGAAGAGCGGCTAAACGTATGAGTGAAGCGACAGGTATGGAAGCTCAGACCATTCATAGACTCTTAGAAATTAACTATATGAGAGAAGATGCAAATAAGCAGATGTTTAGCCGTAATGAAGAAAATCCTTTGGAGGCAGATGTTATTGTAGTAGATGAGATGTCTATGGTAGATATTACCTTGATGCATGCACTGATGAAAGCTGTAGTAGAAGGACAGCGCTTGGTACTCATTGGAGATGCAGATCAATTACCATCTGTAGGAGCGGGAAATGTTTTAAAGGATATTATAAAGAGCGGCAGAATTGCAACTGTAAGGCTAGTACAGATCTTTAGACAAGCCTCTCAAAGTGCCATCGTTATGAATGCTCACCGTATTAATAAGGGGGAATACCCTGTATGCAATGAGAAAGGAACAGATTTCTTCTTTATGAAACGCAGTATACAAGAAGAGGTAAAAGAGACAATTATAGAGCTTGTTACAACTAGACTACCTAAATACCAAGGGTTTGATAGCTTGAAAGATATTCAGATTTTAGCACCTATGCGAAAAGGTACTGTGGGTGTAAATGAGCTTAACAAAGCGATTCAAGAAGCCCTAAATCCACATCATGAGTTGAAACCTGAAAAAGAATATAGAGGCACTTTATTTAGAGAAGGCGATAAGGTGATGCAGATTAAAAATAATTATAATACACCTTGGAAGATACTAGGTAAAAGTGGCATGCCTATAGATGAAGGCACAGGTGTTTTCAATGGAGACTGTGGTATTATTACCAGCATTAAAGAAGAGGCTGAAGTGCTAGTAGTTACCTTTGATGATTTAAAAGTGGTAGAATATGAATTTAATCAATTGGATGAACTAGAACTAGCGTATGCTATTACTATTCATAAGTCTCAAGGGAGCGAGTATCCTGTGGTGATTTTACCTATTCATAGTGGACCACCTATGCTACTTAACAGGAATTTATTATATACAGCGGTAACTCGTGCTAAGAAAATGGTGGTAGGTGTAGGGCTTACAGAAGCTATGCAGCGTATGGTGGATAACAATAAAGAAATAGAACGTTATTCGAGTCTGGCGAAGCACCTTGCAGTTATGCTGTAAGAGCAATTAAGAATGAAAAGTAAAGAGTAGAAGTGAAGAATGTTTTAATGTTTAGTATATACTGAAACAATGGGGGGATAGAGGAGGATAGGAATGGGAAAATTCCTAAGTCAATTAAAGAATCTCGTTTACCCTAAGAAATGTATGGTGTGTAGAAAGCTACTTTATACGGAAACGACGGAGTTACTTTGTGATGTATGTTATAGTCATTTGTTAAAAGAGAATTTATGTAGTAGATGTGGTAGACCGTATAAAATTGGAGAAGAAGGTTGTTTATGCTGTAGGATAGAAGAGGAACCTTTAATTAAACAAATTATTGGTCTGTTTCCTTATAGAGATAACTATAGAAAATCTGTTTTAAGATGGAAATACCAAGGCATTAGGAAGTATGCTAAAGGCTATGCTGATTTATTTGTAAATGATTTAGTAACGCCAGAGATACTGCAATTAGACTGTTTTATTCCAGTTCCTTTAGCACCTTCTAGGGCTAAGAAGAGAGGTTTTAATCAAGCAAAGGACCTAGCAAAGCAGATGTCTTTGATGACTCAGATTCCCGTGTATGATTGTTTAACTAGAACGAGAGATACAAGACCTCAAGCTGAGTGCGCTAAAGAGCAAAGATATAAAAATGTGAGAGGTAGTATTGCTGTTAACAAAAAGTTAAAGTTACCACAGCTAAAGAGAGTAGCAATTGTTGACGATATATATACAACAGGCAGCACTGCAAAAGAATGTATAAGAATCCTAGAGCAAGAGTATGCCATGAAGGATGCGGAGTTTTATTTACTAGTGGTATGCATTGGCGGGTAAAAATAGGAGGGGCTTAGATGGAAGTTAAAGTATGTAAAAATTGTAAAAAGATATTCCAGTATATTACTGGACCAGAGATTTGTCCAAATTGTAAACAGTTAGAAGAAGATATGTTCCAAAAGGTTAAGAAATATTTAAGAGAAAATCCAGGTGAAAGCATGCATGTAGTAAGTGAAGAAACAGAAGTATCTGTAACGCTTATTGAAAAGTTCTTAAGACAAGGTCGCTTAGAAGTATCACCAGACTCACAAATTACCTTAACCTGCGAGATGTGTGGAAGAAAAATTACATCAGGACGTTTTTGTAATAATTGTAAAGGTGAGCTAACTAATCATCTAAATGAAGCTAAAAGGGCTTTAACTGCTTCAAAGTCAGATAAATCACCTGCTAGTGATAGAGAAAAGATGAGATTTTTAAAATCAGATTCTATTAGACGCTAAATAAACATGTTGCATTTTAATGCTGTCGTAGGACTTTTGGATAATCATTTGATATGAATGAGCCATTAGGAATAGGCAGCTTTTTTGTATAAAAGACTAAGGTAATACAATTTTAATGAATAGATTGAAAAATAATATTAATGAAGAGATAATAAGAACCGATATAATATACAGAAGAAATAATGTGAAAGGGAGAGATGACTATGAGAATAGATCCAATTAGCAGAGTATATGAAGCTTATAAAAGTCAACAAACAACCCCAGTTAAGAAAAGTAGTGCAGTATCAAGTAAAGATCAAGTGGAATTATCTAGTGTAGCTAAAGAATTTGGCAGTGTTTATAAAATGGCCCTAGAAGTACCTGAGATTAGAAAAGATAAGGTGGAGAGCCTTAAAGAACAAATGAAATCAGGGAATTATAATGTGAAATCAGAAGAAGTCGCTAAAAAGATGATGTCACAATTTGATATTAAAGGATAGGATAAACTATGGCAGGTATAATATATGAGCTAATCGATGTTTTAGAGGAACAAAAAGAGTGCTATGACGGCTTAAAGACATTAGCTACCTATACAGAAACTGCTGTTGTGAATAAGAATCTAGAATTCTTAGATGAAGTTGTAAAAACAGAAGAACAGTTCGTAGGTAGACTAGGGGTATTAGATAAAAAAAGAGAAAGTTTAATGAAAGATATCGCTATTGTAACGGGAATGAATTATAACGATATTACAGTAACACGTATTATTGATAAAATAGGAGCTGAAAGTGAAGCAGGGAAAAGGCTAGCCTTATTACGAGGAGAGATTAGAAAGTTATTAGGTGAATTAAGAACTCAAAGTGAGCTTAATAAGGTGTTACTTGATCAATCCTTAGAATTAGTTGACTTCACAATTAACGCAATCGGTAGTACTAAAGGCTATAGCCATGTCGGAAACTATAGTAGGCCGGGAGAAGACATGAGCATGGAAAGACAACAAAGTATTTTTGATAAAAAGCAGTAGAGGTGAATGCGTATGTCATCAATTTCAAGTATAACAAAAGCTGTGTCAGGTTTGGCAGCTGCTCAAAAAGGACTTCAAGTAACAGGACATAACTTGTCTAATGTGAATACAGAAGGCTATACGAGGCAACAGCTTCTTCAATCAGAATCAGATTATTTAGTGATAGGTAATCGTGGAAATAGATATTTACAAGTAGGTTTAGGTGTTACACAAGATGAGATTAGACAAATTAGAAATGAACTAGCAGATAAAAGATTAAGAACAGAGAATTCAGTCTTAACTTATTATCAGACTCAAAATTCTACTATTCAAGAAATAGAAGCTATTTTAGATGAGCCTTATGGTGAAAGTGTTACGAAATTACTTAATAATTTTTGGTCACAAACCCAAAAGCTTAATACAACCCCAAGCGGTGTGGAAGAAAGACAAAGTTTTATTTCTGCAGCTAACGTGCTGATTAAAAAAATCAATGATATCTCTAATTCTCTTGATCAATTTCAAACCAACACCAATAAAGAAGTAATAAGTTCTGTTAATCGAATTAATCAAATTATTAAAGGAATACAAGAGTACAATAATCTTATTAGCAAAGCAGAAGTAAGCGGTGATAATGCTAATGATTACAGAGACCAAAGAAATAATCTTTTAGATGAGCTTTCTGAATATGGTAAAGTGACTTACCATGAAGAGGCTGGAAGCAAGGTAGTTGTTAAATTTGAAAATCATCTAGTTGTAGATGGACCTTTCATAGCTACCATGAATTTAGAAGAAGCAGAGGCAAAGAGTGTATTTGGGAAACCTGTATGGTCTGATACAAATGGAGATGTCTACAACTTTAATGAGACTATTACATCAGTTAAAGGAAATGATACAGGTAAGCTAAAAGCCTTATTGATTTCCAGAGGTAATAACTATGTAACAGGGGAAACTGAATGGAAAGATATTGCTTTTAATGATAATTTCAGTGTAGATGAATCAGGTAATAGTTTTATTATCCCTAAGATACAAAAGATGCTTAGTGATTTTACAGACGTATTAGTTGAAACAGTCAATAGTTGTTTTAATGGAACTGGAATTGGTAGTCATCAAGGAGAAACAGGGGTACCTGTTTTTGTACCTATTATACCTACTCAGGAATATAAAGTAGCTAAAGAAAACTTGGAGACAGTTTTAAATGACGCATCAGCTACCGATGAGCAAAAGAAAGCAGCGCAAGCAGCCTATGATGAGGTTGCATATAAAGCTATGACTACTGGGAATATTCAAGTAAATCCAGAGCTTTTAGCTAATGGAGGCTATAATAAACTTGGTACAGTAAATCCAGAAGGCGATCCTAACAATGTAGGTGATAGTAGCAAGGTTACAGAGTTCCTTAATGAGTGGGGAACGTCAAGAGAATGGTATAGTGATAGAAGTGAGAAAGGCGTACCTAACTATAAGAAGGTAAGCATTACAGACTTTTATTCAGAGTTTGTTACTGATATAGGAACAGATGGTAGTAACTATAGTGCAGTAGCTAAGTCTAAGCAAACAGCCATTCTTAACATTGAGAATGAAAGGCAAGCCATAGGTGGTGTTTCACAAGATGAGGAGTTTGCCAATATGCTTAAGTACCAATATGCGTATAATGCATCGGCTCGTATGATTACAATGCTAGATGGCATGTTAGATACCATTATTAATAAAATGTAAAGGAGGGGAACAATGGCTTTTTTCGAGTTTAATGTAGCACTAAGTGGATTGTTTGCAGCGCAAAGAGGGCTCCATGTGACCTCCAATAATATTACGAACGCTTCCACAGAAGGTTATTCAAGACAAGTTTTAGGACAAAAAGCAGATACACCGTTAAGTGGTTTTGGTGTAGGCATGACTGGTACAGGTGTTATGACGACGAATGTAACAAGAGTAAGAGATTCTTATATAGATCTCAAACTATGGACACAAAATCCAAAGCTTGGAGAATATAATGTGAAGGTTACTCAAAATTCTCTTATTGAAGGCGCTTTTGGAGAACCAAGTGATGCTGGTTTTACAAAGGTATTTAATAGTTTATTTAACGCTTTCGATGAGGTAAGTAAAGATCCTACATCTGGACCAGCAAAGACGGCTGTCAGGGAGAATCTTATTAGCTTTGGAAAATATTATTCTAATATATCTACAGCACTTACAGGTTATCAACAAAATCTTAATTATGAAATTAAGGCAACTGTGGATGAAATCAATATTTTAGGTAATCGTATTCAGAATCTCAATAGCCAGATTTATCAAGCTGAAATTTATGGTGATGATGCCAATAGCTTTAGAGATGAAAGAGATGCTTGTATTGATAGATTATCAGAGCTTGTTAATGTAGAAACAAAGGAAGAAGAAAAGGTAGTAGGAGGGAGAACCCTAAAAACCTTTTCTGTAAAAATAGCAGGGCAACCTTTTGTGGATCATCTTACCTTAAATTCTTTAGGCATAGAGGTAAGAGGAGAAGCTGCGAAAAGTATTAATGATAATGCTAGTAAATTAGCAAAGTATAATGAACTTAATGATAAAGTAAAATCAGGTATATCTATCAGTTTAGAAGAAAAGACCTTGCTTTCTCAACTAGAAAGTGAAATGGATGAAATTATTAAGGGATTAGAGGCGAAAAAAGCAACGGTAACAAGTTCTATAGTCACCCGTACAAAAACAGATGGTAGTACATATGAAACAATACAGTATGAGGTGAGTTACAATAGCCAAAAGGTATTAGACGACACTAACAAGCTTTCTACTTTAGCGGTGATAGAACGAAACAACCCAGAAGATATAGATGGCTTATATGATGTAATATGGCAGAACGGTTTATCTTTTGATATGGGAAATGTTAATCTTTCGGGAGAATTAAAAGGTCTCATTGATATTAGAGATGGTGCAGGAACAGCAGAAACTTCAAAGGTTACTTATAATGGTATACCTTACTATATTAGTCGTTTAGATGATTATGTGAGACAGTTTGCCCAAACTATGAACGAAGAGTATAGTAAAGATAAAGATGGAGCTATCATTATTGCCGGTGGTTTGACTTATGGTGGTAAGGAAGTTGCTTACATAGAAAAAGATGAATTAGGCAAAGTTGTTAAATGTTATGATAAGGATAAAAATGAAATAGACCTGGCATTAGGAACATCTGATGAATTAGAAGTTATTCAAAATAAATATACTACTAAATATAAGTTGTTTTCTTATTCCACAGGAAATAGCGCAGGAATTCCCGCTACTGGAGAAGATTTAGAAGGGAATGATTATAGCAAAATGACAGCAGCTAATATTACTATTTCAAAAGAAATTTATGAAAATGCAAATGACATGAGGTCTACCTATGAGGTTGACGAAGAATCAGGTGGTGACCTATTTAGAGCCCTATCTAATCAAAAGGATAATTCTAAGATGTTCGCCGAGGGTGATCCTAAAGATTATATGGCCTCTATCTTTAGTGAACTAGGTATTAATGCCCAAGAATCACTTATGTATCAAGGAACTCAAGAATCTGTAACCGGTATTATTAAAAACCAACGCTTGTCTGTATCTCAAGTAGATTTAACAGAAGAGTTTACAAATCTTATTAAATACCAACAAGCTTATCAAGCTTCAGCTAAAATTATGAACACTATAGATGGTATTTATGAAACGACTATTTTTAAATTAGGTAACTTCTAGGAGGGATACATATGCGTGTTACTAATGGTATGATTAGAAATAATACAATTAATAATTTATATAAAAATATTTCAGCAGTAAATCAAAGCTTCGCACAAATGAGTACCGGTAAGAAAATACAAACAGTTTCTGATGACCCTATTATTGCTGGTAGGGCTATTAAGCTAAAAGTAAATGTACTTGAAACCCAACAATATCAAAAGAATGCCAAGGAAGCCAGGTCATGGATGGAAGTAACGGAAACATCTATGGATAATATGACAAAGATTCTTCAAGAGATTAGAACCAAATGTGTTCAAGCGTCTACAGGAACATTGGAAGAAAAAGATAAGGCTGTTATTAAGACAGATATTATGCAGCTTTGGGAGCAACTTCAAGAGGAAGCTAATGTGACTTATGGTGGACGATATATTTATAGTGGATATAAGACTAGTGAGGAGCTTATTCTTAAGTTGAATAAAGTGGTAGAAGAAGATATTAACATTGCTAACAAAAGCATGACTTTATCTAGTAAAACAAAATTAGAGAATGGAAGTACTGTTTCAGTAGGAAGTAGTCTAGTTTCAGGAACTATTCTTGGTGATGGTACAGAGTTAAAAGGAGGTAGCGTTCTTCAGGATAAAACCCAAATAGGTGCCGGAACTATACTGAGTACGGGAACAACACTAGGATCAGGGACTATTCTTGGAGAAGGAACTATGCCACCAGAGGGCACTATAATAGGAGAAGGAACAGTTTTAGGTAGTGGCACTATAATAGGAGAAGGAACAGTATTAAATAGTGGGACTACATTAGGAGAAGGAACAGTATTAGGAAATGGAACGAGTATTCCTAGTGATAGTACTATTGGCGCTGGTAGTAGGTTTTCAGCAGGAACTGATGTTGATATTGAGGATGCTGTTAGTATGGGAGTTATTACCCGTGAGAAGGCAGATGAATTAAAGGCTGCAGGTGATACAAGATATGTATTAGCAGGAGATTTTACTACTAAAGGTGAAGTTAAATTAATAGATTCTGTTGTTTGTGCAAACGGAGCTACTTTGCAAGGTGCTACACTAGGTGGAGATATGACTGTAACTGGCAATACTGTAGTTAAAGGAACAACAACTTTAAAAGGAACAACAACCCTAAAAGGAACAACAACTTTAAACGGAACAACAACTTTAAATGGAGATATAACTTTAAGTGAAGATATGACCTTGGGTGGTAAGACTATTTTAGGTGGGAATCTAACGCTTCAAGGAACGACAACTTTAAAGGGAGAAACTATTTTAAGTGGTAAAAATATAATCGCAGGGACTACTAAGGATGGAAAGGTAGTAGAGGGGAGTCTTATATTTAATACTGCCGATGGAGATTTAGAAGTTACTAATGGAACTGCTCTAGCAGGAGGTTCATCTCTTGCAAAAGACTCTATAATAAAAAAAGGCAGTACATTACCAGCAGGAAGTTTGAATCCTGAGGTGTATGGTCAGATTTCAGATCAAGACATGAGATATGAGGTAGGTACAGGTAATACTATAAATGTAAATACATTAGGTATGGATGATACTTTTAATGAACTATTAGGTATGATGGAAGAGATTATTACAACAGTAAATAAGTCTTTAGAAGATGGTAGCACGGTTACTATGGATGATTTACATACATTATTTAACGATAAACTTGAAGAAATAGATGAGGTGTTAGGAGATATTTCTACTAAGGCAGCAGATTTAGGAAGTAGAATGGCTAGACTTGATTATGTAGAAGAACGATTAACTGATAATAGTGCAGATTATAAGGAATTACTATCTAATACAGAAGATATCGATGTAGAGGAAGTTTATGTAGAGTTTAATTCAAGGTATGCAGCTTATACAGCAGCTCTTCAAGCTACTTCAAAGGTTATTATGAATACGTTAGCGGATTATTTATAAGCAAAAAAGAACTGTCTATAGCAAAGATTTTTAGCAAATAGGTGGTTCTTTTTTGTATAAGTATAATAGAATGAGGAATATAAAGATATATTATACAGTAGAAAGAAGGAAAATAAATGAAAGTTAATACACATATATTTGGCAGTATCGAAATAAGAGAGGATAAAGTTATTACTTTTAATGATGGACTTCCAGGATTTGAAGAATTAAGAAAATTTGGAATTATAGAGACGGAAGAACAAGGACCTTTTAAGCATTTACAATCGCTAGAAGATGGAAATATTTGTTTCGCTATTGTTGATCCATATTTTTTTAAAAAGGATTATGCACCTATTATTAGTGAAAATTATTTTGAAAAGCTAGGAGGAGGAGAAGATACTAATTTTGCAATTTATAGTATAGTATGTTTAAAAACACCTCTAGAAGAAAGTACCCTTAACTTAGCAGGACCTATTCTTATACATATTAATAATCGATTGGGTTTACAAGTGGTTACGGAAGAAAAAATGTATAAAACAAAACATAGACTAATTGACCTTATAAAGGAAAGGGGCTAAAAATATGCTAGCACTGACCAGAAAAAAAGATGAAGCTATTATTATTGATGGTGGCATTGAAATAAAAATATTAGATATTCAAGGAGACAAGGTGAAACTTGGCATATCAGCCCCAAAGGAAGTTAATGTATATAGAGAAGAAGTATATGAAAATATAAGGAGAAATAATCAAGAAGCTACTCAAACAAATAAGATGAGTATAAAAGAACTAGAAAGAATGTTTATGAAATAAAATTTTTTTCTAAATACTATTAAGGTTGTTTAAAAACAGCCGATATATATATTGTAAAAGCATAGGACAATGTCTAACTGCTTTAAATCTAGGGCATGGATGCCCATTAAAATTCAAGGAGGATTTATTATGATAATAAACCACAATATGGCAGCAATCAATTCACAAAGACAAATGTACAAAACATCTACAGCTCAAGGTAAAGCTACAGAAAAATTATCATCAGGCTTAAGAATTAACCGTGCTGGTGATGATGCAGCTGGTCTTGCTATTTCAGAAAAAATGAGAGGCCAAGTAAGTGGTCTTAATCAAGCTTCTAGAAATGCTCAAGATGGTATTTCTCTTATTCAAACAGCTGAAGGTGCACTTGATGAAACACACAGCATGTTACAACGTTTAAGAACATTAGCTGTACAATCAGCAAATGGTACTTATGTATCAACAGACCGCGCTAATATCCAAGCTGAAGTAGACCAACTTACACAAGAAATTACTGAACTTGCTGGAAAAACTGAGTTCAATAAAATGAAATTAGTTAATGGTAGTACAACTACTGTAGATTTCCAAGTTGGAGCTAATGGATCTCAAAAAATTACTATTAGCATGCAATCAATGGCAGCATCTGCTTTAGGTGTTAGTGGATTATCTTTATCATCAGCAAGCGATGCTGAGTCATCTATTGCTACAATTGATTCAGCTATCAACAGTGTTTCAGGGTTTAGAGCAAAACTTGGTGCAGTTCAAAACAGACTTGAACATACAATTTCTAGTGTAGATAATTCATCAGAAAACTTACAAGCAGCAGAATCTCGTATTCGTGATACAGATATGGCTAAAGAAATGATGGAATTCACAAGAACAAACGTTCTTTCTCAAGCTACACAATCAATGCTTGCTCAAGCAAATGCAAAACCAAATCAAGTCCTTTCATTATTACAATAATATTAATTTTAAAAAAAGATAGGCTAAGGATACTCTTAGCCTATCTTTTTTTGTGATTCCTATAAAAGAAATACGGATTTAGCCGATATAAAAGTAGATGAAGTTTTATAGTATAAAGAGTATAACTAAATAGGAGGAATAACCTTGAGTGTACAAGCTACTAATTTAAAAATGGAACTTAATAAAATAGTCTCACAAAAAGAAAATGGTGCTAACGGCATTCGTGAAACAGACCAATTTTTAAAGAAAGATACGCAGCAAGCTCAACTAGAAAAGAGAAAGACCGACCTAGAAAATAATACTGGAAATACTTCAATAAAAGATATGGAGAATGCTAATAAAAAGATATTTGGAAATAACAAAGAGTTTAAGTTTTCAATGCATGAAGAAACAAAACAAATTATGATCAAGGTAATAGATAAAGCTACTCAAGAAGTGATAAAAGAATTTCCTTCAGAAAAAATATTAGACATGGTAGCAAGTATGTGTGAAGCATCAGGACTATTTATAGATGAAACAAGGTAGGAGGAGAAGATATGGGATCAAATACTATTAGATTTACCGGATTATCATCCGGAATGGATACAGAGGCATTAGTAAAGGCTATGCTTTTAACTCAGCAAAATAAGATTGATAAACAAACAAGACAGCAACAACTCTATAACTGGAAACAAGAAGCATGGAAAGAAATGAATACTAAGATTAATTCTTTTAATGAAAAGTATATCGACAAATTAAAGCTTCAAACTACTTTTGTTAAGAATAAAATAACCACATCCAATGATAATGCCATAAGTATAAGTGAGAATAGTAATATTGCAAGTGGTATACACAAGGTTGAAATTAAGCAATTAGCAACCAGTGCATATATGGTAACAAAAGGTGCTACCGCCAGTGTAAAACCGATAGATGAGAGTACCAAATTAAGTGATTTTGGTATAAATGAAATAACTAAACTAAGAATAGAATCTAAAGATTCTCAATCAATAAAGGAGGTCGAAATTAATCCTAATAGTTCTTTAGCAGACTTAAAGGATACATTAAATGCTGAAGGGATAGAATTAAGTATTTCAAATAACCAACTTAAATTAAAGTCTAATTCAACTAGTAATTTAGAAATTAAAGTAATAGACAATGATACAGATAATAACCCTGATACTTGGAGTGGGGATAAGGACCTTTTAAGTAAGCTTGGTTTGGGTTCTTCAAACACAGTTACACTTGAGGCCGGAAAAGAAGTACAAGGGTCACAACTTAGAAAAGATAAATTAGATGGAAGTACTACGTTAGGTAATTTAACGAGTGAGGGTAATCTGTTATTTACTTCTGATCAGATAATAGAAGTTAATGGTAAGGAAGTAACACTTAAAACAACAGATACAATCAATGATATGATACGTAAAATGAAAAGTGCAGACAGTAATCTCTCAATTAATTATGATAGTAAAAATCAGCAATTTTTTGTTAATTCAACTATTACAGGGGCAAATTCACAAACTAAGATTACAGGGACAGATGAGGCAAGTAATAAGTTATTAGGGGCATTAGGTTTAGTTCAACAAGGTACTGTAGACACAACGTCTGGTAAAAATGCCTTATATACTTATAATGGTATGGGAAATAAGCCAGACAGTACAGACCCATCAAAGTTATATTTTGAATCTGAATCAAATACTGTAAATATAAATGGCATTGAAATGACATTTAAAGCAACAACTAGTGAAGCTATTAGTATTCAGGGAACACCTAATACTGATGGGATAGTTTCATTTATGAAAGAATTTGTAAGTGAATATAATAAACTCATAGAAGACATTAACACCAAACTTACAACGAAAACAAAGAGTGAATATCAGCCTCTTACAGATGAAGAGAAAGAAAGTACTTCTGAGGCTAATGCTGAGAAAATTGAAAAGTATATAAAAGAAGGTTTATTTTATAGAAGCTCTGAGCTGAGACAAGTAAGTGAAAGTATGCGTAATACTTTTGCTGGAGTTGTTAAGGGAAATGAAAAATATAAGACGCTAGATTCTGTAGGTATTACAACAGGTAATTGGAGAGAAAACGGAAAGTTATATTTTGATGAGGAAGCTTTTAAAAAAGCAATGGAAGATAAGCCAGATGAAGTAATGAACTTATTTACTGGTGGAGGAGATAGTTCTATTGCAATAGAAGAGTACATGAAGAAAAATAATATTGATAATGCTGAAGTGGCAACCAAAGAATATAATGCTTTAACGAGCAATGAAAAACAGCAATATATGCACTCTTCACAAGGAATCTTTTATAAAATAAGTGACAATTTTAAAACTTTATCAAAGTCTTCAGAGTTTAGAAGTTTTGGATCCTATTATAATGATAAACTTATGACAGAAGAATTAAAGACAACGGCAGAGAAAATATATACTCTAAATCAACAATATACTGCAAAAGAAACAGCTTTATACAAGAAATTTACCGCTATGGAAAAAGCAATGAGTCAATTAAATAGTCAACAATCATACTTCACTAGTATGCTAGGGCAATAGTTAGTACAATAAAGGAGGTCACCTATGGTAACGGGTGGATATCAAAAATATCAACAAAATTCAATAATGACAGCAAGTCCCAAAGAATTAATATTAATGCTATACAATGGTGCGATTAAGTTCTGTAATCTTGCATTAGAAGGCTACGATGAAGGAAATTATCAAAAACAACATAATGCTTTGATTAGAGCCCAAGATATTATTACAGAACTACAACTTGCATTAGATCATAATATAGAAGTTTCAAAGTCAATAGATCAACTATATACTTATATTAAAGAAATACTAGTCAAAGCTAATATTCAAAAGGATAGAGAAGGTATTTTAGAAGCCAAGAATCTAATTACTGAATTTAGGAATCTTTGGCAAGAACTGATGAAAGTAGCTTAATAGGTCATACTATCCAAGAAAAAGTTGTTTACTAGTTTATGGTAGACAACTCTTTCTATAATAGATTTACCTAGAAAGGAAATAATATGAATAAACAAGATGAGGTAGTATTTGAAATTGAGTTATCTAAAAGAGAAGCTCACCATACTATTTTTTTTGAGAATACTTTTGCAAAGCAATATGTTTTAAGTAAATATCAACCTAAAAGCGATGCCATAAGTCAATTGGGTGAAGAAAGAGGTAATAAGCAAACAATATGGATTATATTAGGTTTTGCTTTAGGTTATATGGTAAAGGAGCTTTTAGAAAATGTAGCACAAGAATTGAAAATTATAGTTATAGAACCTAATGAAAAACTACTAGAAGCACAAATGAAATATGAGGAAAATGAAAAACTAAGAAATAAAGAAAATGTACACTTTATAAGTGGAGAAAATTTTAGTGATTTAAAAGAAAAGATAAAACAGCTTATACCAAGTGCAGAATTAAGTAATATAAAAATAGTACCCGTGAAGAAGTATTTAGAGTATTATAGTGAATATTATAATAATATAAAAAGCATATTAGAAGAAGTTATCATGTATAAAGTAGTAGATAGAAATACGGCTTTAAAATATGCTAATTTATTTACAAAAAATATTATTCAAAATAGATATGAGATTTGTAAAGGCTATGACTTATCAATATTAAAAGGACAATTAAAGGATGTGCCAGCTCTAGTAGTTTCAGGAGGGCCTTCCTTGAATAAAAATATAAAATTCATTAAAGAATTTAAAGGAATAATATTTGTAGGTAATAGAACACTTGCTCCTGTAATAGCACAGGGAATAAAGCCGGATTTTATAGCTGCATTAGATCCTGAAGACATTACACATAGCACATTAGGTAATAATGCAGATAATCATATTGATATGATTGTAACGGATCAATGTAATCATAAAGTGATAGCAGCGCATAAGGGAAAGAAGTATTTTGTAAATACTTTTTCGGGCGTAGAGGATTTATTGGGGGTAAATGTAACTGGAGGAATAGCTATGGGGGGCTCGGTAGCTACTCTATGCACAAGTGTAGCGCAGTATATGGGGTGTAATCCAATTATATTTATTGGTCAAGATTGTGCATATACAGATATGAAAATTCATGCAGAAGTTTGTTCAAATCAACAAATGGATAGCAGTGCAAGTAATGATGCACAAAGTCAGGATTTAGAACTTATTGAAATCGAAGGTTATTATGGGGATAAAGTATGGTCATCCTATGATCTTATTTCATTTTTAAGATGGCTTGAGGCCTTTATAAAAAAAGATGAGAGTACTACATATATAAATGCAACAGAAGGCGGAGCTAAAATTGAAGGAGCATATAATGAATCTTTTAGTAATGTAGTGAAGCGCTATAAGGATATTATCAAACCAGATATCCAGCAGTATAATAGTAAGCTTAATAAAGATATTAATGTAGATAGTAATTTAGCACAAGTAAATGAACTATTAAAAAGAGTAAAAAAAGAATCAGTAAGGGCAAAAAAAGCAAGTGAGGAATTAGAAAAGGAATATAAAGTTTATTATGGGAAAAGAATTAAAGAGATTAATAAGCTTGTGTGCATAATGGATGAAGTAGATGAGTACCTAAAGAAAGATGGGCAATTAATTAACTTCACGAAGAAAATATTTGATAGATATGAAATACTAAGAAATAGTAATATTGAACAAAAAGAAGGTATTCATGAGAATGAGTATGATAAAGGACTTAGGGTAGCACGACATTGCTACGCTGTGTATAGTAATATTGTAGATACTTGTGGTGAGATCATGAGACTTATAGAAGAATATGGAAAATAGGAGATGAAATAATGGAAAGAGAAAAGCTACAAGTAATAGAAGACGTGATGCAATATATAGAGGGAACAGTAGGCATTATTAGCAGGTCAATCGAATACTTAAGAAATGGTGAAGTTCAGTTAGGCTATCAGCATATAGATAATATTTGTCAAAGACTAGGTCAGATTATAGATGTATTACATAGTACGGTGGATCAGGAGCATATTAATATTACTGAAATTAATGGGATCATTAAAGAGATGTTTGAAGCGATGGAAAATCAGGATTACGTATTATTAGCAGATATTATAGAGTTTGAATTAAAAGATAAGTTAGATGAATGGAATAAAGTTTTAAGAGAGTACCAAGTTTTAAATAATAAATAAGAGAATATGATAAGAGGCATAGGATGAAAAAGTATATACCACTTTCTGTACCAAATTTAAAAGGAAATGAAAAAAAGTATATTATTGATGCTATAGAACAAGAATGGGTTTCTACAGGTGGGGCATATATAGATTCTCTAGAGAAGAATATAGCCCAGTATTTACATATAACAGATGCAGTAGCATGTCAGAGTGGTACTGCAGGACTACATTTAGCTTTGAAATTAAGCGGAGTAAGTAATAATGATGCGGTTATTGTGCCTACACTAACTTTTATCGCAGCAGTTAATCCTGTTAGATATTTAGGGGCAGAGCCTATATTTATGGATTGTGATGATAGTCTTACTATGGATCCCCATAAGCTTATGCGCTTTATAGCAGAAGAATGTTTATATAATGGACAAGTACTTACACACAAAAAAACAAAGCGTTATATTAAAGCTATTGTAGTGGTACATATTTTTGGAAATGCTGCTGATATGGAAACAATCATGAATATAGCAGGGCAATATAATTTAAAGGTTATAGAAGATGCTACGGAAGCATTAGGTACCTACTATAAAGAGGGCGTGTATAAGAATCAGCACTTGGGGACAATTGGGGATTTTGGGGTATATTCTTTCAATGGAAATAAGATTATTACAACAGGGGGAGGAGGAATGCTAGTAGCTAAGGAGGGGAATCTTTTGCAACGAGCAAAATATTTATCCACCCAAGCAAAGGATGACTCTGTTTATTATGAGCATCATGAAATAGGGTATAATTATAGAATGACTAACTTACAAGCGGCCGTAGGTGTGGCTCAGTTAGAGCAATTAGAAAACTTTATAGAAATTAAAAAACAAAATTATAAATTATATAAAGAACTACTTAAGGAAGTTAAAGAAGTTGAAATGCTTGATTTTAAGAAAGAAATTAGAGCAAATTACTGGTTCTATTCTTTATGTATTAATAAAGATATAGATAGAGATTGGTTTATTCAAGAACTTCAAAAAAGTAGTATTCAAACAAGACCTATATGGGGGCTTATTCATGAACAAAAACCTTACATAGATTGTGAGTACTACTGTATACAGACAGCAACTTTTTATAGGAACTGTATTATCAATATTCCTTGTAGTACAAACTTAACACAAGAGGATGTTTATGAGGTAGTTGCAGCCATTAAGAAGCTAGTGGGGAAGAAGAAAAATGATTAATTTAAATGAGCTTTGCGTATCAATACATGAAACTGTTATTGATACTATTAAACAATTGGATAAAGGGGCTAAGAAAGTAATATTTGTTGTAGAGGATGACTTGTTAGTAGGTGCTGTAACAGATGGAGATATTAGACGGTGGATTTTAAAGAATGGAGACTTATCAGCCCCTGTGACAGAGATAATGAATAAAAAGCCTATTTATGTGTATGAGCACCAACGTGTTTATGCCGTTAATCTCTTAAAAGAGCATCAATTGCAAGCAATTCCTCTTATTAACAAAGAACATAAAATAATAGATGTAATATTTTTGAGTGATATTTTTAAAAAACAAGATAGAAAAACAATTGCAGAGGATATAGATTGTCCAGTAGTTATTATGGCAGGAGGAAAGGGAACTCGTTTGCATCCTTATACTAAAGTATTACCTAAACCACTTATTCCTATTGGCGATTTAACAATTATAGAAAGAATTATTAATCAGTTCAAAGAATTTAACTGTAATGAATTCTACATTACAGTTAATTATAAAAAAAATATGATAAAGGCCTATCTTGAAGATAAGGCAGATGATTATAGAATAAAATATATCGAAGAAGAAAAGTTTTTAGGGACAGGTGGAAGTTTATACTTATTAAAAGATGCATTGGCAGGAAGTTTCTTTGTAAGTAATTGTGATATTTTAGTTGAAGCTGATTATGCTGATATTTTAAAATATCATAAGGAGAATGGCTACAAAATAACAATGGTAACCTCCCTTAAAAACTATGTTATTCCATATGGAGTAGTAGAAATTGAACAGGGTGGAAGTATAAAACAGATGCTAGAGAAACCGGAGTTTAACTTCCATGTTAACACAGGACTTTATGTTTTAGAGTCAGAGATATTAAAGGACATCCCTGAAAATGAATTTTTTCATATTACAGATTTAATTAATATGTATATTAAAAAGGGAGAAAAAGTAGGGATTTATCCTGTGACAGAAAATAGTTGGATGGATATGGGTGAAATTAAACAAATGGAAAACATGTCTAAAAAGTTTGAGCTATAGAAAGGAAGAAGATGGTGGAGTCTATAGTACTTATTGGTGGTGGAGGACATGCTAAAAGTGTTATTGATAGCATAAAGAGTGAAGGGGAATGGAATATCATAGGTATTTTAGATAACTTAGAAAAAGTAGGGCAAAATATAATGGGTATTCCTATAATAGGAACAGATGATGAGCTACCTATGTTATATAAGCAAGGAGTGAGATTTGCATTTATAACAATAGGTAGTATTGGAAATGTTGATATAAGAAAAAAGCTATTTAATAAAGCTAGGGAGATTGGGTTTGACTTTCCAAACATTATAGATAAGAGTGCAGTTATTGCAGCTGATATAGAGTTAGGAATAGGTAATTTTTTTGCAAAAAGGACAGTTATTAATGCAGGAAGTATAATAGGGAGCCAAACCATTATTAACACAGGAGCTATAGTAGAGCATGATTGCTTAATAGGAGATTTTGTACATGTATCCCCAGGGACTGTACTTAGTGGTGGTGTGAAAGTAGGTAACGATTCTCATATAGGGACAAACTCAACAGTCCTTCAGTATATTAATATTGGAAATCAAGTATTAATAGGTGCAGGAAGCGTTGTTCTACAGGATATAAGGGATAATATGAAAGGATATGGCAATCCATGTAAGGAGGTTGGAGTATGGAAAAAGTATATATAATTGCAGAAGCTGGGGTTAATCATAATGGAGATATAAATATTGCAAAAGCATTAATTGACGGTGCAGTTGAAGCAAAGGTGGATGCTATAAAATTTCAGACTTTTAGTGCTGAAAAGTTAGTAACAAAGATGGCTAATAAGGCGGCATATCAAGCTAAGCAGACCACAAAGATAGAGTCACAATATGAGATGCTAAAAAGGTTAGAATTAGACTATGAGATGCATATAGAATTAATGGAATACTGTAAATACAAGGGGATACAGTTTTTGTCTACGCCCTTTGACATAGAAAGTATTGATCTTTTAGCACAACTAGGAATAAATATCTTTAAAATACCCTCTGGTGAAATAACAAATTTACCCTATTTAAAAAAGATAGGTAGCTTAAAGAAGAAGGTTATTCTTTCTACAGGAATGAGTGATTTAAATGAAATTGAAGATGCTATTCAGGTACTGAGGCAAGAAGGAACAGATGATATAACAGTCTTACATTGTAATACAGAATATCCAACACCTATGGAGGATGTTAATTTAGAAGCAATGCAAACTATCAAAAAGGAATTAAATATAAAAATAGGTTATTCAGATCATACATTAGGAATAGAGGTTCCAATAGCAGCAGTTGCTATGGGAGCGACTATCATAGAAAAGCATTTTACACTAGATAAAAATATGGAAGGACCAGACCATAAAGCCAGTCTTGAGTGCAAGGAACTTGCTGAAATGGTCAGGTGTATAAGAAATATAGAAAGAGCGCTCGGAGACGGTGTAAAACGTGCAACTAGGTCTGAATTAAAAAATATAGAAGTTGCAAGAAAAAGTATAGTAGCAGCTAAAGATATCATGAGAGGCGAAATGTATACGGAAGATAACTTGACAACTAAAAGACCAGGAAATGGTATAAGCCCAATGAAGTGGAATCAAATAATAGGCCAAATGGCAGATAAAGACTATAAAAAAGATGAGTTGATACAATGATAAAAAAAGTAGGGATTATAACAGGTACAAGAGCGGAATATGGGCTTTTGAAGCCATTAATTAATAAAATCATCAAAGATGATGCATTAGAGCTACAGTTATATGTAACAGGAATGCATTTATCTCCAGAATTTGGTTTAACGTATAAACAGATTGAGGAAGATGGTTATTATATTACGGAGAAGATAGAAACATTATTAAGTTCTGATACGGCTATAGGAGTGAATAAATCTATAGGATTAGGGATTATGAGCTTTTCAGAAGCTTATATGAGGCAAAAACCAGATATTATTGTAGTATTAGGTGACAGATATGAAACTTTGGCTGCAGTTATTGCAGCTATGATTAGTAGAATACCGATTGCCCACATACATGGAGGGGAAAAGACCGAAGGGGCAGTAGATGATGCTATTAGGCACAGTATAACTAAAATGAGCTATTTACATTTTACAAGTACCGAAATATATAGAAATAGAGTAATACAATTAGGTGAACATCCAGAAAGAGTATTTAATGTTGGTGCAATTGGCATAGAGAACATAAGAAATATAGACCTTTATACAAAAGAGCAATTAGAAGATAGAATCAATTTTAATTTTGACAAACCAGTGGCATTAGTAACCTTTCACCCAGTCACATTAGAAAAGGCAACAGCAAGGGAGCAGTTTAATAATTTATTAGCTGCACTTGAAGAAGAAAAGCAATTAAATATCATTTTTACAAAAGCCAATGCTGATGCAGATGGAAGAATTATTAATCAAATGATAGATCAATATGCAGAAAAGCATTCTAAAAGATGCAGAGCCTTTGTATCTATGGGACAACAAAATTATTTAAGTGCTATGCGATATAGTTGTATGGTAATTGGGAATTCATCAAGTGGTATTATAGAAACACCTTCCTTTGGGATACCTACAGTTAATATAGGGGATAGGCAAAAAGGAAGAGTAATGCCTCAATCAGTTATAAATTGTAAGGATAATAAGAAGGATATATTAAAGGCCATTCGGTTAGGGTTATCAGACCAGTTCAGAGAAGAAATAAAGTATTGTAATAATCCATATGAGCAAGAAGGTACCAGTGAGAGAATACTAGAGGTAATAAAGCAAAGCTTATCTAATCAGATAATTACGCTTAAAAAGGGATTCTATGATTATGAGAGGTGATAGAAAGATGAAGGTTATGGTAATTGGGCTAGGCTCCATGGGGAAAAGAAGAATTAGCTTATTAAAGCAACTCTATTCAGATGTACAAATAACAGGAATAGATGTAAATGAGAAAAGGAGAGAACAAGTTAAGGTGCAATTTGATATAGATACTAGTGACAATATAGTGGAGTGTTGTAATCAGTATAAATATGATGCAGCTTTTATTTGTACCTCACCTATTTCTCATGCGCTAATAATAGATACATGCCTAGAATATCATTTAAATGTATTTACTGAAATTAATGTTATTGCGGATGATTATGATAAACTTATTCAAAAGGCAAGAGAAAAAGAATGTACACTTTTTCTCTCTTCTACTATGCTTTATAGAAAAGAAATACAATATATTAACACTAAAGTAAAAGATCATCAAAAGCCTATAAATTATATCTACCATGTAGGACAATATTTACCAGATTGGCATCCTTGGGAGCATTTTAAGGATTTCTTCGTAAGTAATAAGAGAACAAATGGTTGCAGAGAATTATTTGCTATCGAATTGCCATGGATCATCAATACTTTTGGAAATCTAATAAGTATGACTGTACAAAAAAGTAAAATGAGCGATTTAGATATAGATTATAATGATAATTATATTGTAAATTTGATGCATGAAACTGGACATAAAGGGGTTTTGATGTTGGACGTTGTATCTAGAAATCCTGTAAGAAGGATTGAGATTGTAGGTGAGGAGATACATGTAGTTTGGGAAGGAACACCTCAAACGTTAACAGAGTATGATATTCATGAAAAAGAAGTTAAAAGGGTAACTACTTATGAAGAAATAGATAAAAATGATAACTATAGTGCTAATATTATTGAGAATGCATATGCAGATGAAATTAAACACTTTATGAATGTTCTTCGAAAGGGAGTACCACTCATATATACCTTTGAGAAAGATAAAGAAATTTTAAAGATTATAGATGCCATAGAAAAATAGTATAGGAGTATAGTAATGAAAATCTGTTTTATAGGACTAGGCTCAATAGGCAAGAGGCATATTAGAAATTTAGTATGCATTTTAAATGAAAGAAATATAAAATTTACGATAGATGCCGTGAGAAGTAGTGAAACCCCACTTGAGAGTGAAATTCAGCAGTTAGTAAATAGATGCTACTTTGATTTTGAAATCATTCCAAGTGATTATGATATTATATTTATTACAAATCCTACATTTATGCATTATGAGACTTTAGTACAAGTAATAGATAAAACAAAGCATATCTTTCTAGAAAAACCTGTATTTCACACGATACAGATTAATAAAGAAAAGCTTAAATATAAGTCTGATACAGTATATTATGTGGCATGCCCTCTTAGGTATCATCCAGTTATCCGATATGTAAAGGAATTTGTCAAGGAACATTCTGTATTTTCGGTAAGAGCTATCTGCTCATCTTATCTGCCTAATTGGAGAAAAGGGGTGGATTATAGAAAAACTTATAGTGCTTATGAAGAACAGGGAGGAGGCGTAAGTCTGGACCTTATCCATGAATGGGATTATATAAGGTACATTTTTGGGCAGCCTCTTCAAGTATTTAATATACAGCAAAAATGTTCACAATTAGAGATAACAAGTGAGGATATATCGGTTTATATTGCTAAATATAGTGATAAGGTAGTAGAAGTTCATCTAGATTATTTCGGAAAGAAAAATACACGTGAAGTTATGTTATATACGAGTGATGAAGTTGTAAGAGCCGATGTGATAAATAATATAATTTATTTTTATGGGAATAAAGAAAAACAGTTACAGTTGGAATATGAAGATATGTATTTAAATGAAATGAATCATTTCTTAGATTTAATAGTGCTGGGATTAAAAAATGAAAACAATATCGAAGATGCTTATGAAACTTTAAAAATAGCTATAGGTGAGGAGGAAAAGTAATGAATATATTATTTACAGTGTGTGGACGTGCAGGATCAAAGGGAGTTAAAAATAAGAATATTAGAGATTTTATAGGTTATCCATTAGTGTATTATACCTTATCAGCTATAGATCTTTTTATTAAGTCTAATAAAGAACGTTACGAAAATATAGATGTTGCGTTAAATACAGATAGTACAGAGCTTGTACAACTTATAGAAAATACTAATATAAATTATCATTACATACCGAGAAAAGAAGAGTTAGCTACAGATAGTAGCTCAAAGTTAGAAGTTATAAAAGATACGCTTAGGAGCTGTGAAAATAAAAGTGGAGTTCAGTATGACTACGTAATAGATTTAGATTTAACTTCTCCTTTACGAACAGTTAATGATATTGAAAAATTAATATATAAAATTGTGAGCCAACCTGATATAGAGTTGGTATTTAGTGTGACTAATGCTAGGAGAAATCCCTATTTTAACATGGTGATGGAGCAAGGAAAAGAAGTTAAGAAGGTAATAGACTCAAGCTATACAGCAAGGCAACAAGCACCTACGGTATATGATATGAACGCTTCTATGTATATTTATAAGAATGAATTCTTAAGTAAAAAAAGTGACAAGACATTATTTGATGCAAATATAGATATTATTAAAATGCTAGATACAGGAGTTTTGGATATTGATAATGAAGAGGATTTAGAATTGATGCAAGTAATAGCATCTTATTTTTATAATAAATATTCAGAGTATAAAAGAATAAGAGACCATATAAGATATTTGAGTCAAAGAGAAGAGGGATAAACAATGAAGGTATTAGTTACTGGTGCAGATGGATTTATAGGAAGTCATTTAACAGAAGAACTTGTAAAGGCTGGACATGAAGTAAGAGCGTTTGTTTACTATAATTCCTTTAACTCATGGGGCTGGTTAGATAGTCTTGATGTATCTATAAAAAATCAAATAGAGGTAGTAGCTGGGGATATAAGAGATCCCTATTTTGTTAAAAATGCAATGAAAGGAATAGATTGTATTTATCATTTAGCAGCGCTTATTGCCATACCATTTAGCTACCATGCACCAGATGCATATGTAGATACTAATATTAAAGGAACACTTAATGTATTAAATGCAGCAAGAGAATTAGAAACTCAAAGAGTTTTAGTAACTTCTACATCAGAGGTATATGGTACAGCACAATATATACCTATTGATGAAAAACATCCTTTTCAAGGGCAATCTCCTTACGCAGCATCAAAAATAGGAGCTGACCGAATGGCAGAAGCATTTTTTAGAAGCTTTAATATACCCATTAGTATTGTTAGACCGTTTAATACTTATGGACCAAGACAGTCTGCAAGAGCTGTTATACCGACAGTAATTTCTCAGCTACTAGGGGGATGTGAGGAGATAAAATTAGGTGCATTAACACCAACTAGAGATTTTGTTTTCGTAAAAGATACAGCTAGAGGATTTATGGAAATTGCAAAATGTGATGAGGCCATAGGAAAAGAAATCAATATTGCTACTGCAAATGAAATATCAATTGGTGAATTAGCACAAACAATGATTAACATCATTAATCCCAATGCTATTGTAAAATGTGATGAGCAAAGAATAAGACCTCAAAATAGTGAAGTGGAAAGATTAAATGGGGATAATAGATTATTGTATAGTTTAACAGGTTTTAAACCACAAACTACTTTAGAAGAAGGATTAACTATAACAACCGAATGGATAAAAGAAAATTTAACTAGGTATAAATTTAATCAATATAACTTGTGATTTTGAGGAGTGATTGTTTAATGAAAGATAAGTTGAGAGAGGAATATTTAAAGCAAGCTTTAGAAATAACAAAGGAACAATATACCTATTTATTAAATGAAGAGCATGAAAAATTTGAGATGCTTATAGAAGAAAGGCAAGAACTTATTGATAAAATAAGAGATACTAATGAGAGTCAGAAGGAACCATTAACATTAGATGAAAAGAAAATACTAGAGTTAATAGTGGAATTAGATGCTCAAACAGAGTTGGAATTAAGTAAGCAAATGGAAGAGGTAAAGGATGATATTAAGAATTTAAATAAATTATCCAATAGGGATAAAAAATATATTGATCCATATCCAGCATTAAGTACAGGACGATATTTTGATGAAGGTAGAAAATAATATAGAGGAAATATGAGGTGTGACATGAAATATTGTAAAAAGTGTGTAATGCCAAATACAAGACCAGGTATTGAATTTGATAAAGAAGGTGTATGCTCAGCATGTAATCATTATGATGCAAGGGAAAATGTAGATTGGAGTAAACGATGGAATGAATTTGAGGAATTATGTGATAAGTATCGAGGGTGTAATGGTCCGGGACAATATGATTGTGCTATAGCTGTTTCGGGAGGGAAGGACAGTCATTTTCAAGTATATATTCTAAAAGAAGTAATGAAAATGAACCCTATTTTATTTTCAGTAGAAGATAATTTTCCTATGACAGAAGCAGGAAAACATAATATTAAGAATATTAGTGAGGCGTTTGGTTGTCCTATTATAAGTTATAAACCCAATATTAAAGCTCAAAAAATATTAATGCGTGAATTATTTGAAAAACATGGCAAGCCAACATGGTATATTGATCGCCATATTTATACATTTCCATTACATATGGCATTAAAGTTCAACACCATGCTTTTAGTTTATGGCGAAAATGTAAGTTATGAATATGGTGGTAATAAAGATGAGGAAAGCTATTCTGCAAAAGCACAAATTAGCAATGGTGTAGCTTCTGACATCAGTAAAGAAGAACTTTTAAGTTATGGAGTAGATGAAACAGCACTTGTACTAACAGAACCACCAAAGCAAGAAGATTTAGATAGGCTTGATCCTATATATTTAAGTTACTTTTTACCATGGAATAGTTATAAAAATTATTTGATGGCTAAGTCCTATGGTTTTCATGATTTAACGCATGAATGGGATAGAACACACCATGCTGAGAATTTTGATCAAATTGATTCAAGAGCATATCTAGTTCATTCGTGGTTAAAGTATCCTAAGTTTGGACATGCATCTGCTACGGATTATACAGCTAGATACATTCGATATGGCATGTTATCTAGAGAAGAGGCAATAGATATTGTAAAGCAAAAAGACCATAATTTAGATATTAATTCAGTTAGGGACTTCTGTGAATTTTGTGGATATACTGAAAGAGAGTTTTGGAAGATTATAGATGGGTTTTATAATAAAGATTTATTTAAAAAGGATTCAATGGGAAGATGGGTGCTTAAGAATCCTATATGGGAAGAGGCATAAAAGAGACTATATCGTGATTGGAGATGGAGTATGAATATATTAGTGTATCAAGGAGCTTTTCAATATGATGTAGTCAACTGCTTTGCGGAAGAATTAGCTCAAGAATTTGGAGAGTTAGGACATAGTACAACTTTGTATGATATACGCCGCCAAACAAATTTTGAGGAGTTTATTAAAGTCTTAATAGAAAAGAATATAGAATTAATTATAAGTTTTAATGGTATTCAAGCTGTAGAAATAGAAACCATGAAGAAGTTAATAGATAAACTAGATATTATAATGGGGATAGTCTTGGTAGATCATCCATTTGAACATTGGCAACGCATTCAAATGGAAAAAGGAAAAAATACATTTATTTGTATGTATGATGAAGGTTATTTACATATAGTAGAAGATTATATTGATAATGAGATTCCCATTGCCCAACTATGTCATGCAGGTATTAAGGTAGATACATCAACTAATGAGAAAGTATATGATGTAGTTATGGCAGGAACTATACCAGAATTACAAGAAACTATACCGGAATTAGAAGTAATGCCTGAAGGGATTTTAAAAGATATTGGTAAAGAGTTATATAATAGAGCTATCCAGGATTACAGTGTACCACTAGATATTTTATTGGATTATATAATTAAGGATAAAGGAATAAATAGAGAGATATTTAAAGAAAATACAGATTTTCAAGAAGCATTGGCGTATATATATCTACTAGTAGATGTTCAAATTCGTAATATTATGCGTCATAAAGTATTACAAACAATGTTAGAAGCAGGAATAAAGGTTGATTTATTTGGAAATTGTAAAGTAGAACAATTTAAGCAGTTTAGTAATTTTACATATCATGGAAGTATAGAGTATAAGCAATTACTTCAAGAGATTAGTAATAGTAAGATTTTGGTTAATGATGTTAAAGCTTTTATTAATGGTTCCCATGAAAGAATTTTAAGTACTATGATAAATAAAACATTAGTATTAAGTAATAAAAATACATACTGTAATAATGATTATATAGATCAAGAAAGTATAGTGTATTATGATGTAAATAATTTAGAAACATTGGTAAATCAAATAAAGTATTATCTAGGGCACGAGGCAGATAGAAAAAAAATAGTGGAAGCTGCATATAGTATCACTAATCAAAATCATACATGGAAAAATAGGGCCTGTGAGCTTGAAAGTATATATCATAGCTTTATACAACTTAGGGGAGAGCATAAAATAAATAAAAAAACAATTTTTGAAAAGATAAGTATTATTGTACCTTGCTATAATGTAGCTACATTAGTGCCAAGGTGTATAAGCTCTTTACTAAATCAAACAATTGGTTTAGAGAACCTAGAGATTATTTTAGTTAATGATGCCTCCACGGATACAACATTAGAAGTACTATTAGAGTATGAAAAACAGTATCCAAATAATATTATAGTTATTAATTTAGAAGAAAATGTAAGGCAAGGTGGAGCTAGGAATATAGGAATGCAATATGCTACAGCTGAATATATAGGTTTTGTAGATGCCGATGACTGGGTAGAGCATAATATGTATGAGAGACTTTATATCAAATCATTGGCGTATGATTGTGATATAGTATCTTGCCGCTATACTAGAGATACTGAGGAAGGGATATTAGAAGCTAATAAAGGAGAAAGAGATAGTTTTATAATCTTTGATGATGTAAATCGTAGGAAACAGGCACTTATGATTGATTTTGGAGGTGGGGTTTGGTCCAAGCTTTATAAAAAGAGTTTTATCTTCGACAATGAGATAACTTTTCCAGAGAAATTATCCTATGAAGATAATTATTGGAGCGCTCTAGAACGCCTATATGTAAAAAGATTTTATTTATTAGAAGAATGCTTATATCATTATTGTGTTAATTTAAATTCTACTATACTGACTAAGAATGCATTACATCATTTGGATCGAATGCCTATCGAAATTATGAAGATTGAATTTTATAAAGATAAGAATGTCTTTGACCTTTATCATGACCAAATAGAAGCTAATTTTTTGAGTATGTTTTATGTGAACACCTTACATATATTATTTACAAGATTTGATGTATTACCTTTAGAAACACTTCTATTTTTACAAAGAAAGACTATAGAATTATTTCCTAAGTATAAGGAAAACAAGTTATTTACACATTCACTGTTGAAAACAATAGAAATGGAAATGGATATCCATGAATGGGAGTATATAAGAAAGGCTTATAATGAAATATAGCTAAAAGAATGCATAACAATGAGAGATTGCATTCTTAAACATAGGAGGTGAATAGGTGAATAATAAATTATCATTAGTTATGATTGTAAGAGACGAGGAGAAGGTACTAGAGAGGTGCTTGAAAAGTGTAGAATCCATCGTTGATGAAATGATTATTGTGGATACTGGCTCAAAAGACCAAACAATTCAGATTGCTAAACGCTTTGGAGCTAAGATATATACTTTTGATTGGACTAATGATTTTAGTGAAGCTAGAAACTTTGCATTAAGTAAAGCTAGTCACTATTATAGGCTTATATTAGATGCAGATGAGTATGTATTAAGCTATGATCAGGAGTGGATGCAGCAGAATTTTAAGGAGAATCAAATAGGCGTTATTACACTTTTAGATTGGTTTCAAAAAGATGGAGAGACCAAACAAAGTAAAAGCTATTTATCTCGTATTATTCCTCAAGATACGTACTATAAAGGTGCTATTCATGAGCAAGTAGATAGTTCTTTAAACAGGGTGAGGGTACCTCTTGAAATAGGACATGATGGCTATCTCCATCAAGATAAATCGGAAAGAAATTTAGTGATTTTACGCAATGCTATTGAACAAACACCACAAGACAGTTATCTGTTATATCAGTTAGCTCATACACTATTTGTATCAAGTCATATACAAGAAGCTTATAAATATTTTCAGGAGTATTATAAGGTAAGTGAGAAAAATGAACTTTATAGATGCGGTGCTATTGTAGATTACCTATATAATATTATGGCGGTAGGTAAATTAGAAGAAGGATTAAATTTAATTAATCAAGAAGAGAGTAGATATAGTGACTCGCCAGATTTCTATTTTGTATGTGGACACTTCTTTAGAGAGTTAGTACTATCAGATATTAATAAATATATCGAGCTGTTACCACATATTGAAATGAGTTTTCTTAAATGCTTAGAAATAGGAGAGACTACCAAATATGATAGTGTTGTAGGGACAGGAAGTTATGCAGCGGCTTATAATTTAGGAACATGGTATGAAGTGTCTGGCCAATTGGACAAAGCAAGAATATATTATCATATGGCTGCAGAACTTGGTTATAAAGAAGCAAGTAACAGATTAAAGATATTGGGGATAATAGATTAAAAGACTATAAAAATTTAAGAGGCCTTAAACTAGGGATATTTAGAAGAAAGAGGTACTTCAATGGAGAAAAAAATCAATATATTAATTTACAAGGCCACAGAGCAGAATAACCCTACGAATTATCTTGTGGAAATATTAGGAAGAAACCTAAAAAAGTTAGGACATCATGTGATGATTTTAGATATATCTGTTATTTCTAGACCAGATATTATTATAGATATACTAATTAAAGAGGAGATAGAGTTAGTATTAAGTTTTGATAGGATACAAGAAGGGTTGGAAACTACTTTAGAAGCAATGAATATTATACAAGGGATTATTTTAGTTGAGCATCCTTTTTATTATGTGAACAAAGCCGTATTTAATCAAAGTAAAAACTCATTTATCTGTCTGTATGATGAAGGACACTTATATACTTTTGAAGAGTACATAAATCAAGAAATGCCTATAGCACATTTGTTCCATGCAGGGATAGAACTGCCTCATCAACAGCAAAACAAAGAATATGATGTAGTAGTTGTTGGAAATGTAAAAAAAGTAGAACCGGCTATATCTCAGATAGAAGAACTTCCTGAGGGTATCCTAAAAAGTATAGGCAAGAGTCTATATGAAAAGGTAAGACAGGGGGTAACAGTCACTTTAGATGAAGGTTTTAATCAAGAGATTAAGTCAAGAAACTTAGACTCAAAGATTTTTAGAGACAATTTACAATTTCAAGAAGCAATTGCATCAATATATAGTTATGTAGATGAGCAAATCAAAAATGAGTTAATGTATAACACACTAAAAGCTATGCTGGCAGCAGGAATTAAGGTGGACTTATTAGGCGACTGTGAAGTCGAAGAATTTAAAAACAATGTGTATTTTACATGTCATGGTCAATTAAACTATTTAGAACAATTAGAAAAAATTCAAGCAAGTAAGTTATTAGTAGATGTTTCCCATTTATGCTTGAATGGTTCTAAGGAAATTCTCTTAAGTGCTATGTTAAACAGAACATTAGTTTTAACTCATCAAAACAACTACCTTAATGGAGAGTTTATAGATAAGGAAAGTATTATCTATTATGATTTAGGTTATAAAAATACATTGATAGATTCTATAAAATACTATCTTCAAAACGAACCAGCGAGAAGTACAATAGTAGAGCAGGCATATAGTGTTACATCTACTAAACATACTTGGAGCAATAGAGCTTATGAAATCCAAGAAATATTTGAAATGGTTAGATGTCATTTACAAAGTGATAAAAATGAAGAAGAATTAGTTAGGTTACATCAAGAAGTAATATATGCTTCAATTGGGGAGGAGACAAAGCATAAAGAAGAGTTACTCTTACAAGCTATTACATCAATAGAAAAATGGATAGAAAAACTGGCTACCATGAATACAAGTTCAAATAATGAGGATGGCCAATTAGTGGCCGTAAAGCTTTGTGAAACAATAAATATATTAGATAATAGTATCTACTCAGAGGTGCTAACAAATAATAGGTTTTTACAAATAGCCACTTTAATTTTAGAAAAGCAATTGAAGCTAGAGGACCTTATAAAGGATATTACATTATGGACTCAAAATGCGATGGATACTATAAAAAAATTATGTCAATGTTATAATAATATAGATAGAGAGTTTTATAAATTGGTTTGTTTTATTGAAGGAAATAACTTAGGGCAGTTAAAAGAGATTATGATTAAGAATGCTAGGGAAATTGCTTTAAATGAAAGCAACTATTATAATAACCTAAAATATTTTTATAAGAAGTATGAAGATTACTGGGGTGTACTTGACATAGAAGAGAATAGGTTTGATTTAATTGAGGACCGATCACAAACATTAGTGGAGCATCGAGAAGACTTTATTTGGCTATACACTCACTTAGGGGATTATCGTTCAAAAATGGTATTAAGTGGAATATTGTATAATTGGGTTACTTTTAAATTAAATTATATTTCAGATATTAAAGAAAGAAATTTTGTGGATTACTATGATTGTGATGTATTGCAAGGAGAAGAAGAAGAAGTTTTCGTAGACTTAGGAGCTTATACAGGAGATTCCATAGAAGGTTATATTAAGACATACGGAAAGTATAAGAAAATTTATGGTTATGAAATGACACCAACTACATTTGAAACTTTAAAACAAAATATGCGTATATATAATAATATAGAATGTCGTCAAAAAGCTATTGGTGAAAAAAATGGGAAGATATACATAAAAAGTGTAAGTGATGAAGATCCCTCATCAAATAAAGTAGATAACCAAGGGAATGTCGCTATAGAAATGGTCTCTCTTGATGAAGATATCACAGAGAAGATAACATTTATTAAAATGGATATTGAAGGGGCAGAACAGGCGGCTCTTAAAGGGGCTAAAAACCATATACAACTTTCAAAACCTAAATTAGCTGTTTGTACTTATCATAATAATGAAGACATATGGAAAATACCTCAAATGATTTATGAAATGAATCCAGAATATAAATTCTATATGAGGTATAATGGTACCTCATGGTGGCCCTCAGAATATGTATTACTATGTAAATAGTAGTGAGTTAGATCATGAAAATACAAAAGGAACAATTCTCAGCGAAAATAGTTTTTCGCATTGAGTTGTTCCTTTTTCTTATATATATATCAACAATTAATAATTGCTTATAAACTGTCGATATATATTGTATAAAAAAGGGATTCATTTTATGATTGACACAATACTAGATTGATATTGGTCTTTATGTCGGGGAAAGGAAGGGATAAAGATGAAGGCATTTATTTTGGCAGCAGGAAGAGGAACAAGGATTTCGAGGATGATTGCAAATGTCCCTAAATCAACACTACCTATAAATGGAAAGCCTTTGATTCGAATTACAGTTGAAAGGTTATTAGAGGCGGATATAGAACCTATTGTATGTGTAGGTTATCAGAAGGATAAAATATATCAAGCTTTATCAGGTCTAAATATAAAATATTATTATAATCCATTCTTTGAAATTACCAATAGCATTGCAAGTTTATGGTTTGCTAAAGAAGAGCTCGAAGGAGATGTACTTATTATTAATGCTGATGTTTATTTTCTACAAGAGATTTTGGAGCTTATTTTAGAAGATACTAGGGATAATGTAATGGCGATTGATACAAGTAGGGTAGAAGTTGGTGATTACTTTTTCTCCACTACAGATAATGGATGTATTAGGAAGTATGGAAAGGATCTGCCTGTTGAAGAAAGAAGTTGTGAATATGTAGGGATTGCTAAGATTAATAAAAACTTTATTACTCCTTTTAAAGATCAGCTTGAAAGAATGATTGATGGTCAACAGCATCAATGTTGGTGGGAAAATGTACTTTATTCTTTTGCAGACATGAATAAGTATGAGATTAATACTTTAGATGTAGATGGGTTATTTTGGTCAGAAATCGACTTTTTTGATGATTATGAAAGGATTTTGAACTACATAAATAAGAAGGAAGTCTAAAAGTATTTCATGAATAAATGGAGGCATAATATGAATGTAAATGAAAATATAAAGAATACATATAGGATAAAGGATTACTCTATTAGGGAAGATTACTTAAGATTGGACATGAATGAAAATCCCGAAGGGTTACCATCAGCATTTTTTAATGAGGTACTAAGCTTAATTACACCACAAATGCTTGCTACTTATCCTCAAAAGAAAAACTTACTCAATTTAATAGCTAAAAAAGAAGGCGTAAAAGAAGAAAATATATCTTTGATAAATGGCTCAGATGAAGGTATTAAATTGATTTTTGAAACTTTTACTAAACCAGGTCATAAGGTTGTAACAGCAAGTCCTAGCTTTGAGATGTATAAGGTGTATTGTAATATGTTTGGTTTAGAGCATGTTAGTATATCATACAATGAAGAGTTTAAGATAAATATAAAAGATTTGATTGATAATATAAATGAAAAAACAGATTTAGTTGTACTTTTAAATCCTAATAGCCCTATTGGAACAGCTTACTCAAAAGATGAAATTCAGGCTATTATTACTAAAGCTCAAATGTGCGATGTGATGGTTATAATTGATGAAGCCTATTATTATTTTGGTACCCCAAGTTACTTACCTTATATTGATCAGTATCCTAATATTTTAGTATTACGCACTTTTTCAAAGTTATGTTCTATAGCAGGCGCTAGAATAGGTTTCATTGCAGGAAATAGTGAGTGGATTCGTTACATAGAAAATGCGCAACTAACCTATAATGTTAATGCAATAGGGATACTTTTTGCAGAACAACTTATGTTAAGACCGGAAATACTTGAAACTTTAATGCGGATAGAAAGAGAAGGAAGAGATTATCTCACACAACAGCTTAAAATCAAAGGCTATGAGTATTATGCTCAAGAAGGAAATTATGTCTTAATTAAAACTAAAAAATCCCCTATAGAAATTAAAGAGTTACTAAAAGAAGAGAAGATATTAATTAAAACCTATGGGAATGATCTACTTAAGGATTGGATTAGGGTAACTACAGGAAGTAAGGAGATTATGTCAAGATTTTGGAAAGTACTAAGCAGACTGGAGGAGCAATAAATGGAGCATAAAAATCAGCCGCTAGTATCTATTATCATTCCCGTTTATAATGGTGCCAATTATTTAAGAGAAGCTATTGAAAGTGCCTTGAAGCAAACCTATAAGAATTGTGAAATACTTGTTATTAATGATGGCTCTGATGATGAAGGGGTAACAGAAGCTATTGCGTTATCTTATGGGAGTCAAGTTAGGTATTATAGTAAGAGGAATGGAGGCGTAGCTTCTGCTTTAAACTTAGGAATCAAAGAAATGAGGGGGGAGTACTTTTCATGGCTATCTCATGACGATTGGTATTATCCTTATAAGATACAACTTCAGTTAGATGCATTAAGAGAGAGTGGGAATCCAACAATTATTGTACAGGGTAATTACATGTTTTATGATATGGATTCTCAGGCAAGTATGCTTACGAATTTTCATGAGAATTATTCCTATAATAGATTGACAAAGTCATTTTTTTCAGTATTACAATTGCAAATACATGCTTGTAGTGCCTTAATACATAGAAGTCATTTTGAAAGAGTCGGTTTATTTGATGAGGGATTATTAACCCTTCAAGATATTGAGATGTGGTTTAGATTATTAAGAGGACAAAAATCTATCTTTGTCAAGGAACCATTGTTAAAGGTACGTGAACATGCGGAAGCAGGGTCACGTCATATCAGCTGTTATTATGAAGAAACGGGAAAAACGTATTTAAAGATAATTTCAGATATCAGCTTGCAGGAGATGCAAGAAGTATTTGGCGAAGCTTCTATTTTTCTTTGTCGTATAGGAGGGTTCTTAAGAAGCTATAGAAGGCTAGAAGAATATAAGCAGATTCAAAACAGACTTAATAAGCTGATGCCAGTTAAAGACGAAGAGCAGCAACTAAGTAAATTTAAAAGCTACATACAACAATTGTCACTAGGAAAAGCCAAAGAGATTGCTATATTTGGAGCAGGTCAATATGGAATAAGAATACATTACGAGTTAAAAAGTCGTTTGATAGATATTAAGTACTTTATTGATAATAATCCTAATAAGGTAGGAACTGAAATAGAGGGTGTACCTTGTATAGCTTTAAAAGAGCTAAAAGAGAAGAAAGAAGAACTATTAGTTGTTGTTGCGCTTAGGATTACAGCGCCATTAGTGGAACAGTTACAGCAAGCAGGCTTTCGTTATATCATTTCAAAACAACAATTAGATGGACAGTTGTTAGAGTGTGTTCCTGCACTAAGTCAAAAAGAAGGGTGGATATAAAATGAAATGGCAAAATAAAGGACATGAATTTGACCAAGTTTATAATAGCATAAAAGAAAAAACAAAGTATTATTTATTTGGTGCGGGTGAATATGGACAGGTTATTTACAATTTATTTAATAAAGAGATTCACATAGAAGGATTTATTGATAATAATAAAGGAAAGCAAAATAAAATCTATAATGATAAAAAAGTCCTAGCATTAGAAGCATTAGACAATAATGCTGAAGATATTGGAATTATTATTACGATTTCTCCAAACACAAGGCTTCCTATTGTGAAACAGCTATTTGAAAAAGGATATGTATTAAATAAGAATGTATTTACTATGGAGACTTTTATGTCTGTCTATCAAGTTTATGAGAATAATAAAGTTTATTTTCCATCTGTATCATTCTTGCCAAGCACAAGATGTAATCTTAATTGTGAGTGTTGTTTGAACTTTACACCTTACATGAAAGACTTTGACGAACGTGAGTGGGAGAAAATAATTGAAGATGTTGATACATTTTTTAAATGTGTGGACTATATTATGCTTTTTCATATAAGCGGAGGAGAACCGCTCCTTTATCCTAGGATTGGAGAGCTAGTAGAATATATAAGCACTCATTATGGACATAAAATTTATTGTCTAAGGACGGTGACTAATGGAACAATTGTACCTAGTGATGAGTTATTGCATAAATTAAGTCAGTATAAATTAGATATTACAGTAGATGATTATAGACAAGCAGTACCTAGTAGTAGTGAAAAGTTTGATAGATTACTAAGAAAATTAGAAAGTTTTAATATCCCTTATCATATTAATAAAGCTGAACAGTGGATTGACTTAGCACCTTTTAAAACGGACCATTATAAGTGGAGTGAGGAACAGTTATGTCGTCATTTTGATAGTTGCCATGTGCCTTGGCAAGAACTTAGAAATAAAAAGTTATATAGCTGTAATTATGCAAGCTATGCTATTGTAGCAGAAATTATAGAGGAAACAGAAGAAGAGGTGTATGACTTATCTAAGTTTAATGAAGAACATAAGAAAGAATTAGTTGAATTTAGGATGGGATATAATCCTAAAGGATATGTAGAGTTCTGCAAAAGGTGTAGTGGATATATGGATGTAAATCCCAATATTGTTGAGCCGGCTAAGCAAAAGATAAGGAGTAAGAGTAGTGGAAACTAAAGCATACCATATGACTGAGGAAGAAAGAGAGAAACTTCAAAAAGTTGAACTTGAGATGCTTGTAGAAGTAGATAGGATATGCAGAAAACATAGTATTGAGTACTTTTTGGATGGGGGGACCTTATTAGGGGCGGTGAGACATCAGGGGTTTATACCTTGGGATGATGATATAGATACGATTATGCTGAGAGAAGAATATATTAAGTTTAAGAAGGCATGCCTTGAAGAATTAGATCAAGAAAGATTTTTTTTACAGGATTATGAGACAGATCCCTATTATCGTTGGGGATATGCTAAGCTTAGGCGGAATAATACTGAGTTTGTAAGGTTAGGACAGGAAAAATCTAAGCAGCACCAGGGTGTTTTTATAGATATTTTCGTAGTAGATAACGTACCAGATCAATTGTTATTTAGAAAACCTCATTTGTGGGCATGTTATTTAATTAGAAAAGGGCTTTATTCAGAAATTGGAAAATATGCAGAGGGTCATCAAGGTAAAAGGGCTTTATATAAATTATTAAGTATTATTCCACGAGGCATGTTATTTAAATTTAGAAATAAGATTGCTAATAAATGTAATAAACATAGAACTGAGCTTATCAGTCATTACACGTTAGAGTATCCCAAAAGATGTTTATATGGGCTTCCACGTAGCTGCTTTGATGAGAAGATAGAATTAGATTTTGAAGGACATAAGTTTTATGCTTTTAAAAATTATGATTTGTATTTGAGTATGTATTATGGGGATTATATGAAATTACCACCAGAACAAGAGCAAGTGTCTCATTTAAAAATATCTAAACTAAAGTTAATAGAACCTGAGCTTTAAGTAAGGAGGTTATAATGAAAATTTTGGTGCTAGGAGCAGGAGGAATGGCAGGACATGTAATTGCTATTTATCTAAAGCAAAAAGGACATGATGTAACGGGCTTAGTAAGAAGACCAGTAGATTATGTGCCTTATATCATAGGTGACGTTAATGATATAAAGGAGTTAAGTGGACTTATTAAGAAAAATAGATATGATGCAGTTATAAATGCCATTGGTATTTTAAATAAAGCAGTAGATGCAAAACTATCAGAGGGAATCTTTATTAATAGTTACTTGCCTCATGTACTTGCAGAAATAACAAGATTTACAAATACAAAAATTGTGCATCTAAGTACAGATTGTGTATTTTCAGGTCAAGAAGGTAACTACATGGAAGATAGTTTTAAGGATGCAGATTCCTTTTACGGTAGGTCGAAGGCCCTAGGGGAAATTGTAGATGAGAAGAATATTACACTAAGGACTTCAATAGTAGGGCCAGATTTGAATAAAGAGGGAATAGGCTTATTTCACTGGTTTATGAGTCAGAAGGATATAGTAACAGGTTACAAAAAGGCTATATGGACTGGAGTAACAACTATCGTACTAGCAAAAGCTATAGAAGCCACCTTAGAACAAAATATAACAGGCTTGTATCAGCTAGTAAATAATCAAACTATTAATAAATATGAACTTCTTAAGCTATTTAATAGCTTAAGAAAGGAGCCAATAAATATTTTAGAGGGAGATTCACTTACTGTTAATAAATCACTAATAAGTAGTAGAGAAGATTTTAACTTTAATGTGCCTTCCTATGAAAGCATGGTAGAAGAAATGAAGGTGTGGATAAAGGAGCATAAAGAGCTATATCCATGGTATGAATGTATTTAGAAAATGGTTATTCCTAAAAAAGTAAGAAAGGAAGAAGATGATGAAAAAGCTTAAGGTTATGACAATCGTTGGTACCAGACCAGAATTAATTAGGTTAGCGGAAATTATAAAAAAAGCAGATAGATACTTTGAACATATATTTGTACATACCGGTCAAAATTATGATGATAGACTCAATGATATATTTTATGAGGATTTACAATTAAGAAAGCCAGATTATTATTTAAATGTGGTAGGAGAAAACCTAGGAGAAACAATGGGTAATATTATTGCTAAATCCTATGAGTTAATGCAAAAGTTACAACCAGAGGCACTTCTGATATTAGGAGATACGAATTCGGCTCTTTCAGCAATCGCTGCTAAAAGGTTAAAGATACCTATCTTTCATATGGAGGCAGGTAATCGTTGCTTTGATGAAAACCTTCCAGAAGAGACTAATAGAAGAATTGTAGACCATATTTCAGATGTTAATTTACCTTATACAGAGCATGCTAGAAGGTACTTGCTTGCAGAAGGGGCAAAAAAAGAACACATTTATGTAACAGGTTCTCCTCTTAGAGAAGTTCTTGAAGCTAATGCAGAAAAAATAAAAGCTAGCCAAGTTCTAAATGAATTAAATCTAGAATCTAAAAAATATATATTGTTATCTGCCCATAGAGAAGAAAATATAGATATAGAAGAAAACTTCTTAAGTCTGATGGAAGGCATTAATCAGTTAGCAATTCATTATAATATGCCAGTTATTTATTCTGTTCATCCAAGAAGCGCCAAGCTTATTGAACAACGTGGGTTTGAATTCCATCCATTAGTGAGAAAAATGAGACCTTTTTCTTTTTCCGATTATAATTGGTTACAGATGAATGCATTTTGTGTAGTCTCTGATAGTGGAACTATGCCAGAGGAAAGTGCAATCAGTAAATTTCCTGGTGTGTGCATTAGAACCTCAACAGAAAGACCAGAAGCCTTAGACAAAGGCTGCTTTGTAATAGGAGGTATTCAAAAAGAACAACTACTACAGGCAGTAGAAATGGCGGTCAAAATGGCTGAGGAAGATGAGTTGGGGTCAGAAGTACCTGATTATAGTGAGAATAAAGTATCTACTACAGTAGTAAAAGTTATTCAGAGTTATACAGGGATTATTAATCGTAAAGTATGGGATAAAAAATTATGAAATGGAAAATGCCGGGGTATGAGTTAGATGATATTAGTGATAAAATCATCGAAAAATATAATAATAAAAGATTTTATATTTATGGAGCTGGATTAAGAGGGAAAAGAATATATCAAGTTTTAAATACTCTTACTGACTATAAGATTGCAGCATTTATAGATCAAGATGAGAAGAAACAAAAAGAAACTTATTGTGATAAACAGGTTTTGTCCCTAGAACAAATCACTTGTGCAAATGGAACAGAGTTAGAAGATTCTATTATACTTATAGCACTAGAGCAAGATATAGGAGAAAAAGTAAAAATGGACTTAGAAGATATGTTCTTACATAGGAATATATACTGTTTATCTTATGAGGAGTTCATGCATTATGATTTTCCTGTGTTGGCATTATATAAGTACAATAAATGTTATATAAATACAATATCTATCCTTGTTACAGAAAAATGTACTTTAAGATGTGAAAAATGTGCTATTATGCTCCCTTATTTAAAAGAAGCAAATGAATATAATATTGAACAATTAAAGCAAGAGGTTGATTTGTTGTTTAATCAAATAGATATGATTGGCAACATAACTATAACAGGAGGGGAGCCATTATTATTTAAAGAACTAAATAGCTTTATTGAATATATAGGAAAACGATATAGAAATAAGATAGGAACCTTTAGAATAATAACGAATGGAACAATAGAACCTTCTAATGAACTAATAAAAACCATGAATAAATATGAGATGTCTGTAGAAATAAGCGATTATACTCAGGCTGTACCGATTCTTAAAGATAAAATTCAATCTGTAGTTAATTTATTTAAGCAAAACCATATTGACACTTATTTTTTAACTTTAGCAAAGTGGGTTGATTTTGGCTTTGAATATGTTAATAAAGATAATTTAAGCGAGGAAGAGTTAATTAGATTCTACGACTATTGTCATACCATGTGTCGAGGGTACATTGGAGGAAAAATTAATTATTGTATAAATGCCAAATTGGCTGAAAGAGCATTAAATAAACCGGAAGATAAGTCCAATATCTTTTCCTTATACGATTTAAAAGATAATTTGCATAGTAAGAAGAAACTTATAGAATTTGATAGAGGATATAATACTAATGGATATTTAGAAATGTGTCGTTATTGCAATGGCTCATGTGAAATAAATAAAAATTATGTTGAGGTGGGCATACAGTGCAAAAACCGTTAGTTTCAATAGTTATACCTGTTTATAACGGGGGAAGTTATTTAAGACAAGCCATAGAAAGTGCATTAGATCAGACATACGAAAACTGCGAAGTTATTGTAGTAAATGATGGTTCTACAGATGGCGGTTTAACATCTAACATAGCCCTGTCATTTGGAGAGAAAATTAGATATTTCGAGAAAGAAAATGGAGGAGTAGCATCTGCACTTAATCTAGGAATAGAAAAGATGCAAGGAGAGTATTTCTGCTGGTTATCCCATGATGATTTCTATTACAAGGAGAAAGTAGAAATTCAAATAGCGAGTATCTTAAAGTCACCCAATAATGAACAAATAATATTTTGCAATTATGATATTTTAAATGAAGAAGATAAAAAGTGTATTTCTATAGATGTCACTACACAGTTTTCTAAAGAGATTCTAGTTAATAGTTATTTTTCTGTATTAACAGCTATGATTCAATTTGGTGGTGTTTTACTACATAAAAACTTATTTCAGAAATATGGGGATTTTAATGAAAAGCTAATTACAACACAGGATTATGAATTCCTTTTTAGAGTATTAAAAAGAGAAAAGATTATGTTTATACCTGATTGTCTTTATTGTATAAGGCATCATCAAGAGCAAGGAAGTAGAACTATAGCATGTCATAATAAAGAAATTGATAATATGTATAGTATGTTTTTAAGCAATATAGAAGATGATGAAAAACAGAAAATGTTTGGGAGTATCTATAACTATTATTATCGCTTGTTATGGATGATTATTTCTCAATCGCAGATAGTTAATGCAAAGAAGACCTGCATAGAAATAATCAAAAAATGTGATGTTAATTCGCTTGAATGTGAATTCAATATTAAACAAGCCTTATTAAAATGTACTCACGGCAGTCGTAAGAAGATTTGTATTTTTGGAAGTGGAAGTTATGGAAAGCGATTATTATTTGATTTACAAGTAAGACAAGTCGATATTAGTTGTTTTATTGATAATAACCCTGACAAATGGAATACACAAATAGAAGGCATACCTTGTAGAAAATTGAGTGATTTATATAAGCAAAAAAATGAAGTACTCATTATCATAGCGGCGTTTGAAATAAATGATATTAAAAGACAGTTAGAAGAAGAAAACTTCAAGTATGTTATCACTAAAAAAGATATTGACATGTTATCTATGATGTATCCACCTAAGAAACGTGAATTAATAAGTTACCTAAATAACCATATTAAATGATCGTATATGTGAAAGGGGAAAAGAAATTGTGCATAAAGCTACTACATTACAACAAGTTGACATTTTAAATAAAAACAAGAAAATATGTGTTTTTTGTATGGGGGAATTTGGGCTAGATTTATATTTCGAGTTAAAAGAGCATGATATTCAAGTGAATTATTTTGGCGATAACAATAAAGAAAAATGGGGATATGCCTTAGACAATATTTATTGTTATTCCATGAAAGAATTGCTAGAAGAGAAGGATGAAATACTGATAATTGTGGCGAAGAAAAACCCAGAGGATTTAGTGAAAATTTTAGAAGAATACGGATTTGATGAAATTATTACTAGGGAAGAAGCATTATGTATGCTCGAGAAAATGCCCATCCAGAAATCAGAGATAGAGGAAGAATATATAAGACGGTTAGAATATTCAAAGCCTGAATATATAAATATAATAGAGCAGTTTAGAGAATATGTATTTAAGTTAGTAAATAGCGAACAGAATGATAGATATAAAATAATTGGAAAAGAACTCTTAGGGATAGAAAACTATTTTAACAATGTATTAGAAAATTTGTATTTATACAATGAGGGAAAAAAAGATGAGAATCATTGAGGTGAATTATGCAGATTTACCTGGAAGAATATTTAATGGCTATGATTTGCATTTATCATTAAATCAATTAAATCACACAGCCAATCAAATCGTTGTTAATAAGTATAGTCAGGAAGATACTGTTATTGCATTAAAAAATGATGTTTTGGTAGAAAGACAATTAAAAAATTTAGAAAATAAATTATCAATGAGTAATTTGTTAAGTATATTAGGTAAACAATTACAAGAAGAGTATTGTTTTCTTAGGGCGGATATAGTACATTATCATATTTTACACAATAATATGATTTCCTTGCTAGATTTACCTAAATTAATGAGCCTAAAACCTAGTATATGGACCATTCATGATCCTTGGTTAGTAACGGGAAATTGTGTACATCCACTAAAATGTACTAAATGGTTAGACGGCTGTCGTAATTGTGAGAATTTAAAATATAAGTACTTTGAAATGAAAGATGATAAAGCTTGGCAGATGTGGAATATAAAAAAACAAATATATAGTAAGTTAGACATTGATGTAGTTGTGGCAACTAACTTTACAAAGAAATATATTCAAGATAGTCCCTTGACTAAACATTTCAGTAGGATTCACAAAATTCCATTTGGAGTAGATGTAGAGTTGTTTAAAAGATTTGATAATCTACAAGTTAGAAGTAAGTACGGAATAGAAAAAGGTAAAATTGTTATTGGATTTAGAAAGGATAATTCTCCTGTAAAGGGAGGTGTATATATATATGAGGCTTTAGAAAGAATGAGTTTTAATAAAGATATTGTTATCATTAGTGTAGGAGATGGGGACATACCTAATAGCTTGAAACAAAAGTTTCGAGTTATTGATTTAGGGTGGCAAAATAATGATTACATTATGAAGGAGTTTTTTACAGTGTGTGATATTTTCATTATGCCTTCTTTGGCAGAAAGCTTTGGACTTATGGCTATAGAAGCAATGGCTGCACAAGTACCTGTAATCTGCTTTAAGGATACTGTATTAGAGGAAATAGTTGAAGCGCCTAATTGTGGAATTGCAGTTCAATATGCCTCTTCAAATAAATTAAAAGAAGCAATTGAGAGGTTAGTATACAATCAAGATGAATGTAAAATAAGGGGAAGAAAAGCAAGGATGATTATAGAAAGATGTTATCAATATAAGCAATATGTGCAAAGTCATATTCAATTATATGAAGATGTTATGGAACGACAAAAATATAAGAATAGTAAGGATTAGGATGGGCGGTGGAATTCATGAATTATCCTAAAGTATCAATTATAATACCGGTTTATAATGGAAGTAATTATTTGGAAGAAGCTATTAATAGTGCTTTGTCGCAAACTTATGTTAATTATGAAGTTATAGTAGTAAATGATGGTTCTAATGATGATGGAAAAACGGAAGACATAGCTAAATCATTTGGTGATAAAATTAGATATTTTTATAAAGAAAATGGAGGAGTAGCTTCAGCATTAAATTTTGCACTTGAAAAGATGAAAGGAGAATATTTTTCATGGTTATCCCATGATGATCTCTACTACCCAAATAAAATACAACGTCAAATTGAAATGCTACAACAGTGTGATGATGGTGCTAGAATAGTATATTCCGACTATGACGTATTAGATATGACTAATAATCAAAAAAAATCTATGCAACTTACTAACTATTTTAAAAAAGAAAAATTAGAGAACAGTGTTTTTTGCCTTTTACAACAAGTATTACATGGGTGTACATTGCTTATACATAAAAGTCATTTTGAGAGAGTAGGAGGCTTTGATGAGAAATTAATTACCACACAAGATTATGATTTGTGGTTCAAAATATTTTCAAATCAAAGGTTGATATATATACCAGAAAGTTTAGTTGTAGGAAGAGTACATAGAGACCAAGGAAGTCAGAAAATAAGCTGTCATGCAAGTGAAGTAGAAGCACTCTACACAATGTTTATAAATAGTATTAGAGAGATAGATAAAACTAAATTATATGGAAGTGATTATAATTTTTACTATCAAATGTATAGCTTATGCAAAAAAAATCAATTAAATGGCATAAGTAATTTAGTAAAGCAAAAATTACTTACATTAGAATTACCAATGAGAGCGTATGAGGGACAGGAACAAATAAAGAAATATCTCAATGATATGGCTGGTGGAAAAGACAAAAAAATATGTATATTTTGTGCTGGAGACTTTGGGAAAGAATTATATGTAGAACTACTACGACGCAAGATAAAAGTGGATATATTTTGTGATAATGATATTAGCAAGCAAAATACATACATATATAATGTCAAGTGTATTAGCTTGGATGAATTATGTAGTGAAAAGGATAATACTCTTGTCATTGTAGCCAATTTAAGCCCGAAGGAAATAGTAGATCAATTAATTAGTTTAGATATTAAAAGTGTCGTAACAAAGCAAGAAGTAGATAAAGTATTATTTGAAATTGCACCATTTGAATTAAAGTTTTTAGAATAAGTAAATAGGGGGATAGAAATGAGAAAGCATATTCAAAAACAGCTTATTCAATTAATAGACACACTATATGAGGGTGTAAGCTATATCATGGAGGATGAGAGTCATACCAGAGGGGTTATTTTTGATGATTGTTTAGAAGGAGTAAGTGTAGTTATCAATAAATTGCAAGAACAAAAATTAGGCCAAGATAGAGAAGAAATTTACAATTTAATTTTAGAAAAATTATTTAATGAGCTAGAAAAATTAAAAAAACAATTAATTAATAAAGAACAACCTACTGAAGAGGGGAAAAATGTTTGTATCATATTGCGTAAACTGCAAGAAGAAATAAAAAAAGAGCAGATTAAATTAGAAGTGGCATTTTTACCTTATAAAGCATCTATGTGGGATTGCATGGATAGTATTTGGCGAGCGGCGGAACTAGATGAAAGATGTGAATGTTATGTTATACCTATTCCGTATTATGATAAAAATAATGATGGTAGCTTTGGCGAAATTCATTACGAAGCAGAATACTTTCCCCAAAATGTCCCCATAACTTCCTATGATAACTATAATTTAGAACACAGGCATCCAGATATTATCTATATACATAACCCATATGATCAATATAACCATGTTACATCTATTCATCCATATTTTTATTCTTATAAGATAAAGGATTATACGGACATGTTAGTTTATGTACCATATTGCATATCTGGTGTATTTGCAAATAGCCAGGAGGGTATAAAAGAGGCTATGGCCCCTGCAATGAAATATGTAGATAAGATTATTGCTCAGAATGAAGTTCAGAGACAACTATTAATATCCGCAGGATGTGATAAAGATAAGGTTGTTGCATTCGGCACACCAAAATTAGACTCTGTTTATTATATGAAAGAGAATCCACCACATATATCAGAAGAGTGGACTAAAGTAATTAAAGATAGAAAAGTAATTTTATTTAACTTTACATTAGGTACAATTTTGAGAGGAGAAATTTGGGTAGATAGATATAATCATTATATTAGTCGTATAGCTGAAAAGAAAGAGATTGCTATTATTTATAGACCACACCCTCTTATGGAAACTACTTTAAAATCTATGAGACCACATTTATACCATAAATATATGGAACTGATAGAAAATATAAGCAGTAGAGAAAATGTAATAATAGATAGAACTGAAATAGCAGATGCAGCATTTTGGTGTTCAGATGCTATGATTAGTGACTATAGTTCGTTGCCATTTAAGTATATAGCTACTGGTAAGCCTGTTTATTTGTTTATGATAAATCCTAAGAATTATATTCAGGAAGAAGATACTTTTATAGATAGCATTGAGGTATTTGATTTTTATGATAGCTACTTCTGGTGTTTAGATAAAAATTTAGTAGTAGAATTTAAGATGGAAGATATAGTAGATAAATCTAGGTATGTAACAAAAATAAATAGTGAACATGGAATAAAATATATGGAAGTAAATGAATTTATAGATATGGTAATAGAAGATAAGGACTTAAAAAAAGAAGAGCGTCTTAATGCACTGGAAAATTCAGTGCTGAATGCAGATGGGACTTGTGGACATAAGATAAGTCAATATATTATACAAGAAGTAATTAAATAATAATGAAAAATCAAAGGTTATTTTTAAAAGGAATAATGCAGGAGCATATGAGGAGGCATGAAATATGAAGTGGAAGAATAAAGGGCATGAATTTGATATTATTGGAGAAAAATTAAAAGGTAAAGAGAAAATATATATTTATGGCGCAGGAGAATTAGGAGAATCGTTATTAAAAAAAATACAATTTGTTGATTGCATAGCTGGTTTTATAGATGGGGATGAGGAAAAGCAAAAGAAAGGATTTTGTGGTAAACCTGTTGAGCCAATTATATCATTTTTGAAACGTAAAAGAGGAAATCATATAGTTATTGTTGCAGCTAATAGAGAAAATACATACTGGTTTATGAAACAACTCAGAGCATCAGGATATTGTGAAGGAGAAGACTTATTTGAATATGCGTCATTTGCTGATTTTTATTTGCCTATATATGCAGCCTATATATGGAATGTTATTTATGTGCCATCACTATGTTTTATAACCACTACAAAGTGTAATCTTAATTGTGAATCTTGTTTGAATCTTACACCGTATAATAAAAATAAAAGACATTATGATTTTGAAATACTTAAAAGTGATATTGATACCTTTTTCGAATGTATAGATTTTATCGATTTACTTCATATAAGTGGTGGTGAACCATTATTATATCCTGAGTTAAGTAAAATATTAGAATATATTGGGGTAAAATATAGAAATAGAATAAATACATTGAGCACTACTACAAATGGAACTATACTTCCTAGTAAAGAGCTATATGATACACTACTAAAGTTTGATATTACTTTAATAGTAGATGATTATAGAGAACAGGTTAATAAAGCAGAGGAAAATTGGAATAAACTTGTAGATGAACTTAAACAAAACAAAATTAATTATTCAATAAACTATGTAACGAGTTGGATAGATTTAAAACCATTTACTACAGATAATTCTTCATTAGAAGAGGTTGAACTCGTTAATTATAGCACATCATGCCAGTGTTCATTTATTTCTTTGAAGAATAAAAAAATACATAGTTGTAGTTATGCAGACTATGCAGTTGAGGCTAAGATAGTTGAGGGGCATGAAAATGATTATTTTGACTTAGAGAAATTTAATAAAAATAACAGGAGAGAATTCTTGGAATTTATAATGGGTTATACTGAAAGAGGATATACTGAGTATTGTAAAAGGTGTTCAGGGTATATACCGATAAATAAAAATAAAGTTCCAGTTGCTAAACAAGTAAGGTAATAGGAAAGGCTGATTAATCATGATAGATATTGATTATGAGTTAAATAATATAATAATTAAATATAATTTACATATGCATAATAAGAGATTTGAAAATTATATTTTAGCGAAACAGTTGATCAATCAATTAATATCACACTACTTAAAAAGTAATAAAGTTCTATTAGTTAGCACAGATGAAACAGATTTTAAATTCGTTAGACAAGATATAAAAGATGACGAAAGTGTATCTATAATTCAAGTAAATATAGATGATAAGAATAATATTGAAGAACTTAGTTTAGTAGATGATTCCTTTATAATTATTATATCTTATAAATGGTATCGTGAACTTTTAAATGAATTATACTTGAGAAATATATCCGCGATTGCTTTGTATGAATATTTTACATTAAATGGTTTAGAACTAGATTATGAATATTATGATATCTTTGGAGGGATGCATCATATAAATTCAACTGGAGAAAAAAGTAGCGACTTTATACATTTTAATATATATAACACTATTTTTTATGATAAAAAAGCATTAAAAATTACAGATAATATGAAACTAAAAGAAATCTACATGCAGAAAATAATTTTTGACTATTTATATTGTAGAGATTTTATTAGTGTAGAAGAATATATTGATCAGTATATAAGTAATAAATATACTATGTATGAAGATTATAAAAACGCTTGGTATGAAATAAATATGTTAATCTATAAAATAAAACATTCAATTTCCCAGAGAAAAAATAAGGATATAATTATGTTTTGGCTAGATGCCTTAGAATATGGCGAACATAAAGATATGACATTTTTAAATAATATCTATAAAAATACATTAATTTTTGAAAACGCATATACAGTAACACCTTATACACATTCAACTATAAAAACGATTTTTTGTTCAAAAAAAGTAGTAGATGATAGGTCATTTAAAATTCCATGCGTTACTGCCAAGAATAGTCCTCTTATTAGTAGTCTTAAAGAAAAAGATATTAGATTTAAATATTATGGATATTCTAATCAATTCGGAAAAGATTTGAAATCGAGATATGTTATTACTAGATCTACGCCAGCTTCGAAAATTTATTGGAATATGTTAAATGACATAATTAATACAAAAGAAACGACATTTAATTTATTGCATGAAGTATATGAGACTCATTTTCCATTTGTTAGTGGAAATATCGATACTGATAGATTGATTTGGAAAGATGCTATGCTAGGGGATGAACCTGTTTCAATAAATGATCAACAACTGATGAGCAGAAATTATATAGATAAACAACTGGAATTTTATTCTTCACTATTACCAAAGAATGCAATTAAAATCTATATGAGTGATCATGGACATACAAAATATGGGAAATTTCATACAGTACTTAAAGTTCAACATAGAAAGTACAAGAGTAAACAATATAAAGAATTATTTAGTTATATTGATTTTAATAGGTTGATCGAGAAATTGATAGATTATGATAATCAATCATTTAGTGATTTATTTAGAAAATATGTGCAAATACAAGACATTGATTATTATTTTGAAAAAGCTATCAAAGCAGCAATACAAAAGGATGCTTTTGACTGTGACACTCTTTTTGGATATCGCGGAGTAATTACTAGTTTACATACATATATACGCTATAATCATGGTGAAGAAGTTTATTTTAATAACGAAAACAATAGTCAAAAAATAACTTTAGAAATGATTGATTATTTAAGAGAACTTACAGGTGAATACCGTATTAATATTAAAGAAGAAGAAAAATTCAAGTATACTTTGTATTCGTATAAAGTATTAGAAAATTACATGAAAAGAAATAGTGAATTTGAAAATAATAAGAAGCGCATAATCAATGATTTATTTTCCAAATTAGATAAAAAGCACAACCTTGCAATTCGTATGGGCGGTGAGCATACATTGAAACTGTTTTGGGCTCTTAACTGGGAAAATAAAAAAAAGATTAATTACATTATCGATACAGACGTAAATTGTATAGCAAGTAGACTAGGAATACGTGTTGTACATCCTAGTGAAATTAATAAATATCCTATAGATACTATTGTAATTTCATCTTTCAAATATAGAAATGAAATGAAGAATGAATTAAATATAAATAATGATCAGTATTTAGTTGTTGATTTGTATGACTATATGGAAAAAAGTGATGTATACTGTAATAAGGCATTTTATTTATATGAAATTAATAAAGAAGATATTGATATTAATTTTCCTGTTATATAATGAAAAGATATTTCTTATAGGATATATAGAGCAGAGAAATTGTTTATAAATGATAATTACTTGAGATAAAAATATTATTATAATTGATGGTTTGATAATATCAACAAAGGAGAAATATTATGCACAATGTTTACTGGATAACAGGGCTTTCAGGTGCTGGAAAAACAACAATTGGAAAATCCTTATATAAAAAGCTAAAATCAAGAAATGATGGTGTAGTATTTCTTGATGGGGATATTCTTAGGGATGTTTTTGGAAATAGCCATGGCTATTCTGTTGAAGAGAGAAAAAGTCTTGCAATGACTTATTCTCGCATGTGTAAGATGCTAGTAGAACAAGGGCTTACTGTTATCTGTTGCACAATATCAATGTTTCATGAAGTTAGAAGTTGGAATAGGAAAAATATCCCTAATTATATTGAAGTATATTTAAGAGTCTCACTTTCTGTATTAAAGGAAAGAGACCAAAAAGGATTATACAGTGATATAGAACAAGGAAATATTTTTGACTTGGTCGGTATTGATATTAAGATGGAAGAACCAGAATCACCAGATATTGTTATTGATAATGATGGAGGATTTTCAATTAATGAGTGTATAAATATGATAACAGAGTATAAAAAAGATGATGATTTTCAGAAAGACAAGCAATATTGGGATAACTATTATAGTAAAAATCCTCCTATTAATTATCCTTCTAAATTTGCAGAAGATATTATTTCATATCTAGATAAAGGTAAAAGTATTGTGGATTTAGGTTGTGGAAATGGTAGGGATAGCCTACATTTTATGAATAATGGCCTTTATGTAATTGGTGTTGATGGTAGCGAGGCAGCAATATATAATTTAAAAATGAAACATGGGTATAATAACAACATAAATTTTGTATGTGGAGACTTTGTGCATTCGGGGTCTATTTATAACAAAAAATATAGCTATTTTTATAGCAGATTTTCACTGCATGCGATTAACGATGAGAAACAACATATTTTACTTGAAAATATTTATAAACATCTTGAAGAAGGTGGATATTTATTTATAGAGGTGCGCAGTATACGTGATGATATATATGGAAAAGGTAAAGAGGTTGGCCGTAATGCATTTATATTCAATGAGCATTATAGACGGTTTATTGTAAAGGAAGAACTAGTATCAGAACTTAACAAGCTAGGATTTAACATTATCCTTGCGGAAGAAAAAAAAGGATTTGCTCCGTTTAATAACGAAGATCCTATTGTATTACGAGTTATTGCTAAAAAAGAAAAGTCTTTAATATAGAAAGTACATAAGTATCTTAAAAAAATATAACAAAGAGAGGAGAATATATTATGTTTAAAGGTAAAACACTCATGATTACAGGCGGAACAGGGTCCTTTGGAAATGCTGTTTTAAAACGCTTTTTAGATACAGATATCAAAGAAATCCGTATTTTCTCTAGAGATGAGAAAAAACAAGATGATATGAGAAAGCAATATAACAGCTCTAAATTAAAGTTTTACATTGGAGATGTAAGAGATATAAATAGTGTGCAAGATGCTATGCATGGAGTGGATTACATATTTAATGCGGCAGCATTAAAGCAAGTGCCTTCTTGTGAGTTCTTTCCTATGGAGGCGGTAAAGACTAATATTATAGGAATGGATAATGTATTAACTGCAGCTATTCGTGAGGGTGTTAAAAAGGTTATTTGTTTATCTACTGATAAAGCAGCTTATCCTATTAATGCTATGGGCATTAGTAAGGCCATGATGGAAAGAGTGTTTGTAGCAAAATCTAGAACAACATCTACAACTATGATTTGTGGTACACGATATGGAAATGTTATGTGTTCAAGAGGGTCAGTTATTCCGCTTTTTGTGGAGCAAATAAAAGCGGGTAAGCCTATAACTATAACAGATCCGAATATGACGCGTTTCATTATGAGTTTAGAAGAAGCAGTAGAACTAGTTTTATTTGCTTTTAAGGAAGGGCAAGCTGGGGATATCATGGTTCAGAAAGCTCCTGCATGTACCATAGGGGTATTAGCACAAGCGATTAAAGAAATCTTTGATGCAGATAATGAAATTCACTATATTGGTATTAGACATGGAGAAAAGACATACGAAACATTACTTACCAAAGAGGAGTGCTTACATGCATATGATTTAGGCAATTTCTATCGTGTACCTTCTGATAATAGGGATCTAAATTATGAGCAATATTTCGAAGAAGGGAAAACAGATGAACCTAAATTAAGTGAATTCAATTCTAATAATACGCAGATATTAGATGTGGAGCAAGTAAAGGAAATATTATTGAAGTTAGATTACATACAAGAGCAATTAAAAGATAGAGAGAATTAGAGAGGGAGATTAGATGAATATAGCACTCATTATCGCAGGTGGCAGTGGCGCTAGAATGAATCAAGATATACCCAAGCAGTTTTTAAATGTTAATGACAAGCCGGTTATTATTTTTACCTTAGAGGCATTTCAGAAACATGAAGAAATTGATGCTATAGCTGTTGTATGCATTGACGGATGGGAAAAGGTTTTAGAGGCATATGCTAAACAATTTGGTATTAACAAATTAAAGTACATTGTTAGGGGCGGAGATTGTGGACAAGCTTCTATAAGAAATGGTCTTTATAAACTCGAAGAAGAATATAGTTCCAAGGATTTGGTAATTATTCATGATGCTATACGGCCATTGGTTTCTAAGGAAATTATTTCTGATTGCATTGCAAAGACCAAAGAACATGGTTCGGCTATTGCAGCTATTCCTTGTGCAGAGGCGATGTTAGAGTCTGAAAATCAGATATCATCTCGAAGTAGCTATCCTAGAGAACAATTAAAAAGAACCCAAACACCGCAAGGTTTTCAATTAGGACACATTTGCGATATTCATAGAAAAGCACTCGATATAGGTATTACAGAATCGGTTGCATCATGTACTTTAATGATTGAGATGGGGGAAGAGGTATACTTTTCTTTAGGTTCAGAGAAGAATATTAAATTAACTACAGTAGAAGATATTGATATTTTCAAAGCATTACTTCAGGCTAGAACTGCAGAGTGGTTAAAGTAAGGAGTGGAAGGTAATGAGTCTATACAATGATTATTACAGAGAAGACCTTAAAGGAGCTATACAAAATACATGTGATTTTTATGAACTAAAAGAAAAAAAGATACTAATAACAGGAGCTACGGGGCTTATTGGTTCATTTATAATAGATATGCTACTATATGCGAATGAATACTATGATATGAATATCAGCATTTTTGCTATGGGGCGCAGTCTATCAAGATTAAAAGAAAGGTTTAATAATGATGATACTAATCCTTTTTTATGCTTTATAGAACATGATATTAACAATGAAATAGTAATGGATGAATTTATTGATTATATTATTCATGCGGCAGGAAATGCATATCCAGCAGCCTTTTCACAAGATCCAATAGGAACTGTTATGGGAAGCATTCTTGGAACTCAACATTTATTAGAATATGCCAAAGCACATATGGTGAGCCGATTTTTGTTTGTTTCTTCAGGAGAAGTTTATGGACAAGGGCAAGGAGAAGAACAAGCGTTTAAGGAAGATTTTATAGGTGGAGTAGATTCAATGAAAGTGAGGTCTTGCTATCCATTAGGAAAACAAGTAGCCGAAAATTTGTGTATAGCTTATCATGAACGCTATAAGCTCCAAACAATTATAGTTAGGCCTTGTCATATTTATGGGCCGAATATAACAGATTCAGATAACAGGGCAACAGCAGAATTTATTAGATTAGGTATATCAGAAGAAAATATCATAATGAAAAGTGAAGGTAGGCAAGTACGGTCTTATTGCTATATAGGGGATTGTGCATCTGCCATACTAACAATACTGTTAAAAGGCAAAACAGGTGAAGTTTATAATATTGCACATAAGGAGGCAAAATGCAGTATTAAGGAATTTGCTATGGAAGTGGCCAGCGTGGTTAATAAAGCTATTATTTATGATGAGATGAATGTCCAAGAAAAAATGGAACAAACACCAATAACGAGAGCTGTACTAGATACAACTAAGTTACAAACTTTGGGATGGAATGGAAGATTTAATATAAAACAAGGTATTGAGAATACCATTAAGATTTTATCAAATTAAGCACTATATAAAACAAGGAGGGAGAGAATGTTTGAACAGCTAAAAAAGCAAGCATATGAGGCAAACATAAAGCTTTTTAAGAGTAGTTTAGTGATGTTAACATGGGGAAATGTAAGTGTAATAGATCGCAAGTTAGGATACTTAGCAATTAAACCAAGTGGAGTAGAGTACCATCTGTTAGAACCGCGGGATATGGTAATTGTAGATTTGGAAGGAAATAAAATTTCAGGAGAATTAAATCCTTCATCAGATACGGCTACTCATATTGAATTATATAAAGCGTTCGATAAGATAGGAAGTGTTGTACATACACATTCATCATGGGCGACGTCATGGGCTCAAGCTGAAAGACCTATACCATGTTATGGAACTACACATGCAGATTATTTTTATGGAGAAATTCCCTGTACAAATAGGTTACAAAAGCAAGAAATACAGGAGTGCTATGAAAAGAATACAGGATTAGGAATTGTAAATTGCTTTAAAAATAAAGATCCAATGAACACACCAGGGGTATTATGTGCTAATCATGGAGTATTTACTTGGGGAATTAATGCAATGGATGCTGTTGAACATGCCATCGTGTTAGAAGAAGTAGCTAAAATGGCATATCATACAGAGATATTAAAGCCTAATAACGAGTATTTAAGTATGGAAATTCAAGATAAGCACTTTTATAGAAAACATGGAAAAGAAGCTTATTATGGACAAGATAATATATCTAAAAGAGGAATATGCTTATGAAAAAAAGAATAAAGGGCGCACAAATTGACATTGAATATACAGATACGTTAGACTTCTTTGAAAATCATGGGAAAGATGGCGTAAAGCATAGATATAACTATGTATTATTCCAAGATAATAACCCAGAGGTTGCTATAAATAGAGATGCATTTGAAAAAAAGAAGATTTGTGAACAAATAGCATTAACATCGGGCTCTAGAGTGTTGGATATTGGGTGTGGTATAGGAAGATGGGGAGAAACACTTTTAAGTTTAGGCCTAAATTATATTGGAGTTGACTATAGTAAGAGATTATTAGAGGTAGCGGAAGATAACCTAAAAAACTTTGGAGAGAGTTATCAATTAATACAAAGTTCATTTCAAGAGCTTTCGGCAGCATTAGAGGTACATTATATTGCAGATAAGTTTGAATATATTTTTATAAATGGGGTATTAATGTATATTAATGATAAAGATTTAAGGAATTGCTTAAAACAACTTATCCCACTTATGGCAGAGAAGTGTACTATTTATATAAAGGAATCAATTGCAGTAAAAGAAAGGCTTACACTTAATCAATTTTTTTCTGAGGATTTAAGCGCTAGCTATACAGCTATTTATAGAGATAAAGATATTTATAATGTAATAATAGATGATGAGCTTGTTAAGAAAAGCAACTTAAAGATGAGAATACAAGGAGATGTATTTGATACAGAACTTAAAAATAGAATAGAGACTAAAGACTATTATTGGATTCTTTCTACGGAAGAGTAAGATGGTGGATAATAAAAGAAGATTATATATAGCCCAAATAGGGAGTATTTAGCGGGATTATGATTATAAAGGTTAGAAGCTATATTTAGTTTTCTTACAGAAGAAGATTTAGTAAGAAAGTTGCTAATCAAGTAATGGAGGCTTATAAAAGTAATAAATTAAAACCTAAATTTTACAAAAAAATCTAAAACAATAAACTTGACGACCTATTTATTATTATGGTATATTTAGTTTGTACCTAAATAGGTCTTTTTTTTATGGCAATTTTTAAAAGAGATTTACTCAAGTGGAGGTGTCAACGTGAGAGTACAAATTACTTTAGCTTGCGAAGATTGCAAGCGCAGAAACTACAACATGACTAAGGATAAAAAAACACATCCTGATCGCATGGAAACAAAGAAATACTGCAGATTCTGTCAAACACACACATTACACAAAGAAACTAAAAAATAGTTTTGTGTAACAAAACGCCAGGGAGGAAGTGGATTTATGATAGGGTTTTTTAAAGACTTCATTGCTGAAAGCAAACGAGTTGTATGGCCTAACAAAGAGGAACTTACTAAATTGACCTTAAATGTTTTAGGACTATCTATTATTGTGGCAATTATAATCTATATCATGGACTTTGCTATTAATGGCGGAATCGGAGTTCTTGAGAACTTAATTAAAGGATTATTATAATGGAGGAACGACCTATGGAAAAGGCGAGATGGTATGTAGTTCATACTTTTTCTGGATATGAAAACAAAGTAAAAGCGAATATTGAGAAAGCGATTAAAAATCGTAATATGGAAGAGCTCATCCATGCCGTTGAAGTTCCTTTGCAACAAGAAGTAGAAGAAAAGAATGGTGTTAAAAAGACTGTTCAACGTAAAACATTCCCTGGTTATGTATTAGTTAAGATGGTAATGACTGATGATACTTGGTATGTAGTGAGAAACACTAGAGGAGTTACAGGATTTGTTGGGCCAGACTCTAAGCCAGTTAGTCTATCATTAGAAGAAGTAAAGAACATGGGGATCGAGCTTTACGGACCAGCTCCAAAAGTTAAGATAGGTGATGCAGTAACCCTACTTACAGGAGCCTTTGAAAATTCTGAAGGAATTGTTAAAGAAATTCACCAATCTAAAGGTACTATTGTTGTATCAGTAAGCGGATTTGGTAGAGAGTTCCCTGTTGAGGTAAGTATGAATCAAGTAGAGATATTTGAGTAATACTTTCCTTAAAGGAAGCTACACTTAATGAAATGTAGACTTCAATATATGAGTAATCATTAAATTACAAAGCGCGCGAGTGGGAGGGAATTCCCCGCGAATACCACATTTTTTAGGAGGTAACGGTAATGGCAAAAAAAGTTACAGGTATGATTAAATTACAAATTGCAGCTGGTAAGGCAACTCCAGCTCCACCAGTTGGTCCAGCACTTGGTCAGCACGGTGTAAATATCGTTCAATTTACAAAAGAGTTTAATGAAAGAACAGCTAAAGATGCAGGTCTTATCATTCCAGTAGTAATTACTGTATATGCAGATAGATCTTTCTCTTTCATTACAAAAACTCCACCAGCAGCAGTTCTTTTAAAGAAAGCTTGCAAACTTGAGTCTGGTTCTCCAAACTCTATTAAACAAAAAGTTGCAACAATTTCTAAAGAAGAAATTACAAAAATTGCAGAACTTAAAATGCCTGACTTAAACGCAGGTAGCCTTGAAGCAGCTATTAGCATGATTGCTGGTACAGCTCGTTCAATGGGTATCACAGTTCAAGAATAATTATTAATCGGTTTTAAATCAATTTATAAATTAGGCGCGTAATCTATTTACGTGGGAGGGCACTGCCCCGCTAATACCACAAGGAGGTAAAGTGATGAAAAGAGGAAAAAAATATATTGAAGCTGCTAAATTAGTAGACCGTGCAGCGGTTTATGATCCAGCAGAAGTATTTGAATTAGTAGGAAAAACATCAACTGCTAAATTTGATGAAACAGTTGAAGCTCACATTAAATTAGGTGTAGACAGCCGTCACGCTGATCAACAAGTTCGTGGTGCTATCGTATTACCACATGGTACAGGTAAAACTCAAAGAGTTTTAGTGTTCGCTAAAGGTGCAAAAGCTGATGAAGCTTTAGCAGCAGGTGCTGACTTCGTTGGTGGAGAAGATTTAATTCCAAAAATCCAAGGCGAAGGTTGGTTTGAATTCGACGTTGTAGTAGCAACTCCAGATATGATGGGTGTTGTTGGTAGACTTGGTCGTGTACTTGGACCAAAAGGTTTAATGCCAAACCCTAAAGCTGGTACAGTTACTATGGACGTAACAAAAGCAATCAACGATATCAAAGCAGGTAAAATCGAGTACCGTCTTGACAAAACAAACATTATCCACGTTCCAATTGGTAAAGTATCATTTGGTGCTGAAAAATTACAAGACAACTTCCACGCATTAATGAGTGCAGTTATAAAAGCAAAACCAGCTGCTGCAAAAGGTCAATACCTTCGTAGCATCTCTGTATCAACTACAATGGGTCCTGGAATCAAAGTAAACCCAATGAAAGCTGATCAATAATAAGTTGGTATGTGAAAAGAGTTAATATAGCTAATAGGCTATATTAACTCTTTTGTTTTTATAGATAAATATAAAATTCGTTTGTGTACTTATATAATATGATATAATAATGAAAAGATGAGTGGGTTTGTTAAGTATATAGAGCAAGAAGAAAATGGAGAGAGATTAAAAGTGTGGAGGTGTTCATGGAAGCGTTATTACAGCTATTAAAAGAGATAGAAGCGTTATTAGAACAAATAAGTGTCATTACGGCCAATCAAACAACTATACTATTACAAGAACCTAAAGCAGCAGAAGAAGAAAATGAGGTTCTAGCTATATTAGAAAATATGGTTGAATACAAAGAGGAATTAATTCTAGCAGTAGAAAAGAAAGAAATAGACTTTGAAACATTATATAGTCAAAATAAAGCTCAGATTACAAATCCAGACCATATTAAAGTATTTAAACACTATGTAGCTAATATACTTAGCAAAAAAGAAGAGATAAAAGAAGCCGAGCAAGCTAACGTAGTCATTATGCAAGGGAGAGCAGTTAGAAAAGTTAAACAGGTAGAGCTTCCCAAGAATCCACAGCAAGTCACACAGGCTTATAGAAATAATGTGATTAAGTAACTGATTGATTGTGTGAATGGATGGGGAAAATGAAGAATGAAGAATGAGTAGGAACAGTAAAGTAGGCCATTATTATTTTAAATTCTTGGCTATCCCAAGGACAATGATGGATACTAAAATAGTATGCTATTAGGTAAAATATTCTAAAGATAAATAGGTTGACAAGCCTGGGTGCAAGTGATATACTCTTACTTGTTAATAAATGAATACTGTGCCGCAGACAGTAGGTGTCCCACCGGGACATAACGTATAACAACCTACCGAGGTCTTTATAATAAGGACGGAAGTGTGTCGTTTTGCCTGCGGAGATGTGCAAGACGATTTTTTTATGCAATAAAACAAGGAGGTGTAACAATGGCAAAAGTAGAACAAAAACAAGTAGTTGTTAACCAAATTAAAGAAAAACTTAACGGAGCTTCTTCAGTTTTATTAGTAGACTACCGTGGTCTTACAGTAGAACAAGATACTAAACTTCGTAAAGATCTTCGTGAAGCAGGTGTTGAGTACAAAGTTTACAAAAACACTATGGTTAACTTTGCTATCGAAGGTACAGAGTTCGCTGAGATCTCTAAAGATCTTGAAGGACCAACAGCTATTGCTATTTCATATGCAGATGCAACAGCAGGTCCAAGAATTCTTGCTAAAGTAGCTAAAGAAAATGACAAATTAGAATTCAAATCAGGTGTTGTAGAAGGTAACTACTACGACGCTAATGGTATGATGGCTATCGGTAATATCGCTCCTAGAGAAGAATTACTTGGCCGTTTACTTGGAAGCTTCAAATCACCTATCGCAAGCTTTGCACGTGTTATCAAACAAGTGGCAGAAAAAGAAGCATAGGATTAGTACGAAACTTAAAAATAATATATTAATTAAAATTTACGGAGGTGCTTACAATGGCAAAATTATCAATCCAAGAAATTATCGATGCAGTTAAAGAATTAACTATCTTAGAATTAAACGAATTAGTAACAGCTTGTGAAGAAGAATTTGGTGTATCAGCAGCAGCAGGTGTTATGGTAGCAGGTCCTGCAGCAGGTGCAGCAGCAGAAGAAAAAACAGACTTCGATGTTGAATTAACAGAAGCTGGCGCAGAAAAAATCAAAGTTATCAAAGTTGTTCGTGAAATCACAGGTCTTGGCTTAAAAGAAGCTAAAGAAGCTGTAGATGGAGCTCCAAAAGTTCTTAAAGAAGGCGTAGCTAAAGATGAAGCTGAGTCAATCAAAGCTAAATTAGAAGAAGTTGGCGCTAAAGTTACATTAAAATAATTCATAAATGCAAAAGGTAGCTCGTACGAGCTACCTTTTTTGTTACTAAATTGTAAAGGGAATACCCCTTGAAACAAGTATTTAGCAATGATATGCTTAGAATGAGTTATGCCGCTGCTTGTATATAAAAAAATAAAGGGGTTGACTAACCCCTTGTTTTGTGATAGCATTATAAAATGCGCTAATATGCTATATAATATGTAGTTTTTTCCTTATTATAGCATAGTAACTCGCTATTTACAATACATATTCACATTTAAAAACTTTTGCTTATCAAGGCATTAGCCGTGAGTATGTCACATTTTAAACCTATTTCGGAACAATGCATTAACGTGCATTATTTATAAATTTTGCAAGGGGTGAGGAACACATGCAAAAATCTAAAATGCGTCCAGTTAACATGGGCAAACAAATTCGCATGAGCTACGCTAAAACAGAAGATGGAGTATTAGAAATTCCTAATCTTGTGGAGCTTCAACGTTCATCTTATGAATGGTTTTTAAATGAAGGTCTTAAAGAAGTATTCGAAGACATCTCTCCTATTACTGATTTTAATGGTAATCTCATTTTAGAATTTGTTGATTTTTATTTAGACAGCAAACCAAAGTATACAATTGAAGAATGTAGAGAAAGAGATGCTACTTATTGTGCGCCTCTTAAAGTAAAAGCTCGTCTTCATAATAAAGAAACAGGCACAAGCGTTGATAGTGAAGTGTTCATGGGTGATTTCCCACTTATGACAGAAAACGCTACCTTCATTATTAATGGTGCAGAACGTGTTATTGTTAGCCAATTAGTACGTTCACCTGGTATTTATTATGATATTGCTTATGACAAAACAGGTAAAAAATTATTCTCAGCGTCAGTTATCCCAAACCGTGGTGCTTGGCTAGAATATGAAACAGACTCTAATGATATTTTCTACGTACGTGTAGACCGTACACGTAAAGTGCCTATTACAGTTCTTTTACGTTCATTAGGCCTTGGTAGTGATGCAGAAATTATTGAAAAATTTGGTGAAGAGCCTAAAATACTTGAAACAATTCAAAAGGATACAAGTAAGACATATGAAGAAGGTCTTCTTGAAATGTATAAGCGTATACGTCCAGGTGAGCCACCTACAGTAGATAGCGCTGAAACACTCCTTAGAAATATGTTCTTTGATCCAAAACGTTACGACCTTGCAAAAGTAGGACGTTATAAATTTAATAAGAAGTTAGCACTTCGTAACCGTGTTATGGGACTTACACTTGCAGATAACGTTATTGATCCTTTTACTGGTGAGATTGTAGCAAGCGAAGGTGACAAAATTACAGTAGCATTAGCAAATGCTATCCAAAACACAGGTATTGAAGCTATTTATGTTAACGTATCAAATTCAGACAAGCCTCTCAAAATTATTACTAACAGAACAGTAGAACTTAACCATTTTGTAGATATTAATCCAGAAGAGCTTGGCATTAAAGATACAGTATATTATCCAGTTCTTGAAGAAATTTTAGAACAATATCATGATATAGAAGAAATTAAAGCAGAAATTAAAGCTAGAAAAGCTGACCTTATTCCAAAATGCATTACCTTAGATGATATTTTTGCATCTATTAACTATAATATGCATTTAGAATATGAAATTGGTAATACAGATGACATCGACCACTTAGGTAACAGACGTATCCGTGGTGTAGGTGAATTATTCCAAAACCAATTCCGTATTGGTCTTTCTCGTATGGAAAGAGTAGTTCGTGAAAGAATGACTATTCAAGATCAAGAAGCTGTTAGTCCACAAGCGTTTATAAATATCCGCCCAGTGTCATCAGCTATCAAAGAATTCTTTGGTAGTTCACAATTATCACAATTCATGGACCATAACAACCCTCTTGCCGAACTTACTCATAAAAGAAGATTATCAGCTCTTGGACCAGGTGGTCTTTCTAGAGAGCGTGCAGGCTTCGAAGTTCGTGACGTTCACTATTCTCACTATGGACGTATGTGCCCTATTGAGACACCTGAAGGTCCAAACATCGGTCTAATCAACTCACTTGCAACATTTGCTCGTATTAATGAATATGGGTTTATTGAAGCACCATATCGTGTGATTGATAAGTCTGGTCCAGAACCAAGACTTACTGATGAGATTGTTTATATTACTGCTGATGAAGAAGAGAAATACACTGTTTGTCAAGCTACAGAAGAGTTTGATGAAGAAGGTTACTTCATTAATAAACGTGTTACTGCTCGTCATGCAGAAGATATTCTTGACTATGACTATAGAAAAATTGACTTAATGGACGTTTCTACAAAACAAATCGTTTCTGTAGCGACTGCATTAATTCCTTTCCTTGAAAACGATGATGCTAACCGTGCCTTAATGGGTGCGAACATGCAACGTCAAGCAGTACCACTTATTTCTACAAATAGCCCAATTGTTGCAACAGGTATGGAGTACAAAATTGGTATTGACTCTGGTGCATTAGCTGTAGCTAGAGAAGATGGTGTTGTAGAAAAATGTACAGCTAAAGAAATTGTTATTAAAGATAATGAGGGTAAAAAACACTCATATAAATTAGAGAAATTTGAACGTAGTAATGCTGGTACATGTATTAATCAAAGACCAGTAGTTAACAAAGGAGATATCGTTAAGAAAGGTGATGTCTTAGCTGACGGACCTTCTACTCAAAACGGTGAGCTTGCTCTTGGTCAAAATCCACTTATTGGATTCATGACATGGGAAGGTTACAACTATGAGGATGCTATTCTTCTTAGTGAAAGACTTGTTCAAGATGATATTTACACTTCAATTCATATTGAAGAATATGAAGTTGAAGCACGTGATACAAAAGTTGGTCCAGAGGAAATCACAAGAGATATTCCAAACGTAGGTGAAGATGCGCTTAAAGACCTTGATGAAAGAGGTATTATCCGTATTGGTGCTGAAGTTCGTTCTGGAGATATCTTAGTAGGTCGTGTAACACCTAAAGGTGAAACAGAGCTTACAGCAGAAGAAAGATTACTTCGTGCAATCTTTGGTGAAAAAGTAAGAGAAGTAAGAGATACTTCACTTCGTGTACCTCATGGTGAAGCTGGTATTATCGTAGATGTTAAGATTTTCACTCGTGAAAATGGAGATGAACTTGACCCAGGTGTTAACAAAATGGTTCGTTGTTATATCGCTCAAAAGAGAAAAATCTCTGTTGGTGATAAAATGGCGGGTCGTCACGGTAACAAGGGTGTTATCTCAAGAGTACTTCCAGTAGAAGATATGCCATTCCTTCCAAATGGTCGTCCTCTTGATATCGTTCTTAACCCATTAGGGGTACCATCACGTATGAATATCGGTCAGGTACTTGAAGTCCACTTAGGACTTGCAGCTAAAGCACTTGGCTTTAAGATTGAAACACCTGTATTTAATGGTGCATCAGAGCATGACATTATGGATACTCTTGAAATGGCTAATGATTATATTAACTGGTCATGGGAAGAGTTTGAAGAAAAATGGTCACAAAAAGTAGATGAAAGTGTCATTAAATATCTTTATGACAATAAAGACCATAGAGCAGAATGGAAAGGGGTACCAATTGATAGAACTGGTAAGATCCGTTTAAGAGATGGACGTACTGGAGAAGAATTTGATAACCCTGTAACTGTTGGATACATGCACTACCTTAAACTTCACCATTTAGTTGATGATAAGATGCATGCTCGTTCAACTGGTCCATATGCAACAATCACACAACAACCACTTGGTGGTAAAGCACAATTTGGTGGACAACGTTTTGGTGAGATGGAGGTTTGGGCACTTGAAGCTTATGGTGCTGCATACACACTTCAAGAAATCTTAACGATTAAGTCAGATGACGTTGTAGGCCGTGTTAAAACTTATGAATCTATCGTTAAAGGTGAAAATATACCTGAACCAGGTATTCCAGAATCATTTAAAGTATTGCTCAAAGAACTTCAATCACTTTCACTTGACATTAGAGTATTAACAAGCAATATGACAGAAGTTGATATTAAAGAGAGTGTTGAAGAAGGTGAAGGCATTGCACCTAATGTGGAAGTATTAGATGAAGTACCAGAAGATGGTTACCTTGAAGAGAACCTTGATCTTGAAGGAGAACTTGATGCAGAACCAGATTTATTTGATGATAGTATTGAATTAGATTTTGAACCTGAAGACGACATAATCTTCGAAGATGATGGATTAGGTGATTTAGATTTATAAAAGTATGAAGGGAGTGCATAGCATGTCAAACATGGATCAGTCTATCTATTTTGAACAAATTAAGATAGGATTGGCTTCCCCTGAAAAAATCCGCGAGTGGTCACGAGGAGAAGTAAAAAAACCAGAAACAATTAACTACCGTACACAAAGACCAGAAAGAGATGGTCTCTTCTGCGAAAGAATTTTCGGGCCTAGCAAAGACTGGGAGTGTCACTGTGGAAAGTATAAGAGAATTAGATATAAAGGCGTTATTTGTGACCGTTGTGGTGTAGAGGTTACAAAAGCTAAAGTTAGACGTGAGAGAATGGGGCACATTGAGCTGGCTGCCCCAGTATCTCATATTTGGTACTTCAAAGGTATTCCAAGTAGAATGGGTCTTATCTTAGATATTACTCCAGGTAAACTTGAGAAAATCTTATATTTCGCAGCTTATATCGTATTAGATCCAAAAGATACTGGTCTTGAATATAAAGAGATCTTAGGTGAAAAAGAATATAGAGAAGCGGAAGAAAAATACGGTCCAGGTTCATTCGTAGCAGAAATGGGTGCTGAGGCTATTAAAAAATTACTTTCTGATATTGACTTAGATGCAGAAAGTGCAGATCTTAAAGCTCAGCTTAAAACAACAACAGGACAAAAGAGAATTCGTGTTATTAAACGTCTTGAAGTAATTGAAGCATTCCGTTTATCAGATAACAAGCCTGAGTGGATGATTATGGATGTTGTTCCAGTATTACCACCAGATCTTAGACCAATGATTCAACTTGATGGTGGAAGATTTGCGACATCTGACCTTAATGACCTTTATAGAAGAGTAATCAACCGTAACAATCGTCTTAAAAGACTTCTTGATTTAGGTGCACCTAATATCATCGTAAGAAATGAAAAACGTATGTTACAAGAAGCTGTTGATGCACTTATTGATAATGGTCGTCGTGGTAAACCTGTAACAGGTCCTGGTAACAGACCACTTAAATCACTTTCTGATATGCTTAAAGGTAAATCAGGACGTTTCCGTCAAAACTTACTTGGTAAACGTGTTGACTACTCAGGACGTTCAGTTATCGTAGTTGGTCCAAGCCTTAAAATCTATCAATGTGGTCTTCCTAAAGAAATGGCTATTGAGCTCTTCAAACCATTTGTTATGAAGAAATTAGTATCTGATGGTATTGCACACAATATCAAAAATGCTAAGCACATGATTGAAAGATTACAACCACAAGTTTGGGACGTATTAGAAGAAGTAATTAGAGAACATCCAGTAATGCTTAACCGTGCTCCTACACTTCACAGACTTGGTATCCAAGCATTCGAACCAATCTTAGTTGAAGGTCGTGCGATTAAACTTCACCCACTTGTATGTACAGCTTACAATGCTGACTTCGATGGTGACCAAATGGCTGTTCACGTTCCTTTATCAGTTGAAGCACAAGCTGAATGTAGATTCTTACTTTTAGCTCCAAACAACCTTTTAAAACCTTCTGATGGAGCACCAGTTGCGGTACCATCACAAGATATGGTTCTTGGGACATATTATTTAACACTTAAAAAAGATGATGAAGAGTATGATTCAGAAGAAGCAGTAGGTCCACTTACTGATAAAGACGAAGTTGAAAAAGTAACAAAAGAAGATGGCACTACAGTTTGGATTAAACGCCAAATTGGAGCACACAAAATCTTCCATGATGAAAAAGAAGCATTACTTGCTTATGACAATAAAGTAATTACACTCCATGCACCAATTAAAGTAAGACGTACTTTAATGATTAATGGTGAAGAAAAAATGGGTCTTACAGAAACAACTGCAGGACGTATCATTTTCAATGAAATCGTACCACAAGACCTTGGATTTGTAGATAGATCTAAAGAAGAAAATACTTTCAAATATGAAGTTGATTTCTTAGTTGGTAAAAAAGAACTTGGTAAATTAATCAAGAAATGTATCAATACACATGGTGCTACTGAGACAGCTATCTTCCTTGATAATGTTAAGGATCTTGGTTACAAGTTCTCTACAAGAGGATCACTTACTGTATCTGTATCAGATATGGTTGTTCCAGAAGAAAAACAAGGTTTCTTAGACGAAGCACAAGCAGAAGTAGATCATGTAACAAAACTTTTCAGACGTGGTCTTATGACAGATGAAGAGCGTTATAACAAAGTTATTCAAGCATGGAATAAGGCTAATGATAAGATTACAAAAGCCCTTCTTGATAACCTTGGTAAATACAACAATATTTACATGATGGCACACTCTGGTGCCCGTGGTTCTACTAACCAGATTAAACAGTTAGCTGGTATGCGTGGTCTGATGGCTTCTACATCAGGTCGTACAATCGAGCTTCCTATTAAAGCGAACTTCCGTGAAGGACTTACAGTTCTTGAATACTTCATCTCAGCTCACGGTGCTCGTAAAGGTCTTGCTGATACAGCGCTACGTACAGCTGACTCAGGATACCTTACACGTCGTCTTGTTGACGTATCTCAAGATGTTATCATTCGTGAAGAAGATTGTCATGACCATACACCAGATCAACCAATTCCAGGTATGTGGGTATCTGCATACAAAGATGGTTCAGAAGTGATCGAACCTTTAAATGAACGTCTAGCTGGTCGTGTAGCTGCTGAAGATGTTATTCATCCAGAAACAGGTGAAGTCATTGTGGCTGCAAACCAAATGATTAAACCAAACCAAGCTGATTATATCGAAGAAATCGGTATTCAAAAAGTTCGTATCCGTAATGTCCTTAGATGTAAATCTAAGATTGGTGTTTGTGCTAAATGTTACGGAGCAAACATGTCATCTGGTAACCAAGTAAGAATTGGTGAGTCTGTTGGTATTATTGCAGCTCAATCAATCGGTGAGCCAGGTACACAGCTTACAATGCGTACTTTCCATACAGGAGGTATTGCTGGAGACGATATCACACAAGGTCTTCCTCGTGTTGAAGAGTTATTTGAAGCACGTAAACCAAAAGGTCTTGCTATTATCTCTGAAATTAATGGTGTGGTTACAATCACAGACAATAAGAAAAAACGTGAAGTTACAGTTACAGATAATGAAACAGGTAACGTTAAATCATATGTAATCCCTTATGGTTCAAGAATTAAAGTACAAGATGATATGTATGTTGAAGCAGGGGATGAGCTTACTGAAGGTAGTGTAAACCCACATGATATCCTTAAAGTTAAAGGTATCATTGGTGTACAACACTATATGATTCAAGAAGTTCAACGTGTATACCGTCTTCAAGGGGTAGATATCAACGATAAGCACATTGAGGTTATCGTTCGTCAAATGCTTAAGAAGATTAAGATTGAAGAGAGTGGAGATACAGGATTACTTCCAGGAAGCTCTATTGATATCTTAGAATTTGAAGAGGTAAACAAAAAAGCAGTAGCACAAGGTTTAGAGCCAGCAGAAGGTAAAAATGTATTACTTGGTATTACAAAAGCTTCTCTTGCTACAGAAAGCTTTTTATCAGCAGCTTCATTCCAAGAAACAACTAAAGTTCTTACTGAAGCAGCGATTAAAGGTAAAACAGACCCACTTATTGGTCTTAAAGAAAATGTTATCATTGGTAAACTTATCCCAGCCGGTACAGGTATGGATAGATATCGCAAGTTAGATATTGAAATGGTAACAGAATAAATAACAAAATACCCCTTAAGTTCAAATGAACTTAAGGGGTATTTTAGTTATTCCTTATCATAGGTGAGAGAGCTATCACTAGACATAATAGGAATTTTGGTCCCTAGATAAGTTGGGGTAGGATTAAATAAAGCATATAAGAAATCTTTAACACGCGCTAAGTATTCTCTGGCTTTGAAATATTTGATATTGGGATAAGATAGTATATCCGCTTTTACACCACATGCGTTAATCCCCCTGGTTCTTGCTAGGTAAACGGCCCGTTTAAGATGATAATCTTGGGTTACAATAATAGCGTTCTTAACTTCAAAAACTTCTTTTGCACGATACATGGTTTCATAGGTACTAAAGCCTGCATGATCCATATAAATTTGTTTTGTAGGAATACCCAGGCTAATAAGATAATCTTTCATAGCATTAACTTCATCATAGTTTTTTTGCCCATGATCACCAGATACTAGGATTTTTAGGGCAGGATCATTTTTGTAAATAGCATAAGCAGTATCTAGTCGGTCTTTTAAGATACCAGATGGATTGCCATTTGTATGAACTTGAGCACCTAATACAATAATCACTTCATAGTTTGAGGAAGGGAGATTATTAGGTGAGGAGTAGATATACTTATCGGCAGTATGGACTATATAAAGATTGATAAGTAGTGAAACTAAAAGGATAAAAATTCCTAGAATAATGATGACTAATAAAGTTCTTAAGCTATACTTAAGTAATATCTTCGTATTCATAGTTTCCTCCTTAGTATGGCATTAAATTTATACTAGCAAATAAAAGAATAAAAAGCAAATAATAAACTTAAAATTTAGAAAATAAAAACAAAATTAAGCGATATATAACAGTGAAATCTACTATGGCAAAATATTGAGATTAATAATTTTGAGTATATAAAGGAGAAAGATATGTATAGAACAGAAATAGAATGGAAAGGTTGGTTATTTGAAATACCAGATATAGAACAAAGATTTGGAAAGACAAGAGTGGAAGCATATAAAGATGAAATAGAAGAGGTGTTTTATATAGAGGAGCAATATCTATCAGAACTAATTTGTGAGGAGCTTTATGAGAAGTATCTATATGTATATGAGGAATGAAAAGAGAAGAATTGTAAAAGAATTATATATGATAAATGAAATAGCTTGCTTGATATAGAAGAAGTAAGTATAGGGAGATTAATAACTATAAGGCTAGAGGCATAGTAGTTCTGCTATTATAGTACTTTAAAGGAAATAATTAAAAATATATTTTATTAGAATAGGCAGATCACAGCAAGGTTTCAATAAAGCATAAAATAAATGCAAGCTATAAATTTTAGATAGATGTATAAACAAAGAGTATATTGTAAACAATCTAATTGTAGGCATAATACTTGTTTGGTACAAAACGTTAATTAACTTGAAGCTATAAAGCTAGAATGAGTACTAGTGGATTTATGATTACAAGGAATTAACATAATTTACTTAGAGAAAAATAAGGATAAATACGTTATAATTGAAAACGACCTAGTTACACAAAGTGTAAAAGTAAGCAAAATAAATCTTGACAACTCAGCTGTGGAGTGATAGACTAGGTCAGTGTGTAATAGTATGCATAAAAATGAACCTAAAGGGGGATTTATGTTGTACGATTTTGAAAACACAATTCAAATTGTGGGGACAAAACAAACGATTAAACATCTTGAAAAAGGTGACGTAAAAGTTGTATTTGTCGATAAAGATGCCGATGACAGGGTTACGGGTCAAGTGGTAGAGCTTGCAAAAGCTAAAAATGTACAAGTTGAATTCATTGATACAATGAAAGAACTTGGAAAGAAATGTAACATAGAAGTAAAAACTGCAGTAGCAGCAATTATCGCGTAAGGAGGAGGTGCCAGAATGCCTACATTTAACCAATTAGTTCGTAAAGGCAGAAAAGAAATCGAGAAAAAATCAACTGCACCAGCGTTACAAAAAGGGTTCAACTCTTTAAGAAAACGTCCTACAGATATCTCTTCACCACAAAAAAGAGGTGTTTGTACAGCAGTTAAAACAGCTACACCTAAAAAACCTAACTCAGCTCTTCGTAAGATTGCCAGAGTTCGTTTAACAAACGGGATTGAAGTAACAGCTTACATTCCAGGTGAAGGTCATAACCTTCAAGAACACAGTGTAGTTTTAATCCGCGGAGGTAGGGTAAAAGACTTACCAGGTACACGTTACCATATCGTTCGTGGTACTCTTGATACAGCAGGTGTTGCGAACAGAAAACAATCTCGTTCAAAATACGGTGCTAAGAGACCAAAAGTAAAAAAATAATTTAAGAAATGAATTGGTGCCCAACTTACGATATTAAGCTGACTAGTCAGATTTTAAATAGATGAGTGGGCACGCACGATCCTCGTTAAAGAGGACGAGTACCGATGATATTTCGAATGAAATTAGTTAAGGAGGGAAGACCGTGCCACGTAAAGGACATGTAGCAAAAAGAGATGTATTAGCTGATCCTATGTATAACAGTAAGTTAGTGACAAAGCTTATTAACAACATCATGTTAGACGGTAAAAGAGGAAAAGCTCAAAAAATAGTATATGGTGCGTTTGACATCATTGCAGAAAAAACAGGTAGAGATGCATTAGAAGTTTTCCAAGAAGCTTTAGAAAACATCATGCCAGTATTAGAAGTAAAAGCACGCCGTGTAGGGGGTGCAACTTACCAAGTACCTATGGAAGTTCGTCCAGAAAGACGTCAAACATTAGGACTTCGTTGGTTAACAGTTCACACACGTAAACGTGGTGAAAAAACTACAACTGAAGCTCTTGCAGCTGAATTATTAGATGCACTTAATAACACAGGTGGATCAGTTAAGAAAAAAGAAGATACACACAAAATGGCAGAAGCGAACAAAGCGTTTGCTCACTACAGATGGTAGGCTATTTAATTTAAAGGAGGAAATACCTTGGCAGGAAGAGAATATCCACTTGAACGTACCAGAAATATTGGTATCATGGCTCATATCGATGCAGGTAAAACAACTCTTACAGAACGTATCCTTTTCTATACAGGTAGAAATCACAAGATTGGTGAGAGCCATGAAGGTACTGCTACTATGGACTGGATGGAACAAGAGCAAGAACGTGGTATCACAATCACATCTGCTGCAACAACTTGTTTCTGGTTAAACAACCGTATCAATATCATTGATACTCCTGGACACGTTGACTTTACTGTAGAAGTTGAGCGTTCATTACGTGTACTTGATAGTGCTGTAGGCGTATTCTGTGCAAAAGGTGGGGTTGAACCTCAATCTGAGACAGTATGGCGTCAAGCTGATAAATATCACGTACCTCGTATGGCATTTGTAAATAAAATGGATATCATGGGTGCTGACTTCTTAAGAGCAGTAGGCATGATGAGAGAAAGATTAGGAGCTAATGCGGTTCCTATTGAATTACCAATCGGTGCAGAAGAAAGCTTCGTTGGAGTAATTGACTTATTCAAAAACAAAGCATTCATCTACAAAGACGATTTAGGTAAAGAAATCGAAGAACAAGAAATCCCAGCAGATATGGTAGAACAAGCTGAACAATATCGTGCAGAGATGATTGAAGCAATTTGTGAAACTGATGAAGAATTAATGATGATGTACCTTGAAGGAGAAGAAATTGGCGAAGAACAACTTCGTAAAGCCCTTCGTCAAGCTGTAATCAATGTACAAATCATCCCAGTTCTTTGTGGTTCAGCATACAAAAACAAAGGGGTACAAAAATTACTTGATGCTATCGTAGAATTTATGCCAGCACCAACTGATATCCCAGCTATTAAAGGTGTAAATCCTGAAACAGGAGAAGAAATGGAGAAACATTCATCTGATGAAGAACCATTTGCTGCTCTTGCATTCAAAATTATGACTGACCCATTCGTAGGAAAGCTTGCTTTCTTCCGTGTGTACTCAGGAAGTATTTCATCAGGATCATATGTTCTTAACTCAACTAAGAACAGAAAAGAACGTTTAGGCCGTATCTTAGAGATGCATGCTAATGAACGTAAAGAGATTTCTGAAGTTTACTCAGGAGATATCGCTGCTGCTGTAGGTTTAAAAATGACTACAACAGGTGATACATTATGTGATGAAAATCACCCAGTAATCTTAGAATCAATGGAATTCCCAGAACCAGTTATTCAAGTTGCTATTGAACCTAAAACTAAAGCTGGACAAGAAAAAATGGGTATCGGTCTTGCAAAACTTGCAGAAGAAGATCCAACATTTAAGACTTGGACAGATGAAGAAACAGGTCAAACAATCATCGCTGGTATGGGTGAGCTTCACCTTGAAATCATCGTTGACCGTTTAATGAGAGAGTTCAAAGTAGAAGCTAACGTTGGTGCACCACAAGTTGCATACAAAGAAACAATTGCTAAAGATGTTGACATTGAATCTAAATATGTTAAACAATCTGGTGGTAGTGGTCAATACGGTCACTGTAAAGTTCGTTTCTCTCAACTTGACCCTAACTCTGAACATACTTACGAATTCGTAAGCTCAGTAGTTGGTGGATCTATTCCTAAAGAATACATTCCAGCTGTTGATAAAGGTATCCAAGAAGCTATGAATGCTGGTCCTTTAGCTGGATTTAAAGTTCTTGGTGTTAAAGCAGACTGTTATGATGGTTCATACCATGATGTCGATTCATCTGAAATGGCATTCAAAATTGCTGGTTCTATGGCATTCAAAGATGCTATGAGAAAAGCAGGTGGAGTACTTCTTGAACCAATCATGAAAGTAGTTGTAACAGCTCCAGAAGAATACTTAGGAGATGTTATCGGAAGCCTTAACTCACGTCGTGGACGTATGGAAGGTATGACTGCAGTTGGTGGCGGACAAGAAGTTAGAGCGTTCGTACCTCTTGCAGAAATGTTCGGTTACACAACTGACCTTCGTTCTAGAACACAAGGACGTGGTAGCTCATCAATGGAATTCGACCACTATGAGCCATGTCCAAAAAATATTCAAGATAAAGTAGTTGCTGACCGTAAAGGAAACTAATTACCTTATATTGACTATTAAACTAAATAAATCATTTGCAGCTACTTGAAAAGTGGCTGCAAATTGAATATAATCAAATTATCTGAGAAAAACTCAGCTTAAATTAAAGGAGGAAATGACAAATGGCTAAATCTAAATTTGAAAGAACCAAGCCACACGTTAACATTGGTACAATCGGACACGTTGACCATGGTAAAACAACATTAACAGCAGCGATTACAAAAACTCTTCACGAAAGATACAAACTTGGTGAAGCTGTTGATTTCGCAAATATCGATAAAGCTCCAGAAGAAAGAGAACGTGGTATCACTATTTCTACATCTCACGTAGAATATGAAACACCAGCTCGTCACTATGCACACGTTGACTGTCCAGGACATGCTGACTACGTTAAAAACATGATCACAGGAGCAGCTCAAATGGATGGTACTATCCTTGTTTGTGCAGCTACAGATGGTCCAATGGCTCAAACTAGAGAGCATATCTTATTATCTCGTCAAGTAGGTGTACCATACATCGTTGTTTTCTTAAACAAATGTGACATGGTTGATGACGAAGAATTATTAGAATTAGTTGAAATGGAAATCAGAGACTTATTAAGCTCTTATGAATTCCCTGGTGATGATACTCCAATCATCCGTGGTTCAGCTCTTCAAGCACTTAACGATCCAATGGGTCCATGGGGAGATAAAATCGTTGAATTATTCGAAATCATCGACGAATATATCCCAACTCCAGAACGTGCTGTAGACAAACCATTCTTAATGCCAGTAGAAGACGTATTCTCTATCACAGGTCGTGGTACAGTTGCAACTGGTAGAGTAGAATCAGGTGTTCTTAAAGTTCAAGACGAAGTTGAATTAGTAGGTATTCATGAAGAAACTCGTAAAGTAGTTTGTACAGGAGTAGAAATGTTCCGTAAACTTCTTGACCAAGCAGAAGCTGGTGACAACATCGGTGCTCTTCTTCGTGGTATCCAAAGAACAGAAATCGAAAGAGGACAAGTTCTTTGTAAACCAGGTTCAATCACTCCACACAAAAAATTCAAAGCTCAAGTATACGTTCTTAAAAAAGAAGAAGGTGGACGTCACAAACCATTCTTCTCTCACTATAGACCACAATTCTATTTCCGTACAACTGACGTAACAGGTGTTATCGAGTTACCAGAAGGTACAGAAATGTGTATGCCTGGGGATAACGTAGAAATGACTATCGAACTTATCCACCCAGTAGCTATGGCACAAGGTTTACGTTTTGCTATCCGTGAAGGTGGTAGAACAGTAGGTTCTGGTGCTGTTGCATCAATCATTGAGTAATCAAAGATAATTTGATATAAAAAAGAGACACATCTTCGGATGTGTCTTTTTTGTTTTAAATTATGAATTAAGAATGAGAAGTGCAGTGAAGAGTGAATAAGGGAGAATTAAGAATTGAAGGAGAAATAATGTAATGAAAAGAGCAGTAAAAAGCTAATGATTAATAAAGAAGAATAATGAAGAGAGACATAAAAATATAGTTTTTAATGAAATAATTAGGGCATAGAGGTTAATACTTAAGAAGTATAGATATTTGATAAATAATAGCGTGGAGCCTAATACATCTAAGAAGTTATGAGTAATGCCTATATTAGTAATATGAACAATAATATATATACTACAATGTTTGATAAAGTGTTTTTATCTTTTAGTTCTTCACTATTCATTCTTAATTCTTCATGCTCTTCTGTTGGAAGAAATTATGGTTTGCGCATTTCTATAAAAGTGTGTAGAATATAAATCGTTAGCGAAACGAAAAGGTTAAAAAGTAAATAGCAATATAATAGGAAGAAACACTTTTATTGGAATGGCGTGTATGAAAAAAATAATGCATAAATTACCAGAATAAAATTGTAAAAAAAATAAAAAAATCCTTGTCATGGACAAGGAGATAGTGTATACTAATCATGTTGTGACATTGAGAACTATGATCCAGGAGGTTACACACCACAAGGTGAATTTCTGGGGAGCGAATGTCAGGTTCAAGAAACCAGGCGGCAGGTCACTGTACTATATTGAGTAGGTGTTAGGCGTATCCATAGTTATATGGAAATGCTTGTCTAAGTTTGCGCTTATTAACACCAACAGCGTGTACAGTCACCACTAGTCGTACTAGGTTAAAAAAAGTACGAAAAGGAGGGGACTTTTTTTATGGCAAGTCAAAAAATCCGTATTACATTAAAAGCGTATGATCACAAATTAATCGATCAAACAGCTGCACAAATCGTAGAGATCGCTAAAAAAACTGGCGCTCAAGTAAGTGGACCAATTCCACTTCCAACTAAAAAAGAAGTTGTAACAATTCTACGTGCTGTACACAAATACAAAGACTCTCGTGAGCAATTCGAACAAAGAACTCACAAAAGACTTATCGACGTAGAAGCAACACCAAAAACTGGCGATGCTCTTATGAGAATCGATTTACCAGCTGGTGTAGATATCAAAGTTGACGCTAAATAATTTTAGTGCATTTGATAACAAACGGACGGTTAAATAATCGTCTAGTATGATTACCGAAAATGGTAATCCGCTGTAGATATTAGGAGGTGCAAGGAATGAAAAAAGCAATTTTAGGTAAAAAAATTGGTATGACTCAAATTTTTGATGAAAACGCAAACCTAATTCCTGTAACAGTATTAGAAGCAGGTCCATGTGTTGTAACTCAAAAGAAAACTATGGAAAACGATGGCTATGAAGCAATCCAAGTTGGTTTCGGTGAAGTTAAATCTAAACATGTAATCAAACCAGTTGCTGGTCACTTTGCTAAAGCTGGTGTTGAAGCTAAAAAATTCTTAAAAGAATTCAGATTAGAAGACACAAGTGCTTACGAAGTTGGTACAGAAATCAAAGCTGATGCATTTGCTGCTGGAGACAAAGTAGATGTAGTTGGTACTTCAAAAGGTAAAGGTTACCAAGGCGCTATCAAAAAATATGGTCAATCTCGTGGACCAATGGGTCACGGTTCTAAATCACACAGAGTAGCAGGTTCTATGGGTGCTGCAACAAGCCCAGGACGCGTTATGAAAGGTAAAGGCCTTCCATCACACATGGGTTGCGTACAAGTTACAGTACAAAACTTAGAAGTTGCACGTGTAGATGCAGACAAAAACTTAATCTTAATTAAAGGTGCAGTACCAGGACCAAAAGGTACAATCATCACTATCAAAGATAGCTGTAAAGCTTAAGGATAGCGAGAAAGGAGGAAATTGAAAATGGCAAAAGTAGCTGTATTAAATATGACAGGCGCACAAGTTGGTGAAGTTGAATTAAACGACGCAATTTTCGCTGTTGAAGTTAAAGAACACTTAGTACACCAAGCAGTAGTTGCACATCTTGCAAATAGACGTCAAGGTACACAAAGTGCTAAAACTCGTGCTGAAGTACGTGGTGGTGGTAGAAAACCATGGAAACAAAAAGGTACAGGTAGAGCAAGACAAGGTTCTATTCGTGCAGTACAATGGGTAGGTGGTGGAGTTGCATTCGCACCAAAACCAAGAAATTACTCAATCAAAGTGAATGTTAAAGAAAGAAGATTAGCTCTTAAATCAGCTTTAACAAGCAGAGTAAACGAGTCTAAATTCATCGTTCTTGATTCATTAGAATTAGCAGAAATCAAAACAAAAGCTATGGCTAATGTTTTAGAAGCTCTTAAATTAAACAAAGCTTTAATCGTTACTGAAGGTGAAGCTAGCAAAAACGTTATGTTATCAGCTAAAAACATCCAAGGTATCAAAACATCAGCTGTAAACAATATCAATGTATACGACATCTTAAAATACGATACATTCGTAGTAACTAAAGATGCTCTTAATAAAATCGAGGAGGTGTACGCATAATGGCAGATTTAAAATTTTATGACGTCATTTTAAAACCAGTTGTTACAGAGAAATCTATGAACAGCATGGCTGAGAAAAAATACACATTCCTAGTTGAAAAAAGTGCTACTAAAGCTCAAATCAGAGAAGCAGTAGAAAAAATGTTCGAAGGAACAAAAGTTGAGAAAGTAAATACAGCTAACTACGATGGAAAAACAAAACGTCGTGGAAGAACAGTTGGTAAAACAAATGCTTACAAAAAAGCGATTGTTAAACTTACAGCTGAAAGCAAAGACATTGACTTTTTCCAAGGAATGTAGTTTAATAGAAAAAGATGAAACACACGGCTAAGTGTAAAAGAATCGTGTAAATTAATCGATTGAAAGGAGTGAACACGATGGGTATCAGAAAATATAGACCATATACCCCTTCAAGAAGACACATGACTTCTTCAACATTTGAAGAAATCACTAAGGCATCTCCTGAAAAATCTTTATTAGTAACTTTAAAGAAAAACTCAGGTAGAAACAATCAAGGGAAAATCACAGTACGTCACCGTGGAGGCGGCGCTACAATTAAATACAGAATCATCGACTTCAAACGTAATAAAGATGGTGTTCCAGCAAGAGTAGTAGGTATTGAATATGATCCAAACAGATCAGCTAACATTGCATTACTTGCTTACGCTGATGGTGAAAAACGTTACATTTTAGCTCCAGTAGGACTTAATGTAAATGACACTGTTATGAGTGGTGAAACTGCAGAAGTACGTATCGGTAACTGTCTTGAAATGAAAGATATGCCAGTAGGTGCTACAATTCACAATATCGAAATGAAACCTGGCAAAGGTGGACAACTTGTTCGTGCTGCTGGTATGTCAGCTCAACTTATGGCTAAAGAAGGCAAATACGCAACAGTTAAATTACCATCAGGTGAAATGAGATTACTTCCAATCAACTGCCGTGCTACAATCGGTCAAGTTGGAAATATTGATCACGAACTTATCAACATTGGTAAAGCAGGACGTAAACGTCACATGGGTATTCGTCCAACAGTTCGTGGTTCTGTAATGAACCCTAACGATCACCCTCACGGTGGTGGTGAAGGTAGATCACCAATCGGTAGACCAAATCCATGTACTCCATGGGGTAAACCAGCTCTTGGATACAAAACAAGAAAGAAAAACAAACATTCTAATAAATATATTGTACGTCCACGTAACAAAAAATAATAACGTGGTTGCGTGAAAGGAGGCATCATTAATGGCTCGTTCCATCAAAAAAGGTCCATTTGCTGATCAAAGTTTATTAAAGAAAATAGACGCTATGAATGCAGCAGATGAGAAAAAAGTTATTAAATCATGGTCACGTCGTTCAACAATTTTCCCTACAATGGTAGGTCACACAATCGCTGTACATGACGGAAGAAAACACGTTCCAGTATTTGTTACAGAAGATATGGTAGGACACAAATTAGGTGAATTTGCGTTAACAAGAACTTACCGTGGACATGGTAAAGACGAGAAAAAATCAAGAGTTCGCTAATTAATATTTATACGGAAGGAGGTCTTTCATCATGGCAAAAGGACATAGAAGCCAGATCAAAAAAGAGAGAAACGCTCAAAAAGACTCAAGACCAAAAGCTAGAGTAACATTCGTACGTTTATCAAGTACAAAAGCAAATATCGTGCTTGACCAAATCAAAGGAAAAGATGTTAATACAGCATTAGCTATCTTAGCATACACACCAAGATGGGGTGCTCGTGTAATAGAGAAAGTATTAAAATCTGCAATTGCAAACGCTGAACACAATATGGGAATGGACGCTTCAACATTATACGTTGATGAAGCATTCTCAACAAAAGGACCAACTCTTAAAAGAATTCGTCCACGTGCTCAAGGTCGTGCATATCAAATTCAAAAACAAACTAGCCACATCACAGTGGTATTAAATGCGAGATAAGGAGGTAAACACATGGGCCAAAAGGTAAATCCACATGGATTAAGAGTTGGTGTTATCAAAGAATGGGATGCTAGATGGTATGCTGATAAAAAAGACTTTGCTAACAACCTAGTAGAAGATGATAAAATTAGAAAATTCATCAAGAAAAAATTATATGCTGCTGGCATTGATAAAGTAGAAATCGAAAGAATGTCTAAACGTGTAAGAGTTCACGTTCACACATCAAAACCAGGTATTGTAATTGGTAAAGGTGGTGCATCTATCGATTTACTTCGTAAAGAAGTAGAAAAATTAACTGCAAACAAAGTTGCTATCAACATTGTAGAAGTTAAAAGACCAGAAGCTTGTGCTCAATTAGTAGCAGAAAACATTGCACTTCAATTAGAAAACCGTGTTTCTTTCCGTCGTGCTATGAAACAAGCAATGGGTAAAGCATTTAAATCTGGAGCAAAAGGTATTAAAGTATCTTGTTCTGGTCGTTTAGGTGGAGCAGAAATGGCACGTACTGAACACTATTCAGATGGTAACATTCCACTTCAAACATTAAGAGCTGATATTGCGTATGGATTTGCGGAAGCAGATACAACTTACGGTAAAATCGGCGTTAAGGTATGGATCTACAAAGGAGAAGTACTTCCAACTAAAGTTAAAAAGGAAGGGAGCGAAAACTAATGTTAATGCCTAAAAGAGTAAAACGCCGCAAACAATCACGCGGACGTATGAAAGGCCAAGCTACCCGTGGAAATAAAATCACTTATGGTGAATACGGTATTGTTGCAATGGAGCCATCTTGGGTTAAATCAAATCAAATCGAAGCTGCCCGTATTGCAATGACTCGTTACATTAAACGTGGTGGTAAAGTTTGGATTAAAATCTTCCCAGATAAACCAGTTACAGCTACACCAGCTGAAACTCGTATGGGTAAAGGTAAAGGTTCGGTAGATTACTGGGTAGCAGTAGTTAAACCAGGAAGAGTTATGTTTGAGTTATCAGGCGTAGCAGAAGAAACAGCTAGAGAAGCTTTAAGACTTGCGGTACACAAGTTACCAATGAAGTGCAAAATCGTTTCTCGTGCTGAACAAGAAATGGCAGGTGATGGTAGTGAAAACTAAAGCATTCTTAGAAGAAATTAGAACTAAATCAGCTGATGAATTACAAGTTGAATTGGTAAATGCGAAAAAAGAACTCTTTAACTTAAGATTCCAAAACGCTACCAATCAATTAGATAATACAGCAAGAATCAAAGAAGTAAGAAAGAATATCGCACGTATTCAAACTATTATTACACAAAAAGCAACTGTGTAGTAGAGAGGAGGCAAGCTCGTGTCTGAAAGAAATTTACGTAAAACATTAATTGGTAATGTAGTTAGCAATAAAATGGACAAAACTATTACTGTAGCAGTTGTAAACAATGTAAAACATCCTCTTTACGGGAAAATCGTAAAAAGAACTTACAAATTACACGCTCATGATGAAAATAATGAGTGCCAAATCGGTGATAGAGTAAAAGTAATGGAAACAAGACCTTTATCTAAGTCAAAAAGATTTAGACTTGTAGAAATCGTAGAAAAAGCTAAATAGTAATAGAAATCTTGAAAGGAGGTCACTTCTCATGATTCAACAAGAGAGTAGATTAAGAGTAGCTGATAACACAGGTGCTAAAGAACTTCTTTGTATCCGTGTTCTTGGTGGCTCAACAAGAAGATATGGTAATATCGGAGATGTTATCGTAGCATCAGTTAAAGATGCAACACCAGGCGGCGTTGTTAAAAAAGGTGACGTAGTTAAAGCTGTTATCGTTCGTACTAAAAAAGGTGTTAGACGTCAAGACGGTTCTTACATCAAATTCGATGAAAATGCAGCTGTAATTATTAAAGAAGATAAAAACCCAAGAGGGACTCGTATTTTTGGACCAGTAGCAAGAGAGTTAAGAGAAAAGAAATATACAAAAATCTTATCACTTGCTCCAGAAGTTCTATAAGGAGGTGTGAATAGTGAAAACTAAACTTAAAAAAGGCGATAGAGTAGTTATTATTGCCGGTAAAGATAAAGGTAAAGAAGGTAACATCACATTAATCGACCGTAAAAATGGTAGAGTTGTAGTTGAAGGTTGCAACATGATAACAAAACATCAAAAAGCAAATGCAGCTAACCAAGGTGGTTTAATTGAAAGAGAAGCACCTATTCACATGTCAAATGTAATGTACGTGCATAATGGTAAAGCAGCACGTTTAGGTGTAGAAATTAAAGATGGTAAAAAAGTTCGCGTAGCAATCGTTAACAAAGAACGTTTTGTAATCGACTAATTAGTGAAAGGAGGCAATGTGAACGATGAGTAGATTAAGAGAAACTTATAAAAATGAGATCATGGGTGCTATGACAGCTAAATTTGGTTACAAAAACCAATTAGAAGTACCTAAAATTGAAAAAATCGTTATCAACATGGGTGTTGGTGAAGCAAAAGATAATGCGAAAGTATTAGAAAATGCTGTAAACGATATGCAAATGATCGCAGGTCAAAAACCTGTTATCACTAAAGCTAAAAAATCAGTGGCTGCGTTCAAACTTCGTGAAGGTATGCCAATTGGATGTAAAGTAACTCTTCGTGGTGAAAAGATGTATGAGTTCTTAGATCGTTTAGTAAACTTAGCTCTTCCACGTGTACGTGACTTCCGTGGTGTAAGCGCTACAGCTTTCGATGGTCGTGGTAACTACGCTTTAGGCGTTAAAGAACAACTTATTTTCCCAGAAATCGAGTACGATAAAGTAGATAAAGTTCGTGGTATGGATGTTATTATTGTAACAACAGCCGATACTGACGAAGAAGCTCGTGAACTGTTAACACAATTCGGGATGCCTTTTCAAAAATAAGGAGGGTAAATAAATGGCAAAGAAATCAATGAAAGTTAAGCAACAAAGACCTGCTAAATTTTCAACTCAAGCATATACAAGATGCCGCATTTGTGGACGTCCACATGGTTACCTTAGAAAATATGGTATCTGTCGTATTTGTTTCAGAGAATTAGCATATAAAGGTCAAATCCCTGGCGTTAAAAAAGCTAGCTGGTAAGAAAGAAAGGAGGCAAATAACAATGACAATGAGCGATCCTATTGCAGATATGTTAACAAGAATCAGAAATGCCAACATCGCAAAACACGATGTAGTTGAGGTTCCTGCTTCAAAAATGAAAAAAGCTATTTCTGAAATTCTTTTAAATGAAGGATATATTAAAGGTTTTGAAGTTAAAGAAGATGGTATTAAATCAACAATTCGTATGACTTTAAAATACGGAAAAGATAAAAACGAGAAAGTTATTTCTGGTATTAAAAAGATCTCTAAACCAGGTCTTCGTGTATATGCAGATACAGATAACCTTCCAAAAGTTCTTGGTGGACTTGGTACAGCGATTATCTCTACAAACAAAGGTGTAATCACTGACAAAGAAGCTAGAAGACTTGGTGTGGGTGGCGAAGTAATCGCATTCATTTGGTAATTAAGACAATAAGTTAAGGAGGTGCCGAATATGTCACGTATTGGTAAACAACCAATCGCTGTTCCAGCAGGTGTAACAGTTACTATTAGCCCAGCTAATGAAGTAGTTGTAAAAGGACCAAAAGGAACTCTTACTCAAACATTCGATACAGCAATGAATATTGCTTTAGAAGAAAATCAAGTTGTGGTAACAAGACCAAACGACTTAAAAAGAAATAGATCTCTTCACGGTTTAACAAGAACACTTATTGCTAACATGGTAGAAGGTGTAACTAACGGTTTCACAAAAGTGTTAGAAATCAATGGTGTTGGATATAGAGCGCAAAAACAAGGCAACAAATTAGTTCTTTCTTTAGGGTATTCTCACCCAGTAGAAATGATTGATCCAGAAGGTCTTTCATCAGCAGTAGATGGTAACAAAATCACTGTATCAGGTATCGATAAAGCAGCTGTAGGTCAATTTGCAGCAGAAATTAGAGATAAACGTAGACCAGAGCCATACAAAGGTAAAGGTATTAGATACATTGATGAAGTTGTTCGTCGTAAAGAAGGAAAAACAGGTAAAAAATAATAAGTAAAGGAGTGACATCCGCATGATCAGAAAGCAATCTAGAAGTGATATTCGTGTTAAAAAACACAATAGAATGCGTAACAAAGTTCAAGGTACAACTGAAAGACCTAGACTTTCTGTATTCAGAAGTGAAAAACACATCTACGCTCAAATTATAGATGACATGACTGGAACAACTTTAGTTGCAGCATCAACAGTTGAAAAAGAAATTGCTAAACAATTAAAAGCAACTTCTAACGTTGAAGCAGCAGCAGCAGTTGGAGCAGCAATTGCTAAAAAAGCAGCAGCAAAAGGTATTGAAAACGTAGTATTTGACCGTGGTGGTTTCTTATATCATGGTAGAGTTAAAGCATTAGCAGACGCAGCTCGTGAAGCTGGGTTACAATTCTAGTAAAGGAGGGAAATAAGACATGGCTAAAAGATTAACTATTGATCCTAGTGCAATGGATCTTAAGGAAAAAGTTGTTACAATTAAACGTGTAACAAAAGTTGTAAAAGGTGGTCGTACATTCCGTTTCTCTGCTTTAGTAGTAGTTGGTGACGGAAATGGTCACGTTGGTGTAGGTTTAGGAAAAGCAATGGAAATTCCAAATGCTATCCAAAAAGCTATCGACGATGCTAAGAAAAACCTTATCTATATTGAAAGAAATGATGTAGATAGTATTCACCATGAATTCTATGGCGAATATGGAAGTGCAAGAGTACTTCTTAAACCAGCTAAAGAAGGTACTGGAGTTATCGCAGGTGGTCCAGCTCGTGCTGTACTTGAACTTGCAGGTATCCGTAACATCAGAACTAAATCTTTAGGTTCAAACAACAAGAAAAACGTAGTTCATGCTACAATCGAAGGTCTTAGAGCATTAAAAACTCCTTCAGAAGTAGCTAGACTTCGTGGAAAATCAGTAGAAGAGATTCTAGGCTAAGAGGAGGAAGTAAAAGATGGCAAAGATCAAAGTTACATTAGTTAGATCTACAATCGGAGCACTTCCAAAACATAAAAAAACTGTTGAAGCGCTAGGATTAAGAAAGATTAACAGTGCAAACATTCACGAAGATAACGCAGCTATCCGTGGTATGGTTGATCAAGTTAAACACTTAGTAAAAGTAGAAGAAATTAACGAGTAATAGATATTTACAAATAGAAGGAGGTGCCAAGGACATGAATTTAAGTACATTAAGACCAAATGAAGGTGCAAAAAAAGGAACTTTCCGTGTTGGTAGAGGTCATGGTTCAGGTAACGGTAAAACTGCTGGTAAAGGACACAAAGGGCAAAAAGCTAGAAGTGGCGGTGGTGTAAGACCAGGATTCGAAGGTGGTCAAATGCCATTATACAGACGTCTTCCAAAACGTGGATTTACAAACCGTAACAGTGTAGAAATCGTTGGTATCAACGTTGATTTATTAAATCGTTTCGAAGATGGTGCAGTAGTTACTATCGAAGCAATGATTGAAGCAGGTATCATCAAAAATCCAAGAGACGGGGTAAAAATTCTTGGTAAAGGTGAAATCAGCAAAAAATTAACTGTACAAGCAAATGCTTTTAGTGCAAGTGCGAAAGAAAAAATTGAAGCTGTGGGTGGTAAAGCAGAAGAGGTGATGTAAAGGTGGATTTATTCAAAACTCTTAGGAATGCTTGGAAAGTGCCAGAACTACGCAACAAATTGATATACACACTTTGGATGTTTCTTTTTATCAGAATCGGGGTATCTATTACTGTACCAGGAGTAGATAGGCAGTTATTAGCGGCAGCAAATGCAGCTAATAATAACTCCGGTTTTGTAAATCAATTCATGAGCATGATAACAGGTGGTGCAAATCAAGACTTAGCACTATTTGCATTAGGAGTAGGTCCTTATATTACTGCTAGTATCATCATGCAACTTCTTCAAGTAGCTGTCTCTAAGTTAGAGGAGTTAGCAAAAGAAGGAGAAGAAGGTAGAAAAAAAATCAACAAGTATACACGCTATGTAACACTTGGTTTAGCAGTAGTTCAGTCATGGGCTATGGTATTATCAAATAGAAACGTGCTAGTTGATCGAAGCATTTGGACCTTTTTACTTGTTATGATTTCATTCATTGCTGGTTCAATGTTAGTTATGTGGATTGGTGAGCAAATTACTTCAAAAGGTGTAGGTAATGGTATGTCACTTTACATCTTTATTGGTATTATCTACTCACTACCAACTAACTTTGCATCAATTTTCGTTTTGAATAAAGATAGAATTTATATCCCAATTATTGTTCTTATTGCATTTATTGCCTTAGTAGGATTTACAGTACTCATGGCACAAGGTGAAAGAAGAGTAGCTGTTCAGTATGCAAAACGTATGTCTGGACGTAAAGTGTATGGTGGTCAATCACAATACATTCCAATTAAGGTTAACTTAGGTGGTGTTCTTCCAATTATCTTTGCTATGTCTATTATGAATTTCCCACAAATTATCATTAACTTGGTAGGGGCTCAGGTGTCTGAAAACTGGCAGACGGTACTTAATTGGTTGAACTGGACAAATCCAGTTGGATCAGTTATTTATATCATTCTTATCTTTGCATTTGCATTTTTCTATTCAACAATTGCTTTCAACCCAATGGAGATTGCAAGTAATATGAAAAAAAGTGGGGGCTTTGTTCCAGGTATTAGACCAGGAAAACCTACATCAGATTACTTAGCTGCTTTAGGAACACGCATTACATTACTTGGAGCTATATTCTTAGTTGTACTTGCTATGATGCCTTTAGCATTCCACTATCTATTTAAAGTAGATGTTGCTTTCTCAGGAACTTCATTACTTATCGTAGTAGGAGTTGTAGTTGAAACACTTAAACAAATAGAATCACAAATGTTAATGAGACGTTACAAAGGCTTTTTATAGAATGAAATAGGAGGTAGACCGCTGTGAGATTAATATTATTAGGTGCGCCTGGAGCAGGTAAAGGGACACAAGCAGAAATGCTAACAAAACTATATGATATTCCATGTATCTCTACAGGTAATATTTTTAGAGAGCATATTTCTAACAATACTGAGCTAGGTCAAAAAGCTAAAGCATACATGGATGAAGGGAAATTGGTACCAGACTCACTTGTTATAGAGCTTGTGAAAAGTAGGATTACTCAAGATGACTGCAAAAACGGTATGATTTTTGACGGTTTTCCAAGAACAATTCCTCAAGCTGAGGCATTAGATTTAATGCTTAAGGAGTTAAATATTCCAATCGACTTCGTTATCAATGTAGATGTACCAGACGAAATGATCGTTGATCGTATGAGTGGTAGAACAGTTTGTCCTAGCTGCGGCGCTTCTTACCATAAAGTAAATAAAATTGAAGCAGTTGCTGGTAAGTGTGATCTTTGTGGTGCAGACCTTATCCAAAGAGAAGACGATAAAGCAGAAACTGTTAAGAAAAGATTAGATGTATATCATGAACAAACAGAACCTTTAATTGCATACTATAAATCACAAGATAAAGTCTTAGACATCGATGGTGTAGGCGCAGTTGAAGAAGTACGTGATAGAGTAAAAAAAGCATTGGGAGTGAAATAAGATGGCCATTCACATTAAATCAGCTGATGAAATCAGTTTGATGAGGGAAGCCGCCGAAATTCTTATAGAAGCCCATGATCTAGTAGCGGCTCATATAAAGGAAGGCATTACTACTAAAGAGCTTGATACCATAGCGGAAAAGTTTATCAGAAGTAAAGATGCATATCCTTCATTTCTTAATTACCATGGATATCCAGGATCAGCTTGCATTTCCATAAATGACGAAGTTGTTCATGGTATTCCAGGAGAAAGAAAGCTGCAAGAGGGAGACATAGTTAGTGTTGACCTTGGGGTATACTATAAGGGATATCACTCAGATGCTGCAAGAACCTATCCGGTTGGCACAGTTGATGCTGCCAAGTTAAATCTGATAAAAGTAACAGAAGAATGCTTTTTTGAAGGTTTAAAATACGCAAAACCAGGCAATCATTTAAGTGATATATCATTGGCAATTCAGCGACATGCTGAGGCTCATGGTTATGGCGTGGTGAGAGACCTAGTTGGACACGGTATAGGAAAACAATTGCATGAAGAACCACAAGTTCCAAACTACAAAACACCTGGAAGAGGACCAAAACTTCAAAAAGGTATGGTACTCGCTATTGAACCAATGATCAACATGGGAACATGGCAAGTTAGAGTACTAGAAGATGATTGGACGTTCGTAACAAGAGATGGCAGTGTATCTGCACATTATGAGAACACAGTGGTTATTACAGATGATATTCCAGAAATACTTACTTTAGGTAAGTAAGAGGTGATTAAATGAATAACAAGTATTCACTAGGGCAGATTGTCTTCTCAAAGTGCGGTCGTGATCAAGGGAAACCATTTATTGTTGTAAGTATAGAAGAAGAATATGTTTACTTGGTAGATGGGAGTCTCCGCAAAGTAGATAACCCTAAACTAAAGAAGAAAAAGCACATTCAACCAACGCTTGCTACTAATGAATGGATAAAACAAAAAATTATAGAAGAAAATCGACTAACAAATAGTGATGTTAGGCGAGCTCTTGAAGAGTATCTAGGGCAATCTTCTGTGTAAGAGGAGGTTTGTAACTTGGCTAAAGGTGATGTTATAGAAGTAGAGGGAACAGTGATAGAGAAGTTACCAAATGCGATGTTTAAGGTTGAAATTGAAGGAGGACATATTGTTCTTGGTCATATTTCAGGAAAGCTTCGTATGAATTTCATCCGTGTATTACCGGGTGATAAGGTAACCATAGAACTTTCTCCATATGATTTAACCAAAGGGCGCATTATTTGGCGTTCTAAATAAATGGTATAATAGAAAGGAGAACAGAAAATGAAAGTACGTCCATCAGTAAAAAAGATTTGCGAAAAATGTAAAATTATTAAAAGAAAAGGTCGTGTTTGCGTTATCTGTGAGAATCCAAAACACAAACAAAAACAAGGTTAATATTACCTTGAATATTAGCACTTTGACTCATTGATTTATGAGAAAGAGTGAGCTATAATATTCTGTGGTGTTTAACTTAGAAGCGGCTGCGGCATAGAGTCATTTATGCTGTATTATATATATATATATTTTTTTTTAAAAAACCTATAGGAGGTGCAGAGAGTGGCACGTATTGCAGGTGTAGACTTACCAAAAAATAAACGTGTTGAAATTGGTCTTACTTATATTTTCGGTATTGGCCGTCCAACTTCTCGTCAAATTTTAACAGAAGCTGGAATTGATTTTGATACTCGTATTAAAGATTTAACTGAAGAGCAAATTTCTAAAATTCGTGAACTTATCGAAAAATTAGGAGTCATCGTTGAAGGTGATCTTCGTCGTGAAATCGCTTTAAACATTAAGAGATTAATGGAAATCGGTTGCTACAGAGGAATCCGTCACAGACGTGGTCTTCCAGTTAGAGGACAAAAAACAAAAACAAATGCTCGTACACGTAAAGGTCCTAAAAAGACAGTAGCTAATAAGAAAAAATAGTAAATAAAGGAGGTTAAGATCTCATGGCAGTTGCAAAAAAAGGTGGTAAAAAAGTTGTAACTCGTAAACGTCGTGACAGAAAACACGTTGAACGCGGTGTTGCACACATTCAATCAACTTTTAATAATACAATGGTAACATTAACAGATACAAACGGAAATGCTCTTTCATGGGCAAGTGCCGGCGGTCTTGGATTTAGAGGTTCAAGAAAATCGACTCCATATGCAGCACAAATGGCAGCTGAGACAGCAGCTAAAGCAGCAATGGAACACGGATTAAAATCAGTAGAAGTTATGGTTAAAGGACCAGGTTCTGGTAGAGAAGCTGCGATTCGTGCGCTTCAAGCTGCAGGCTTAGAAGTAACATTAATTAAAGATGTAACTCCTGTACCACACAATGGATGTCGTCCACCAAAACGTAGAAGAGTCTAATAGGAGGTAAATAATGGCTAGATATATAGGATCTAAATGTAAACAATGTCGCCGTGAAGGAAAAAAATTATTCCTTAAAGGCGAAAGATGTTACTCAGCTGCATGTTCAGTTGAAAAGAGACCATATGCTCCAGGTCAACATGGTCAAAACAAAACTAAACAATCTGAATACGGCTTACAGTTACGTGAAAAACAAAAAGCTAAAAGAATCTATGGTGTTCTTGAAGGTAAATTCAGAACTTACTTCGAAGAAGCAGATCGTAAACAAGGAATCACAGGTGAAAACTTACTTCGTATCCTTGAACTTCGCTTAGACAATGTTGTGTACCGTATTGGTCTTGGTCGTTCTCGTACAGAAGCTAGACAAGTAGTAAGACACAACCTTATTACTGTTAACGGTAAAAGAGTAAACATCCCATCTTACCAAGTAAAAGTTGGAGATGTAATTGAAGTTAAAGAAGATGCTAAATCATTCGCACGCTTCAAACTTACTGCAGAAGTAACAGGATCTCGTATTGTTCCAGAATGGTTAGAAGGCGATATTGAAAACCTTAGAGGTACAGTAAAAGCACTTCCAACTAGAGAACAAATCGATACTGATATTGCAGAAACACTTATCGTTGAGCTTTACTCTAAGTAATAGTTCGTCACCCTCAATATTTTATTTTAAAACCAAAGGAGGGTTTATCCGGTGTTGGAATTTGAAAAACCACAAATTGAGATTAAAGAATTATCACAAGATGGTAAATATGGCTGTTTCGTAGTAGAACCACTTGAGAGAGGATATGGAATCACATTAGGCAATAGCCTTCGTCGTATTCTTTCATCATCTCTTCCTGGCTCTGCTATTAGCAGCGTTAAAGTGGATGGTGTTCTCCATGAATTTAGTTCAGTTCCTGGGGTAAAAGAAGACGTGGTTGAGATGATCCTTAACCTTAAAGGTCTTGCTATCCGCGATACAAGTCAAGGTACAGAACCAAAAGTAATTTATATTGAGAAATCTGGAGAAGGTCCAGTAACTGGAGCAGATATTAAATGTGGTCCAGAAATTGAAATCCTTAATCCAGAACATCATATTGCTACTTTAAATGGTGGAGCAAACTCTAACCTTTCAATTGAAATGACAGTAACTACTGGACGTGGATATGAGGGTGTTGATAAGCTTAAGAAAACTGACCTTCCAATAGGAGTTATCCCAGTTGATGCTAACTACACACCAGTAGAACGTGTAAACTTTATTGTAGAGGATACACGTGTTGGCCAACAAACAGACTATGATAAACTTACATTAGAGGTTTGGACAAATGGTACACTTAAACCAGATGAAGCTGTATCTTTAGCTGCAAAAGTTTTAAGTGAACACTTAAACCTTTTTATTGACTTATCAGAGAACGCTCGTACTACAGAAATTATGGTAACAAAAGAAGATGATTCTAAAGAAAAAACTTTAGAAATGACAATTGAAGAGTTAGACCTCTCAGTTAGATCATTCAACTGTTTAAAACGTGCGGGAATCAACACAGTTGAAGACTTAACAAACAAAACAGAAGAAGAAATGATGAAAGTTCGTAATTTAGGACGTAAATCATTAGAAGAGGTATTCCAAAAACTCAACGAACTTGGGTTCCAACTTAAACCAAGTGAAGAATAAGCAGAATATTTAAGGAGGTTAGGGCATGGCTGGACAAAGAAAGCTCGGACGTGACGCAGCAGGACGTAAAGCGTTACTTCGTAACCAAGTTACAAATCTCTTATACCATGGAAAGATTAAAACAACTGCTCCAAAAGCAAAAGAGATTCGTAAAATCGCTGAAGGCTTAATTGCAATGGCTGTTCGCGAAAAAGATAACTATGAAGAAGTTACTATTAAAGCAAAACAACCTAAATTAGACAAAGACGGTAAACGTGTTAAAGAAGTTGTAGATGGCAAAAAAGTAACTGTATATGATGAAGTAGAAAAAACTATCAAAAAAGATAGTGCTACTCGTTTACATGCAAGAAGACAAATGTTAAAGGTATTATACCCAGTAACAGAAGTACAAGGTGCTAAAAGAAGACAAGCTAAAAAAGTTGACATGTGCGACAAATTATTTAGCGAAATCGCTCCTAAATACGCTGACCGTAATGGTGGTTACACAAGAATCATCAAAATCGGACCACGTAAAGGTGACGCAGCTGAAGAAGTTATTATCGAATTAGTATAATATCTAGGGATTAAGAACTGTTCTTAATCCCTTTCTTATTATATTAATTTATAGTAGAATAGATTTTATCAAAATGAAAATCCATTCATTGCAGTGTATCGATACGATTATTAATATAGACAGTTTGAATGACTTAAGAGGTAGTCAAAACCTCATTGGTTAGTTTATATTATATATAGTTATGAGTAGTTAAAAGAATGAAGAATAAAGAATGAATAGTGAATAATAATAATGAAGAGTTATTTTGATAATTCAATGTTAATTATGAAACATATATTCTAGATTCTTATTTGAATTACTTAATTTAAGTATTAATAAGTATATATAATTAAGAGGTGTAACTATGCAGAACATTATAGAAGCTGAAAACCTTGTTTTTGAATATTATAATTATGATGATAATGGACAAGTAAAAGATGCTATAACAGCATTAAACCATATTAATGTAGAGGTGAAAGAAGGAGAATTTCTAGTTATTCTAGGCCATAATGGCTCAGGTAAATCTACGTTTGCTAAACATTTAAATAGCATTCTAACTCCTAAAGAAGGCACTTTAATCGTTAATGGTATTGATGCTACAGATAAAAAGAATACGTGGGATATTCGTAAACAGGTAGGGATGGTATTTCAAAACCCTGATAACCAAATTGTAGCTACTATTATAGAAGAAGATGTAGCTTTTGGACCTGAGAACTTAGGCATAGAGCCAAGTGAGATAAGAAAACGTGTAGACGAGGCATTAGAAACAGTTGGGATGAGTGACTATAAAAAGAACTCACCTAATCAGCTTTCCGGAGGGCAAAAGCAACGTATAGCCATAGCTGGTGTTATAGCTATGCAGCCTAAATGCATTGTATTTGATGAGTCTACAGCCATGCTTGATCCTATTGGTAGAAGGCAAGTAATGAGTACTATGCAAAAATTAAATAAAGAATATGGGATCACTATCATTCATATTACTCATTATATGCAAGAAGCAATACTGGCAGATCGTATTGTAGTAATGGATAAGGGGCAAGTTATTTTAGAAGGTACACCAAAAGAAGTTTTTAAGGAAGTAAAAAGGATTAAAGATATAGGTCTAGATGTGCCAGATACTACTTATCTCGTATACTTATTAAATCAGGAAGGATTTAATTTGCCTATAGATTTATTAACAGTAGAAGAGGTGACAGAAGCAATATGTCAATTAAAATAGAACATTTAACACATATATATAATGAAGGAATGCCTTTTCAAAAGGTAGCATTAGAAGATATTAATATAAACATAGAAAAAGGTGAATTTGTAGGTATCATAGGTCATACTGGTTCTGGTAAAAGTACGCTTATTCAAATGTTTAACGGACTTTTAAAACCAACAATAGGTGAGGTTTATGTTAATGGGCAGAATATCCATGATGAGAAAATCAACAAAAAAGAAATGAGACAAAAAGTAGGTTTAGTATTTCAGTATCCGGAATATCAGCTTTTTGAAATGACTGTAAAAGAGGATGTAGCCTTTGGACCAAAGAATATGGGCTTAACAAAGGAAGAGATAGAGAAACGAGTGAAGTTTGGTTTAGAGGCAGTGGGACTAGATGAATCTTATTATGAAAAATCACCTTTTGAACTTTCAGGAGGGCAAAAAAGAAGGGTGGCTATTGCAGGTGTTTTAGCAATGAATCCTGAAATACTTATTTTAGATGAACCTACAGCAGGTCTAGATCCAAAAGGACGAAATGAATTATTTGAACAACTTAAAAAGATGCACCAGGAATTAGGCCTTACTATTGTACTTATTTCACATAGTATGGAAGATGTGGCGAAGTACGTAGAGAAACTATTAGTACTTTATAAAGGAAAGGTTGCATATACAGGTTCACCAAGAGAAGTTTTCGCTCATGGTAGGGAATTAGAAAAGATTGGGCTTGCTATGCCTCAGATTAAATATATTATGGAAGATTTAAATCTAAGAGGAATAGATGTTGATGCAGATGTATTAACAGTGGAAGAGGCAGCAGCTAAAATAGTAGCCTATTTAAAGCAGAAAGGAGAACAGCATGATTAGAGACATTACTATAGGACAATACTATCCTTCAGGTTCTCCAGTCCACAAATTAGACCCAAGAACAAAAATACTTATAACCTTTGCCTATATTATAGGATTATTTTTTGTTAAGCATTTTATTGGATATGCATTTGTTGCATTATGCTTTTATGCAGCAGTTAGAGTAAGTAAGGTACCGCTTAAATATATGTTAAAGGGACTAAAGAGTATTATGTTTATTTTAATGTTTACAGTAGTACTCAATATGTTCTTTACTTCTACAGGAAACGAAATATTTAAATGGTGGATTTTTAGAATTACTGATGAGGGATTAGTATTAGCGGCTAAAATGGGAATTAGATTGGTATTATTAATTGTGGGTTCATCACTTTTAACTTTAACTACATCGCCAATTGAATTAACTGATGGGATAGAGAATCTACTTAATCCTTTTAGAAAGATTGGAGTACCAGCACATGAAATTGCTATGATGATGAGTATTTCTCTTCGCTTTATTCCTATCTTATTAGAGGAAACAGATAAAATTATGAAGGCACAAACAGCTAGAGGAGCTGACTTTGAAAGTGGAAATATTATAGAGAGAGCCAAGGCAATGGTGCCTATTATGGTACCACTATTTATTTCAGCATTTAGACGTGCAGATGAATTAGCTATGGCTATGGAAGCACGCTGTTATCGTGGTGGAGTAGGTAGAACAAGATTAAATAGCTTGAAGTACACAAAGAATGATTTAGTAGCATTTTTAATAGGAGCATTATTTATCGCAGGATGCCTAGTGCTATAGATAATATGTGGTAGCAGTGAGATTTATTAAATGATAAAAGTAAAAGAAGGTATATGAACTAGGAGAGACAGAATTCATATACCTTTTTTTGTATCATAAATTGAAATTTGAATAATAACGGATAAAGCAAGGTATCGCCAAGTCATCCGAGGATGGTGATTGGTTCCGGTTGCTATCTCGGCTCACTAAGCAGTTCTAAACTCGGAGCCCTTATGAACGGCTGAAAACTCGCTAGCGCTCAAACACTCAGCCTAAAACCCATAAGGGCTCCTTCGTTAAGAACTACTAAGTTTACCTCCAAGGCATCCTACACCAATCCCCATCCTCTCTTGCCTTAGCTACTACTTTACCATAACAAACTATTAAGGAATTTTATACGTTATTGTTAGTGAAGAGAAGTCTGAGAAAATCGCTTGTGCGTTTAAAATATCATTATATTTTTCCACATCGCGTTACTGTAAGGAACGTTTATGAGTTCATTTCCCCCAAAAGCCTTTCTCATAAATGCCTCTACAAATTTCAATTTGACAGTTACCTTAGGGAACAGTGTACAATAAATGAAGTACATCAACAACTATGCAGAATAAGGGGATATATATGCAAATTCATGTGGTGTGTAAACAAACAGGGTTAACAAAAAGAACTATACGATTTTATATAGAAAAGGGGCTGATAGCACCTAGTATCGTTAATAAAAATGGAAAAGATTTTAGGGAGTATTCAAAGGAAGATGTTGAAGAATTAGTAGAAGTCAGGGATCTAAGAAAGTTACTTTTTAGCATAGAGGAGATTGTTGCTATAAAGCAAGGAATCTTGAATATAAAAGAGCTTATTAATGTGCATAGTAATGAGCTAGAGAAAATGGTACAAAACCAAATGGAAGTAATTGAAGTGTTAAAGCAATTAGAAGAGCAGCAAATACAGGATATGAGAAGCTTAAGTGCACATTTAAAGGAGATGATGAATAAACTAGAAATTCCAAAGGAGGACTTGCGAATAGGTAACAAGGATAGGTTTACAGGAAAGGCAGAGGTATATAGTAAATATAGACCGAGTTATCCAGCGCGAATTATTGATGAGATAGAAGATGAACTAGGAGAAAGTACATATAGACGTGTAGCGGATATTGGAGCAGGGACAGGTCTTTTTACAAAATTATTATTAGATAGAGGATATGAAGTTGTGGCTGTTGAGCCGAAAAAGGAAATGCGAGAGGTTGCAGAAATCTATTTAGAAGACTATGAGAAAATAGAGATTTTAGGCAGTATGGCAGAAGATACAAAGATAGCGGAAAATAGTATAGACTTGGTAACAGTGGCACAGGCATTTCATTGGTTTGATAAAAGTAAGTTCAGGGAAGAATGTAAACGTATACTTAAACAAGATGGAAAGATAGCCTTAATATGGAATAGCAGAGATTATAATAGTATCCTGGTAAGAGAGTTAAGCGCTGTATGTACAAAATTCTGTCCGAAGTTTAAAGGTTTTAGCGGGGGGATTGATAATGAGCCAGAGGTGTTTGATAATTTTTTTGAGGAATATCGTCAGGTAGAGATTAATAATCCACTACAGTATAATTTAGAAGAATTTATTGGTAGAAATTTATCTGGTTCCTATGCGCCAAAATCAGGAGAGAAGAACTATAAACCCTTTGTAGAAGCAATAAAACAAGTTTTTGATAAATATAGTAAGTATGGGAAAGTCATTTTACCAAATGTGGTACGAGTATACATGGGAAAGATAAATTAATAATTAATAATTAATAATTAATAATTAATAATTAATAATTAAATTCAGGGTTTACTTATTAAAGCTTAAAGCTTTTCATTTACCTCATTCTTCATTTTTTATTCCGAATTTTTTATTGCAGAAAATTGTTTCTTTGAAGCAACTTTCTACTGGCAATACTAAGTAGTTTATAATGAGAAGGTTTTGGTATATACTATAAAAAGAGTCAAATAGTAGAGAAGTTAGATTATAGATAAATAGGTTTGTAGAATTCAGGTAGCATGTATTATGAACTGAATTTTAAAATAAGATAAAAAGAGAAGTATATTTTAGGAGGAAACATGAGGGATGAAAAGATTTAAACTAATTGTGGCATATGATGGTACTAACTATAATGGATTTGCAAAACAACCTAATGCTACAACTATTCAAGGGACTTTAGATGCAGCAATTGCTAACATTGTACAGCATGAAGTACGTACGCTAGGAGCCGGAAGAACCGACAGAGGAGTGCATGCCTTTGCTCAATGCTGCATCTTTGATTCTGATACAAAAATACCTGCAGATAGATTAGCTAAAGCCATTAATAGCCAGTTACCAGCAGATATTTCAGTAAAGTCGGTAGAGGAAGTAAGTGAAGATTTTCATCCACGTTTTGGAGCTAAAAGAAAAACTTATCGTTATCAGATTTTAAATGCAAAAATAAGAGATCCATTTTTATATAAGTATGCACTTTTATATCCATATGAATTAGATGTAGAGCGTATGCAAGAGGCTGCTAATGAGATGATAGGAGAACATGATTTTGCTTGTTTTTGTGCAGCAGGAAGCACAGTGAAAGATACTGTACGTATTATTTATTCTATAGACATCAAGAAAGAAGGAGACCTTGTTTCTATTGATGTTTGTGGAAATGGATTTTTATATAATATGGTAAGAATTATTATTGGTACACTGTTAGATGTTAATGAAAATAAAATCACTATAGATGGTATAAAAACAATTATAGAATCGAAAAATCGTGAACTAGCAGGTCCAACAGTACCGCCTCAAGGATTAACTATGCTTAATATCGTGTACAATGAATAATTAATTCTTCATTCTTAATTGCTATAAGTTATCCACAGATGTGAAAAGATATTTAATAAAAAAGGAAAAGACTGTAAACTTATAAGCAATAAGCAGAAAGGCATGATAATCTAAATATGAACTTAAGTATATTTAGTAATCATAAAACAAAAAGATATATAGAAATAGTAAAAATAATCCACAGGAAAAAGCTTGACAGTTTATTTTGTAAATAATATAATATAGTTTGTGTTAATGAGACCACTTATAAAATCCAATAGCCCCGGATTTTATATGACAAATAGAAATTAACCTAGTTTTATAAGATCCAAAGGAGGTATATTCAATGAGAACAACATACATGGCAAACGCACAAAACGTTGAAAAACAATGGTATGTTATTGACGCAGAAGGTCAAACAGTAGGAAGACTTTCTAGCCAAATCGCAACAGTATTAAGAGGTAAAAACAAACCAACTTACACACCACACGTAGATTGTGGAGATCACGTGATCGTTATCAACGCAGACAAAGTAGTATTCACAGGTAAAAAATTAGACCAAAAATTATATAGAAGACACACAGGATACGCTGGTGGTTTAAAAGAAACTACAGCTCGTGAAATGATGGATACTCATCCTGAAAGAGTTATCATGAACGCTGTTAAAGGGATGCTTCCAAAAAACAGCTTAGGAAGAAAAATGCTTACTAACCTTCGTGTATATGCTGGAACAGAGCACAACCACGAAGCACAAAAACCAGTAGAGTTAAAATTCTAATCACTCGGGAGGAGGAAAATTAAATGGCAGCAGTTAGATATTACGGAACAGGTAGACGTAAAAGCTCAGTAGCTAGAGTATACCTTGTACCTGGAACAGGTAAAATTACAATCAATAAAAGAGATATCGAAGAATACTTCGGTTTAGAAACTTTAAAAGTTATCACTCGTCAACCTTTAGCATTAACAGATACATTAAGCAAATTTGATGTACTTGTAAATGTATATGGTGGAGGAACAACAGGACAAGCTGGAGCAATCCGTCACGGAATTAGCCGTGCATTACTTCAAGCTGACGCTGATTTCCGTCCAGCTCTTAAAAAAGCAGGTTTCTTAACAAGAGATCCAAGAATGAAAGAAAGAAAAAAATACGGTCTCAAAGCAGCGAGACGTGCTCCTCAATTCTCAAAACGTTAGTTTGGAGAATGTCCAACTTGGACGATACAAAAGCCAATCCAATGGATTGGCTTTTTTTAGATAAAATTATACATACCACATTACAATTTAATTACAAATGTATGCATCGTTTATTTTATCAAGCTGAATATATTATAATGATAAGCAAACAGGGTTCTTAGGCTTTAAGAAAAGTTTTTGGAATCTTTATAAGTGTGTATACTTAGGGGGATTATTTTTTATGGATCAGAATAAAAAAGGGCTTACTAAGAAACAGCAAAAGAAGCTCATAAAGACATTTGGAATATCGGCAGGTATCACCCTTGCTGTATGTCTAGTAGCTATTATAGGTGTTGTTATTGCTTATAATAAGATTATTTTACAAAAACCTACTAGTACTTTTAAGCAAGAGGAATTAAGTGAAGAAGAGCAAGCATTAGAAGATGAACGAAAGCAGCGAGGTGAAATCAATAAGACTATTGCTGTATTTGGTGTGGATAAAGATGAAACTAGAACAGACGTTATTTTTGCAGTGAATTTTAATAGCATAACAAATAAGGTGAAGGTTATTAATATTCCACGTGATACAAAAGTTACATGGACAGATAGACAACGTAGTAAATATACTCAATTAACAGGATATGATATCTCAGTAAGTAAACTTAATGAGATGTCAGCGTATGGTCAGATTTATAATAATCCCGGGAATATTAGAGATTTTACCATTAATGAAATCGAAAATATTTTAACTGTTCCTATTGATAATTACGTTATAATTAACATAGAAGCATTTAATAAAATTGTAGATGCTATTGATGGAGTAGAGGTAGATGTGCCACAAAGAATGCTCTATCATGATTACTCCCAAGATTTACATATTGATTTACAACCTGGATTTCAGAAAGTATATGGTAAGGATGCAGAAGGTCTTGTAAGATATAGACATGGCTATGTAGAAGGAGATGTAGGGCGTATTAAGACGCAGCAAATATTCCTAGAAGCCTTTGCTAAAAAAGTTATGAGCCCAGCTATAATGAATAATTTACCAGCTATTGTAAATAGCGTGTTTAAATATGTTAAAACAGATGTTTCATTAACTGAAATCTTTAGCTATTTATCTTTATTAAAAGAGTTTGATTTAAGCAATTTGGAGTTCCATACCTTACCAGGAGAAGGTGCAGATTATGAAGGACCATCTTATTTCTATGTTGATCAGGAACAATTAGATGATTTAGTAAAAGATGTCTTTTATGATACAACTATTGCAGGAGAAGAACCTACAAGTACCCCAGGAGCTACAGAAAGTGGCAATACTACAGAAGTGATTATAGATCAGGATGTATCTATAGAGATTTATAATGCTGCAGGTGTAAAAGGATTAGCAGGAACTTTAAAAGATACTTTAAAGAAAAAGGGCTATAATGTAGTTCGTATTGATAATTATAGTGATAGTGATATCGAAGAAAGCACTATTTATGCTAAAGATAAAACTAAGGCAAGTCAATTTTTAGAGTACTTAGAAGGTGCAACCATTGTACAAGATAGTTCCTTAGAAAATGATATTAAAATAGTAATTGGCAAAGATTCTGCTAGTGCATTACAGTAGAGGAAAGAGGGCTCCTAATAGGGTCCTCTTTTAAAATGTCCTTAAGAATTTGAGTAGAGGATTACCTTGCGAAGGAATAAATATTTTAGTATGCTTATATTGGGTATTTTGAGACAAAGACTTAGTGTTTAGACTAATGATAACTTATGCTTATAAAATCAGGACGGAAAAGATGACAAGATGAGTAACAGCTAGGAGGGGACATTATTACATCACAAGAAATATTAAGCTATTTTAATCAATATGGTTTAATAGTAGTTTTAGCTATTATGTATTTAGAAGGATTAAATTTAACAGGGATTCCAGCTGTTGTATTACTACCAACCATTGGCTTGTTTATTCGTTATAGTGCCCATGGTTTTATGACTATATTAGGGATAGCAATTTTAGGTAGTATGCTAGGAAATATGACTTATTATATAGTAGTACGTCATGTGGGACCTAAGATTTATAATTACTTCTATAATAAATTTAAGGGAATTCGAAAATCCTTAGATAAAGCTCAAAAGATAAGTAAGCAATATGGAAATAAGGTATGTCTTATTGGGCGTATAATACCAGGTGTGAGGACTGTCGTTAGTTTATTAGCTGGGACTTTTGAAGTTGGAGTAAAGGACTTTATAGCTTATTCGTTTATAGGGATTAGTATTTGGAATTTTACATTTATTTTATTAGGATATTTACTAGGAACTGCATTATAAATAATAGTAATATAAAAAAGAGGCTGTTTGAAAATAACGTTTTAATCCAAGGTATAACAAGGTAATAGATTGGCTATAGATTACCTTGGATTAGATTTGTTTTTCACAGCCTCTTTTATGTGAGGAAAGTTTAAATTTGTTTTATAGCAATCCACCATCTAAAGTGATAATTTGTCCAGTTACATAAGAAGATAGAGAAGAAGCTAAATATAAGCAAGTGTTGGCTACATCTTCAGGTGTACCTGTTTTACACAAAGGAATTTCATCTGTAAAGGCAGCCTTTTCTTCTTCTGTGTAGCAACTGGTCATATCGGTATCTATCCAACCACAAGCAATACCATTTACTCGAATATGAGATGGTCCTAGTTCTTTAGCTAGTGCTTTAGTAAATCCATTAAGAGCAGCTTTACTAGTTGAATAGGCTACTTCACAAGAAGCACCAACCATTCCCCAGATAGAAGAAATGTTAATAATGATGCCACCTTCATTTTGTAGCATTGAAGGAATAGTTAGATAACTACAATGATAAGCAGAATTTAAGTTTGTTGTCAAAATTTTGTTCCACATTTCAGGAGTGGTATCTGTGAATAAACCAACCTGACTAATACCTGCATTGTTGATAACTATGGAAGGAAGCCTGCCATACTGCTCCTTAATAGCCGTCATCATAGCCTGGGCTACTTGATACTTAGATAGATCACCAAAATGAGCATATACTTTTAAACCTTCATTTAAGAAGGCTTCATAAGTTTCCTTTAAGCGTGCCTCATTAGTAGCACCATTTAGAATAACAGTAGCACCTTTTTGGGCGAAAGCATAAGCAATAGCCTTGCCAATGCCACGAGAAGAACCTGTAACAAGAACAAGCTCATGACTAAAGTTCAATTTGATCACCTCTTAAGAAAGCAATTTCTTCTTTATATAAGTTTGTTTTTTTATCTAACCAAGGTGTCTCTAAAATAATAGGTTTGCCAGCTGCTACAGGATGGTGTACAACACGATAGAGTGCGTCTTTACCTATAAAGTCTTTCCCTTTTGGATTATCTTCAGTCGCACCTAAGTTAGCATGGCGATCTTTTTTTGCACCGCAAGGATTGAGAGAGCCATTTAAATGAAATACCTTAAGTCTATCTAGACCGATGATACGATCAAACTCAGCAAATACTTCATCTAAGTTATTAATGATATCATATCCGCTATCATGAACATGGCAAGTATCAAAACAAACACCAAGTTTGTCTTTTAATTCAACTCTGTCAATAATATCGCGTATTTCCTCAAAAGAACGACCGATTTCTTTACCTTTGCCAGCCATAGTTTCTAAACAAATAAGTGGCTTAGTATCTTGGGTGAGGACTTCATTAAGACCAGCAGCAATTCGCTGCACACCAAATTCATAGGTTTTATCTGTAAAAGAACCAGGATGAAGTACTAAGTAGTTAGAACCGATGGCTGTAGTACGATCAATTTCTAGAGCAAGACACTCTTTAGCTAGTTTATAAGTTTCATCCTTATAAGAAGCTAAGTTAATAATATAAGGTGCATGTACTACTAGGTCAGAAAGCCCATGAGCCTCCATAAAAGCACGTCCTTCTTCGATTTTTAAATTTTCAAGAGGAGAACGTTTCGTATTTTGAGGTGCACCTGTATAAATCATAAAGGTATTTGCACCATAAGAATAAGCTTCTTTAGCAGCACCAATTAAGCCGCCACTAATAGAAACGTGAGAACCAAGTTTAAGCATGTTAAATATCCTTTCTACGTATATAAATTTTAATAAAAATTAATGTTGTTGATGACTGAGTCATTTATAGCCTATTAGGAATCGTCCCTAAAAATCATAAGTAAGTGCACTTCCAAATAAAAACGAGTATATCTAACAAATAGATGTCAGAAATTAAATTTATATAAAATTACCGTATTATAATAGACATCTCAGTTATATTTTACTACAATATAGGAAGTGTTAGCAGAAATTATACTATAAATATGGTTTTAGGGAAACCATATATTATAGAATAACCAAAACTGCGAAGTATATCTAGTAACAATGCATATGAAGAAATAAACAGTTTAAGATATGACAGAATATACAAGCACCATAGGAGAAAAAAATGAGCGAGAAGAAGAATAAATTAAAGAAAAAGCAAAAAAAAGCATTAGGTAGGATTTTTTTTAGGGTAATGATTATTACCTTTATTATTGTTGGACTTCTAATAGGAGGATTTATTTTTGCATATAATCACTTCATATTAGACAAGAATCCATTAATCGGCACTAATAAAGAGCCAGACCCTATTAATAAAACATTAGCAGTGTTTGGAGTAGATGAAGAAGGCTATCGAACAGATGTTATTTTTGTGGTCAATTACAATAGTGAAACAGGTAAATCAAGAGTTATTTCTATTCCTAGAGATACAAAGGTAGAATGGTCCGAGGAACAGAGAGCAAGAATGGAAGAATACAAGGGCTATTCTGTTAGTGTCTCAAAAATTAATGAGATGACTAGCTATGCAGGAATTGAGCACATTAGAGAATTTACTATAGATGAAATAGAGAATATGCTGGGCATCCAAGTTGATAACTATGTCATTATTACGATTGATGCCTTTAAACAAATTGTAGATGCTATTGGTGGGGTAGAAGTAGATGTACCTGCACTTGATGGCAATGGTCTTCATTATGATGATAATTATGCTGATTTACACATTCACTTAGAACCAGGTTTACAAGTTTTAGATGGTGAAGCAGCAGAAGGCCTAGTAAGATTTAGAAAAGGCTATGCGGAAGGTGATGTTGGACGTATTAAAACGCAGCAGTTATTTTTAGAAGCATTTGCTAAGAAAATCACTAGTCCAAGCATTATCACAAAGGTACCTAATATTATTAATACTATTTTTAAAACAGTAACAACAGATATTAAACTAGGTGATATACCAGGTTACTTGCCTTATTTAAAATCAATGGATGCTAGTAACTTAAGCTTCAACATTATTCCAGGAGAAGCAGCTTATGAAAATGGTAAATCCTATTTCTTCCCTGATATGGAGGCTATGCCAGGATTTGTAGAGGATGTCTTTAATGATAATATAACTAGTGAAGAGCCTGAAATAATAGAAGATAAGAGTGTAAGTATAGAAATTTTAAATGCTACAGCTATAAGGGGAGCAGCTGCAGCAGCTAAGGACAATTTAGAAGCAGTCGGTTATACCGTTAATATAATAGGTAATTTTACTTTAGAAGATCCAAGCACTACTATTATCTATGCAAAAGACATTAAAAAGGCAGAGCAATTTAAGGCGTATTATCCGAATGCGATTATTAAACAAAATGCAGATATGAGCTATGATATACAGATTATATTGGGCAATGATATCCAGTAAGGGGGATTAAGATGAAAGGCATAAGAAAAAGACTAATAAGCTTTATGCTATTAGCGGGTATAAGTTCTAGCACGGCAGTATATGGTAGTGTACTTTATGAACAAAGGAGCCAGCAGGTCATTACTAAAGGAGCTGTTCATATTAATGATAAGCTTCTGATGAGCGAAGGCTGGAGAAATATTAACGTTTTAAAAATAGATTTAAATGATAGCAATGTATCATTAAAGCCTATGGAATCTGCTACAGGGGTAGAGAGACAAACAGTGCTTCAAATGGTAAATAATGCAGGAGCGGTAGCAGGAATTAATGCTGATTACTTTGATATGGGTACAACTAATACACCTAGCTTAGGAACCTATATTGAAGGTGGTGTATTAAAACATGGATATAATAGTAACTACTCTACTTTAGGTCCTAATAAAAGTATGGCAACTTTCACATTAGATACAAATAATACGCCTTCTATGGCGTATTATGGTGTATCCATTCGCATTAATGCCAATGGGAATTTTATAGGGGGAGCAGCTACAAAAAATAATATTCCTAGTTCTATTACTAGGCCGATTATTGTAGATACCAGCTATTACAAAACAACAAATAATATTGTAACGCAGCATAAAAGTCTTTATACCATTGTAGTAGAAAATGATACAGTCACTTATCTAGCAAAAGCAGGAGAAAGTGTAACTATTCCTACAAATGGATATGTCATTTTAGTACCAGAAAGTAATGCTAATGAATATTATACCAAAATGCCTATAGGAACAAGCGTAGACCTTCAAGAATTTCTATACGTTGATGATAATGTCATGACTGCTATTGAAGAGTTAAAACTAGGTATCGGTGGTAGCGGTATTATTATGAAGAATGGAACGGCTTATACTGGTTCAGCTCATAAAGTAACACCTAACTCTGCCGTAGCACGTACGATTATTGCAACGACTAAGAATAGCAACGAAATATTATTCATTACAATCGATGGAAAAGGTAGCTACATAGGAGCAACACATAGCCAGCTTATAGAAATACTACAACGTTATAATGTAGACAATGCCATGTATTTTGACGGCGGGGGTTCAACCACTTTTGTTGCTAGAAATTTAGGGGAAAAAGAAGTTACACTACAGAATAATCCATCTGATGGTAGTCAAAGAAAAGTTATTAATGGCTTAGGGGTTTTCAGTAATTCTATGCCAGGAGAAATAAAAACCTTATACATAGAACCAACTTACAATAGAACTTTTATAGGAGAGAACATTACCTTAAAACTAAAAGGTGTTGATGAAAATAGTAATCCTGTAACAATAGATCCTTCACAAGTGAAATTCACTGTAGAAGGTGGAAGTGGGCAATTTAATGGGACAACCTTTACACCTAGTAGTGAAGGAAAGCTAATGATTATTGCTCAGTATAAGGAAGCTGAAGCAGCAACAGAAATTAATGTAAGTAGTGCACCAACAGGTTTAGTAGTAGAGCCTAGCCTTGTACAATTAAATGAAAATGCTACAAAAACAGTTCAAGTTTATGGCTTAGATAAAGAGGGTTATAAAATTCCACTTAAAGCAGACAATGTAAGCTGGATAAGTTCTAATAGTAAATTGGCAGCTACTAATAATACAGTAGTATCTACTACCCAGACTATTGGTAAGCTTACAGCTAACTATAAAGGTTTAAGTAAAGAAATAGGCGTTATAGTAGGTAATACAGCAGTGCCTTTGGATTCTTTTGAAAGTAGTGGAGCGACTTGGGCAGGAGAGACTTCATCTGTTACAGGTAAGGTAGAAATCTCTAAAGACGATAAGTATCATGGTAATCAAGCCTTAAAAATGACCTATACTTTTATGCCTAGTAATAATAAACAAGTAGCCTATACTGTATTTAGCAATCCTATTCAGATTCCAGAAGATGCAGCAAGCATTAATATGTGGTTAAAGGCAAAGAAACAAGGACATGTAGCTAAGATAGAGGTAGTAGATAAAGCAGGTAAGACCTTTTATTTAAAACTAGCTGATAGCCTTGATTTTGACGGATGGAAGTATGTAAGTGCTACTTTACCAAAAGAAATCAGCTTACCAGCAAAAGTTACAAAGTTATATGCGTACTCTAATAGTAATGCTACTAAGGTAACCACTACACTTAACATAGATCATGTATCTATAACAAGAGGTTTTAGAGATAGAGCAGGCATCGTCACAAGAGATGATAGTAGTGCAGATCCTTTCTATAAACCTACTTTGCAACAAGCTATACAAAATCAATATATTATTAATGCAGTAGGACCAACAAAGGTATCTAGTATGATGCTAGGAAAAGATACTTTAGCTAGTGTAAGTAAGCAGTTATCAGAAGGAGCAGGTGCAGTATTATTAGCTTCTAATAGTAATAGTGAGTTATCTCTCTCTTCACCAAACTATGTTTATAAAAACACTTATGAAGCTATTGATTATAACAATACGAAAATGATAATGCTAGGCACAGGTAATGGAGGATTAAGAACGACCCAAGAACAAGCATGGATTTATTTAAAGCAGTCATTAGAAAAAACAAATGCAAAGCACATTATTTTAGTAATGAGCAAAAACCCACTTACTCAGTTTAATGATGTGTTAGAAGGGCAAGCATTACATGAGTATTTAAAATCCTATAAAGAAAGTACAGGGAAGAACATATTTGTAGTTACTACTGGGGGTAGTGAAAACGAAGTACGTATAGAAGATGGTATTAGATACATAACAACTCATGGTATGAACGTTATTACTGATAACTATAAAGAAGGATCTTTCCTTAAGTTCAAAATGGATGGAGATAAAATTTATTACACCTTTGAGAAATTTAAATAAATATTACTAACTAAGAGGAGGTATACTATGAATAAAAAGTTAAAACTTATAATAGGACTACTAATAATCGGAGCAACGACACTTTATGCAGCAGATGGATTAATCGGGACAGAGCAAGATCCACTAGTAACAAAGAGCTATGTAGATCAAAAGATTTCACAGCTAACAGGTGGTACTAGTAATACAGTTTTAGCTAACCAATTAAAAGAGCAGGAGCAGCTTATTCTAGCATTAAGAGATGAAATAGCTAATTTGCAGCAAAGTGGCAATAACACATATGAGATTGTAGTTGTACCAGAAGGAAAAGTGATATATGGTAAGCAAGGCTCTGAAATGATTATTAGAGCTGGTGAAGGACAAATAGTAGCATCAAGTGTAGGCGGTGTTCAAGATGTTACAGATGGTAAAGATTTAAGTGGGGATACAGTAGCACCTAAAAATAATTTATTACTTATTCCAAGAGAAGATGGAAGAGGCTTAATGGCAACAAAACAGCTTACAGTAATGGTGAGAGGTGGCTATATATTAAATTAATGTAATTTATACAGCCAATGGAGGAAAAGATGAAAAAACAAGTTAAAATCCTAATTTATACCGTAATGGTCATCTCACTTATAGCTTGCTCATTTGTAGGAGTTAGAAGAATTCAAACAGAAGAAAGCTACAAGGAAGTAGAAGTAGCAATACGTTATAGCGATGTTCTTAGAATCGCTACTGAAACAGATAGGTCGCTAGAAGAAGTATTATCAAGGTTTAAAGAGCTAGGTGTAACTACTTTATTTGTAAGAGAAAATACAGTAGCTTCACCAGTAGAAGCTGATCTTTATACTTATAGAGGCTTAGGTAAAGTAAGCCTATTAGAAGGCTATATATTAAAATTCTATTATCCTGAGGTAGAAGGGGTTAAACCAGAATCACGTTATATGGTAACGGAGGATAAAGCAGTAGCCGAAAATATTTATGAAAGCTATGCGACAAAGGGAATCGAATTAGAATATTTAGAGCAAGATGGTGTTTATTTTATTAGCATTGGTGAATTTGCGAATGAACTCACTAATGTAGGCGTAGGCTTTGATGTAGAGTCACTTAATCTTGCAGCAAGTTTAGGTTATACAATTTCTCCTCAGCTTAAGAGCTGGACTAATATTACCCCAGAATCTATTGACTATGTAGTAAAGGAAATAGAAAGAATAAATGGTGTAGATACTATTTATTTTGCGGATATAGATGTACCTGGCACTGAGAATGAAGAGATGCAGCAGCTTATACAGGATCATCAATTAGGATTTATTGAGTTTACAAGTAATAAACAAAAAGGCTTTAATACACTAGCTAAGAGAACAAGTGAACAAGGTACACATTATAAAGTGATTAGACTCCATACATTAGGTGATACACAACTTACTACTTTTACAGTACCACAGCTTATGGAGCGTTATGAATTAGCCCTTAGAGAAAGAAATATCCGTGCCTTTTTATTCAAAATGCCTACAACAGTTAATATTGAAGAGGATATCGATTATTTACAAGAAGCTATATCAAGCTTTGTAGACTATACTACTTCTAAGGGATATACGTTAACAGGAACAGTAGAAGATTATAATTTACCACCTATTCCTGTATTTGTAGCTATCTTAGCAGGTTTAGCAGCTATTATGATTTTCATTTTATTACTAGCAGAGTTAAACATGGTTAAAGTAGGATATGTATTAGGTATAATAGGAATCATTGGATACATTGGTTTACTAAAATTAAATGTTGTCATAGCTAGTCAGCTGATGGCACTCTTTGGATCTATTATATTCCCGACTTATGCTATGGTTAAAGGATTAAAAGAGACACCTAGAAATATGAAAGAAACTATTTTAAGCTTCCTTAAAATATGTGCCATTTCATTTGGAGGCGTACTCACTATTATAGGGACTCTCTCAAGAACTAATTTTGCACTAGGACTTGATGTATTTGCAGGTGTAAAAGTAGCAACAGTAGTGCCGATTATATTAGTTTTACTCATCCTTATTTTTCAAAAACATCGATGGGACTTCAACTATTATAAGGGTATTTTAGATAGAAAAATTAGTTATGGAGCGCTCTTGCTTATTGCATTATTAGGCGGCGTATTAGCTATTTATATAACAAGAACAGGAAATAGTGGAACGGCTTCAGAACTCGAGTTACAATTTAGACAATTCCTAGATAATATTCTTGGTGTTAGACCACGTACGAAGGAATTTTTAATTGCATACCCTATTTTAATTTGTTTATTATATTACGGATACAAGGAAGCCTATATACCATTTGTAATATTAGCAGTTATAGGACCAGTTTCTTTAGTTAATACTTATGCACATATTCATACACCAATTCTTATTTCATTATTAAGAAGTGCATATGGTATTATTTTAGGAATTATTATAGGCCTAATTTTAATATGGATATTAAAATTATTAAGTAGGATGATGAAAAAATGGCAAATACAAACAAAATAGTATTATCAGGTTACTATGGTTTTGATAATATTGGTGACGAAGCAGTACTGTATTCAATTGTAACCATGCTTAAAAAAGAAATACCACAGGTACAAATCACAGTACTCTCTAATAATCCAGAGAAGACAGCACGTTTATATGAAGTAGAGAGTATTAATCGCTGGGATATGAAAAGTGTAGCTAAGGCTATTAAAGCAAGCGATTTACTTATTAGTGGTGGAGGAAGTTTACTTCAAGATGTGACCAGCAGTAAAACTATTCCTTACTATTTAGCTATCGTTAAAATGGCACAATTTTATAAGAAAAAAGTAGTCTTTTATTCACAGGGAATAGGGCCTGTGAATAAAAGCTTTAGCAGATGGCTGATTAAAAAAATAGTGAATAAGGTGGATGGTATTTTTGTAAGAGATCCAGCTTCCAAAACGTTGCTAGAAGAGATAGGGGTTAAAAAGCCAATAGGTGTAGCTATTGACCCAGTATTAGGTATTAGTTTACCTAGTGAGGTGAAGGTAAATAGTAAAACTGTAGGTATCTACATTAGACCTTGGCAAAGTGAGGACCAAAATCAAAAGCTTCTTTCAGCTATGAAGGAGGGCCTCTTAGAACTTATTAAAAAAGGGTATAAACTTTATCTCATACCAATGCATTATGAACAAGATCTAGATATAGCAAAAGCATTAGAAGCAGCTTTAGCTATTGAAATGAGAAATGAAAATATAGCAGCAGAAAATCAAGTAGAAGTCATAGACAAGATGCTTTCTATAGAAGAAGTATTAAGTTATACGGCAAGCTTTGATTTTATTATAGGAATGAGACTTCATAGTTTAATTATGGCAGCAGCAACTTTAGTGCCTATGCTAGGCTTATCTTATGACCCTAAGGTAGATGCATTCTTAAAAGAGGCAAAAGTACCTTACTGTCTAGATGTAAATGAGATAACAGCCGTAAGCTTTAGAGATAATCTACTTGATTTAGAACAAAATCTGATAGAGCAAAAAGAACAACTGAAGATAAGTTATAAAGAGAATCAATCACGTCTCTATTTACCGATGGCGTGTATAAAGAAATTACTAGAACTAAACTAGAGAAATGTTGTTGGGGATTTTATGTATGTAATAATCATATGTAAAGTCCCCATTTGCGCATAATACTTGCATATCCATAAAGATGTGGGTAATATAAACAGGAAAGCAATGAAAGAGCAATGAAGAATTAATAGTGAAGAGTGAAGAATTAGAGAAGAGCAATGAAGAATTAATAGTGAAGAATTAAAAAAGAATAGTAAATAATTATGAATGAAGAATTAAGAGTTGTGGAGGCAGAATACGATGAAGACAATAGAAATTTTAGGTGTACCTATTTCGAATATAACAATGGATGGCGCAGTAGAGAAAGTAAGTGAATTCATGAAGTCAGATGGGTTACATCCTATATATACACCTAACCCAGAGATTGTCATGCTGGCTAAAGGGAATAAGGAGTTCTTAGAGGTTATTAAAAAAGCAGACTTAGTAGTGCCAGATGGCATAGGAGTTGTTATTGCATCAAAACTCCAAAAAGGAGAAAGATTACCTGAACGTGTAGCTGGATATGACTTAGTACAAAATACAATGAAAAGAGCTGTAAAAGAAGGCTATAAGTACTATTTCTTTGGAAGTAAACCAGGCGTTGCAGAGGAAGCCGCTAAAAGGATGAGAGAAACTTATCCTGGTATTCAAATAGTTGGAACTAGAGATGGATACTTTAAAAAAGAAGATGAACCATCTATCATAGAAGACATTAATGCTTCAGGTGCCAATATCTTATTAGTAGCTTTAGGCGCACCAAAACAAGAAATGTGGATTGAACGTAATAGGCACTTATTACCAAATGTGAGAGTAGCAATCGGTGTAGGTGGAAGTCTAGATGGCATGGCAGGTATAGTAAAAAGAGCACCTATTGCCTTTCAAAAGCTAGGTTTAGAATGGTTTTATCGTTTGTTACAACAACCAACACGCTTTAAACGTATGCTTGTACTTCCTTTATTCTTAAAAGAGGTAGTATTTTATAAGAAATCTTAGTAAAAATACGTAGTAAGCGCCTAAAATATATAGAAATCTTTGTTAATGTGACTTAATAATACAGATATTAACAGTCTTTATGTAAATGTGTATAAAGAAAGCCCCCTTGAATTTGTTGATATTCATGGTGAAAGTACGATTACACCTCCTAATAATTAGGAGGTGTGCTGTATTTAGGACTATTAGCCAAAATGCTAGAATTGTTTTTATAAAAATAGTCAATAGCGAAACTAAAGAAAAGTATAGTATAGTAAAGTAAGTCCAATGACATATGAATTATCCAAACTTAAGGGGGAAATCAAAGTGGCAGGTTTAAAATTAAAAAACATCGAAAAACGTTACTCAAACGGCTTCGTAGCAGTTAAAGATTTCAATTTAGATATTGAAGATAAAGAATTCATCATCTTCGTAGGTCCATCAGGATGTGGTAAATCTACTACATTACGTATGATTGCTGGTCTTGAAGAAATTTCTTCAGGGGAGTTATGGATTGGGGACAAACTTTGTAACGATGTTGCTCCAAAAGATCGTGACATCGCGATGGTATTCCAAAACTACGCTTTATACCCACACATGACTGTATACGATAACATGGCATTCGGTTTAAAACTTCGTAAAACTCCAAAAGAAGAAATCGACCGTCGTGTACGTGAAGCAGCTAAAATTCTTGATATCGACCAATGCTTAGATCGTAAACCAAAAGCATTATCAGGTGGACAACGTCAACGTGTTGCCATGGGTCGTGCTATCGTTCGTGAACCAAAAGTATTCCTTATGGACGAACCTTTATCAAACCTTGATGCTAAACTTCGTGTACAAATGAGAACTGAAATTTCTAAAATGCATCATAGATTACAAACAACATTCATCTACGTTACTCACGACCAAGTAGAAGCTATGACACTTGGTACAAGAATCGTAGTTCTTAAAGATGGTGTTATCCAACAAGTAGATTCTCCATCTAACCTTTATGGCAAACCACAAAACTTATTCGTAGCTGGATTCATTGGTTCACCACAAATGAACTTAATCGAAGCTAAAGCTGTTAAAAAAGGCGAAGACGTTATACTTGCATTTGGTAGTGTAGAAATCAAACTTCCAAAAGAAAAAGCAGAAAAAGTGGTTGCAGGTGGTTACATAGGTAAAGATGTTATGATGGGTATTCGTCCAGAACACATTGCAGACCCAGCAACACTTTTCGAAGAACAAAAAGCAAACTACATTGTTGCTTCAGCTACAGTTGAAGTAGTAGAAATGCTTGGTGCAGAAAAGAACTTCTACATGATCTGTGAAGGTAATAACATTACAGGACGTTTTGATACATCTTGTCAAGCTGGTCCAGATGATGAAGTTAAAATTGCTTTCGATGTAACTAAAGTTCATGTATTTGACTTAGAAAGCCAACAAACAATTACAAACTAATTTAGACCTAACAAGCACTAAGATACAACATCTTAGTGCTTTTATTTATTAGTACAAAAAATACATTTTTTGCTAGTTGATGATAAAAGCAGAAGAATAACGCTTTTTGGGGATAAATAATAAAATATAACTTTTTTTTTACCCCTAAATAGGATAGAATAGTATTAAAGATACTGGGAATATAAATTATTTAATAATTGGGAGCTGATAAATATATGATATCTAATCAAATTTTACAAAATACAATTGATGGATTAAAAAATATTACAAGAAGGGATTTTTGTATATTAGATGCAGAATCTAAAATCGTGGTTACTACAGATGAAAAAAGTGCAGGAGAATATGTACCACAAGTAGAGGCTTTCATTAATTCACAAGCAGATAGTCAAGAGATGCAAGCATCTCATTATTTTAAGATTTATGATGAATACTTAGTTGAATATGTACTTTCTGTAAGCGGTGCTGATGATGAAGCATATAAATTAGGTAAGTTAGCAGCTTTTCAAATTAAAAGCTTATTAGTTGCGTATAAAGAACGTTTTGATAGAGATAATTTCATTAAGAATTTATTACTTGATAACTTATTATTAGTAGATATTTATACAAGAGCTAAAAAACTTCATATTAAAAACAATGTACAACGTATTGTTTATTTAATTGAATGTGAAGAGAAAAAAGATAGTAGTATATCAGATGTTTTAAGAAACATTTTTCCTGATAAGGCAAAAGATTTCGTTACAGCTGTAGATGAGAAAAATATTATTTTAGTTAAAGAAGTTAACAGTGATAACCCAGTAGAAATTGAAAACTATGCTAAGATGATTTATGATACTCTAAGCGCAGAAGCTATGAGCAAAGTATATGTAGCTGTAGGTGCTGTTGTAAACGATCTTAAGGATGTATCTAATTCATATAAAGAAGCTAATATGGCTCTTGAAGTAGGTAAGATTTTCAATTGCGAAGGTCATATTTCACATTATTCTAAATTAGGTATTGGAAGAATTATTTATCAATTGCCATTATCTTTATGTAAGCTTTTCATTAAAGAAGTATTAAAAGATAAACGTGTAGATAGCTTTGATGAAGAAACATTAATGACTGTTAATAAATTCTTCGAGAATAGTTTAAATGTATCTGAGACTTCAAGACAACTTTATATTCATAGAAATACATTAGTTTATCGTTTAGATAAATTATTAAAAACAACAGGGCTTGATTTACGTAAATTTGATGATGCTATCATTTTCAAAATTACAATTATGGTAAGCCAATACATGGACTATATGGAAAAACAAAGTCAAAATAGAATGTAGAAATAGGGGATTGTAAATGATTCAATTACAAGGTGTATCTAAAGTATATTCTAATGGGGCAGTTGGGCTGAATAATGTTAGCTTAACCATTGAAAAAGGGGAGTTTGTATTTATCACTGGAAACAGTGGTTCTGGAAAATCCACTTTTTTAAAGCTACTTTTTAAAGAAATTGACCCAGATCATGGAAAAATTATTATCAATAATAAGGATATTTCTAAATTAAAGAGAAGACAAATTCCTTACTTAAGAAGAGATTTAGGTATGGTATTTCAAGACTTTAGACTACTTCCTAATAAAACTGTTTATGAGAATGTAGCCTTTGCCATGCAGATTGTAGGTGCTACTTCTAGAGAGATTAGAAAAAATGTACCGCTTGTATTAGGGCTTGTAGGCCTTGCAAGAAAAGCACGTTGCTATCCTAATGAACTATCTGGGGGAGAACAACAAAGAACAGCTCTAGCAAGAGCTATAGTTAACAATAACCCTATATTGATTGCAGATGAGCCTACAGGTAATCTAGACCCAGCTACTTCATGGGAGATTATGAACTGTTTACAGGATATTAATAGAAGAGGAGTAACTATTATTATGGCTACTCACGAAAGAGAGATTGTTAATGCCTTAAAGAAACGTGTTATAGAAATCTCTAATGGACAAATAAGCAAGGATGTACATGAAGGAGGATACGACGATGAAGTGGAATACTCTCAAGTATTTATTTAAAGAGGGTATCATTGGGCTATGGAGAAATAGGACAATGGCACTTGCTTCAGCAGGGACAATTGTGCTTTGTTTGCTTATATTAGGAATGTCCTACTCAGTTGGTACTAACATTGATTACATGATTGAACAAATAGAGAGTAAATTTGGTGTTACAGCATATATTGAAGATGGATTAAGTGAGACAGCTATCTTAGGCCTTAAAAGCAAAGTAGAAGCAATGCCTAATGTAGCAAGTGTTATATATATTTCAAAAGATGATGCATTAAAGAGCTTTAGTCAAGACAATGAAGATGCTAGTTTATTTGCGATGTTTAAGGAAGATAATCCTTTACCAGCATCTTTTGAAATTACAGCTATAGATATTAAAAACCAAAGTGAGTTAGTAAAAAAAGTTCAAGAGCTAGAAGGAATTGATGAAGCAGTTTACCTTAAAAATGAAACGGAAGCCTTTATCAATATTAGAAATACTGTAAACTATGTGTGCTATGCTATTATCGTATGTCTGATAGTAGTAGGTCTTTTACTTATGTCTAATACCATAAAGCTAACAGTTTATATTCGAAAAAGAGAAATTAATATTATGAAATATGTAGGAGCAACAGATAGTTTTATTCGTGTACCATTTCTAATTGAAGGCATGCTGGTAGGGCTAGTTGGTGCATTAGTATCTGTTGTTGCGGTAGCATCTGCATATGATTGGGTTCAAGGTATGTCTAAGGGGGCAACAGGTATATTAGGAGAAATTTCCCTAATGCCTACAGCAACTATTATGACGTCTTTAATTCCTATGTATTTAGGCCTAGGCATTGGAATTGGTCTTATCGGAAGTGCTTTTGCTATACATAAACACTTAAAAGTATAATCAGGAGGAACTATGAAAAAGCAAATTAGTATTTTATTAGCATTTACATTACTACTCGTTCCTGTTTATGCAGATACTATTAATGATAAGAAGAATCAACTAAGCAGTGCAGAGCAGCATATTAAAGATAAAGAACAACTTCTTGAAGAGCGAAAACAGGAAAGAGCAGCCATTGAAGCAGAAATTAAAGAAGTAGATACTAAAATGGTTGCAATACAAGATAATATTGAAGAACTGGGTACTCAGTTAGAAGAAAAAAAGCTAGAAATTCAGAAGAGTGAAGAAGAGTTAGAAGCGGCTAATATAAAAAAAGATGAACAATACGAGGCTACAAAAGCACGTATGGTTCAAATGTATAAAAATCAAAAAGTAGGTTATATACAAGTTGTATTTTCCTCTAATAGCTTCTGGGAAGCAATTAATCGTTTAGAGTATATAAGACGTATATCAGAGAAAGATAACACCTTATTAGATACATATCAAGCTCAAATTGATTATATAGAAGTTCAAAAGGAAAAGATTGAAGCTGAGAAGTCTGAACTAGATTTACTTCAAAAGAAAGAGATTAGTAAAAAAAGCGAGCTAGAGGAAGCAAGAAATGCTAAACAAGTAGCTATTAATAAACTGGAATCTGAAGAAGGTAAATTAGCAGGTGAAATTTCTAAGCTGGAAGAAATTTCTGAGCAGCTAGAAGAAGATATTAAAAAGCTCACTGCAGAGATGGAAGCAAAAAATAAAAATCAAATACCATCTCAGTACACAGGCGGCACTTTTACTTGGCCAGTACCAGGCTACTATCGCATTAGTTCAGAATATAATCCTAGAAACAGTCCTATCTCAGGTAACTACGAGTTCCATACAGGAATAGACATTCCTGCTGGCTATGGAGAAGATGTTGTAGCAGGAGGAGATGGCGTTGTTATTACAGCAGGCTGGGTAAATGGATATGGTAATACTGTTATGATTAGTCACGGTAGTGGTATTGTAACATTATATGGTCATAACTCATCTGTAGTGGTGAGTGCGGGTCAGACTGTGAGCAAAGGCCAAGTAATTGCTAAAATTGGTAGTACGGGCTATTCAACAGGTAACCACTGTCACTTTGAAGTAAGAATAAATGGTAGCCACACAAGTCCATGGCCATATTTAAATTAATAAGTATTAAATCGTCAAAGTAAGGTAAATAATAAATAAAAGAGACGAATAAAGCAAGGAGACCACATTGAAACTAAAAAATCTATCAAAGAAAGCAATAATCATTATAGCTAGCTTTAGCATTATAGTTTTAGGCGTTGGATGTCGTTCTAAAATAAGTAGTGCCTATTACTCTACTAGCAAACTTGAAATGATTAAAAAGTACTTATCAAGTGGTTATTTATATGATATTAATGAAGTAAGTGAAGAAGAGATTGCAGACAGTATCTATGCTAACTATGTAGGTGGATTAGAGAATTCAGCGACATATTACCTTGGAGTAGATGAATTTAATCAAGCTAAAGCAAATAGCGAGGGTAATTATGTAGGAGCAGGTTTAAAAATGACATGGGAAGCTGATGGTAGGTCTATTTTAATTACAGATATTATTCCTAAATCATCAGCGGATAAGGCTGGCCTTAAGGTCGGAGATCATATTATAGCTATTGATGATATAGAAGTTGTAAGTGCTAATCAAAAAGAAGTACTTGAAAAGTTATCTTATACAGGAGAAAATCCTGTTACTTATAAGATAAAAAAAGATAGTGATGGGAAAGAAGTAGAAGTAAGCCTTACGTCTACATTAGTTCCATTAGATGATTTAAGCTATGAAATCATAGATAAAGTAGGTTATATTAAACTAGAGAGTATTAGAACTGGAACAAGTGACCATCTTGAAGAAGTGCTTAAGAAGCTAGAATCGAAAAAGATAAAGGGTATTGTACTTGATGTGAGAGAACTTTACACCAATAATATTACTGAAGTAGGTAAGGTATGTGACTTGTTTTTAGATGAAGGAACTGCCTTTAAGCTAAAACATGGTAAGAGTGAGATGCAAAGATTTGAAATGACTCTAGGTAAGTACGATCAAAAAGTTGTTTTACTAACAGATAGTTATACACGAGGGGGCGCAGAAGCTCTTGTAAGTGCCTTACAAGATGTCGCTTTTCAGATGGGAACTGACACCTATGGTTTAGCTTATGTAAGTGAATTAATTGCTTTAGAAGATGGGAGTGGCCTTAGTGTAGCTACTGGCGTATTATATGATAAGTATGGTGGGGAACTGTCTGATAAGGGAATAGAGCCAGATGAAATGGTATTTATGACTGAGCAGGAAAAAGTAGAATATATAGAAAAAGGAAGCATCAGTAAAGAAAATGATAGCTTACTAAAAAAAGCCTTAGAGCAATTCTCTAGTTAAGAGAAGCGCTCTAAGTTTTTCTATTCTAACTAATACATTTTATCTTATGTTGCTTTCATAAGGATAATCCTAGTGAAAACAACATAAGATAATAATAAATACATTTAAATTTATACTAAGGAGGTAGCATTAATGAAAAAGAAAAAGTTTTTTCGTAGTGCTGCTGTAAGTTTTTTACTCGGTACAATGGTCTTAGTGACTACAGCATTTGTAGATAAGTATCATTATGTGGATAAAAAATTGCAAGCAATAGAAGCAGTTTTAAAGGACTATTATGTAGGCGATATTGATGAGCAAAAGCTAGAAGAGGGCATTTATAAGGGCTTCGTTGCAGGAGTAGGAGATGCCTATACCACTTATTACACTTCTGATGAGTATGATAGCTTTAAGGAGAAGTCTAGTGGTATGTATGCTGGAATAGGAATACAAATGACACTTCAAACCTATGATAATAGTATAGAAGTGACAGAAGTATTCGAGGGCTCACCGGCTGAGAAAGCAGGAATAAAACCAAAGGATAGAATTATTAAGGCAGCTGGAAAACGTGTTACGGGAGACGAATTTGATATACTCCCAACCTTAGTAAAGGGAACTCCTGGAACAACAGTTGATATTACTATTTATAGGCCATCAGAAGAAAAGAACTATGATTTTACTATAGAGAGAGCTAGTGTAGCGTCTCCTACAGTTTACTTTAAAATGCTAGATGAGGAAGTAGGGTATATTCAAATTAAACAGTTTGAAGCCGTAACCTATGATCAGTTTAAAGTAGCCTTAGACAAATTAAATAAACAAAAAGCAAAGGGACTCGTATTAGATTTAAGAGGAAACCCTGGAGGACTTTTAAATATTGTAGAGCAAATAGCTGATGAATTAGTACCAGAAGGTATTATTGTATCGACTAAGGATAAGCAAGGTAAGGGTAGTGAATATTACGCAGATAATAAATATACGGATATTCCTATGGTTGTACTCATTAATGGTAATAGTGCTAGTGCCTCAGAAGTCTTAGCTGGTGCCTTAAAAGACTATAATAGAGCAGAATTAATAGGAACGACTACCTTTGGTAAGGGTGTTGTACAAACAATCGTACCTTTATCAGACGGCTCAGCTATTAAATTAACAACCTCTCAATATTTCACACCTAGTGGGGTATGTATTCAAGGGATAGGTATTGAACCTGATTATGAAGTGAAATTAAGTACTGAGAAGGTTCTAAAAGGTAGAGAACTAACAGATGCAGAAGATGACCAATTACAAACTGCTATTAAAGTAGTTAAGGAAAAAATCAAGTAGATTGTAGGGGGTGATCTCATAAGATATAGTAAAAGAGAATTGGTGATAAGTAGTATAATAGGTATTTTATTAAGTGCAGGAATCATCTTAAAAGGCTATGGTGAGCCTGTTTCATGGGAGCTTATTATATTAGTGTTAATGAGCTTTATAGTAGGTTATATCAATAAAAAATTTACTTGTTTAGCTTATGTTACCAGTTTAGTTTATTTAATAGACATCCTACTGGTAACACTTAAGATAAAAGAAGCGTATTTTACTTTACCTTATGAAAAACTCATCTTACTTGTTGGAGTCCTTCATATAATAGAAGGATTACTAACTTATCTCTATGGGTCAAAACAGAATAGATGTATTGTTTCGTACAAAAGAAATCAAATAACAGGAGGATATGAAGCTTATAGAAAGTGGTATATCCCCCTGTTTTTATTTACAATTAAAGGCTTTTATGTTCCTTTACTATGTGTCGTTGTTTACGCTGATGAAACCTATACCATGAAACCAGAAGAAAAGGCTAGGAAGAGTGGTTTATGTATTCTGGGATATGGAAGTTTTATTTTACTAATCAGTATACTTATTAGCATAAGTAAATTGCCTCTTATAGTAGGGATTATACTCATGCCCGTAGCCCACGAGATACTATTTGTGATTAATGACTTTATGGAAAAGGGAAATTATATTTATAATCTGCCAGTAAAAGGTGTTAGGGTAATTGAAATTAATAATGAGCAGAAGCAGAAAAATAAGATCAAACGTGGAGATATTATTTTAAAGATTAATGGGAAGGATATCCTAGATGAGGAGATGTACTATCATCAACTTTTAGAAGAAAGGCTTGTTATGATATTACAGGATATGAAAGGGAATATAAAGATATTAAACTTTGATAAGCAAGCATATGAGAGACTTCAGGTTGTTATTTTACCAACAGAATAAGAAAAGAAAAAGAAGCTACTAGGTAGCTTCTTTAAAAATAGATTATTGTTTATGTTCGTGATTGTGTAGATGATCCATACAATACTCATAGTTACCATTACACTTTGAACAGTAACGAAATTCTGCATCTGGATCAGTTATTTCAGTTTTACCACAAACTACGCATTTGTGAAAAGCGACCTTAATAGGATCACCTTGTTTAAGTTTACGTTTTTGTTTTTTAAATTGTTTTTGAGTACTTGTACGACGTCCCCTCATAAGGGTTGAACCAAAGAATAATAAAAAGTTAAGTAAAGAAACAATGATAAGAATTCTAATGCTAGTAGAGCCTTTAATGAAGTTAGCAAGTAAAAAAGCAATATCTAATGCTGCAAGATATTTAACCTTAACAGGGATAATCCCGTAAATTGCAAATTGTACATCTGGAAAAAGTACAGCATAAGCTAAGAACAAGGATAAGTTAATATAAGTTGCAGTAATAATAATATTTCCACCAGAAATAAAGAAGGCAATAATATTAAAAATAATCCCCAGTAAATAATAAACATTAAACTTAAAAGTACCCCATTGGTATTCTAGTTCTCTACCGATAGAATAATAGAGTAATATAGAAAAAATAAACCATATAGGGTGATAAGAAATAGGAATAAAGATCCAAGAAATAATTCTCCAAATTTGCCCTTGTATAATATAAGCTGGATCAAAATAAATCCAATACTCAATAGGAAAACCTAGTAAATATTGAGTAATATAAACAATGATATTTCCCATAATAATATAGAGCATAAGATTAGGAATAGAAAAACGTCCATATTTACGCTCTAACTTATCTAAAAAGTTCATAAAAGCCTCCTTGATATTCATATAAATAATATAATTTTGCTTTATAATTTAACATAGTTTATAATAAAATCGAAAATCTTGTTATAAGTATAGCATACTCTATACATAAGGCAAAGGGTAAGAATATTACAGGAGGATAAGCAAAATATGGAGAAATACGGAAAAAGTTTCAAGGAGCTTACTTTTAAGCAAAAAGTAAGTCATATACGGGAATACTATGGCTGGTATATTGTATCAGCTATTATAGGAATCATGGTTATTTCTAGTTTATTTATCTCTATCTTTACACCTCAAGAAGTTCACGATGTAGATATTGTAATAGCAGGAAAAATGAATTATGATGAAACACAACCTCAAGTAGTTCAGTCATATAAAGAGATGTTTAATGCGGAGTTAGGATTATCTATAGTGGATTGGGAGAACATGGGGGAAATGGAGATGGCAATGCTTCAAAAGATTCCTCTATTAGTAAAAACAGATGAGCTAGATGTACTAGGACTCGATCCTACCATGTTTGAAAGCTATACAAGACAATTAGGTGCAGATTTATTTGTGCCATTAGAAACTGTTCCAGAGTTTAAAGGGTTATTGGAAAAGTATGAAGATAGGCTAGTAACCTATAATCAAGAGTATAATGATAATGATGAATTAGTGGAAACAGAGGAACATGTATATGGTTTCCGTATTTCTAAGTTTGCTAATATTCCTTGCATTACTGCTAATGATGAGTTTATTATAGGTGTAACAACTACAGTGAAAAATCTTGAAAAAACAGCCCAGTTACTGGATTATTTATTAGATGAAGGTAACGAGTAAAAAGTTAATGAGGAGATAAAAAGATGAACTTTAATGGTATTAAGCAAATAGGTATAGTTGGAGGAGGGACTTCAGCTTTAATGCTTTGTATTGAAGCAGCTAAAGTAGGTGTAAGAACAAGCCTACTAGATCCTAAAGTAGGGTGTATTGGTTCCCAGTTAGCAAGTGAACATATCATATCGGCTATTACCAATGAGAGCATTCAAAAGTTAAGTTTAAGATGTGATGTAATTATCTTTAATACAAAATTAGATTTTGAGTTAAATAGTAAGCTTCATTCAAAAACGTATCCAAGTAAGGAAACGATGAAGGAACTTTGCCATTTTAAAAATATACAGGATGTCCTAGAGTTACTAGATATCCCAGCACCTAAAATCTATTATCAGGATAATAAAGAACAGGCATTTATGCAAATGGAAAGAATAGAAATGCCTTTTAAGTTCATTAAGCAGTACGCAGATCGAACACAACAAATGGAAATTTACAATAAAGATGATTTAACAGACTTTATCCTAGAAGTAGATGAAGGGGCAGATAGCTTTATTCTACAACCAATTACAAAGTATAGCCGCACTGTAACCTTTCTCTGTATTGTAGATGAAAAAGAGAAAGCATATATTTATGACGCGATAGAAGAATTAAGAGATGAAGATAAAACTTGTCATTTAAAGATTTCTGATAGCTTATCTAAGAGTATGTTAACACGTCTTAGCCGTTACAATAAAAAACTACTTAAAGAAATAAATGCTACAGGGGCATTCACAATTAAATATGGTATTAAAGCCAATAAAAGTGTAGAACTTATTGATATTACACCAGAGCTTTCTATGGCAGGACTTCTTACCTTAGAAGCCTATGAGCTCTCTATTTATGAGCAATATATGCACTTAGTGGCTGGTATGCCAATTAATAAACCTGAATTAGAAGCTTATGTTCATGGGACGATTAAACCTATAAAAGAACAAAGAGAAGAAAAAGGTATATATCACTTTTATCAGTTAGGACAAAATCAGTTGTATATTAAAAGAGATAAAGAAGACTCTAAAGCTGAATAGATTAATCATCAAAAAAGGCAAAACAAAAAGGCTAGTATTAGCCTTTTTGTTTTGCCTTTTTTTAATCCAGCCTCTTGTTATTCACTTTCACCATTTATACCAATAGCCTAAATAAGGGCATAGAGGTAGCTCCTCAGTACGCCTTGCGCTTACAGAGACTACAGGTATAAGCTATGAAAGTTTAAACGAAGAGTGAGGAGCTCTTAAAAGTCTTAGCCGGTGCACCCTTATGACGAGGAAGCTAAGGCTTTAAGACTCTGGTTTAAAACTTTGTTTGTAATGCGGTGTAAAAGCTTTTTTAACAACTTATGGAGTGGCGCCTCCCTTGCAGCGCACCAGTGAACATTTTCCTTAAATCCAGAGGTATCTATAACAATAGATTGAGACTTGGTTGACCCGGTCAGTTCCTCAAGCTGTAGCTGCGGTGATTATGCCGAGGAAGTTGTATGATTTACTTTCACATTAGTATATATGTCGTGAGAATGATAACTCCCTAATGAAAATTGAAAAAATATAAAAAAATTTTTAGTGTGGAGATACAAAAGGAAAATAGGGTAATGCAGAGTACCGCTAAGTCGTCCGAGTATGTGTATTGGTTACGGCTACTGTCTCAAGTCGCTAAGTAGCTCTAAACTTGTAGACCTTATGAACGGCTGAGAACTCGCTAGCGCTCAAACATTCAGCCTAAAACCCATAAGGTCTACTTCGTTAAGAGCTACTAAGCTTGTTTCCAAGGCACCCTTCACCAATCCACATACTCTCCCGCCTTAGCTACTACTAAGCCAAAACAATTATGAAACAGACCTCCTATCGAGCATGTTTAGAGTTCAGAAGTAATACAAAAAACTTAAGGATATAAAAGGGATTATAGAAATAAAGAATACGTTAACTCTCTAATAAAATTTGAAAAAATTTTATAAAATTAATATACTAATATTAATAAGTATAAGAAGAAAGGGGTTCTAAAGTGGAAGAGATATTAGAACGTATACGTAAGTTTAGAGATGATAGAGATTTTATGCAATTTCATTCTCCTGAAAACCTAGCAAAGTCGATTAACATAGAAGCAGGAGAATTATTAGAGCATTTTCAATGGGGAGATGACTTTGATAATGACATGGTTGGGGAAGAATTGGCAGATGTAATAGTGTATTGCTTATTTATGGCAGATGCATTAGGGTTAGATTATAAAGAAATAATCATGAATAAAATGAGTAAGAATGAAAACAAGTATCCTGTAGAAAAAGCAAGAGGGACAAGTAAAAAATATACTGAGCTATAGGGGAGCGGAAGATAAATGATTATATATCAAGCTACAAAAGAGGAGTTTCTAGAACATGTAGAAGAAGATCTGATTGAACAAAAAATATATGAACAATATTATGCCAAGATAGGTAAGACGAGTCAAAGTGAAATTGCTTCATGGAATCATTCTATGCAGTACATGTATAAAGTTTTAAATACCAATGACATTCCTAGAAAAGCGGGTGTTGCTATAGAATATCGATTACCTACTACTTCTAAAAGAGTAGACTTTATAATAACAGGTGAAAATGAGTTTGGTAAAGAATCTGTTATTATAATCGAATTAAAACAGTGGCAAAAGGCAGAGCGAGTAAATAAAGAGGATATTGTACGTACTTTTGTTGGTCATAAAGAGAGGGAGGTGGCTCATCCTTCATATCAAGCTTGGTCATATGCGGCTATAATTAGAGATTATAATGAAACAGTTCAAAAACAAGACATAGAATTATATCCTTGTTCATACTTGCATAATTATATTACACAGGATGGTGACCCTATTTTAGATGAAGAAATCTATGGTTGTCTTAAAAAAGCACCACTCTTTAGAAATGGAGATGTGAAAAAGTTAAGGGGATTTATAGGGAGATACATCCAGAAACCCGACCAAAATAAGACTTTATATAAAATAGAGCATGGTAAAATTAGACCTTCAAAATCTTTACAAGATGCATTATTAAAAATGTTACAGGGTAATCAAGAATTTGTTATGATAGATTCTCAGAAGGTAGTATATGAAACAGTTTTAAATCAGGCAAGATTTGCATTTGATACCGGTAAAAAGCAAGTTATTATAGTGGAGGGTGGACCAGGTACAGGAAAATCAGTTTTAGCCATTAATCTTTTAGTACAGCTAACAAGTGAGAGTATGGTATGCCAATATATTTCAAAAAATAGAGCACCAAGAGAAGTCTATAAGCAAAGGCTTCAAAGTAACTATAAAAGGAGTTATATTGATAATCTTTTTAAAGGATCAGGGAGTTATGTAGATAGTAATAAGAATGAATTGGATGTGCTTATAGTTGATGAAGCCCATCGTTTAAATGAAAAATCAGGAATGTTTAAAAATATAGGAGAGAATCAAACCAAGGAAATTATTCATGCAGCAAAATGTGCAGTGTTTTTCATAGATGAATGTCAACGTGTTACTGCAAGTGATGTGGGAAGTGTTGAAGAGATTGAAAGCTTTGCAAGGAAACAAGGGGCACAGGTAATTAAGATGGACTTAGATTCTCAGTTTAGGTGTAATGGTTCAGATGGATATTTAGCATGGCTAGATGATGTTTTGGGAATAAGAGAAACTGCTAATGATATAGGATTTGAGCATGATTATTTATTTGAGGTAATAGATAATCCCAATGAACTAAAACAGATAATTTATGAAAAAAATAAGATAAATAATAAAGCAAGAATGGTTGCAGGGTACTGCTGGGAATGGATTAAAGCAGGCAAAGAAAATACAAATGTACATGATATTAATTTACCAGACTATAAATTTTCCATGAGCTGGAATCTTGGAAATACTAATACATGGGCGATAGATGAAAAGTCTGTAGAACAAGTAGGATGCATTCATACTTGTCAAGGATTAGAGTTTGATTATGTAGGTGTGATTATTGGAAAGGATATGGTTTATAGAGATGGTAAAATAGTAACAGATTATACAAAACGGGCCAAAACGGATAAATCACTGAATGGATTATTAGGGAGATGTAAAAAAGGGGAAGAGCAAGCCTTAGTAGTAGCTGATAAGATTATAAGGAATACATATCGTACCCTCATGACAAGAGGGCAAAAAGGATGTTATGTTTTCTGTGAAGATACTTCATTGAGTAAATATTTAAAGGAAAGAATGCAGATTAATAGAGAACAATATGATGCAATAGAAACATCATGTATAGTAGCAGAAACAGAAGAAATCTATGGTAGACATAAGTCAAACAAGAATTAACGATGTGAGAGAGTACTTGTAAGTAACTCACCTACTACAATAGAGGAAGTATATTTTATAAGATACCAGTAGTGAACAGACGAAGAATTGGAGTATATCTTATGAGGTTAAAAGCTTATTTGAAGAAGAGGAAATCTTAGGAGAGGACTTTCACAAATTGCTACTAGCTATACAGAATCTAATAGAATATATGAATAGAAATTATTTTAACAATCAAGAAATAGAAGATGAGATGAGGAGGAACTGGAGGTGTTAATGAAGATGGAACCAGCAATTAGAAGAGCAGAAGAGAAGTTAGAGCATCTAAGTAGTGACCCAGAGATGCTAGCACTTTATAAAGCAAGAGAAGAGTCAGCACACGAGAAGGCAAATCTTATTGCAACAGGGATAGAAAAAGGAAAGCGTGAGAGGGAGTTAGAACTTGCTAAAGCATTATTAGATGTATTAGATGATGTAATTATTGCAGCTAAAACAGGTTTGTCTGTTGATGAAGTAAAGAAGTTAAGAAAAAGTCATACTTAACCTTACTCAAAGAGAGCAGTAAAGTAAGTTATTATATTTCAAAGTAACAAGGTGTAAAGCGGTCCAGAAGTTTATTATTGCCAAGTAGTAGCTATGTAGGGAAGCTAGGGGAATTACTGAAAGATGCCTTGGAGCGGAGTCTAGAGGCTCTTAACGAAATGCTACTTATGGTTTTTAGACCGAGTGTTTGAGCGAATGCGAGTTTTCGGTCGTTCATAAGTAGCATGAGTTTAGAGCCTCTTGACGATGTGAGACAGCAGCTGCAAGTAAATCACCTAGCTGGACTACATAGCGAGATTCTGCTTTATAAGATAAAGGGTTAGTTCTAAAGAATTTACAACAACTAAGGGTAAAATCCCAAAATTTCTAGCATAACAAAAGCCACCACTTTAGAAAATCTAAAATGGTGGCTTTTATTATGCATTATAGCAAAGCGAAGTTTACTTTGAGAATAGCCCTATTTTCTTTTATGAAAATAAGATTAGAAAATTAGAATATAATTAAAAATCGCAATACAACATTGATGTATCTATTATATGTCGTATACTATGGATAGTAAGCTAATATTCATGTTGCCCACAGCATATACCTATGAAAGCAGGGAGGGGCAAGATGACAATTCAATTAGGTGGTAATGATGACTATCGTTTAATACAAGAAGCAAATCAGGTAATGGAGGTTTCAAGGTATGAATAGAATAGATTTTATGAAAGAATTTCGGGCGGGTATTGTAAAATTACCCTATCAAAAGGCTGAGGCAGCATTAGAGTATTATGAAAGATACTTTGAAGAAGCAGGTCCTAAAAATGAGGAAAGAGTGCTTCAAGAATTAGGTGACCCAAGTGAACTTGCTAGGAAGATTATGGAGGACTTTTATCGTAGTGAAACCGAAAAAGGTAATGAGCCTGAGACTCAGGAATCAACCAGTAGCTATGACTTTAGTAGCAAGGAGACACAAAATAATTATAATTTTACCAGTGGCACAGATGCATTTAACATAAATGATATTAAGCTAGAAGAAAGAAAAGAAACTAAAAGTAATTTCAAGGTGCCTACATCATCTCCGTTGTTTATTCTACTCGTTATTATTGCCATTCCAGTGATAGCTCCTTTATTATTTGGGGCAATAGGATTATTAATAGGAGTAGAAGTGACTATCTTTGCTTTGGGTGTAGTAAGTTTCATACTTACTGTAGCGGGAATGATTTGTTTAATGGCAGGAACAGCCACTTTAGCTGGACAGTTTATGACAGGTGTATTTGTAATAGGTATGGCACTTATTATATTTGGATTTGCCTTAATCATGGGACTTATTACTAAGTATGCTAATAGATTCGTCAATGTTTTCCTTCTAGGAAGTATAGGTGATTTGATTACAAATAGAAGGTATGGAAGGAGATAAGACAGATGAGAATAAGAACAGGAAGTGTGCTAGGTTTAGCTATAAGCATGATTATAGGAGGCGCTGTTTTATGTTTTGGGACATATGCGGCAGGTGCTGATACTTCTATTACTTGGAATAATTTAAATATTGGTTTCCATGGCGTAAACTATGGAAGTAATAATTATAATAGTGATGACTTTAACACAATTAGTGAAGAGCTAGAGAAGTTTGATAAGGTAAGTTTAAATTTAGATACTATGGACCTTGAGATTAAAATAGGGGATAATTATCAGCTAGATGCTACGTACTTCAAAGAAGACGAATTCACATACGAAGTAAAAAAGGGTGAGCTTGTTATAAATCAAAATATGGAGCATAGTGTTTTATTTGGCTTTAATACTAAAATAGGTAAGGTGACCTTATATCTACCTAAAGGCAAGACTTTAAAGGATATGGATATTCAGCTTGGCATAGGGGAAACACATATAGAAAATGTGGTAACAGATGCATTTGAACTTAATGGGGGAGTAGGAGAAATAGTTATTAAAAATCTTGTAAGCAAAGATACAAAAGTAACGGTAGGTGTTGGGGAGGTAAAAATGCAAGGTGATTTAAAAGGAAAAACATTTATAGAAGGTGGTATTGGTAGTTTTTATTTAGAATTAGTAGGGGATGAAAAAGAATATAATTATGATATTGAAAAAGGTATAGGAGAAACTACTATTAATAATCGAACTTATGAAGGCTTTAGCAATACCACAGAAGATAATGAGGGAGCAAATCAAATTTCTATAGAGAGTGGCATAGGGGAAATTAAAATTAAAACGAATTAATGAAAAAGCTACTTATAATAGCTTCTGTACTTTAAAGCGTACGAAGAAGCAGTATAAGTAGCTTTTATTTTGGTATATTAGGTTACAGATTTTTTAGAAGTGATATGTTTAGCAATGTGCTGTGCTATACGAGGCATATCAGGGTCGTAAATAACAGGTGTGATATCATTAATATGGCCTTGTCTTCCATATAAATAAAAAGAAGCATAATTATAAGCTTGGGCAGCTCTCTTTTCAGTAGGATAATTGCCTAGATAAATCTGTTTTCCACCATAACCTATCAGGGCTTTAAAGCTATTTTTATCTTTACAGATACCTCTATAAAGCTTGCTAGAGGTTACTCTCTTATGTTTGCTATGAGGTTCAAGTAAAGTAGGAGATATGGAGAGCCGATTATAAATTTCCTCATATTCATTTTTAGTTAAAAAAGGAATAGAATTAGGCACATAATCTTTTTCTATTCCGTGTGCTTTTAAAAGGTCAATGGCTTTATTATAAGCAATAGCTGCTTCTACTTCAGAATGATAATGTCCAAGTATAACGTTCTTAGTGGTATAAATACTAGTAATATAGAGGGTAGAACTACCTTTTTCTTTTTTTGAAACCCCTTTATAAGGGTTGATGATAATGAGATTCTCTCTTCTAAAATCATAGCAGTTATTATTTTTAAAGTAGTAGTCTTTGCCTAAAACACTATGATTTTGAATATGAAATCTAGAGAGTATATTTTGCTGCGAAATATGATCTTGCGTGTAAAGATAATTACCCCTTTTATAAATTTTATAAGTCGAAAAGAAAAACAAATCCTTTAAATCAAAGAGTAAAATTATGTCTTTAGACAAATAATAACTAAAGTATGTAGGAAAGAGATAAATTGGATTTTTAATATAAGTATGATTGTCTCTTAAGTTGCAAAGACATACTAGCTTTTTATAATTTAACGTAGTTCCTGAAAAATCTGGAGGACCTGAGGGAAGCATCATCGTTTGTTCGGCTTCTTTAAGAATATCTTCTGCAGCCTCTAAAGAGGGAAAAGAGCCGAGGTAAATTTTATGGGTATGATATAAAAAGTAAACCTTAAATTGCACTTTATTATGCTTAATTGAGGGATAAATATAAGACATAAATTCACCACCTTTTTTATAGCATACAGCAAAAGAACTAGAAATTCATTAAAAATATACAAGAAATCAAGTAAATTTACAATATACAGGAACAGGGAAAAACAGTATAATAGATGTGTATGTTTAATCGAAAGACATTTGTTTATCATAAGGAGGAAGAAATGGACGCAGTATCACAAAAAACTATTAATACCATCAGGGTGCTTGCAGCAGAAGCAATTCAAAAAGCAAATTCAGGACATCCAGGTTTACCACTTGGTTCAGCACCTATGGCATATACATTATGGGCTGATCACATGAATCATAATCCTAAAAATCCAAAATGGGACAACAGAGACCGTTTTGTACTTTCAGCAGGTCACGGATCAACATTACTTTATACTTTACTTCATTTATTTGAATACGGACTTACTATGGAAGATCTTAAAAACTTCCGTCAAGAAGGTAGCCTTACACCAGGACATCCAGAGTATGGTCACACAATAGGTGTAGAAACAACAACAGGACCACTTGGACAAGGGATTGCTACAGCAGTAGGTATGGCTATGGCTGAAAAACATTTAGCAGCTCACTTCAACAAAGAAGGTTTTGACCTTGTTGACCACTATTCTTATGCATTAGTTGGTGACGGTTGCTTAATGGAAGGTATTTCTTATGAAGCAGCAGCATTAGCTGGTACACTTGGACTTGGTAAATTAATCGTACTTTACGATTCAAATAACATCACTATCGAAGGGGACACACAAATTGCCTTTAGAGAAGATGTAAGAGCACGTTTTGAGGCGCAAGGTTTTGAAACTTTCCTTGTAGAAGATGGTAATGATACTAAAGCTATTTCAGAGGCAATTGCAAAAGCAAAAGCTAATACATCAAAACCAAGCTTTATTGAAATTAAAACACAAATCGGTTACGGTTGTCCTCAAAAACAAGGTAAAGCATCAGCACATGGTGAGCCATTAGGAGCAGATAACATTACAGAAATGAGAACTTTCTTAGAACATCATAATGAAGAGTTCTTTGTAGCAGATGATGTGAGAGCACATATGGCAGAGCTTGTAAAGAAAGGTGAAGCTAAAGAAGCAGCTTGGAATGAACTTTTTGCGGCTTATGAAAAAGCTTACCCTGAGCTTGCAAAAGAGTGGAAAGCTTGGCACTCAGATGAAGAAATTAGCTTAGATATCTATAACAACTACACAGATGAAGCTGGTAAAAAAGCAACACGTGTAGCTTCCTTTGAAGTGATTAATCATATGGCAGACTTAGTGCCAAACATGATTGGTGGTTCAGCTGACCTTGCACCATCAACAAAAACTTATATGAACGGAAAAGGAGATTTTAGCGCTGAGGATTACTCAGGAAGAAATCTTCACTTTGGTATTCGTGAACACGCAATGGGTGCTGTGGCAAATGGTATTGCAGTACACGGCGGACTTAAAACATTCTGCTCTACCTTCTTTGTATTTAGTGATTATATGAAAAATCCAATGAGACTTGCAGCACTTATGAAATTACCAGTAACTTACGTGCTTACTCATGATAGCATTGGAGTAGGTGAAGATGGACCAACTCACCAACCAATTGAGCAGCTTGCAATGCTTCGTAGTACACCAAACATGGTAACTTTTAGACCAGCAGATGCTAAAGAAACAGTAGCTGCTTGGGAATATGCGCTTAATAGCAAAACTGAGCCAGTAGCTATCGTGCTTACAAGACAAGACCTTCCTTACCTTGCAAAAACAGGCGTTGAAGCTAAAAAAGGTGCTTATGTAATAGCAGGAGTAGAACCAAAAGATGCAGATATTATCCTTATTGCATCAGGTTCTGAAGTACAACTTGTAGTAGGTGCAGTAAAAGAATTAGAAGCACAAGGTATTAAAGCTACGGCAGTAAGTATGCCATCAATGGATGTTTTTGATAAGCAACCAAAAGCATACAAAGATGCTGTTCTTCCTCCAAACAAAACAAAGAGAGTAGCAGTAGAAGCACTTTCTTCATTTGGTTGGCATAAATACACTGGTCTTGAAGGACAAGTGATTTCAATGGATAACTTCGGTGAATCAGCACCAGCTGGTTTAATCTTTAAGAAAAATGGATTTACAGTAGAACACGTAGTAGAAGTAGCTAAAGAAGTATTAGCCTAATCTATTCTATATAAAAAAGGACCTAAGCTTATAATGAGCTTAGGTCCTTTTTTATGAAGTTTTATAAAATTATTTTAAGGGATAAAGGTAAAAATGGCTATAAAAATAGAGCTTTTCATATAAGCTTACTGTAAGATAAGGTAATAAGTAATAAAAGACTTTAAATAACGATAAGTTTTTTAAACAAATAGTATTAAAAATTTTCAATTAGTATTATAATATGAACATGTGACAGAAGAAGGGAGGAGTATTCATGAAGAAAAAGAGAAAGTTTTATAAGATAGTCTATATAAGCTTGTGTATCAGTGTAATACTCCTCTTTATGCGTTTAACACCGACAGTAGTTGTTAATAAAGAAGTGCAGCACTCACAAAACCCATATGAGGCCACCAATGACCATAGGCTTTATAATGAGGGAATGATGTCACCAAATCATTTACTAGGTCTTATGCCTAAGAAGGTGAATGAGTTTATTGAGCAACATGTGGATGAAGAATTAATGGTTGACGGAGTAATCAGCTACTGTGAGCATTTGGCTTTATTAGACTACATTAAGAGATTGCAGCATGTACTTTATCAAATGTTTATTTGTTTAGTAGCACTCATATGTATACATACGACTAGAAAAATACTTTTAAGATATATCTATAATACAGACGGACCGAAAAGAAAATTTTCTCTAAAAACAGCAATATAAATCATAGGAGGAAATAAAAGTGAAAGCTAAAAAATCGACGTTCTTTATTATTGTAGCTATTATTACTGGGCTATTATTATTAGCTTTATTGGGTGCACCTCATATTAAAGGTGCTAGAGACATGCGTTTTGGTATTGATATTAGAGGTGGAGTAGAAGCTATCTATGAGCCAGTGGATTTAAATAGAGACGCAACACCAGATGAGTTAAATGCAGCAAGAAGTGTTATTGAAACGAGACTAGATGCTAAAAACATTCTAGACAGAGAAGTTACTATAGATAAGAAAAACGGTAGAATCATCGTAAGATTCCCATGGAAGTCTGATGAAGCAGAGTTTAATCCAGAAAAAGCGATATCAGAGTTAGGTGAAACAGCTAGATTAACCTTTAGAGACAGTGAAGGTAATGTTCTTATTGAAGGTAAGGATGTAAAAAGCAGCCGTGCTATCATGGACCAAAAAACGAATCAATATATGGTAAGCTTAGAATTTAATGAAGAAGGAGCAAAGCTTTTCGAAGAGGCTACTTCAAATCTCATTGGTCAATATCTTTTCATTTATATGGATGAGACTTATATTTCTTCACCTACGGTAAATGGGAAAATCTCAGGTGGAGAAGCTGTTATCCAAGGTACATTTACGCTAGACGAAGCACAAGCTTTAGCAGAGAAAATCAGTTCAGGTGCATTACCTTTCTCTATGACAGCTACAAGTCACAATACTATTAGTCCAAGCCTTGGAAGCGGTGCATTAAAAGTAATGGTTATGGCAGGTATAACAGCATTCCTACTCATTTGTGTATTTATGATTAGTTATTATAGATTACCTGGCTTTATAAGTTGTATTGCTTTAACATTACAGGTAGCCGTGCAGCTTTTAGCACTTTCTGTTCCTCAATTTACTTTAACTTTACCAGGTATAGCAGGTATTATTTTATCTTTAGGTATGGGAGTAGATGCTAACGTTATTATTAATGAACGTATTGGTGAGGAATTAAGATCAGGGAAATCTTTACCATTAGCACTTAAAGCAGGGTATAGTAGAGCATTTGCCTCTGTATTTGATGGTAACATTACCACAGCTATTGTAGCTATTATTTTAATGGCATTAGGTTCAGGTACAATGTTATCTTTTGGATATACATTATTAGTAGGAATTGTCCTTAACTTTGTTGCAGGTATTTATACTACTCATAAATTATTACTTTCTTTAATTAACTTTAAAGCATTTAGAAATAATAAGTTATATCATTTACCAAAAGAAAGAAAAACAATTCCTTTCTATAAGAAAAGATGGAAACTTTACAGCATTTCTATTGTAGTGATGGTAATTGGTATTGTAAGCTGCTTTACTAATGGTGTTACATTAGATACAACCTTTAAAGGTGGCGCAATGCTTACTTATACATATACAGGTGAGTTAAATGTAGAAGATGTATCTAGATTAGCAACAGACACTTTAAATAGAAATGTAACAGGACAAATTACAGAAGACTTAGCAAATAAACAGCAAAAGATTGTTTTAAGTTTAGCGGGAACAGATAGTTTGAATTCAAACGATCAAGTGAAGTTAGATGAAGCATTAGACAAAGCTTATGCAGCTAACGAACTTAAGTTATCTGAATCTTATATGGTAGAACCTTATATTGGAAAAGAAACGTTAATGAGATCAGTCATGTCATTAACACTAGCGATGCTATTAATTGTTGCCTATGTTTGGGTTCGTTTCAAGAAAATAGGTGGGTTATCAGCAGGAGCTATGGCACTTGTGGCTTTAGGACATGATATACTTGTTATTTTCTTTACCTTTGTAGTACTTAGAATTCCATTAGATACTAACTTTATAGCAGTAGCCTTAACTATTATAGGTTACTCAATCAATGATACAGTTGTTATTTATGACCGTATCCGTGAAAATATGGCACTTAATAAGAAGGATATGGAAGTATTAATGGATAACAGTTTAACACAAACCTTAACACGTTCTATTAATACCAGCGTTACAACAAGTATTAGTGTTCTCATCATGTATATTTTTGCATACCTTTACGGTATTGAATCTATCAAAGTCTTTGCACTTCCTATGATGATGGGTGTTATAAGCGGTTGCTTCTCTTCTGTATGTTTAGCAGGACCACTTTGGGTATCTTGGAAGAACAATAAGAGAATTAATAAGAAAGCAAATGTAAAAACTGCTTAAAACTTTATAATAAAAGAAAATCACAAATAGGCGTAAGCTTGCTAGCTTGCGCTTATTTATATGCAAAAAATATAAATTTAAATAATAGCAGATATAGCGAAGTACCGCCAGATCAGAAGAGAATGGTGCTTGGTTTCGGTTGCTGTCTCAGTTCGCTAAGCAGTTCTAAACTCGCAAATCTTATGAACGGCTGAAAACTCGCTGACGCTCAAACACTCAGCCTAAAACCCATAAGATTTCCTTCGTTAAGAACTGCTAAGCTCACCTCCAAGGCACCCTACACCAATCCCCATCCCCTCCTGCCTGGCTACTACTTTACCCAAATAAACGACTAAGAAGCTTTATGCGTTATGATGTTGAGGCAAAACATGAGAAAATCGCTTGTAAGTTTAACATGGCATTATATTTTTCTCTTCATTCACATTAATGTATAAATTTTCTTAGTAGTTTATTCTTGTAAAACAGTAGCTATGTAGGGAGACTGGTGGAATTGCTGGAAGATGCCTTGGAGCAGAGCTTAGAAACTCTTAATGAAGTAATCCTTATGGGTTTTAGGGTGAGTGTCTGAGCCTAGCGAGTTTTCACCCGTTCATAAGGATTACGAATTTAGAGTTTCTTAGCAAAGTGAGATAGCAGCTGTAAGCAAGTACACTAGTCGGACTACATAGCGGTAGTTTAACTATATACAGTATTATTCAAATTTCTGTTTGTATAGCCGAACGATTACGATTATTTATAAATATTGTGAATAAATATGTTGAGAAGCGTTTAGGAGGCTAGTATAATGAAAAAGAATTATATAGAAAAGAGGTAGGTAGATGGTTAAGCATATTGTAATGTGGCAAGTAGCAGAGCATGAAGTTCATGGAACAAAGGAAGAAGTAATGCTTAAGATAAAAGAACAACTTGAGGGGCTTAAGGGGCAGATAGAAGGACTTTTAACGATAGAAGTAGGTATTAATTTTAATGATTCACCAGCAGCTTATGATGTAGTCCTTTATTCGGAATTTGTAGATGCAGCTGCTTTAGATTATTACCAAGCTCATGAGAAACATTTAGCTGTAGCAAATCAGCTAGTAAGACAAATAGCTACTAGTAGAGCGGTAGTTGATTATACAGTTTAATATGCATTTTTATAAATAAACAATTTGAAACAAAGCTGTAAAAAAGTGGTATAAAATAAAATACAAAAGTAATGTTTTTAACATAAAGAATTCACTTAAGTGCTTTCATAAACAACATGTCCACATTAAACATCCGAAAATAGCTAGTGTTTTCAAGTTATACACAAAGTTATACACATTATCCACAAAAAATAAATAAGTTTATACAATTTTATGTTTACTGCATGTTTATAAAAATGTGGATAAAAGTAAGAAAATAATAAATATCAAAGGCTTGTCCTGATTTTTAATAGAAAATATTTTTATTAAAGTATAAAAAGATAAAAAAACTGATTGACTATTAATTCTTTAATGTGTATAATTATTCATATCGAATAGAAGAATAGATTATTTAAATAAAGATCTAGAGGGGGATTATGTAATGAAGCACAGTAAATTATTTAAGGTAGGAAGTTTAATAGCTGTAAGTGTATTAACAATGGGATTATTAGCAGGTTGTGGTAGTTCAAAAGATAGTAATGTACTTGTAATGGGAACTAATGCAGAATTTGAGCCTTTTGAATATTATGAAGGAACAGAGATTGTTGGTTTTGACGTAGAGGTTGCCAAAGCTATTGCAGAGAAAATGGGAAAAGAATTAAAAATGGAAGATATGGCATTTGACTCATTATTATTAGCATTAGGAAGTAGTAAAGTTGATTTTGTTATAGCTGGTTTAACAGTAGATGATGAACGTAAACAACAAGCTGATTTTACTCAAACTTATTTTAAATCAAAACAAGTTATTATTGTAAAAGCGGATAATACAGAAATAAATACAGTAGATGATCTTGTAGGTAAAAAAGTAGGCGTACAATTAGGGACAACTGGAGATATAGCTTCTAGTGCTGTAGAGGGTGTAGAAGTCATTCGTCTTGATAAAGGTACTCAAGCAATAACAGACCTTCAAAATGGGAAAGTAGATGCAGTCGTTATCGATGAAGAACCAGCTAAGAAAATGATAGCAGGTAAAGATGACCTTAAAATTGTAGAAGCACCATTTGTTGAAGAAGAATATGCAATTGCTGTTAAAAAAGGTGATCAAGCATTAGTAGATGAAATCAATAAAGCATTAGATGAACTTAAATCAAGCGGTGAATATGACACTATTTACGCAAAATATTTTGGTAAAGCAGAATAGGTTTATAGTGGCGAAGCTTTAGAGATAAAGGGACTGTTCCGAATAAGAACTGTCCCTTTTATAATATAAAAATATTTTCTAAATTATTAGACTTAGTAATGAACAAATGTTATATTATAATATAGACAACATAATAATGAAAGTTGAGGTATAAGGATGGAAAACTTCTTTATTAGCATATTTGGTCAACAAACTGTGTCGTTTTATCAGACCTTTTTTCAAGAAAAATATTATGAATTCATATGGCAAGGGTTGCAATGGACTCTTGGATTAACTGCTATTGCACTCATTTTAGGGCTTTTAATAGGTATTTTTGTTGCACTTACTCAAATTTGTGTGTTACCTAAAAAAGTTGGTTTTTTAAGAACTTTATTGTATTACGTCGTAAAACTTTTAAAATGGATTACACGTGCTTACATTTACATAATTAGGGGAACTCCATCAGTACTTCAAATTGTACTTATGTGGAATGTAATATTTGCTACTTCAAGTATTGATCGTATTTGGGTAGGCGGTATAGCTTTTGGTATTAATAGCGGTGCTTATATGGCAGAACTTATTAGAGCAGGGATACAAGGAATTGATAAAGGCCAAATGGAGGCTGGACGTTCACTTGGTTTAGGATATGGTCAGACGATGAGACACATTATTTTCCCACAAGCTTTTATTCAAATGCTTCCAGCTTTTGTAAGTGAATTTATTATTTTGATTAAAGAAACAGCTATTATTGGATTTATTGGTGGGTTAGATTTAATGAAAGCTCAAAATATTATTACAAGCCGTACCTTAAATGCTTTACAACCATTGTTAATTGTTGGTTTATGCTATTTTGTTATTACGAGCTTACTAACAGTATTTATGAGGCAAATTGAGAAAAAGGTTAATGTGAGCAGATAAGGAGGGCTGAAAATGATTAAGGTAGTAGATTTACATAAGAGTTTTGGTAATTTAAAAGTATTACAAGGCATCAATGATTATATCAATAAAGGTGAAGTAGTCGTTATCATTGGACCATCTGGTTCAGGAAAATCTACTTATTTAAGATGTATCAACCAAATGGAAGAGGTTACAAGCGGGCAGATTTTTGTAAATGAAGCAGATATTACAGATCCTAAGGTAGATATCAATGAAGTACGTCAGAAGGTAGGTATGGTATTTCAACATTTTAACCTTTTCCCACATATGACTGTGCTTGATAATATTACACTAGCACCTATGAAGATTAAAAAGATGAATAAGGAAGAAGCAGAGAAATTAGCGTATAGCCTCCTAGAAAAAGTAGGGCTAAGAGAAAAAGCTAATGAATATCCTAGTAAATTATCTGGTGGACAAAAACAAAGAATTGCTATTGCAAGAGCTTTAGCTATGAAACCAGAAGTGATGCTTTTCGATGAACCAACCTCTGCATTAGATCCAGAGATGGTTAATGAAGTATTAGATGTTATTAAAGAACTGGCTGATGAAGGTATGACCATGATGATTGTTACTCATGAAATGGGCTTTGCAAAAGAAGTAGGTACAAGACTTTTATTCATGGACCAAGGTAAGATTATCGAAGAAGGTGTGCCAAAGGATATATTTGAGGCACCAAAAGAAGAAAGAACAAAACTTTTCTTAAGTAAAGTTTTATAATAAAATAAGTATATAGATAAGGCTGTTACTAAATCATTTCCAAATACAAGTATAGTTTAGGTATTCATTTATAATAGACTATATTTAAGGAGGATGGAATTTTAGTGATAGCTTTTTTATTTGTATCGGCCCGAAAGAATGATGAAGATAGGGTGTATAATAATAAGTGTTATGAAGAAACTAAAAATGAAAAAGAATAATGGGTTTAAATATATGATTGAATATGAAAGGTAAGGAGGAGGCTAATATGGAAGGACAATTTTTAGAAACAAACCGTAAAATATTAGAAAATACGTATATAACTTTACCAGAGTTATTTTTTACAAAACAGTCACCAAGCAAGGTGCCATCACCTAAGCTTGTTATGTGGAATGAGGCACTAGCAGAAGAGCTAGGTCTAGATATAGCTTTTTTAAAAAGTGAGGAAGGGGTGGAAGTTCTAGCAGGTAACAAAGTTTTACAAGGAACAACACCAATTGCACAGGCTTATGCAGGTCATCAATTTGGATATTTTACAATGCTAGGAGATGGGAGGGCCATCCTTTTAGGAGAATATCTAACAAAGGAAGAAGAACGATTTGATATTCAGTTAAAAGGATCAGGTAGAACAGCGTACTCAAGAAGAGGGGATGGAAAGGCTACACTTGGGCCTATGCTAAGAGAATATATCATTAGTGAAGGGATGAAGGGCTTAGGTATTCCTACTACAAGAAGCTTAGCAGTATTAACTACTGGTGAAGATGTGGCTCGTGAGTCTTATCTACCTGGTGCAGTCTTAGTGAGAGTAGCAAAGAGCCATATAAGAGTAGGAACCTTTCAGTATGCAAGTCAGTTTGGATCGAAAGATGACCTTAAGGCTTTAGCAGATTATACTTTAAGAAGACATTACGATGAAGGCTGCTCAAAAGAATTTCCATATGTTTATTTACTTCAAGAGGTAATTAAAAACCAAGCGGCATTAATTGCAAAATGGCAGCTAGTTGGATTTATTCATGGAGTAATGAATACTGATAATATGACAATTAGTGGTGAAACCATCGACTATGGGCCATGTGCCTTTATGGATCGCTATAATCCTAGTACAGTATTTAGCTCAATAGATACTCAGGGAAGATATGCCTATGGAAATCAACCTAAAATAGCAGTTTGGAATTTATCCAGATTTGCAGAGGCACTGATTCCTATACTCCACGAAGATAGAGAAGAAGCCATTAAACTGGCGCAAAGAGAAGTAAATAGGTTTGGAGATTTATATCAGTCATTTTGGCATGAGGGCATGAGAAAGAAACTAGGTCTATTTAATGAAAATGATATGGATAAGCATCTCATAGAAGCGCTTTTAGGCTTAATGCAAAAATATGAAGCTGATTATACCAATACATTTAGGGAGCTTACTAGAGATAAGTTATCACCATCTAAACTATCATCCTCTCAAGAATTTGAGAAGTGGCATAAGCTATGGCAACAAAGGCGTGAGGCTCAGAAGGAATCTATGGAGGAATCAAAGGCTTTAATGGAGCAAAATAATCCTGTAATCATACCTAGAAATAATAGGGTAGAAGAGGCCATAGAACATGCAGTAAATTATAATGATTACAGTATAATGAAGACTTTAATAGAAAAGCTTCAGAATCCTTATGATTATAAGGGCTTAAATGAGGAAGATACATCAGTACCTGATACATTTAGTTGTGGCTATAAAACTTATTGTGGAACCTAATGGATGGATTAAAGATGATGGGGGATATGATGAAAGAAAAAAATCAGCGAAAGATTTTTATAGTAGAAGACGATGAAGGAATTAAAGAGGAGCTACAGACCTTTTTAAGCCGTTATGGTTATGAGGTAGTAAGTGTTATTAAATTTGAGCAGGTGTTACAAGAAATAGAGGAAGCACAACCTGATTTAGTATTACTAGATATTAATTTACCTGTATTTGATGGTTACTATTTATGCAGGGAGCTGAGAAAGAAAAGTGACCTACCCATCATGATGGTAACCAGTAAAAATAGTGATATGGACGAATTAATGAGTATGAATTTAGGGGCCGATGATTTTATTACTAAGCCTTATAATACAGATATTTTACTAGCTAGAATAGAGGCCATTCTAAAGAGAACCTATGGAAATAGTCAACAGAGTAAAGGACATATATTGCAATATAAAGGACTAGAGCTTCATTTAGCTAGTGGGCATATGACTACGCCTTTAGGAAGTAGGGAACTTACTAAAAATGAATTGAAAATATTAGCTTATCTTATGCAGAATCAAGGAACAATTGTTTCAAGAGAAACTTTAATGGAAGTATTATGGGAGTCAGATATTTTTATTGATGATAATACTTTATCTGTAAATATGACAAGACTAAGAAAGAAACTAGAAGAGTTAGGTATGATGAATATAATAGAGACTAGAAGAGGATTAGGCTATATTATGAGTTAAAGTAAACTAACTTAAAATGAATTTATAAGTTAATGTGATGCTCGGGAAAAACATTAATGAGGGAAAGTATCCTAAGTTGTGCCAGGAGATAACAATGAATTTAAAAATGTATTTAAAGGAAAAAGGGAGCTTCTTAAGTATTAATATCTTACTTTTTATAGGCTTTAGTTTATTACTTTTCGCTTTAAATGTACCAATTGGTAATTTCATAATCATAGGGAGTGTTTGGTTTTTTCCACTAGGAAGTTATATGCTTTTAGAATACTTAAGGCTAAGAAAGTTTTTTAATGAAGCTTATCAGACAATAGAAGCTCTAGAACAAAAGTATTTGCTTTGTGAGGTTATAGAAAAACCAGAGTTTTTAGAGGGGCAGCTTATCTATGAATTACTTAATGAAGCTAATAAGAACATGCATGAAGCAGTAAATAAGGAGCATCAAATACAAGTTGATTATAGGGAATATATAGAGGCGTGGGTACATGAAATTAAAACTCCAATGGCTTCTATGGGACTTATAATGAGAAATGAAGATACCCCTACCATGAGAAAGTTAGCCTATGAGATAAGAAGAGTAGAAAACTATGTAGAACAGGTTTTGTATTATGCTAGAAGTAGTAATGCAAGCAAAGACTATCTTATTAAATCTTTTAAGTTAAAAGAATGTGTAGTGGAAGTAGTGAAAAACTATCGCTCTGATTTTATCAAAAAGAAAATACAGCTTATCTTAGGAGAACTAGAAGAAGAAGTGTATAGCGATAAAAAATGGGTAAGCTTTATCCTAGGACAGATATTAGGTAATGCCATTAAATATAGCAAAGAAGAAGAAGCTAGGATAGAAATAACAAGTAGAGTAGAAAAGAACTGTATTCAATTAACTTTAGCAGATAATGGTGTAGGAATTAATGAGAAAGATAAGAGCAGAGTATTTGACAAAGGCTTTACAGGAGAAAATGGCAGGATTTTTGGAAAATCTACAGGCATTGGATTATATATTAGTCGAAATCTTTGTGAACAATTAGGTTTGGGTATTAGTTTAAAATCGGAAAAGGGGAAGGGCACACAAGTAACACTTACCTTTCCTCTTGATGAGGAGCTAGTTTAATAACAGAAGGGCTATTCCCCATAGTACTGATTCTATGGGAAATAGCCCTTTATTATGGTATTAGTACTTAAGGGTAGAATGCTATTAGAAGCGATTAAGCATGTCTTACAAAAATGAAAGATTAAATCAAATAACATCAATAGGTATTTTAGTTAGCTTCTCTTATACTACATCTAGTAGCCGGTTAGAATAACTGAGAATAAAAGCTAAATGACGCAATTACTTTTGGGAGGTCATAAGGAATGAAAACTATTTTACAAGTGAAAAATATTGAAAAATTTTATGGAAATAAAGGTAATGTGACTAAAGCTATTGACCATATATCCTTTGATGTAGAAGAAGGAGAATTTGTAGGGATTATGGGACCTTCAGGGAGTGGAAAAACCACACTCCTTAACTGTATTTCTACCATAGATAAAGTAACAACAGGGGAAATTGTAATAGGTGATACAGAGCTTACTAAGTTAAAAGGGAAGAAGTTAGAGAATTTCAGAAGAGATGCCTTAGGATTTATCTTTCAAGACTTTAATTTAATAGACACGTTAACAGCTTATGAAAATATTGCCTTAGCTTTAACAATCCAAGGTAGAAAACCTAGTGATATTAAGAAGCTTATTGAAAAAGTAACTACTCAGTTAGGAATAGAGAAAGTACTTCATCAATATCCTTACCAGCTATCAGGGGGGCAGAAGCAAAGAGTAGCTTCAGCAAGGGCCATTGTAACAAACCCTACTTTAATTCTAGCAGATGAGCCAACAGGTGCATTAGACTCTAAGTCATCAAGACAACTTTTAGAAGCATTAAATAGCCTTAACAAGGAGCAAAAAGCCACTATTTTAATGGTAACTCATGATGCCTTTACTGCAAGTTTTGCTCAGCGTATTTTATTTATTAAGGATGGGAAGGTATTTAATGAACTCGTAAGGGGTGACGATAGTAGAAAAGCATTCTTTAATCGTATTATGGAAGTGATGACACTTTTAGGAGGTGATCTTCAAGATGTATTTTAAAATGGCTTATAAGAATGTTAGAAAGAGTCTTAAAGATTATCTTATTTATTTCTTAACTTTAACTTTTACTGTGTGTATTTTCTATAGCTTTAATGCCATGGGCTCTCAGCAAGTGATGCAGGAGTTAAATGGTGTTAAAAAAGAAAGTGTTCAAGCCTTAAGTATGATGCTATCTATCGTATCTGTTTTTGTTTCCTGCATTTTAGGTGGTCTTATTATTTATGCCAATAATTTTTTAGTAAAAAAGCGAAAAAAAGAATTAGGTATTTATATGACCTTAGGAATGGGGAAAAATAAAATCTCTAAGATTTTATTTTTGGAAACTTTTTTAATAGGGCTTATGGCCTTAGGCTCAGGACTTATTTTAGGTTTAGTCCTTTCACAAGGCTTATCTCTTTTGACAGCTCGTTTATTTGAAGTAACTATGACTCAGTATCAATTTGTATTATCCATAAGTGCCATATTTAAAAGTATCCTCTATTTTGGCATCATTTTCTGTGTAGTCATGTTATTTAATACGTGGAGTATTTCACGTTACGAGCTAATTGAGCTTTTAACAGCTAGTCAAAAAAATGAAGAATTAAAAATTAAAAGTCCAGTGGTAACGATTCTTCTATTTATATTAAGTTTAATACTTATTGGTAATGCTTATGTTATAGGGATTAAAGTAGGACTTGATTCCAGGTCACCTGTTTTTTTAGGAGTACTTTTATTAGGTGTTTTAGGGACATTCTTATTTTTCTATAGTTTGCTTGGTTTTGTATTAGTACTTCTGATGAAACGTTCTAAGTTTTATTTAAGAGGACTCAATCCTTTTATCATAAAGCAAATGTATTATAAGGTGAATACTCACTTTGCTTCTATGTCTGTTATATGCCTCATGTTGCTTTTAACAATTGGGATGTTATCTACTGGTCTAGGCTTTAAAAATGTTATAGAAAATAGCTTGGTAGGAGGAACACCTTTTGATGCCACAGCAACAGAGTATTTTTATTCAGAAACTGTAGCAAATGAAGAACCTCATTTTATTAAGGCAATAATGGAGAAGATAGACTTCAAGTTTCAAGAAGGCGAACAAGTGGTTTACTATAAAGAATACGTAGTAGCCAAGGAGTTAAAAAAAATATTACAACCCTATTCAGTACCTAGAGAAAAAGCTACAGTTGAGCGTCAATATAGTGGAACTGTATTAAGCGCAGTAAAGCTATCAGATTATAATGCATTACGTATGCTTCAAGGTAGATTACCGATGAGTTTAGATAGCGATAAAGTATTGGTGCTATCTAATAGAGAAGACTTTGAGGGAACCGTGCAGCAGCTTATTGATCAGAGGGCAACCTTTGATATAAGTGGTAAGCAGTATGGAATTCAAAATAAGGAAGTATTAAAAGAGCAGTTTGTTAATGAAGGATTTAAATCTAATATAATGAGTTTAGTAGTACCAGATGATGCTATTACTAATCAAGAGGTATGTAGCATGCAGATGAGTGTGAGTTATGGCGCTTCTCAGGGGGCAGAAGAACGTTTTAGTGTATTATTTGATGCCTTACTACGCGGGGAAATACCACAAAGTGAAGATCATTTTATTCTGGGGTATACAAAAGAAGCATTATATAACTCTCAAATGGGATTAACGAATAGTATATTATTTGTAGGCATTTATATGGGGATTATCTTCTTATTAGCAAGTGCAGCTATGCTTGCACTGCAACAATTAGCTGAAGCAGGGGAAAGCAAAGAACGTTATAAAGTACTAGCAAAAATAGGAACATCAAAAAAAATAATGTATCAAGCTGTTTTTATTCAAGTTTTAGCATACTTCATATTACCACTTAGTTTAGCAATAGTTCATGCATTAGTAGGTATTCATATTATCAATGACTTCTTAGTGAGTTTTGGAAGACCTAATATTTTAAGAAATGCCTTAATGACTATGGCTATTTTACTTCTTATTTATGGAGGTTATTTCCTAGCGACTTACAGCGGGTATAAAAGTACGATTAAAGGGAGTAAGTAATAATTATAAAAGAGCATTGTACAAAAAAAGTATAATGCTCTTTCTATCATTAAAAAGTTTTTTATTCTTGAAGTAAAGGATCTATAAGACCATTTAGCCGAAAAGCTTTTTCACGGTCAATGCAAGTGCCACACTTTCTGCATGGCTTAGTAGTACCTTCATAACAGCTCCAAGTGAGGTGATAAGGTACACCAAGGCGTAGGCCCTCACTAACAACATCAGCTTTAGTAAGACCAACGAAAGGGGCTACTACTTGCAGCGCTTTGCCGCTGCCTTCATAGATTGCTGTATTCATAGCAGTGTTAAAGACTTCACTGCAATCGGGGTAAGCGTTACCAGCAGCATCATCGCTATGAGCACCATAGTAAATATAGGAACAATTTTTAGCTAAAGCTATACTTGCAGCTGAAGATAGAAAAAGTCCATTTCTAAAAGGTACATAAGTCGATACTGGTTTACCATTAGTAAGCTCAAGTTGCTCAGCATAAGAAGTTTGAGGAATCTCCTCTTTAGAATGGTTTAGAAGAGAGCAATCACTATAAGCAAACATTGGTGTTAAATCAAGTTCAATACCTTCTAGCTCATAGTGGTCTAAAATACTTTTTGCAGCAGCTAATTCTTTGCTATGTTTTTGTCCATAAGTTATGGATAACGCAGTCACATTTTCCTTGCCGAACTTTTCTATAGCAAGAGCAAGGCAAGTGGTGCTATCGATGCCCCCACTAAATAAAACCATTGCTTTCATACAGTGCACATCCTTCCTATTAGCGATTATCTACTTTCTCAGGATATAAATCGTGATGGGCTAGTCGGTCAAAAGCAACAGCTTCCCATTTAGTCCCTGGTTTCCCATAGTTACAATAAGGGTCTATAGAAATACCACCTCTTGGTGTAAATTTGCCCCATACTTCTATATATTTAGGGTCCATTAGCTTAATAAGGTCTTTCATAATAATATTCATACAATCCTCATGAAAATCACCATGATTTCTGAAGCTAAAGAGGTAGAGCTTAAGCGATTTACTTTCTACCATACGAGGCCCTGGTACATAAGAAATGTAAATGGTTGCAAAGTCAGGCTGGCCAGTAATAGGGCATAAACTTGTAAATTCTGGACAGTTAAATTTAACGAAATAATCATTGTCAGGGTGTTTATTAATAAAGGTTTCTAATACTTCTGGCGCATAATCATCTCGGTAAGCTACCTTTTGATTACCTAAATGGGTTACACCGCCTAATTCTTCTTTTGTTCTACCTCTCATGGGGTCATCTCCTTTTTCGTTTTATAAATGATAGGTTCTAATGCTTTTATAAAAAGTACGCCTACAAGTGCAGGGATGACTTGCCCAACACATAAGCTTATGGCAAGGGCTGTATATGGCACATTCAAAAGATAAGAAAGCCAAATAGAGACACCTAACCCTGGCACCAAAATAATGGGTAGGGTAATGAGCCATTTGTTAAGATTACCTTTTTTAATAAGGACAATAGAGTAGGTTGTAACTATACCGACAGTGCAACCTCCAATCATATCAAGAAGACCTAAGCCACCAAAAAGGGCATTAGCAATAAAATTGGCGAGACCAAGTGGGAAAACTAGGAACGGAAAGAAATATGATAGGGCGTACATACTTGTAGCAATACGTATTTGGTAAGCCCCAAAAGAAAAGCTTTGTGTAAAATACAAAATGACGATATAAAGCGCCATGATCATAGAAGAAAAAACTAATTTGTGTGTTTTACTTAAGTTTGTCATATTCATCAACGTTCACCTCCAAATTAAATTCACAACAACAGACGTTGTCCCTAGTTTTGTTTTTAGACAGGATGGTCTCGAACTGTCTTATTAATTTAAGGCGTACTCCTACATCATATGTCAAAATAATAAAATATACAACGGTATTTCTATTTACTTCAATAAAAATAACAACTTATGAACAAAATGAGATGCATAAATAGAATTATGCTATAATTAATTATCTTTAAATTGAGAAGGTTTAAATAATTTTAGGGTCATTTATAAAAAAGGAGGAAGAAGATGAAATCAAGAAAGATGTTTGCCATACTGTTAGGAATGTTGGTGGCCATGCCATCAGGGGCTGTCATGGCACAAAAACCAGTCAATGTGACGATTAATAATGAAAGTGTCGTTTTTAAAGATGTAGCTCCTTTTATTGATAATAATAATCGTACGTTAGTGCCACTACGTTTTATTAGTGAGGAGCTTGGAGCACAGGTAGAATGGGAGCAGGCATCTGGAACAGCTACTATTATTAAAGATGACATGAAAGTGATTTTAACTGCCGGACAAGCAGCAATGATAGTAAATGGAAAGACAAAAACAATGGATACGACTCCAGTTATGAAAAACGGTCGTCTTTTTGTACCTGTTAAGTATGTTGGAGAAATACTTAATGTAGAAGTTAAGTGGCTTGCTAAAGAAAATACAGTAGCTATTACGCCAGGCATTACAGGAGATGCAGTGGTAGCTAAAGTCAATGATTTAACCATAACGGCGAAAGAGATACTAACTCAATTAGATTATGAGATGATGATGATTCAATATCAATACCAATATGATGATAGCTTTTTTGAGACAGAGGAAGCTAAGGAGTATATGAAAGAGCGTAAGGGCGAGCTTGTAGACTATATTATTATGAATAAAGTTGCACTTATTAAGGGAAGAGAGCTTAAATTAGAGCCAACAGCAGCAGAGATAAATGATGAATTTAACAAAACAAAGGAAGATTATGAGACAGCAGCAGAATTTGAAAAAGCTTTAGTAAATAGTGGCTTAACAGTAGAAGGTTATAAAGCTCAGATTAAAGATAGTCTAACGATTTCTAATGTTGCTAAATACATTAGCAAGAGTATCTCTGTTACCGATGCTGAAATTAAAGCATATTATGAGAGTAATAAAGGAGACTATACACAGGAGGCAGGTGCTGTAATGTCCCATATTTTAGTTGCAACTCAGGAAGAAGCTAAAGCTATTAAAGCAGAATACGATAAAGGTACAAGCTTTGCTGAACTTGCTAAAAAATATGGTACAGACGGGACTAAAGATACTGGCGGGGAACTAGGTTATATCGAATATAATTCAAGTTATTATGATGAGGACTTCTTAAATGGAGCTAAGACCTTAGAAGAAGGACAAGTATCAAATCCAGTTCAAACCCAGTTTGGATGGCATTTAATTAAAGTGTCCAATGTACATAAGGAAGCATATCAAGTACCGCTTGCTGAAATAAAAGAAGACATTAAAGATATGATTATCTCTGAAAAAGCAGTTGAAATTATTTATAGTCAATTAGATGAATGGGGTAAAGCTATGACTATTGAGAAATATGAGGATGTGATTAATAAACTTTAAAAGCATATCCACTTTGTTAATGGAAGTTTTGTACATGATAAGGCAGAAAGTGATCGAACTAACAGTACCAAATCATAATATAGGATTAAGTATATTTATAGCATTAATAAATAGTTTTATAAAAATAAATATTTAAAATATATTGACAATAAAAGGCAACGAGAATATAATGCAATTAATACAAGTAAAAATATAGAAATACTAGGAAATAATAAATTTTTCTTATCCAGAGAGGCAGAGGGACCGGCCCGATGAAGCCCAGCAACCTGAAAGATTATATTAATCATTCAAGGTGCTAATTCCTACAAACTTTTAAGTTTGAAAGATGAGAAAGTGTATATACCTTGATATATAGGTGCCACTTTCTTATCTAAGAGAGTGGCCTTTTATTATTGTATAGAAAATATTAGTGTTTTCTTGTTTGAGTAAGAAGGGGGAGAATAAATCATATGGAGCTAGTAAGAGACTATAGAAATCAAGTATGGCATACAAAAAAATTAGATAAAGTCTTAGAAGACATATTGTCAACTATAGAGAATGGAAGTTTAACAGTCATTATACAAGATGAGTATGCCATTCAGATTAATGTAAAAAGCAATTATATCAATATAGGAGGTGAACAGAGCAATGTCCGATAAGAATAACCAAGAAGAGGTAAAAAAATTACTGCAAATTATAGAGACGATTAAATATGGTTCTGTAACTGTGGTGATTCAGGATGGGAAGATTGTTCAAATAGAAAAAAATGAAAAATTACGTATTAAATAAACCAAGCTCTTGAACAAACTTAATAGTGGTAAATCAATTAGTTGACTAGTAGAAGTAGAGACTGATGAGTAATGGTAAAGCGTTAAAAAAGCTTTACTTATTATCATTGGTCTTTTTTTATTTGTTTAATTAGGTGCAGAGCTATTTAATGCGTTGGAAACAATGAGATGAAAAATATGAAATAAATAAAAAGGAGCAAAAAAATGGCAAAAAAGAAAATCAATTTAGATTTTGCAACTGTTGAAAACCGTGAGATGAGATTGGGTTCTATTATCTCATGGGATGGAAGTGCAAGTGAGCTAATTGAACAATCAAGGTATAAAGTAAGAGGAGAAAAGAAATTAGGAGAAGGGAGCTGTTCTAGTAAGGGAAAGGGATGTAAACTTTGTGAGCTTAATATGCCATTTAGTCAGCAAACTATGTGTAGTCAGTCTATTGTAGGTTGTCAGGTAGGAAATATCCCTGACTGTATTTTGATAGAGCATTCACCTATCGGGTGTTCAGCTATCCATCCTAGATTTAATTTAGGTTTTAAGATTGGATTAACAAGGAGAGGAAAGGAACCACAAAACATTCAAATATTCAGCACTAATCTTTTAGAAAAGGATATGGTGTTTGGTGCAAGTGATAAATTAAGAGAAAGTATTCGTGAGGCATGGGAGCGCTTTAAACCCAAAGCTATTTTTATTTCTATGTCTTGCTCAACAGCTATTATTGGAGAAGATATTGAAAGCATAGCAGGAGAAATGGAAGAAGAGATTGGGATTCCTATTATTCCACTTCATTGCGAGGGCTTTAAAAGTAAACATTGGAGCGTGGGCTTTGATATCTCTCAGCATGGAGTAGTGAGGCAAATTGTTGATAGAAATCCTCAGAAACAAAAGGATCTTATTAATATCGTGGCACTTTGGGGAACAGATTATTTTACAGAGATGCTGAAACCACTGGGTATTAGAGTAAATTATATGATTGACATGGCCACCTATGATGAGCTAGCACAAGCCTCTTCAGCGGTAGCAACTGCTACCTTCTGTCATACACTGGGTTCTTATATGGCTACAGCACTAGAGGAGAACTTTGGTGTGCCACAAGTAGATGCACCACAGCCTTATGGTTTTGCAGGAACAGATGAATGGCTTAGAGCTATAGCTAAGATTGTTGGCAAGGAGGATATTGTTGAGGATTATATTGCCAGCGAGCACGAGCGCGTAAGACCACAGATAGAAGCTTTAAAAGAAAAGTTAAAAGGTATTAAGGGTTTTGTGTCAACAGGTTCTTCTTATGCTCATGGAATGATTTCGGTCATTAGGGAGTTAGGTATAGAAGTGAATGGCTCCATTGTATTTCATCATGATCCAGTATATGACAGTGGACATAGTAATCAAGATACTCTGAAACATTTAGTAGATAATTATGGAGAGATTGAACATTTTACGGTGAGTAAAACACAACAATTTCAACTCTATGGTCTTCTAAGAAGAGTTAATCCAGACTTAATCATTATTAGGCATAATGGGTTGGCGCCATTAGCTGCAAAGGTGGGAATACCTGCTTTTGCCATGGGGGATGAGCATTTCCCAGTAGGCTATGATGGCATTATTCGCGTGGGAGAAGCACTTATTGAAATTCTTGCACGTAAGAAATTTAATCAGATTCTTAAGCGCCATGTGAAATTACCATATACAGATTGGTGGTTAAATCAAGCAGATCCATTTATTTTAGCAAGACATCCTGAGATTTTAGATGAGGAAGAAACAAAAGAAATTGAAGATAAGCTAATTTATAAGCATTCATAGAGAGGGGAATAGAAAGATGTCAGTACAAGCCAAGAATAAAAAGGGTAATACAATTGTCCATCCACGTTATGGCTGTGCTATTGGGGCAGTTAATAGTGTTGCAGCTATTCCAAGGGGGATACCTATTGCAAACTGTGGGCCAGGATGTGCAGACAAACAATACTTCATGCTTTCTTTTAGCAATGGTTATCAAGGTGCAGGTTATAGTGGAGGGGGTGCTTTACCAAGTGTTAACGTAGGAGAAAATGAAATTGTATTTGGTGGTGAAAAGAAATTAAATGATCTTATTAAATCTTCGCTTAAAATTATGGATGGTGATTTATTTGTAGTATTAACAGGGTGTGCAGGAGAACTTATTGGAGACGATGTTAGTTCTGTCGTTAAGCCTTATCAGGAAAAAGGCTATCCAATTGTAGTTGCAGATACAGCAGGATTTAAGGGAAATAATCTTATAGGACATGAAATAGTCGTAAACGCTATTATAGATCAGTATGTAGGTGACTACAAAGGAAGAAAGCAAAAAGGACTCATTAATTTATGGTTTGAAGTACCTTATTTTAATACCAACTGGAGAGGCGACTATATAGAGCTAAAAAGAATCCTAGAAGGAGCAGGCTTTAAAGTGAATGTGTTGTTTGGTTCAGAAAGTAAAGGGATTGAAGAATGGAAAGAAATCCCCGAGGCTCAATTTAACTTAGTAGTTTCACCTTGGGTGGGACTTAATATAGTAAAACATTTAGAAGAAAAATACGGGCAACCCTATTTGCATATTCCCATTATTCCTATAGGTGAAGAGGACACAACGGACTTTATTAGAAAAGTAGTAGCCTTTGCAAATATTAATAGTGAGAAGTCAGAAGCTTTTATTAGACAAGAGGCTACAAGATATTATTATTTCTTGGAACATTTTTCGGAGTTTTTCTCAGAATACTGGTTTGGACTGCCAGCTAAGTTTGCAACAGTTGGGGATGCAGCATATAACATAGCACTCACTAAATTTTTGTCGACTCAGCTAGGTTTAATACCTGTTAGGCAAATCATTACAGACAATACGCCTGAAAAATATCGAGAGGATATTAGAGAACTATATCGTAACTTAGATAAAGATGTATCTGTAGAAGTAAAATTTATAGAGGATGGTTATCTTGTTGAGCAAGAAGTAAAGGATACAGATTATGGTTCTAGTGTGCCACTTATTTTAGGGTCATCTTGGGAAAGTGACGTAGTCAGTGACCTAAAAGGATTACTGATAGAAGTAAGTACACCAAGTACATCAGAAGTTGTATTAGATAGAACATATATTGGATATAAAGGTGCATTAAGGCTGATAGAAAGAATTTACAGTGCTACTGTAGGAAGTAAATAATGAAGGCTGCAATGGCCCGATGAAATCCAGCAACTAGCAGAAATGTTAAGGTGCTAATTCCAACAGGAGATTCCTGAAAGATAAGGTTGAAAGATAACCTCTTCTTTTTAGGAAGAGGATTTTTTATTTAACTTGCATAAGAGAGGGGAAAGAGGTGATAAAATGAGTGATTCGTTTATTAGCATAACAGATTTGCACAAATCGTATGTGAGTCAAGGAGAATACATTGAAGTTTTAAAGGGGATTAATTTAGAGATTACGAAAGGAGACATTTTTGGAATCGTAGGCTTTAGTGGAGCTGGAAAATCAACCTTAGTAAGATGCTTAAATCGATTAGAAGAGCCTGATCGTGGAAAAATCAAAATTGATGGAGAGGATATTACGCTATTATCTAAAAAAGCGTTGAATGTCCAAAGACAGAAGATAGGGATGATTTTTCAAAACTTCAATTTGTTTGAAAGTAAAACAGTTTATCAAAATGTAGCATATCCTTTGAAACTTGCTGGCTATGATAAGAAGCAGATTAAAGCAAGAGTGGAAGAAATACTTGAGTTAGTTGGTTTAAGTGACAAGATTAAAGCTTGCCCAGGCCAACTTTCAGGAGGGCAAAAGCAAAGAGTGGGGATTGCAAGGGCACTTGCTAATAATCCAGATGTACTTTTAAGTGATGAAGCAACCAGTGCGTTAGATCCTCAAACAACTGTTTCTGTTCTAGAACTCTTAAAAGAAATTAATGATAAGCTAGGCATTACCATTATTCTTATTACTCATGAACTAGAAGTGATTAAGTATATTTGCCAAAACATGGCTGTTTTAGAAGAAGGGGAACTGATTGAGCAGGGCAAGGTGAGGGATATCTTTTTAAGTCCTCAAAGTCATACAGGTAAATTATTTATCAAGATCTACTCAGAATTTCGAAGAAATGATTGGGTAAAGGAAGGTGAGTTCATTTGAGTTTATATAAGCATTCTATATGGGAAGTGATTCAAAGTACATTTACGAAACCTATATGGGACAAAATCTGGCCAGCACTTGGAGATACCCTTTATATGGTTATCATCTCTACGATTTTTACATTAATCATTGGACTCATACTGGGACTGATATTAGTCCTAACGAGTAGAGAAGGCTTACATCCTATTCCTTGGATTAACGGTCTATTAGGAATAGCCATTAACTGCTTAAGGTCTTTGCCCCAAATGATAGTCATTATACTCATGCTCCCCATAGCAAGGTTAATTGTAGGTAAAGCCTATGGGTCTAATGCATGTATTATTGCACTGGTTGCAAGTTGTGTGCCTATGTTTGCAAGATTAGTAGAAAGTAGCGTTTTAGAGGTTGAGAAAGGAAAAGTAGAAGCTGCTAGAGCAATGGGGGCAGGAAATATTAGAATCTTACTTACAGTCATGCTTCCTGAGGCATTGCCATCACTTATTAGAGCTTTCACTGTGGCTGTTATCGCCGTGATTTCTATGACTGCTTTAGCAGGTAGTTTTGGCGCAGGAGGTATAGGAGATATTGCAGTAAGGTTTGGCTTTAATAGATTCCAACATGACGTTTTATTAGCAACCGTTTTGGTACTAATTGTGATTGTACAGTTGGTTCAAGCAGCAGGGGATTTTATATCTAAATTACTTTTGAAGAAATGGCATTTAATAAATTCAGCTCAGAGGGAAAGTAGTAAAAGTTTAAAAAAGACACTGATTTTACTTTTCAAAGGAAGTAGCTATCAGAAGTCATAAAAATAAAAAATAGAAGGAGTGATTAGAATGAAAAAAAGATTATTTCTAGGAGCAGTTACATTAGGATTAATGACAGCTTTAGTGGGGTGTGGTGTAGAAACTGAGACCAATAGTGCAAAGGTTAATACAGAGAAGGAAACGGCAGCTAGTGCAGGAACTGAAAGTGAAAATAAGACAGATACTGTAGAAACAACTAAGCTAATTGGTCTAGCTGACCTTGTTCCACATAATGAACTGATAGAGCTAGTGAAACCCATATTAAGTAAGCAAGGGATTGAAGTAGAGATCGTTTCAACTGCAGCTGATGCCACTTGGCTAGATAAACTTAATGGAGAAGAAGCAGAGTTTGCATTTTTTGCACATTGGCCTTATGTAAAAGAGTATAACGAAGCCAATGGATCTAAGATTGCAAATGCAGGAAATATTCACGTAGAGCCTATATCAGCTTATTCAAATTATTATCAAAGCGTAGATGAAGTACCGGATAATGCTAAGTTTGTAATTCCAAATGATGCAACTAATGAATATAGAGCACTAAAGATTATTGAAAAGGCAGGATTCATTAAATTAGATCCTAATCTTAAGGAGCTTAAGGCTTCTGTTAAAGACATCGTGGAGTATATAAAACCTATTGAAATTACAGAGATTGAATCTATCCAAATTATTGGGCTTGCACAAGACTTTGATGTATATATTACCAATACGAATAAGGCACTTGAAGCAGGTGTAGATACAACCAAATATCTTTTTAGAGAAGATGCTAATTCGCCTTATGCCAATATTATAGCGGTAAAAGAAGAAAAGCTAGAGGATCCCGCAATTAAAGCTTTAGTCGAAGCACTTCGCTCAGACGAGGTTAAAAAGTTTATTGAAGAAAAGTATAATGGTGCAGTTATTCCAGCTCAGTAGAATAGATACAATCTAAAACGAAAAGATTAAGTATCTCACTAAATAATTAAATAAAAGTAGGGAGTGAATAGGTGATGGCAAAAGAAACAATAAGACAGGTGGCAATCTATGGAAAGGGAGGAATTGGTAAGTCGACGACTACACAAAATCTGACAGCTGGTTTGGCTGAATTAGGTAAGAAGATTATGATAGTAGGTTGTGACCCAAAGGCTGATTCAACCAGATTATTACTTGGAGGCCTGGCTCAAAAGACAGTACTTGATACCATCAGGGATGAGGGTGAAGATATAGAGCTAAGCACTATTTTAAAAACAGGCTTCAAAGGCATTAAATGTGTAGAATCAGGCGGCCCAGAACCAGGTGTAGGATGTGCAGGACGTGGGATTATTACTTCTATTAATACATTAGAACGATTAGAAGCTTACACAGAAGATTTAGACTATGTTTTTTATGATGTACTTGGTGATGTTGTATGTGGTGGTTTTGCAATGCCTATTCGTGAAGGAAAGGCAAAGGAAATTTATATTGTGGCATCAGGTGAAATGATGGCATTGTATGCAGCTAATAATATTTCAAAAGGTATTCAAAAGTATGCTAATAAAGGTGGCACTAGATTAGGGGGGATCATCTGTAACAGTAGAAATGTAGATAGAGAACTAGATCTTCTTAGAGCTTTTTCTAAAGAGCTTGGAACTCAGCTGATTCATTTTGTACCAAGAGATAATGTAGTACAAAGGGCAGAAATTAGAAAGAAAACCGTTATAGAATATGACCAAGCGGCCCATCAAGCTGATGAATATCGAGAATTAGCAAAACACATTGATGAAAATGACAAGTTTGTTATTCCGAAGCCTATGTCTCAAGAAAGACTAGAAGAAATCCTTATTGAGTATGGTCTAATGGATGGTTTAGCAGATGATTATAAAATTTAAGTAAAAAATAAGGGGGCATTTAAGTGACCTATAAAGTAGCTTTGGCTAGTAGTGATGGCATAGTTGTTAATAGACATTTTGGCAGGAGCGAGAAGTTTCAAATCTATGAAATTAATGAGGCGCATGAAGCTAAGTTTATAGAAGAGAGAGAGAATACGCCTTCCTGTCAAGAATTTGAGCATTCTGAGGAAGCGTTACTTAAGACGATTGAAGTCATCAAGGATTGCCGAATTGTATTTGTTTCCCGTATTGGCGTAGGAGCGTATGATGAACTTCGTAGACATGGAATAGAAGCCTTTGAAATGGCTAGAGAAGTTAATGAAATTATTGAAAAATTAAAGAAAACCAATATTAAGTATTTAAGTTAATGAAGAAAGGGGTGGAGAAATGCCTGAAGTAGGAACACATAAATATGATGATGATTTTGATCATCTATTTAAGAATCATCCTTGTTTAAGTAAAGCAGCCCATCATACCAGTGGGAGAATTCATTTGCCTGTGAGCCCTACTTGTAATATTCAGTGCAAATTTTGCAAAAGAGGATTTAATAAATCAGATATTAGGCCAGGTGTAAGTTCGCTCCTTTTGCGGCCAGAAGAAACACCAGCTGTTTTGGAAAAAGCACTTGGCCTTTGCCCAGAAATTAAGGTAGTAGGTATTGCAGGACCTGGAGATACACTTGCTACTGATTGTGCCATAGAGACTTTTGAGGCTGTAAAGAAAACGCATCCAGAGCTACTTAGCTGTTTAAGCACAAATGGACTTCGATTATATGAGAAGGTAGAGCGGTTAAAAGAAGTAGGTGTAGATTCTATCACAGTTACAGTTAATGCAATAGACCCCTATATTTTGACGCAGATTATAGATTATGTCATAGATGAAAATGGGAATAAGTTAGTTGGAGTTGAGGCAGCTAATACATTAATAACTGCCCAGCTAAAAGGGATTAAGCGAGCAGCTGAACTAGGTATACTTGTGAAAATTAATAGTGTACTTATTCCAGGCGTTAATGATGAACATATCAAAGACATTGCAAAGGTTACTAAGGAAGTTGGAGCGAGAATATTAAACATTATTCCACTTATACCTCAGTATGAACTAAGCCATATCAAGGCGCCAAGCTGCAACTTACTTGAAAAGGTGAGAGAGGAAGCTGGAGAATATTTAGATGTATTTAGACATTGCAAGCACTGCAGGGCAGATGCCTGTGGTATACCTGGCAAAGGACAAAGCTTACATAAGGAGCTATATGATAAAGAAGTTGTAGAGACCTTTTCTCACGGTTAGACCTACAAGAAAAACAAGTGAAGAATACAATAGGCAGAAAGCTAGGGCGATATAAGGCTGTATAGCTAATGAGACTATAAATGGAGGTAATCATGAGTAAATTAAATTTAGATTTACCAGAAGTAGCAATTCGTGAGACAAGGCTGGGCTCTATTACGGGCTATTGTGGCAGTGCTAAGGATTTAGTGGGATGTTCACGTTGTGGTAAGTTAAAGGAAGGTAATCATCAGTTTAATCAAACCATAGGATGTTCAGTATCTCAGGCTATCTGTACGGTTATCCTTATTCAAGATGCAGCAGTAATAAGTCATGGACCAATAGGCTGTCTAGGCTGTTTGCATGAGTTTGATTTTACTTATCAGCAAAATGGTGACTTAAGAGGCGTAAGTAATCCGACGCAAAGAAAGCTTTTTTCCACAGATATTGAAGAAAAAGATACAATCTATGGAGGCAGTCAAAAGCTGAGAGAGGCTGTCAAAGAAGTTTATGAAAAAGTAAATCCTAAAGTGATCTTTGTAGCAACAACTTGCGCTGTAGGTATTATTGGGGATGATGTAGAAGCTATCACAGATGAACTACAGGAGGAATTAGGTATTCCGATTATTGGCATCTACTGCGAAGGCTTTAGATCAAAGATTTGGACCACTGGTTTTGATGCAGGTTATCATGCTGTTGCTAGAAAACTTATTAAGCCAGCAACGAAAAAACAAGAAGACTTAGTAAATGTCATTAATTTCTGGGGCTCAGATGTTTTTGGAAAATGGTTTAAGGAATTAGGCATTAGACCTAACTATGTCACACCTTATTCTACAGTAGAGCAGCTAGAACATAGTTCTGAAGCTATTGCTAGTATACAGATTTGTGCTACTTTAGGGTCTTACCTTGGAGCAGCTTTAGAGCAAAAATTCGGAGTTCCTGAAATAAAGACTTCTGCACCTTATGGCATTGAACAAACAGATAGATGGTTTAGAGAATTAGGAAAGCTGACCCATAAAGAAAAGGAAGTAGAAATCTTTTTGCAAAAACAAAAGGAGGAATGGCTTCCAAAGATTGCAGAAGTAAGAAGTAAGCTAGAAGGAAAAACAGCTTATGTAACAGGTGGAGCCTCTCATGGGCATTCACTACTGGCAGTATTAAATGAACTAGGCATGAAAGGTGTAGGAGCTGCTATTTTCCACCATGATCCACTTTATGATAATGAATCCGTAGAAGCAGATGCTCTTGGGCATGTGGTTGACGACTATGGTGATGTACCTAATTACAATGTATGTAATAAACAGGAGTATCAACTTGTTAACTCTCTTAATAAAGTGAAACCAGATGTCCTTCTAGCAAGACATGGCGGTATGACCCTTTGGGGCGCTAAGTTTGGTATTCCATCTTTACTTATTGGAGATGAACATTTCTCTATGGGATATGAGGGAATTGTAAATTATGGGAATAAGTTATTAGAAGTAACTGAGAATGATGAGTTTGTTAAGAACTTTTCTAAGCATGCTATTAATCCTTATACCAAGTGGTGGCTAGAACAAGAATCTGGTAAGTTTTTAGGAGGTAAACAAAATGGCTAATACAATTGAACAACAGAGAATTACCTGTGCTATAGGAGCACTTCAAACTGTAACGGCCATTGAGAAGGCTGTACCTATCTTACATTCAGGCCCTGGTTGCGGCATGATGGTAAGCCGCTTTTTTGAAAGAGCAACAGGTTATGCAGGAGGAAATACAGCGCCTTGTACGAATTTCTCAGAGAAAGAAGTAGTCTTTGGCGGACTTGATAAGCTAAGAAAAAACATTGAAAATACCTACAAAGTATTAGATACAGATTTGCAAGTTGTACTCACTGGCTGTACTTCAGCCATCGTTGGAGATGACATTGAGTCTGTCGTTAATGAATTTGTAGCACAAGGAAAACCTATTGTTCATGTAGAGACGGCAGGATTTACTTCAAGTAACATTGTGGCGCATAGCAAGGTTGTAAATGCTATTATTGATCAGTTTGTTGATAGCAATTATGACAAAACCAAAGGAAAGAATAAAAAATTAGTTAATCTCTTTGCCTCCATTCCTTATCAAGATCAATTTTGGAAGGGAAATCTATTTGAATTCAAGTATTTATTAGAAGGGCTTGGATTAGAAGTCAATATTTTATTTGGTCCTTATTCAGATGGCGTTGATGAGTGGAAGACTATTCCACAGGCTAACTTCAATATTTTAGTATCTCCTTGGTTTGGAAAAGAGATTGTTAAGAACTTAGAAAAGAAATATCAGCAGCCTTTCTTTGAATTCCCTTATTTACCTATTGGGGCTAATGAAACAGAAAAATTCCTTGAAGGAGTTCTAGCTTTTGCCAGTGGGCAAGGTGCGGCATTAGATGAAGCTCAGGCTAAGCAATTTATTGGTAGAGAAATAAAGGCCTACTATGCAGAAATTGATAGTTTAGCTACTTTTCTTACAGAGTTCCGTTATGGGTTACCTAGCTTTGCTCATATTATTGGAGATGCTAGCTATGTCCTTGGCTTATCTAAGTTTTTACTTCATGAAGTAGGTATTGTACCTAAAGAAGTTTTTGTAGCGGATAAGACACCTGTATCTCAGCAAGAAAGAGTAAAGGAAATATTAAAGACAACTTCAGATAAGAAAGAAATACCACTATACTTCACACCTAGTGGAGGAGAAGCGCAGGAAATCATTAGAGGAGCAGAGCATCCAGGAAGAGGTATTCTATTAGGTGCAGGTTGGGATAAATATCTAGCCAAAGAAAAAGGGTATGATTTCTTATCTATAGAAAATCCTTCTCCTTATCGCCTGGTATTAACTACTGGCTATGTAGGTTTCAAGGGCGGACTAAGGCTCATAGAGGATATTTATGATGTAGTTCTTGCTAGTTATAAGTAATCAAAAAGTAAATAGGAGAAAATCATAATGAATCAAAGGTTGACTAGAGAACTAGAGACCTTAGTAAGTAGGCAGATGTTTATTTACTAAGGTCTTTTTTGCATCAAAAATAAGGGAAAGTAGTCATGCAAACCCAATCAATTAAATAATAAAAGGAGGCAATGATATGTCAGAATATAAATTTGATACATTAAAAGTTAGAGGTGGATATAATCCTATAGATCACAATTATGCAGTGTCAGTACCTATTTATGCAACAGCATCCTATGAGGTAGAAACGACAGAACGTTTTGATAGATTAAGAAGTGGAGCAGAATTAGGATACCTCTATAGCAGAATTGGTAATCCAACTGTAAGCGTATTAGAAGAAAGAGTAGCACAGCTAGAGGGAGGTAGTGCAGCTGTAGCTGTAGCCTCAGGAATGGCAGCCATTACTTATGCACTTCTTAATGTAGCCCAAGGTGGAGGTAGAATACTAACTACCCATCAACTTTATGGTGGAACGGTAGATGCGATTAAAAAGCTTTATCCTGCCTCTGGTATTGCTATTGATAAGATTGATAGTGATAGCAGTATAGAAGAAATTACAAGTGCTATAAAGGAAGATACAAAAGCCATCTTTATAGAGAGTATTAGTAACCCTAATGCCGTTTTAGTCGATATTGAAGCCATTGCCAAGGTTGCCCATGACCATGATATTCCCCTTATTGTAGATAACACTTTTGCCACATCTTACTTATTTAACCCTATTTCTCATGGAGCAGATGTGGTTGTCTATTCTGCTACTAAAGCACTTAATGGTCATGGCAATGCCATAGCTGGTCTTATTGTGGAAAGTGGTAAGTTTAATTGGGCAAATGGGAAGTTCCCTCAATTTACAGAGAAGCAATATACTCTAAGAGATCTTAATGATGTAGAAAGAAGCTTTGTAGAAGCCTTTCCAGGTGCTAGCTTCGTGACTAGAATCCGCCTTGAATATCTAGCTTATTTTGGCGCAGTGCTAGGGCCATTTGATGCCTATTTAATACTGATTGGTTTAGAAACGCTATCAGAACGTGTGGCGAAGCAAGTAGCTAACACAGAGAAAGTGATTACATTTTTAAAAGGACATCCAGCAGTGGCATGGGTAAGTTACCCTACATTAGAAGAAAGTCCTTATAAAGCTTTAGCAGATAAGTATTTTCCAAAAGGAGTTGGGTCTACTTTTACCTTTGGATTTAATGGAGATGATGAACAAATTAGTAAGCTAATTAGTTCAGTGAAGCTTTTTAGTTATCAAGCTAATGTGGGAGATGCCAGGTCACTGATTATTAATTCGCCAAAGACTACACATGGAGAATTAACTGCTGAGGAACAAAAGCTAGCCAAGATTACCCCTGAAACTATTCGCCTATCTATTGGACTAGAAGATGCAGATGATTTAATTAATGATTTAGAGCAGGCTTTTGAGATTGCAACTCATACAAATAAATCAGAAGAGTAAGTATCAGTTCAGCTTATAGTATGAGTAATAAAATAATTGAAAAGTTGAGGGGGAAATATGATGAAAAAATTTAAAAAGATGATGCTCATATTAACTATAGTTAGTGTAACAACAGCAGTATCTGGATGTAATAAAGCAGAAAATCAAGTAGCTACAACAACTAACTCACAAGAAACAACTAAGTATAAATATGGAAAGCTTAAAATCCAAGCTTTAAGTGGTGCTGTATGTGGTGCACCTTCGTATATTGCCTATGAAAAAGGCTTCTTTGCAGAAGAAGGGCTAGAGGTAGAGCTAGTAAGTGGGACACTTGATGAAAATAAAACAGGACTTGCTACAGGTGAGTTTGTTGTGACAAATGGAGATTTTCAATGGTTCCCTTCTATTCAGCAAGGCATTGATTTAAAGATTATTGGAGGCCTTCACAAAGGATGTATCAAAATTGTAGTGCCACCAAACTCAGATATTAAGACTGTTGCAGATTTGGCAGGCAAAAATATTGGGGTAGATGAAATTGGTGGCACACCCATGTCGGTTGCTTCTATTGTTTTAGCTAATGCAGGTATTGACCCAACCACAGGAGTAACTTGGAAACCTTATCCATTAGATCAATTAGTTGAGGGGGTTAATAAGGGAGAGGTAGATGCCTTTGCAGCATGGGATCCATATGGTACCTTTGCTGTAGACAATAATAACTATGTGAAATTAGTAGATATAGCAACAGACCCCCTCTTTGTTGGAAAGAGTTGTTGCTTTTTATATGCTAGCGGTAAGGCAATAACAGAAAATCCAGAGAAAGTAGCAGCTATTGCTAGAGCTTATGAAAAAGCAACCAAGTGGATTAAGGAAAACCCAGAAGAAACAGCCAAAATAGAAATAGAGAAAGGCTATGTAGCAACTGATGATGCAGCATTTATAGCTAAGCTTATTAAATCCTATGACTATGAGTTTACAACTACAGCAGCTAAAGAGGATATTAGTTATTTCGTGCAAAAATTAGATAAAACCGGCTTTTTAAAAGAGGGAACAGATCCAGAAACTTTTGCAAATGAAACCTATTATGACATATTAGAAGCTAAAAAATAAGGGGGGACGCTATGAGCGTAGAACAAGTAACACTTAGCGATGCGAGAAAAGCCACTCCAGCTATACTGACTAAATGGAAAGAAGAAAAGGGAAGCTGGAGAAGTAGTGCAATCCTTATTTATATCATAGCTTTAATTGAAGCTTATATCCTTCCCTTGAAACAAGACGTTGATTTACGAGCGTATACAGTTTTTCTTACCCTGATGATTTCTTTTTTAGTGTTTCAAAATCTAAGGGCTATAAAAAATGAAAAAATAAGAAGCATAGTAAAACATAAAGCAGAGTTTTATACAGCAATGGGAGGCATTTTGATTGTATGGGACTTACTAACAACTAAAACTAATACATTACCACTTCCCTTCTTTCCTAGTGTTGTTCAAGTCTTACAAGTGATAGTAGAAGATTATAAAACGCTCCTTATTAGTACAGCGCATTCGCTCAGACTATTAGTATTAGGGTTTACTATTGGTAGTATATTAGGAATGGTTATTGGTATATTGATAGGTTGGTACCGCAAATGGCATTACTGGGTATTTCCACTAGTTAAGCTCATGGGAGTTATCCCTACAACAGCTTGGATTCCTATTGTGATGTATATTTTCCCTTCTAGCTTTTATGCTCAGATCTTCTTAATAGTGATATGTGTTTGTTTCCCAGTAGCTTTTATGACCTGCTCTGGAGTGGAGAACTTACCTAAATCCTATTTCGAAGCAGCTAGAACCTTGGGAGGAAATGAGAAGTTTTTGATCCTTAAAGTGGCTATTCCAGGGGCAATGCCTTCTATTTTTACGGGGATTTATACAGCTACAGGCATTTCTTTTGCTACCTTAGTGGTTTCAGAAATGATAGGAGCAAAAGCAGGGTTAGGGTGGTATATTTCCTGGGCAAAGAGTTGGTCTAACTATGCCAAGGTTTATGCATCGATTGTCATTATGGCAGTGATATTCTCTTTGGTTATGGCAGTCATTTATAAGATTAGAGATTCAGTATTAGTATGGCAAAGGGGATTATTAAAATGACAGATATTGAAAATGGAGGCGGCAATATTTCGATTTATGGTATTAATAGAGTTTATACTGATGCCAATGGAAATGAAGTAGAAGCCCTTAAAAATGTAGAGTTAGAAGTCAGAAATGGTGAGTTTATCACTTTTATAGGTCCATCAGGGTGTGGTAAAACCACACTTTTGAGGCTTATAGCAGGCCTAGATGAGGCGCAAAGTGGAGAGATTTACTTAGATGATGAAAAAGTGGTAGGGACTCATTATGAAAGAGGTTATGTTTTTCAACAAGCCAACCTCTTTCCATGGGCAAGTATTGAAGAAAATATTGCATCAGGACTGAGGGCAAGGAAAGTATATAAGGAGCAGAAAGAGGACGTGGCTCATTTTATTAAGATTGCTGGTCTTGAAGGTTTTGAAAAATCCTATCCTCATCAAATATCTGGAGGAATGGCCCAAAGAGCCTCTTTGGTAAGAGCACTCATTAATAAGCCGAAGGTGTTACTTTTAGATGAGCCAATGGGAGCATTAGACTCCTTTACACGTTTTGCACTTCAAGATAAGTTATTAGAGCTATGGAAGGAAAGAAGAAGTACCATACTTTTAGTAACTCATGATGTAGATGAAGCCGTTTATTTAAGTGATCGCATTGTCATTATGACACCAAGACCAGGCAGGATAGAAGAAATTGTAGAAGTAAAGCTAAGTAAACCACGTATTCGCACAAGTCCGGCTTTTTTAGAACTAAGAAACGAGATTTTAGAGAAGCTTCATCTAGTAAGCAGAGAAGAGGAAACGGACTACTATATTTAAAGAAAGGAGTTATACAATGGTAGAAGAATGTGAATGTTAGCTAATTAATCTTGTATAAAAGGAGGAAGAGAAATGCCAGTAAAAGTCCCAGGGAATTTGCCAGCACGGCTTATATTAGAACAAGAGAATATCTTTGTGATTTCAACTGAACGTGCCATTCATCAAGATATTAGACCCATAAAAATTATTATATTGAATCTAATGCCCACTAAGATTGCCACCGAAGTACAATTACTACGTTGTTTAACGAATACGCCACTTCAAATAGAAGTGGATTTATTATATACAGCAACTCATATTCCAAAACACACCGCTAAAGAATATTTAAATGGTTTCTATAAAGAATTTAGAGAGATAAAAGGAAGAAAGTATGATGGTATGATTATTACAGGTGCACCAGTAGAAACTTTTGAGTTTGAAGAGGTTGAGTACTGGCAGGAACTATGTGAAATTATGGAATGGTCTAAAACCCATGTTCATTCTACATTACACTTATGTTGGGGAGCACAGGCAGCGCTTTATTATCACTATAAAGTGCCTAAGCATCCGACAAATGGGAAACAATTCGGCATCTTTAAGCATACAGTAACCAATCAAAAGTCCAAGCTTTTTCAAGGTTTTAATGATGAATTTGATGTACCACATTCAAGATATACAGAGATAAGAAAAGAAGATTTAGAGAAACATCCTGAATTAATGATTTCAGCAGTATCAAAGGAGGTGGGAGTGCATACCATTGAAAGTAAAGATGGAAAGTATATTTTTGCCATGGGTCATGCTGAGTATGATTCAGAGACGCTAGTTCAGGAATATTTTAGGGATGAGGGAAAAGGTTTAAATCCCAATATACCTAAATATTATTTTCCAGAAGATGATATCACGAAGAAACCTATTAATGAATGGCGTAGCTGTGCTTATCTCTTTTATGCGAATTGGGTTAACTATTATTTATATCAAACAACACCGTATGAATTATAGAGAAGGGGTTGTCACTAAACTCATGTAAAATACAAGATATAGAATATAACAAATGAATTGTTAAACGATATCTTGTGTTAGAGAGTTATTTGGTGATAGCCCTTTTTATGATATATCTAAATGATAGAATCAATGTTATAATAGACTAAGCTATTGATGGGTATGTGTTAAATTAGTTTAGTGCATATCATCTATTCAAAAAGAAAGTATATAGGTAAATGTAATGAGAAATTTTAAAATGATTATTCAATATGATGGCAGTCGTTATAAAGGCTTTCAGATTCAAAGAGATACAGACCTTACTGTACAAGCAAAAATCGAAGCAGTTCTTGAAAAAATGGCAGAAGAGCAAGTGGAACTCATTGGTTGTGAACGCATGGACGTAGGTGCTCATGCAGAAAATTATGTGGCTAGTTTTAAAACTGAGTGTACTTTAAGCACAGAGTGTATGCTAGACTATTTATATGAATTTTTACCTGAGGATATTGTGGTAAAAAGTATAGAAGAAGTTAACGATCGTTTCCATGCACGTTACAATGTAAAAGCTAAAACCTATGAGTATACCATTAATTGTGGTGCGAAGAGAGATGTATTTACTAGAAAGTATGTGCATCATATAGACGCCGAATTTGACCTTGATAATATGAAAGAAGTGGCTGCTGTTTTAAAAGGTACTCATGATTTTCAAAGCTTTACAAGTTTAAAGCCAAATGGTAAATCAACCATGCAAACCATTAATGAAATTGAAGTGACTAAGAAAGAGGATATCATCAAAATTCGTATAACAGCAGATGATTTCTTGCTTCATATGCCCAAAATGATTATTGGTGCACTTATTGAAGCAGGTAAAGGAGCAGTTACCCCTCAGCAAACTCAGGAAGTCATGGATAAAAAACAAAGAGCAGCAGGCTATCCTATGGCGAAGCCAAAAGCGCTCTCATTAGTAGAAGTAAAATATTAATTTAAATTAAAAAGAAAGGTCATAAAATTTATAATAAATACTTATAAAATTTATGCAATGGAAAAAATAATGTACTGCGTAATCGGTGAAAAAGTACTTCGTTGTGAAGTAAAGAAAAAAGAAGAAATGTCTTCTCTTTGTAAAGTGGGTTCATCTCCAAAGGAGCAGAGCATTGCTAATAATCGTTTATTTAAAACAGAACAGGAAGCTGCCCAGTTTATTAAGAAGAGAAAAATGAATAAAGTAAATGAAAATAAATTAGTAGCTAATGCGGTAGAGACCTGCAAGGCACTATATGAAAAGCTTTATGAAGAGACAGGTATTGAAGTAAGGACTATTGATAGACAATGGACAGTGAGTTCAGCAGAGAAACATATCATTAAATTAAAAAGAACATTACTAGACAAACCAGAAACTCATGATAAAAATGTAAGTAAAAGTTTTGGCATAGCACCAGGTCCTAAAAAGGATAAGAAGCAATTTACTCAGAAAAATAATTCAAAAGATAATGGCTCAAGAGACAACACTAGAAGTAATCGCTCAGAAAAAAGTAATTTACAAAAAGAGCATTTAAACAGAAATAGCACAAGAAATAATGCTACTAAAAACTTTAGTAGTAAAAAGAAATAAATAACCATCTAACTAATCCTAGGACATAAGTATCAATCATGCCCTAGGATTTTATTTTTATATAGGGGAGTGTGTAATAATGAAGACATTATATGTGACAGATTTAGACGGCACTTTATTAAATACTAAGGACCGAATAAGTGAGTATAGCAAGAAGGTTATTAATGAGCTAATTGATGAAGGCATGCATTTCACCTATGCTACAGCAAGGTCTTTAACTTCGGCCTCTGTTGTTGCTGAAGGCTTAAGAGTTCAGATGCCTGTTATTGTCTATAATGGGGCCTTTATTTTAAATGCAGCAACAAGAGAAGTCATAGTTTCTAGCGAATTTAAGGTGGAAGAAAAGCAGTTTATAAAAGACCTATTACATAACTATCAGGTGAGACCTTTAGTTTATGCTTTTATAGAAGGCATAGAGAAGGTAAGCTGGATACCAGAATACGAAAATGAAGGCATTCGCTATTACTTAAATAATAGAGAGGGAGATAAACGCTTTAGAGCAGTAGAGGAAATAGAAGCGTTATATGAGGGTGAAGTCTTTTATTTTACTTGCATAGGAGAAAAGGAAGAACTCCTTCCTATTTATGAGGCATTAAAAGAACATCCTAACTATAACTGTGTATTTCAGCAGGAACTCTATAGAGAAGAATACTGGTGTGAGATTATGCCTAAGAAAGCTACTAAAGCCAATGCTATTAAAGCGTTAAAGGAACTCTTTCAGTATGACAGGGTGATTGCTTTTGGGGATGCCATTAATGACATACCTATGTTTGAGATAGCAGATGAAAGTTACGCAGTAGATAATGCTGTTCCAGGACTTAAAAAGCTGGCAACAGGTATAATAGCGCGCAATGAAGAAGATGGGGTAGCGAAGCGGTTAAAAGAACTAATTAAGAATGAATAATGAAGAATTAAATCTTCATTGCTCTTAAAACATGGAGGGATATTATGAGAAAGAAGTTAATTGTTATTTTAGCACTATGCATATGCCTTTTGAGTAGTCAAGTTTTACTAGCGGATATAGTAGTCACTACAGCAGGAAAAACAGTTACCATGAAGGATGACACTATTTATAGGAAGCAAGGTACTACAATGGTGCAAGCAGCACTTTTTTTAAAAGCATTAGGATATCAAGTAGTTTGGCAGCAAAAGGAAGGAAATTTACTTATCACACCAGGTGATATGAATATCAAGGCAAACAGCCGTCAAGCTAGTGCAAAGGGAAGTAATTATTATTTAGAAACAGCTCCGACTATTAAAGAAGGAAGAGTATATGTACCGCTTCAATTTTTCTCTGATTTTTTAGGTTATGATGTGGCTTATAAAGATGGTCAAATTAATATTTCAGGTACTGAAAATATAGGAAAGGCAGGGAAATATGAAGAAGAAATAAGTGAAAAGCGCATTACTATATCAGCAGTAGGAGATGTTACATTAGGATATTACAAAGGGCAAGGTAGTGGTGGTCGTTTTGATGAAGTAGCAAAGGCTAATGGCTATGCGTACTTTATGAAAAATGTAAAAAGCATTTTTGAAGATGATGATTTAACTATTGTGAATCTAGAAGGACCTCTTACTACAAGAGGAAGTGCAGCAGAAAAGGAATTTGCTATTAGAGGACTTCCTGAGTACATAAAGATTTTACAGTTAGGGGATATAGAAGTCGTAAGTTTAGCCAACAATCATAGTAAGGATTACGGGAATGAAGGCTATACAGATACCAAAAGTGTTTTAACCAAGAATCAAATAGGTTACTTTGGTAGCGATCAAACCTACTATACCACCATTAATGATATTCGCGTTGCCATTATTGGAGAGTCTGCATGGACTAATGACCAAGGTATGAAAAATAAATTGAAAAAACGTATTACAGAGGCTAAAACAAAAGCCGACTTAATTATTATAGAGTTCCACTGGGGAATTGAAAGGGAAAATATTCCTAATAAAGTACAACAGGATTTAGCAAAGTATGTTATTGATCAAGGAGCTCATTTGGTACTAGGTAGTCATCCTCATGTCATTCAAGGCATAGGTAGCTATAAAGGTGCCAACATTGTGTATAGCATGGGGAATTTCTGTTTTGGCGCTAATAAAAATCCTGATGATAAAGATACCTTTATTTACAGAGAAACTTTTGTACTAACTAAAGATGGGATTATGTCAGAAGGTAATGAGATTATTCCATGTTCTATTTCCTCTGTATCAAATAGGAATAACTATCAACCTACAGTACTTACAGGTGCAGATAAAGAACGTGTGTTAAAACGTATTGAAAACTATAGTAAAGGCTTAAAAAATTAGATTAATTTAAAATGAAGGGAGTAGAGAAGGGAAACATGATTAATACATTAACGTATAAGATGATGAATTATTATAAGGGAGATGCTAAACGTATTCAGCATTTTACAAAGGTACATAGCTTTGCCAAACTCATAGGAGAGATGGAACAGCTAGATACCGAAACACTTACGCTAATAGAAGTAACAGCTCTTGTACATGACATAGGCATTAAAGCAGCAGAAGCACAGTTTGGTAGTAGTAATGGCAAGTTACAAGAACAATTAGGACCAGACCTAGCGAGAGAACTATTAAACGAAATAGGATATGAAACGGAAAAGATTGAACGTGTTTGCTATGTAGTGGGGCATCATCATACTTATACAAACATACAAGGAATAGATTATCAAATTTTAGTGGAAGCAGATTTTCTTGTGAATTTTTATGAAGATGAACTGGGGAAAGAAGCCGTGCAAAAAGCTTATAACACTATTTTTAAAACTGATAGTGGAAAGAAGCTTTGTGAAATAATGTATGAGATTTAGTATTAATAATGGTGAACCATATTGCAAATAGGGGAGATTTTGAGAGGACATAAGAAATGAAATAGATTAAAGTACCAGTATGTAATAAATACAGACATTGAATATAGAAAAAAATATAATTAGTATGTGAAGAAACATATTAAAGAATGGGGGAAAAGGTATGACTTTAGAAAAACATTTAGAACAATTAGCATCTGTAAGTGATAGTAATATGCATTTGTATAAAGTGTGGGGAACATTAAAGTATGAAATTACTCAAATTCTAGTAGGTGTAACAATGTATTTTCCACATTTCAGCCTTCATGATTCCACACATAGTGCTACAATATGTAATCAGATAGAGAGAATGTTGGGTGAAAAAAGAATAGAAAGATTGTCTATATCAGATACTTGGATGCTTTTGATGACAATTTATTGTCATGATTTAGGGATGGCTCTCAGATATGAAGATATTTATAGATACTTTCAGAGTGAACAATATCAAAAAGAGCTACAAGGATTAATAAAAGATGGTAATGAGCAGATAGCAGGGGCTGCGAGTAGGCTGTATAAATTTGATTATATAACACAAAGAAATGAAACTGATAAATATAAGAATTCAATTCAACTATATAATGACATTATTCTAGTAATCCAAAATCATTTTAGATATAACCATGCAAATAGAAGTGTAGAATATATTCAAGATATGTTTGGAAATAGATTTAAGATTACAAATACAATAGGGATAAGGTTTATTAAATTATTAGGTGAAATATGTAAATTACATCAAGAAAAAATTTCTAATATAATGGAATTACCATATAAGACGAATGGAATTGTAGATGACTATATGCACCCTAGATTTATTGCGTTGATGTTATGTTTGGGAGACTTATTAGATTTAGATACAGATAGGTTTAATGAGTACATATTAGAAGCAACAACACCTTTAACTAGAGATTCAGAGTTGCATTTAGAAAAACATAAATCGATTCAGCATTTTTTGATAGATGAAGATGGGATTGAAATATGCTCAGATGCACAAAGTATAGAAGTGTATAGATTAATGAGAGATTGGGTTAGTTGGATGGAGGAGGCTATTGAATTTGCTACATTAAATTGGAGTGATATAGCACCATATGACTTTGGAAAATCACCTAAACTTAGACAAAAGGAATTATTAATGGGGGGAAATAAAAAATGGTTGGAGTTTGCTGATTGTAGATTTAGTATATCACAAAAAAGGGCAATAGAGTTATTACAAGGAGCTAATATATACAATGATAAATTTGTATGTTGTAGAGAAGTACTTCAAAATGCAGTAGATGCAACATTACTTCAAATATGGGTGGATTTTATAAGGGAAAATGAAAATGTCATTGAAAGTACAGTAATAAACATAGCCCAATATGTTAATGAAAGAATTGATAGGTATAATGTTAAATTGACAATGGGATTAGAGAATAATGAAGCGGTTATAAGAGTTAGGGACTATGGAGTTGGGATAAGTGAAGAAGATATTAGGTGCATTGCAAATATAGGTAATCAATCAAACTCTAGAAAAGCAATACTAAGTCAAAATATGCCAGAGTGGTTAAGACCATCAGGAGTTTTTGGGTTAGGGCTACAATCAATATTTTTAGTAACTGACATGTTTCAAATAATTACGAAGGCAGATAACGAAGCTACAAAATGTATTGTATTAGAGAATGGTAGTAAAGGAAAAGGATATATTTATGTAGAAGATTATAAGGAGTACTTTGAAAGAGGAACTGAAATTATTATTAGGATAGATAGTAAAAAAATAAATAGAAACGACTTAAACGTTAGTGAATATTACTATAGAACAGAAGCTCTACATAAACTCATTTTAGATGAGATGGCTTCAGCTATACAGAATGTAGAAGCAACAATGCCTTTAATACAAAGTAGAAAAACACAGGTAAATTATGTTCCTATTAATGGCGTACTTATAGAAAAAGAGAATTCTATACCAATACTAAAGTATGAAAGTATTTTTGCAGATATTATAGATTTATGTGAAGGAATAATGGAATGTAATGAGGGAAATATTTCATTCCAATATTTTGATAGAGAAGAAATGTGTATTTGTGAAGTAAGGCTAAGACCAATTTTAAATAAGGATAATTATTGTGGAGAGTATACACATTCAGGTGGGGATTTAAGGAATAGTATCTTTTATAAGAATGTATTTGTTATGGATGTATTACATAAGTATTTAACTAGAAACAGCTCTATTTATAGAGAAAGTGATTTTTCAATTAATATTCTTGCAAGTAATGCTGAAGAATTATTGAATATTAGTAGAAATGGTGTCAATACAAACTTTGAAAAAGAGTTCATTAAGTTATACGAAAACTCATTGAAAAATACTATGGAAAAATTAATAGATAAAATCATAGATAAAAAGGAGAAGGTGGATAGTACTATAATAAGGTTATTATTAATCGCTAAAGAGTATAATTATAGAGAAGACGAATTAGTTAAATTATACAATCAGGAACTAAACCAATATGTATTTGGGAATTATTTTACTATGGATGGTGAAAAAAAGTTTACATTTAAAGAACTATATAATCATGAAGTAACATTCATATTAAATCCGAGCGATGAAAATATCGAGACTGGCCTTAACATAGACAAAGATTTTATTTTAATCAATCATCGGGGAGGTAAAACACATGTATTACCACATCAAATAAAAAAAATATTTATTCAACAGATTGGTGAGAGATATTATACATGTATTAAGACAGAACCGTTTTATTATCCTAAACAATCGGATGAATATGAAAAGGATAATTTCATGATAATATATGATTTTTTAGTTGCATTAGTACAGAACAGAAGATGTATAAGAAGTAATAAAAAATACATGAATATTAGTACTTCAATAGGTTTAGGAAAATATCTCATTTATGATGCAAAAAATAGTAAGGCTATAGAATTGCCAATGGATAAAATAATAAGAGAAAAGCTGATGAGGGCAATTAGAGAACAGGATACTAGTATAGTAGAATTATTAGAGGAAATATTTAAGAGTGAAATATTTGAGAAAAATATTAAGTATATATCGGATATAAATAAATTAAGTGAAAAAGTAGTTAGAAGTCAATATACGGCGATGTTAAATGAAGTAATACAGCTAGTAGTTAACCCTAAATATTCAGAGTATATAAAGCAAGTAATTAGTGATTTGGAAAAAATTACCTCAACATATTCAGAAGGAATATATGAGAAGATTAGTTATAATAATTATATAAATATAAGAGAATATTAATCACGATTAATAAAAAACTTAGAGTGACAATGGGGAAGAATAAAAAACCTACACTTAACGAGGTGCAGTGAACCGTATCACAAATAAGCGATAGAATATTAAAAAAATTAAAATATTTTTAATATTAAAAAGATTTATTGGTAATATTAAAATAATTATTAATAATAATACAAAGGATGGTGGTTTGTTCGACTTACCTAGTGTTAGAGGTCAACTAATATGGGGAGTACGAAGAAGTAAGGTAGATTCAACAATACAAATATTTGGAAATAAACTGTTTATGAAGACAGTTTATTTGTAGTACCAAGATTGTGTAGTTGATTCTATTTTACTCTTCAGATACAAGCTGTCATTTAGGCAGAAGCTGTAGAGTAAATCTACAGCTTTTTTTATTGCTTAAAATATTTTTTAGAAAGTGTATTATTACAAGAATATCAGAAGGAGGCATTTAAAAATGCGAAGTAAAGAAATGTTGGAACAAGTTACTAAATTAAGTCAAAAACCAAATTTATTTGAAAGAGGGACAGGAAACATTTGGACAGAAGCTTATCTTGCAGAACAAATGCTGCAGAATCATTTAAACTTGAAATCAGATGTATCATCTAGAAGAAAGGAAATGATTGATAAAACTATTAGTTTTTTAAACAGACACATCAAAGAAAAAAGTACTATTCTCGATCTAGGATGTGGACCAGGATTATATGCTGAAAAACTATGTATGAGTGGACACAAAGTGACAGGAATTGATTTCTCCGAAAGCAGTATTAAATATGCCAGAGATAGTGCCCAAAGGGGAGGCTTAGATGTAGAGTATGTATGTAATAACATATTTGGTATAGAGTACAAGGAACACTATGATGTGGTAATACAGGTTTATGGTGAACTCAATACTTTTTCAGATGAAGAGCGAAGCAGGTTATTTACAATTGTACAAAAAGCTTTAAAGCCAGAAGGATTATTTATTTTTGATGTGACTACCCCTGCTCATAGAAGCAAGAATAGGCTAAATAAAGACTGGTTTATTAGCAATGGGGGATTTTGGAGAGGCAGTAGCCATATTGTTTTAGAGGAGATTTTTGATTATGAGAATGATACTTGGTTAGAGCAGTACACCGTGATAGATGAGAAGGAAGTTAAAGTTTATAGAAATTGGTTTCATGATTATACAAAAGAGGTAATAGAGGTAATTGTTTTAGACGCGGGATTTAGCCAAGTTCAAGTAATAGAGAATTTATATGAACAGGGAAAGGAGGAAAAGGGAAAGTGGCTTACTGTTATTGCCCGGAAGTAGTAAGCTTATAGTAAAAAGTTAGCACTTACTAATGAAACGGTGAACCATATCATTAGTAAGTGCTAAAAGTAATAAAATTATAGAAAATTAATATATTTATTATTCATAAAAATGTTAGAAGAATTTTGCTATAATGGACTTATAATATAGATTATTAAAAAGGATAGGTGGAGAGTTTTGAACCAAAATAGTGTATGTAAAGATAAGCTGCTTGAAATCATTAAGGTACAGACCGAAGTGGCTCAACAGGGAATGGATATAGGTAACATTATGGATCTAGTAGTGGAGCGAACTCAGATTATTACTAGTGCAGATGGTGCTTCCGTGGAATTAATTGAGAAAAGTGAGCTCGTATATAGCGCTGCTTGTGGAATGGCTGAAAGGTTTTTAGGGTTACGATTGGATATAGAAAATAGTCTTTCAGGTGAATGTATAAAGATGAGAGTACCTTTAATTAGCAATGATATTGAAAGTGATGAGCGAGTTAATAAAAATGCATGTAGGAAAATTGGTATTAAATCCATGATTGTCATTCCTTTAATCTACAATAATGAAGTAGTTGGAGTGTTGAAGGTTCTTTCTGGGAAAGCAGACCACTTCAGTGATGAAGATATCGATATATTAGAGCTTATGTCAGGACTAATTGCAGCAGAGATGTTTAATGCAATGAAGAATGAGGAGAGTGAGTTGTTTTATAAAGCTACACATGATAGTCTTACAGGGATATCGAATCGGTCTTTATTCTATGACCGTTTGAGACAAAAATTATCACGTGCGTTGAGAAAACATGAGGAATTTGGAATTATTTCCCTTGATATGGACGGGTTAAAAGAGATTAATGATAATTATGGACATAGAGCAGGAGATGCAGCAATCAAAGAAATTGCTTTTCGAATTAGGAATACGTTAGGCGAGTTAGACACAGTTTCCAGACTTGGAGGAGATGAGTTCGGCATTATTGTTGCAAATGTAGTTAATCGAAATGATATCATATCGTTAATTCATCAAATAGATAGTGAAATTACAAAACCGTTTGAATTTGAAAATTTTAAAATAGACCTTAGAGCCAGTGTAGGATATGCCCATTTTAAGGAAGATGGCATTGAACTGGAGGTTTTGATTGAAAAGGCAGATAAATCAATGTATGAGGTAAAAAGAGAGCGAAAGGGATCGGGTAATGTGCGTTGATAATACTTTTTAATAAATATACAGATAGTCATGGGAAAGTGATATAGTAGTGTAAAAAAATATATAGATAAGCTACAACAAAAGGGGAGATTTGAATGGATATTATTAAATATGATGTTTTCACCTCTACCGTCAATAAGGGTAATCCTGTAGGAATTATTCCCCATGGAGATGAGTATGATGATGAAATGAAGCAAAAGATTGCTTATATTGTAGGATATAATGAGTGCTGTTTTATATGTAAATCAGACGTTGCAGATTATAAGTTAAGATATTTCACACCAGGATATGAAACGCCCCTATGTGGTCATGCAACTATAGGGACAATGAAATATATGATTGATTGTTTAGAGATAAATAATGATTTAGATTTAAAGATAGAAACAGGAGCAGGGATACTAGACATTCGCTATAATTATGACGCTGATGAAATATTAATGGAGCAAGCAAATGCCACTTTTATTCCGTTTGTAGGAAATAAAGAAAGGTTATTAGATGCAATAGGATTAAGCGTAGAGGATTTAGATTCACGTTACCCGATTGTTTATGGAAGCACTGGCTCTTGGACCACACTTATTCCTATTAAAACATTAGATAGTTTTAAAAGGATGAAACCTAATAATAGTATATTTCCTAGTATCTTAAAAGAGATGCCTAGAGCTTCTATTCATCCTTTTACATTAGAGTGTTATGATCAAAAGAGCGATATGCATGGAAGGCATTTTTCTTCCTGTTATTCTGGCACAATTGAAGATTCAGTAACAGGAACAGCTAGTGGGATTATGTCTGCTTATTATTTAAAATATATAAAATGTAGTGATGAAGTAGATCTTATGATTGAACAAGGAAACGAGATAAATAAAGAAGGATATGTTCATGGATATGCTTGCAGAGATAATAATGAGATAAGGGTGAAAATATCTGGAACAGCAGTAAAGTCTAAAGTATTTAAAATAGATTTGAAAGAGACAGTATAAGAAAAATCCATAGGATGAAATTGATGGATTTAGGATGAAGTGGCATTACTGATAAGTATTATAATTAATACAAATAATAATATCTACTAAGTTTCAGTAAAATAGAGTACAATAATAGAAGCTAGATCTGTGAATGTACATAAAAAGAAAAGGGTGGATATTATGAAAGAAATTAAACACGAGCTTTTAAATGAAAATGTTTTTAATATGATAGGGAAAGACTGGATATTAATTACAGCAGAAAAAGATGGAAAAGTAAATACAATGACAGCTTCATGGGGTGGGTTAGGGATCTTATGGAATAAAAAAGTAGCATATATTTTTATTAGACCTCAAAGATATACAAAAGAGTTTGTAGATTCAGCGGATAAGCTTTCTATTTCTGTATTACCTAATTATTATAGAGAAGAATTAGGATATCTAGGACGTGTTTCCGGGCGCGATGAGGACAAGATTGCAAAAGTAAATTTAAGTTTAAGAAAATATGATGATGTACCTTACTTTGATGAAGCTAGATTAACACTAATAGGGAGAAAGCTTTATGCTCAAAACTTAGAAGAATCTTGCTTTATAGAAGAAAATATTATTGAAAAGTGGTATCCAGAAAAAGATTATCATATCATGTATGTAGTCGAAGTGGAAAAAATATTAGAAGCTGAGAGCGACATGAATTGATAAGCCTTTATGTTAAACATAGAAAGTTATTATGAAGAATGTAATATTTAGTAGAGAGGATATAATGGCTTTCAGTTAGTTTTATAGGACAGAATATAGATTGGCAGTGAAAATTTATTTAATAACTTATAGAATAGGTTTATCTATAGTGAAATATACACAAAAAAAACAATTCATTAATGTATATATTGGTCATTGATAACAGAAAATAACTATGTTAACATAAGTATACAATCAGCAACAATAAGTTATTGTTGAAACTTAATATTAAAAATATAATTCATGACATATGGCATGTTACTGGTAAAGCAGGCAGGACCTAAATCATGATATCTTCAGTATTGCTTTGAGTGCATTTTGATGTTTTTCAAATAGCATTCTCAAAGAGAGGATATCATTTTAGGTTCTGCCTTTTTATATTTCAGGTAACATAAGACAATCGAAAGGGGCAGTTAAGATGGACTACAAGAAGGTTGGATTAGAAATCTTAGATTTAGTAGGCGGCAAAGAAAATATTGATAAATTGACGCATTGTGCAACAAGGTTACGCTTTGAATTTAATGATTTTTCAAAAGTTAAAGTGGAGGAAATTAAGAAATTACAAGGTGTTATTAGTGTTGTGAATAAGGGTGGGCAGTTTCAAATTGTAATTGGAAATGATGTGCAGCAGGCTTACCGTGCAATCTTAAATAAAATAGGAAATCTTCAAGGCGGCAATCAAAAAGTAAGTAATGATGGGGCAAATAAGGGGTCTTTATTAGAACGCTTTATCAGTGTGATCTCTACTATTTTCACACCAATTATTCCAGCAATTACTGGTGCAGGTATGATAAAAGCAGTCCTTGCCATTTGTACATTAACAGGCGTTTTAACAGATGATAGTCAGACTTATTACATGCTAAACTTTATTGCGGATGCAGCTTTCTACTTTATGCCGGTCTTACTTGCATATGGCGCTGCAATGAAATTTGAATGTAATCCTATTTTAGCGATGACCATTGCTGGTGTACTTTTACATCCAAGTTTTACATCACTTGTAGCAGCAGGAGAATCGTTTAAATTTATGGGGATACCAGTCACACTAGCAGATTATTCATGTTCAGTACTCCCAATTATTTTTACTGTATGGGCAATGTCATATGTGGAACGTTTTGCAGAAAAATATTCCCCATCAATTATTAAGTTCTTTACAAAACCACTGATTATTTTATTAGTAACAGCACCTCTTGCTCTTATTGTCATTGGACCAATTGGAACTTACTTAAATGGTATGATTGCAACTGGTGCAGAAATGATTAATGCGAAAGCAAGCTGGCTTATTCCATTACTTATGGGAACATTCCAGCCACTCATGGTAATCACAGGAACAGCTTGGAGTTTAACACCTATTGCAACCATGCAAATAGCAAATAACGGATTTGAAATGGTAAATGGCCCTGGTATGTTAGCTTCTAATATTGCTATGGGTGCAGCAACAGTAGCAGTTGCGTTTAAAGCAAAAAATAAAGAGTTAAAACAATTAGCAGGATCAACAGGTATTACAGCACTTTTAGGCATTACAGAACCAGCTTTATATGGGGTTGCATTAAGACTTAAAAAACCACTCATTGCTTCTATGATTGGTGGAGGTTGTGCAGGGATTTATGCAGGTCTTTCAGGACTTGTACGTTATGCTTTCGTATCACCAGGATTAGCAGCGCTTCCAGTATTTATTGGTGAAAATCCTATGAATATTGTCCATGCCTTAATTACTTGTGCAATCGCCTTTGGTGTGACTTTCATAGTTACATGGATCATGGGCTTTGATGAAAAACTTGTAGCAGTAGAGACTGAAGAAGTAACAGAGGAAAAACAAGTGACAACTTCATCAAAAGAAGTTAAAGGAAAACAAAACATAGCGCCAGAAGTTTTGAGTCCTATAACAGGAAAAGCTATTCCACTTAGTGAAGTAAATGATGATGTTTTCAGAAGTGAGTTAATGGGAAAAGGTATGGCGATTATTCCAACAGAAGGAAAAGTTGTTGCACCATTTGATGGAAAAGTTATTACTATTTTTGAGACAAAACATGCTATAACGCTTAAAGGAGACAACGGTGTGGAAGTTCTGATTCATATCGGAATGGATACAGTAGCATTAAAAGGAAAACATTTTGAATCACATATTAAATCTGGTGAAAGCGTTAAAGCAGGTGATCTCTTAATAACTTTTGATAAAGAAGCTATTGAAAAAGCAGGTTATGAAACAGTAACGCCAGTAATTATAGCTAATACAGCAGATTATAGTGAAGTAACAGGCATTACTTCTAGAGAAGTGAAGTATGGAGATAAACTTATCTCCTTTAAGAAGTAAGGATTAACAAATCGTAAAATAAAAAGCAAAAGGAGAAACATCATGATTTATAAAAAACTAAAACCATTTCCCAAAGACTTTTTATGGGGAGCTTCAACCTCTGCCTATCAGGTAGAGGGGGCTTGGAATGAAGATGGTAAGGGCCTTTCTGTCATTGATGTCATGGAGCATGCAGAAGGTGTGGCTGATTTTAAAGTGGCTAGTGACCATTATTACCGCTTTAAAGAAGATATAAAGCTTTTTGCTGAATTGGGTCTTAAAGCTTATCGTTTTTCAATAGCATGGACAAGAATACTACCACAAGGTACAGGCGAAATAAATGAAAAAGGTATTCAGCATTACAGTGAAATGATTGATGAGCTTTTAAAATATGGCATTGAGCCAATTGTGACACTTTATCATTTTGACCTGCCTTATGCCTTAGAGGAGCAAGGCGGATGGCTTAATAGAGAGACCATTGATGCCTTTGAGAGGTATGTCAAGATTTTATTCGAGAGATTAGGAGATAAAGTTAAATACTGGCTTACTATTAATGAGCAGAATACCATGATTCTGCACTCAGGAGCAGTAGGACATTTTAAAGACCGTAAGCCTCTAACTCAGAAAGAGCTTTATCAGCAAAATCATCATTTATTATTAGCACAGGCTAAGGCGATGAAACTTTGTCATGAGATGTGCAAAGGTGCTAAAATCGGTCCAGCACCTAATATTACAACCATGTACCCTGAAAATTGCAAGCCAGAAGATATGGTTGCTGCTCACAACTGGGAGACAATCCGCTGCTGGGCTTATCTAGACGTGGCAGTTTTCGGAAGATATAATCGTCTTTTTTGGAGCTACCTAGAAGATAGGGATTTGGCACCAGTCATTGAAGAAGGAGACTTAGAAATTTTAAGAAGTGCACATCCTGATTTTCTAGCGATTAATTATTATTCAACAGCAACCATTGCAGCAAGCAAAAATGATGCTTCAGATGTTTCACCTAGGGCTGGTGATCAGCAGATTATGCTAGGTGAGCAAGGAGTATATAGAAGTGCAGATAATCCTTATGTGGATAAGAGTCAGTATGGCTGGGTAATTGATCCAATAGGCTTAAGAATGACATTAAGAAAGGTCAGTGAACGTTATGACCTCCCAATTCTAATCACAGAAAATGGTATAGGTGCAAAGGATACTTTAAATGAAAAAGGTGAGGTAGAAGATGATTATCGCATTGATTTCATTGGCAAACATTTGAAACAGATTCAGTGGGCATTAAGTGATGGCGTAGATGTTATGGGATATTGTCCTTGGTCAGCTCTTGATGTAGTAAGTACACATCAAGGTTATGGAAAACGTTATGGGTTCATTTATGTTAATCGTGATGAGTTTGATTTAAAAGATTTAAGAAGAATTAAAAAGAAGAGTTTTTACTGGTACAACGATGTTATAAGGAATAATGGGGAAAATTTATAATTGAGCTAATTACTGTAAACTATTATAATGAAAGTAACAAAATTTTGAGGGTGGGATATGAAAATTATTAAAGTACTGAATAACAGCCTAGTTCTAGCAGCAGGTCAAAATGGAGAAGAAATCATTGTAATGGGGAAAGGAATTGGTTTTAATGGTAAGGTAGGAGAAGAACTACAAGAAGATAAGATAGAGAAAGTATTTGTGGTAAAGAATGAGGAAAAAGCTAAGGAATATACAGCGTTAATAGAGGAAAGCTCTAAGGAATGTCTAGAGATTGTGCAGATAATCTTACAAAAAGCAGAAAGAGATTTGGGCATTCAGTTCAATGAACAGCTTTTTATGATGCTGGTAGACCATATTAGTTTTGCAGTGACAAGATGTAAAGAAGGAATAATCATTCAAAACCGCTTGCTTAGTCAGGTGAAAAAACTTTATCCTAAAGAATTTGAACTAGGTAAAGAAGCTGTCAAACTTATTAATGAAAAGTTAAATGTTAATTTGCCAGAAGAAGAGGCTGGAAACATTGCTTTTCACTTGGTGAATGCCAAGTCAGATGAAATGAGTATGGAAAACACCCTGCTTACCGTTAAGTTAATAAAAGATATTGTAGCTATTATTCAGTATCATTTTAGCATTATTATAGATGAGGAAAGTTTAAGTTATCCTAGGTTTATCACACATCTTGAGTTCTTTATCCAGCGTCTGTTAGAAGGAAAGATGATGGGGAAAAAAGATGACTTTATCTTACAGCAGGTAATGATGAAGTATCCAAAAGAATATGAATGTGCACTTTTAATTAAAGAATATGTTAAAGGGCAAATGGGTAAAGTGATAGAAAGTGATGAACTACTATACTTAACAATTCATATTACAAGAATTGTAGAAAGTAGTATATTAATTAAATAGATATTATGATGAAAAAGTCTTGAGTAAGCTGTACTCAGGACTTTTTTCTTGTTGTCAATAATACTTTTAGCTACTCTGCTAGGAATAATGGTAGTAATTACTATATTTGGCATTCTAACTTAGTCGAATTTTGTAGTATAATAGAATGAAAATATTTTAATTAGACTCTTGGAGGCAGCTAGAATGAGTATAGAAGCAAGGAGTGTAGTGGAACAGTTTGGTGAGCGTATGAAAAGACTTGCCATTTATGAACCATTGCATCGTCTAGATAGAAAGAAGGGAAAAGATAGGAGTGGGAAAGATATTCCTTATTATGAACTAGGGATGCTCACCTTATTATTTTTCTTTGAAAATATGATTATGCGTCATAAGACAAGTGGCGTGAGAGAGCTTGCTTTATTTTTATATGAAGTGTGTCATGAAAAAATTAGCTTAGATGAAGCAGGTTTTGAGGAATTAGCCAGAGAAATTATAGAAGTATATAGACCATCCAATGGGAAACGTAATAGTAGAAGTTTTTACAACTGGGAAACAGGTCAAGAGGAAACCGTCTACTATTCTATTTTAAAAGCAGCACGTTCAGATTTAAAATCAAATACCCAATATTATGCTTTAGATGAACAAGGTTTAGAACTTATTTTTTCAAGTAGAGAATACTTTAGTGAGTTTCAAATCTCAATTAATCAATTACTCCTTCGTAAACAACTTGAAAAAGGGGAGTTCATGGGGTCTCTTAGACAGTTAGATGAAATGGATTTATCTGCTGAGGCACTTACAGAACGCCTAGCCAAAATTAAACACGAAGTAAGTCGCAGTATTGTTTCTGAAGAAACTTATACCAGATATAAGAAGCTTATTGAGGATATTAATTTAAGGCTTATAAGAGAAAATGAGGAGTTCGAAGAACTTCAAGAATTTGTAAGATTAACTAAGGATAGCTTAAAGTATCAGCTAGATAATGAGAAAGATAAGAAGGCTTATGAATTCATTTTAAAAATTGACAATAGGTTAGAGGAGGTCCATCACGAGCATAGTAAGCTTTTGCAAGAAAGTATTATGCTAAGAACTCACGTATTAGATGCAGCGCAGCAGTCCCTTTATTATATTGGTATCGACAGTTTTAACTTTGAACAAGAAATTGTGGATGCACTTATGGGAAGGCCTATGCCACTTTATACAAGCGGTACCTTTATGGAACCTTTCTTAACTTTAGAACGTGCTAAACTATGGCACCCAATGAGTGTTTTCTATAGGCAACGTATTGAAAGACAAGGAGAAGAAGATAAAGGAAAAACCTTTGTCGAAGGTGCAACGGAAGAGGAAGTACGTAAAGGTAAATCTAAGATAAGTCACTATTTTAAAGAAGTAATGAGTGAGATGGTACCTTTCTTTGCTGAGAGAAGTGTGATGACTTTAGAGGAGATTTGTAATCAGATAGAAGCATTAAGGCCTGAGTGGTTAGAACAAAGACTTTTTTATGATATGTGGATCATTTTGCATCAGAAGTCACCTATTGCATTTGAAAACTTAGATGAAGAAAGCATATTAAACGGACTTAAAGAAGCTTTAGGTGGGATAACCGATAGTATCAAGGTCATGGAATATGAAGGAACGGTGCAAAAAGTACCACGTTTTGAAATTAAAAATATGTTAATTGACATTACAATGAGGCACAAAGAAGGTGAGAGACATGAACTATAGAAATGAAGAAATTTTAGAAGCTTATAAACTCTATAGCAAGCTAGCAGTAGCTGGTGTGAGCTCTCTAGGAGAAATGAGGGCTTATACAAGAGAAGAACGCATAGAAGAGCTGATGAATCAGTTTGCAGCCCAGGATCATGCTACGATTATTATTGCAGGAGAAGAGGTGTATTTAGTACCTATTGCAAGTAGTTCACCTTTTCATATGAGTAATGAAACCATTAAGAAGCTTTATCTGCCTAATAATGCCACTAACTTAGATATTTATTTAATGTATGTAGTAGCCATTATTTTATTAGGAGAGTTTTATAATAGTTATCAAACGAAGGAACCAACAAGGGTGTTTATTAGTATGGAAGAATGGCTAGAAGCTGTTAATACAAGAATGGAAACCCTTGCGCAAATAGATAAAGAAGTACTTCAAAAAGTTGAAGAAGAACAAGAATACAACTGGATAAAAATCTTAGAAAAATGGTTAGCACTAGATGATGTAAAAGAAAAAGCTAAAAAGTTAACCGGAGTAACAGCAAGTCGTATCAGCTTTTTAAATATGACGAAGCAGTTCTTAGAGAAGCAAGATATGATTAAAGATATCGGAAATTATGAGATAGAAATCACTGAGAAAACAAAGGTCATTATTCAGCGCTATTATATGGATTATGAGTATAACCGAGGAATATTAGATTTTATTTATCAGTATAGCTAGAAAAGAGGGACAACACGAATGGCATCAATTTCTAAAATTAGATATACTAATGTGATTTATGAAAATGGCGGAAAACGCTATAATGACGAGTTATTTACTTGTGCAGGACATAATACAGCCATTTTACTTGAAAATGGTGGAGGAAAAACTGTTTTTATTCAAGCAGCCCTTCAAGCAATTTTGCCACACACAGACCTAGGAGAACGTAAAGCAAAAGAAACCTTTGTCTTAGAAGGAAGTGCAGCACATATTGCTATCGAATGGATTATAAGTGATAAACCAAGACGTTACGCCTTAACAGCAGTAACGCTTTATCTTCAAAATAATGAGCTAAGATCTTATAAATATGCTTATGAATATGGCGTAGAAGATAAGGATAATATTGAAAGCTTACCTTTCACAAGAGAAGAAGGTGAAGCAGCAAGAGCAGCAACTAGGGTAGAGATGAATGAATACTACCAAAGAATGAGTAAAGAGCATATAGCAGCTAAGACCTTTGCTACAACTAAAGAATTTCATCAATATATTGAAGAGTACTTTAAAATCATCCCTGAAGAATGGCGCAGCATTACAGTCATTAATGGTGGTGAAGGATCTGTTGAAGCCTTTTTTGATGGCTGTAAAACGACTTCAGACTTAGTTGAAAAATTACTTTTACCAACAGTTGAAGAAGGATTGGTAGGTAAAGGAGCCCAGGAGTTTGCAGGAACTTTTGAAAGTCAGAGAGAACATTTTAACAAGCATAAACAATTAGAGCGAAGTATCAAAGAAAGTGAAAAAATCAAAGCCGAAATAGAATCTTATGTTACAAGCTTTAGTATGTATAATCAAAAAGTGAAAGAATATGAAGATAAAAAAGAAGAGGCAAAAGCACTTTGGCAGCTTATTGAGGATAAAGAAGCACAAACAAGAGAAAAACTTGTAACCTGTGACACAGAAAAGAAACAAATAGAGACTAAGAAGAAAGTATTGCAAAAAGAGCTGGCACTCATTGAAGTTGAAGAGGCTAAAGAAGCTTTAAACGAAGCTAAAGTTAGCTATGAAAAAGAAAATGAAGCCTATGAAAAGGCAAAAGAAAAAAAAGAAGAAAAAGAAAAAAGGCGTCATGCCCTAAAGCTTTCTAGATTCCAAAATAATATGAATGAAGCACAGGCAAAAATTAAGATTTATGAAGAACAGCTGGCTTTATTAGGTGAAGATACAGAAATAGAAGCAATAAAAGAAGCTTTAGAAGAAAACAGAGGAGAAATCAAAGGCTATTTTGAGGAGCAATTAGCCATGCTTCAAAAAGAGCTAGGCCACTTAGAGAGAGAAAAGGAACGCTATTTAGAAGAGCAGCGAGAACAAGAGAAAGAAAAGAAACAGCTTAGTGAAAAGCTTCAGAAGCTTAGAGGTGATGCAAGTAAATTAATTGGTAAACTAGAGCATCAAGAAAAGCAAATGAATCAAATTAAAATGATGATTGTAGCACAAGGCGCCAGTGAAGATATTGAAGGCCAAGAGAAAAAATGGAAGAGTCGTTTAACAGAAATTGAAGAAAATAGGCTTAAACTAACACAAAACTTAAGAATGTTAGAAGAGCGCCAAGTAGGTCTAAACCAAACCATTGCTGATAGTACGGATAAGCATACTAAAGTGTTGAGGGAAGCAAGCAGAACTAGTATGCAGCTACAGCAACTAGAAGAAGCTCATGAAAAGATTCTTATGGAGATTAAAAGGGTTTTACCGGTCTTTGAGCATTTATCTTCTATTTATTTAAAGCCCCAACAGGTGATTACAGCTTTAGAAGAACAAGTAGAAAGGCTCACAAGAGAAAAAGAAGAGGCGCTTTTACTTGAAAGACGTCATGCACATTTTCTGGATAACTATGAGGGACGTGATTTCTTCACCGTTGAACCACTTCTTGAGATTTGGGTAGACAAATGGATGAATCAATTTAGCTTTTTACAAACAGGAACAGCTTTTATTGCAAGCTTAGAAGATAAAGAGCTCAAACAAAAGATGTATACTGGGCCAAAGTGGGCACAGCTAGTAGTGGTAGCAGATGGCAGTGAGAGTGAGCTTATTCATTTGTTAGAGGAACAAGCCATGAAGATGACTTATCCAGTAGGTGTGGTTACCCTTTCAGAGGCAAGGGCACTGTTAGAACAAGAAGAACAGGTGGAAAGTCTTATTTACCCAACTACTTGGAGTGAGAATATGCAGACCACGTTTTTTGAAATGCATAAAAAAGAAGCGGGTAAAGCTTTAGAAGAAGCCATGGCATATCGTAAACAAAAGGAAAAAGCATTACGAGAAATAGAACAAGTTCTAGAAAAAGTCATGAACTTCTTAGAAACCTATTCTCATGAAAAGTATGCTAGCTTAAGAGAAGAAAGTGATGGATTTAAAAGGCAGGAAATGGAACTTGCCCGAATGATTGAAGATGCTAAAGCTAGATTAGCGCAAGATCAGAAGGAAACCAAGCTGACTAGTGAAACGTTAAGAAAAGAAACAGAAGAAAAAAATAGATTACAAGGTTATATGGAGAAGGCAACAGAATACCTAGCCATTAAGCAGGAATGTGATAAAGAAGAAGTACGCATTAAAATACTTCAAGAGGCAATTAAAGAGGAAGAAAGTGCGTATAGTAAAGTGGAATATGCCTTAAGTAATACCTTTGAAGCTTTAGAAGAGGCGAAAGAAAATTATAGTCTTCTAAGAAGTAGTGAAAGTCGTATGATAGATGATCCACTTTATAAAGAAGTAAAAGATGAAAAGGCTATTTATTCTAATAAAGGTATTGCCTATTTAAGAGATAAGCAGGAGCAGTTAAAAGAAGCGTTAGACAATAAGCAAAAAGGGCATAGTGAAATTGAAAATCTCTTAAAACATAATCAAAAGGTATACGAAGAAAATGAAAAGAGCTTCCGTCAGGAACAAGCAGAAAGAGAAGAACGCTTAGAAAGTATTCCAGTGTATAGAGAAGCTTATGCACAGGAAATGGACCGATTATCTGAAGAACTCATAGAAGTGAGAAAACAACTAGAGGAATTAGATGAGCAGGTCAAATTAATGAAAACAGACTTTGATAAAAAAGAGCAAGAGTATCAAAGTAAGAAAGAAACTTATGAAGTAAGTTATGGTGTGGTCAGTGAAGGAGATACACAATCCTTGCAAGATAAGGAACGTTTATTAAGAACACAAGTTGAGCTATCAGAGAAAGAAAAGCATTTAGTTAAACAAACTTCAGGGTTAGAACGTGAACTAAAGTTTATTTTAGACAATAAACAGCAAATGGATAAGAAAGATGAGCTTTTTGGGTATTGTGCCCCAGAAGTAAAAGTAGGTATCCTAGATGAAGCTGTAGAACAAGAGTTTATATATGACCTAAAGGTAAGAGTAATCGTGAGTAATTTACTTGAAAGTTTACAACAGCTTAAAAATGGTGTTGAAGCAGGTAAAAAAGTAGTAGAAGAGAAACAGTTAGAGTTTAAGCTATTCTGCCAAAGAGAAATTAGAGATAGTAAGCTTAGAAACATGGCGGTGCAAGGGATTACACAAAAGCAAGATTATGATGCATTAGTGGTATGGAAAGAAAATATCGTAGAACGTATTAATCATACGTTAACCATATTAGAAAGAGACCTGATAGATCAAGATCAGCAGATTTCACAATTTATTATTCACCTTTATGCCTACTTAAAAACAGTAGCTAATGAATTAACAGAAATTCCTAAAAATACACGAGTGAATACAGAAGAAGGTTGGAAAAACATTTATGAATTTATCATTCCAAGCTGGCAAGAAGACAGTGGAAAAGAAAAGATTCGTACCCATATTTATAGTTTACTAGATGATATTGAAGGGGATAGCTTCTTAGATGATACAGGAAAAGAAGACACCGGGAAAATCAAGAAATATATTAAAGAGCAATTTAAACTTAGAAATTTATTAAAAGTAGTGATGGGTAATGATGCTATTCGTGTAAGGTGCCGCAAGGTAAGTAATATTGGTGATATCAGTAGCCAGAAGTATTCTTGGGAGACTTCAAATAAATGGTCAGGAGGAGAAAAGTGGAGTAAGAACATGGCACTTTACCTAGGAATTCTCAACTATCTAGCTGAGAAGAAACAAAATATCCAAAGTGAAGAGCAAAAAGTAAGCCGCGCCGTTATTTTAGATAACCCATTTGGTAAGGCATCTAGTGGACATGTCTTAGAACCGGTATTCTTTATTGCTAAACAACTCGGTTTTCAAATTATTGCCCTTACAGCCCATTCAGAAGGAGACTTCATTAGAAGATACTTCCCGATTGTTTATAGCTGTAAGTTAAGAAGTACTTTAGACCAAAGAACCTCTATTTTCTCTAAGGAACAAGAAATTAAAAAAGCCTACTTTATGGACAATGACCCAGTGGCGCTTAGTATTTTAGGAAGCAACCAATTAAGCTTATTTGCTTAGTGATCTAAAAGATACCTCTTATACTAACATGAAAAGCTAGTATAAGAGCATTGCTAAGATGTTTAATAAGATGACAGTCTTAGAGTTTAAAAAAATGAAAATCTAAAAAGTAAATAAAGATTAGAAGAACCTCTCAAAGAATAAGATACTAAACTTTGAGAGGTTTTAATTTGTGTGTAATAATTTTTTACTTGAATATATAAAAGTAATAACTTAAAATAATATATCGAAATATGACAATTTATGGCATAATTCAAGGAGGTTAAAATGGTATTACATAAAAGATTTACAAAACGTGTAGCATTATTAGCAGCTTCTACGGTTATGTGTATGAATGTATCCGTTTTAGAAGCTAAAGATTATAAAGGGCATTGGGCACAAGAAGCTATTTCCGAGTGGGTATCTCTAGGGATTATCCAGGGGTATGAAGATGGTACAATAAGACCTTCTCAGCCTATGACGCGTGCAGAACTAGCAGCACTTCTAAGTCGTGTATTTAGACTCAATTATAAAAATGAGGCTGTAAACTATAAGGATGTTAAAGAAGGTGCATGGTATCATCAGGCAGTATCATTAGTGATGTCTGCCGATATCATGAATGATTATGAAGGTGAATTTAGACCTAATCAGATGGCAACAAGGGAAGAAGCAGCATATGCCTTTGCTCATGCCTATCACCTATCAGGAGGAGAAGCAAAAACATTTGTTGATAGCGATTTGATTTCAGATTGGGCACAAGAAGAAGTAGAAGCACTTATAGCAGGAGGCTACTTACATGGTAGAACAGATGGTACACTTGCTCCACAAGATGTTTTAACACGTGCTGATTTTATCACAATGTTAGATAAATTAACTGCAAAACTGTATCAAAATCCAGGAACCTATACAGGTAATGTTAGCGGAAATGTGGTCATTAATGCAGCAGATGTTATCTTAAAAGATATGACGATTTCGGGTAATCTTTATATTGCAGAAGGAGTTGGCGAAGGCGATGTTACCCTAGAAAATGTAAAAGTAGATGGCAATATTATTGTTGAGGGTGGTGGTGAACATTCTATAGAAATCAAGAAATCAACCCTTAAAAATATTTACATAGAAAAAGCTTCAGGAGCAGTAAGAATTGCATTAGATCAAACATCTAAGGCAGAGAATGTAAAAGTAAACTCAAAGGTTCAATTAGAAGGGAATATTGAGTATTTAGAAGTTGCCACACAAGAAGAAATGAGACTTGTAGAGGCCACTGTAAAAAATCTTAAAATTTCAGTGGCAGGTGGAAAAGTGACTGTAGATAAGACATCTACTATTGATCAATTAGCTATTGATACTGCTGCAAAAATAACAGGGAATGGAAAAATTAATAAAGCTTTCATTAATGCAGACAATGTTGTGATTGATGGCTTAAAACTAGCTAAAGATGCCATTACTGTAAGTGGTGACGTAAAAGTACCACCTGTAATAAATACTGCTTCTGGGCAAACATCAGGTGGCGGTGGAGGTGGTAGTTCAACTGCTGGATCAGATAAGAATGAATCCACTGACACAGACAGCTCGGAAAAACCAGGTGATTTACTAGAAGTAGTTAGCGTTAACATCATTGGAGATAATCAGGTGACAACAGGAGCAAGTATTAAGCTTATTGCAGATGTTAAGACAACATCTGATGATGAAAGCTTTGAGCAAGTGACATGGTCAATTAAACAAGGTTCTTTACAAGATGTAAAGATTACACAAGATGGTGTATTTACAGCTGGAAGTACAACAGGATCAGCTATTGTCGTTGCAACATCAAAGCAAGATGTATCTAAGTATGCTGAGTACACCATAAGGGTAATTAATGCAAGTGAGTTCATACCGGTAGACTATATAACATTAAATCAAAATCAGGCAGAATTATTAGTAGGTGAGAGATTACAACTTTTAGTAGATATTAATCCTTCTCATGCAACCAATAAGCAGGTTATATGGTCATCAAGTAATGAAAAGAGTGTTAAAGTAGATGAGACAGGCTATGTTACAGCTATTAATGAAGGTGAAGCAATCATCACAGCAAGCACATTAGATGGGAAGCATACAGCAACCTGTCATATTATAGTGAAGCAAGATGAACAAAAGCCGGTTGTAACAGTAGAAAGTATTAAGCTTTCACAGGAAAATATGGATCTTCTTTTAGGTGATGAAGCACTTTTAAAAGCAGAAGTATTTCCATCAGATGCAACCAATAAAACAATTAAGTGGACTTCAAGTAACCCAGATATAGTAAGTGTAGATGTTAATGGAAAAATCGTGGCACAAGGTATAGGGGAAGCAACTATTACTGCAAGCACACTAAATGGTGAAGTCAGTGCTACATGTACGATTAAAGTAAATGGACGTGTTTTATCAGGTAAGGTTACTGTAGAGAATAATGCTATAGAGGGAGCAGAGGTCTTATTATATTCAGAAAAAGATCAGTTCGAGAGACCTATAGTAAGTGTAAAAGCAAATGCTTTAGGAGAATATAAATTTTCAGACTTACCTAAAGGAAATTATCGTATTAAAGCACTTTATGAAGATGAAACAAATGAGTATTTAGCCCCTGTTTCTGAGGTGTTCATAGAAGAAGCTTTCAAAGAAGTAGATATAACATGTGAAAAAGTGACAAGCCTTATTGTAGAGGTTGTGGATTCGGTAAGTAGTGAAGAGGTTTTATATGTACATGTTTTAATAGAGGGGAAAGATCAGGAAGGTAATAAGTGGAGCTATATGAAGGAGACTGATGGAGCCGGAAGAGTAAAATTTATTTTACCTAATGATATAGATGATGAGATTACCTACACTATTAAGAAAGATGGGTATGAAGAGATCACATTAACACATACTTTAGAAATGCTTGTGAAAAACACATTGGTAACGCCTTTCAAGAAAGAAGTAGAGCCTGTTTATCCTGAACAGATAGAACAATATGCGGAAACAGAAGGAACAAATCAATTAGGGTTAGGAGATACCACCTATGAAGCACTAAAAAGAGCAGGATGGCGTGTGGAGTCAGCTACACAGTTAAGTACCAATAGTAGAAGATTGAAGTTTGAAAATATGAATGGGAAAGACGGCATAGATGCAAAAATCACCTATGATACATCAGGGTCTAATCATGAAATTATAGATTATGATGTTGTTTTACAGTATATGATTAGAAAACAATCTGCCTCTACCGAGGGAGACTTAACATTTGAACAGTTAAAACAAACTATTGCAAATGGATCTGGTTCACATAAAGACAAGAATCGTACGATTAAAGTAACTTATGATGGTAAGCCAGATGGAATTGTGGAAATAGTCTTTTCAAACTATGGTCAATAAAAAGAACATATATAATGACTGTGATAAGTTAAAAAAGAAATGTAAAAATAAAAGAGGCCGCTTAGATGAGCAGCCTCTTTTAACATAATATCATTTAGGATTGAGTAGAAGGATTAAGTTGTTTTGCTACGCCTAAGGTTTTCATATGAGTAAGTTCTTTCCATATGAGCGTAATAGTTAAACAAAAGGCTAATGCATCAGCTACTGGTGCTGCAAATAAAATCCCATCGATACCATAGAAGAGTGGTAGTATAAGGATGAGAGGGATTAAAAAGAGTACCTGTCTTGAAAGTGATAAGATCACACCTTTAATAGCTTTTCCAATGGCTGCAAAGAAGTTAGAAGAGATGATTTGCACCCCATTGATCAGTACCATAAATAAGAAGATTCTCATGAATTTAACTGCAAACTCAAAGTAGAGTTGATCCCCCGTTCCAAACAAGGAAATAACTTGTTTTGGAAAGAATTGAAAGCCAATAAAGCCGAATAAAGAAATGATTAAGCTAGATCCCACGGCTAGCTTATAGATACCTCGTACCCTATCATAATTTTTAGCACCATAGTTGAAGCTAATAATAGGCTGGGCACCTTGTGAAATACCAACGATAAAAGATATTAAGATAGCATTTGTCTTCATTACAATACCGCTACAAGCTAGTGGGATTTCACTACCATAGATAGATTGAGCCCCATAATGAATGAGAGAGTTATTTAATACAATTTGTACAAAAGTAATAGCTAATTGGTTAAGGCTGTTACTCATTCCCAGAGAAGCAATTTTAAGACACTCTGGTACTTGAAGCTTAAAGTGATGTTTTTTTAGTTCAATATGTTTGAAACGACGAATATAGCCAATAGCCATAAGGAAAGAAACAAGCTGTCCTATGACAGTAGCAATTGCAGCACCAGCAACACCCATATCAAATGTGAAAATGAAAATAGGGTCTAGGATAGTATTAATAATGGCACCTACTAACATACACGTCATAGAGAATTTAGGGCTTCCATCTGCTCTAGCTAAATTACTCATACCATTTGTAACAATAAGTAATGGCATACCGATAGCTGTAATCTCTGTATAGACTTTAGCATAAGGCATAATATCTGGAGTGCCACCAAAGACTGTAAGTAATGGCTGTAAGAAAATTTCAATAAGGATAAAATAAATAATACCAAATAAAAACATCATACTAATAGCATTACCAACAGCTAGTGCAGCTTGATCCTTTTGTTTGGCACCTAGAGCTAAAGAAAAGCGTGCAGCACTACCAATACCAATTAGTAAAGCAATAGAAAGACAGATGGTAGTAAGAGGATAAGCTACATTGGTTGCAGCATTTCCTAGATAGCCAACACCTTGACCAATGAAGATTTGATCCACAATATTATATAAAGAGCTTACTAACATGGCTATGATACTAGGAATGGCATAACTTCTTAAAAGTTTAGGTAGTTTTTCATAACCAAGGGGATTTTCATGTTTTATATCGTTCATAATGATTTCCTTTCGTGTATTATTGATTTTCTATTTCCTCCGTTGTTTCCCAGATGGCCTTTTGGCCTGCTCTATTTAGAAAAGAAAAGAAAAGTTCTCTTTCTTCCTCTGTAAAATCCTGAAGCAACGTTTCATACCAAGTTGTTAAGATATGAAGAATATGTTTATTTGCCGCAATGGCTTTATCTGTAGGATATAAGCAGTAAGTACGTTTATCTTTTTTGAGAGGCTCTTTTCTGATAAAACCTGTTTTTTCTAAATAAGCAATAGAACGTGTAATATTACTTGGATGAACATAAAAAAGTGTAACAAACCGATCTTGTGTTATACCAGGTTCATTACATATTTTCGTGATATACATATGTTGACTACTATTAAGTCCAAGAGGAGCTAACTGACGATCTAAATGTATCTTAGTATATCGGTCAGTAATAGAAAGCCATTTTAATAGTTCCATAGAATCACCTCCAGTTGCTATTATATACTTAAAAGTTTGCGCACGCAACTTTATTATTGCGCGCGCAAATTCTTAAGTGATTCATGAATCAACTTATTAGAAATACGTACTATAATAATCTTTAATTTTTTATTAAATAGAAAGACACCTCAGTAAATAGGAGGTGTCTTTCTAGATATAATAGTTTTTATTAATGAATGTATTTATTTAAAAAGTTAGTGATAGTTGACCAATAAAGCTCAGGATTAACTTCTCTTGATTTGGCGTGACCAGCACCTTCAATTACCAGTTTTTCTTTCTCGGTATGAGAAGCCTCGTATAATTCATTAATCATAGAATAAGGAACAAAGCTATCTTGATCCCCATGTATAAAGAGAGTTGGTGTGATAGACTTTCTCACCTGATCAATCGTAGAAGCCTCTCCTAGCCAATAGCCAGCACGAAGTTTAGTCACTAAGCTAGCACTATGCATCATTGGAAAAGCTGGTAAGCCAAATAATTCTTTGAGCTGATAAGAGAATTGGTCCCAAACAGAAGTGTATCCACAGTCTTCAATAATGGCTTTAACATTGCTTGGAAGTAATTCGCCTGAAACATTCATAACGGTTGCAGCTCCCATGGAAACACCGAATAAAACAATTTCTGAGTCTTTATCATTCTCTATGATATAATGAACTAAATCTACTATATCTAAACGTTCATCCCATCCCATACCAATATAGTCGCCTTCACTTTGGCCATGACCTCTTAAATCTGGAATGATTACATTATAGCCCATTTCATAGAACTTTCTAGCATAAGGAGCCATATTAATGCCTTGTGATGTATAGCCATGAACTGTTACGATCCATTTATTTGAACCTGGGTTATTTAGCACATAGTTGTGAAGTTTTAGGCCATCTTTAGAAGTTAAAAATAAATCTTCATAGTTACTTTGTTCTAATAACCATGTTTGGTCATCTACACTTATGTCGCCACTGGTTTCATTTTGATCTAAAGAATCAGCGGACTGATTATGCTCAGAATCAAATATTAAATCCTTTGGGGTATGAGGATTTAAAGCAAGATTATATAAATAGTTTGCCCCGAAGCCTAAGGCAGCAGTACCTAGAAGTATAATTAAAACTAAAGCGCTAATTAAAGTGATTTTAAGTTTCTTCATTGTCATCTCCTTATAGTCAATAGTCAGTTATTGGTTCACATTATAGCATGGGAAGTTACTAAAATAAATATTTGCCCTAGGGAAAGAGCTCTAACTTTTAAACTAAAAATTGATAAAACAGTTCCATAACCGTTGATAAATAGCTATTAGGATTACGTAGCAGACAGATATTAGACTCTAGCCCTTCATCAGAAATAACTCGTTTTTCTATATTTGAACTAAATAAAAGTGGTAAAGCAGATTCGGGGATGATTCCTATACCTAAACCTGAATTAGCCATACTAGCTGTTGTTCTAGCATCATCATTCATACAAAAGATAGATGGATTAAGGGATTTCTCATGGGCAATCCTTTGAAATATTTTTTCCCATCTACGATAAAGAATGAGAGGCTTTTCATAAATTTCGGATAAACTAATGGAAGGATGAGGCAGGTCCTCAAAGTACTGTGCATGCCCTATGGCATAAACTTTTTCTTTACGTAAAACGGTGCATGCTAAATCAGGGGCTGAAAAGGGTGTACGAACAATAGCTGCTTCAATAAGATTATTTCGAAGACGATCAACCTGTTCATAGGTATTACCTTCAAAAATATTAAAGCGTATTTCAGGATACTCTTGATGAAAGCTGGTTAACCATTCATTAATAATGGTACTGCCAATAGAAGAAATAATCCCTAAGCGCAGAGTTCCCATTTTACCAGAGTTATAGTCTTCTAATTCTTTCTTGGCGATAGACATTTGTTCAAGTATAGAGGTAGCACGCTTATAAAAAATACGTCCAGCTTGAGTAAGCTCAATTTTTCTAGGGCCACGTTCAAAGAGAATTACACCTAATTCATTTTCAAGCTCTTTTAATTTAGTACTTAAGGGAGGTTGAGAAATATTCAATTTTTCAGCTGCCTTTGAAATATTTCCTTCCTGTACAGTACTAACGAAATAAGTGAGTTGTTTAATATCCATACTATCCTCCTATACGAAATTAATATAGATAGTATAGCATATTAATAATTTTAGTATAGAGTAGAGTGTGTTATGATAGAATTCGGAAATTTGGAAAAATATAAAGATAAGGAGGAAGCTATGAAGCAATTACTGGTGTATTTAAAAGGATATAAAAAGGAATGCATTTTAGCACCTTTATTTAAAATGTTAGAAGCTTCTTTTGAGTTATTTGTACCTTTAGTTATTGCAGCTATTATTGATAAAGGAATTGGTCATGGGGACAAAAGTTATATCATACAAATGTGTGCGCTCCTTATAGGACTTGGTGTCATTGGGCTTATTTGTTCGGTAACTGCTCAGTACTTTTCAGCCAAGGCAGCAGTGGGTTTTGGGACTGGTGTACGTCATGCTTTATTTAAGCATTTATTAGGACTCTCATTTACAGAGATTGATACTTTAGGAACATCAACTATGATTACAAGGATGACTAGTGATGTCAATCAAGCACAAAATGGGGTTAATATGGTGCTTCGTCTCTTTTTAAGATCTCCTTTTGTCGTATTTGGTGCCACCATTATGGCCTTTACCATTGATACAAAGTCAGCCATGATTTTTGTCATAGCTATTATTTTATTATCTTTCGTAGTATTTGGAATCATGCTTCTTAATATTCCTATGCTTAAAATTGTACAGCAAAAGCTAGATGGTGTTTTAAGCATGACAAGAGAAAACTTGACAGGGGTTCGTGTGATTAGAGCCTTTTGCAAAGAAGAGGAAGAAATTGAAGCCTTTAATGAAAGGAATGAAGCACTTACTAAGCAGCAGAAGAAGGCAGGGAGATTATCGGCTTTAATGAACCCTCTTACTTACGTCATTATTAACATTGCTATTATTAGGCTCATATGGGTAGGTGCACTTCAAGTGGATGCAGGTAATTTAACCAGCGGACAGGTAGTGGCACTTTATAACTATATGTCACAGATTTTAGTGGAGTTGATTAAATTAGCAGCCCTTATTATTACGGTCAACAAATCTGTAGCTTGCGGCAATCGTATAGCAGATGTATTTCATATTGAGCCTAGTATGGTAGAAAAAGAAACTACTAGCTTTGAAGAAGAGATAAAAGAAGAGAGCATTGCCTTTAAGCAAGTTTCTCTTACCTATGCTAATGCGGGAGAAGAATCTTTAACAGCCATTGATTTTACTGCTAAAAAGGGAGATACCATAGGTATTATCGGTGGTACAGGCTCAGGAAAAAGTTCAGTTATTCATTTAATTCCTAGATTTTATGATGCCACTTCTGGTGAGGTGCTGATTAATGGTGTAAATGTCAAAGATTATCCGTTAGAAACCTTAAGAGAAAAAGTAGGAATTGTGATGCAAAAGGCAGTGCTCTTTAAGGGAAGCATTGAAGAAAACCTACGTTGGGGTAAAAAAGATGCTACAGAGGAAGAGTTACAAGCAGCTATTAAGGTTGCTCAAGCAGAAGATGTAGTAAATACCAAAGGGGGACTAAAAGCTGAGATAGAACAAGGTGGCAGAAATCTTTCTGGTGGACAAAGACAGCGTTTAACCATTGCTAGAGCCCTAGTAAAAAAGCCCGAGATTCTTATTTTAGATGATAGCACTTCGGCTTTAGATTTTGCTACAGATGCAAAGCTTCGTAAGGCGATTAAAGAATTAGATTATCGTCCTACTGTGGTCATTGTGTCACAAAGAGCATCTTCGGTGCAATATGCAAATCAAATTATTGTTTTAGATGATGGTCAATTAGTTGGAAAAGGAACTCATGAAGAGCTTCTAGAGACCTGTGAGGTTTATAATGAAATCTACTACTCTCAGTTTAAGAAGGAGGTAGAGGGATGAAAAAGAATGATTTAAGAAAGGGTGTTCAAAAAGACACGCTTAAAAAAGTACTACGTTATGTTAAAAAGTATAGAGGCCTAATGCTCATTTCTATTCTTTTAGCGATTGTCATTGTCGTACTCACTTTATATGTTCCTATTTTAATCGGAAAGGCTATTGATGGGCTTGCATATGGTCAGATTCAATTTGATTATATTTTAAAACAGCTTATTATTGTGGCTATTATAGTAGGCATAACAGCCATAGCCCAGTGGTTTATGAATATGATTAACAACAAAGTGACTTATCAGGTAGTACGTGATATGAGAGATGAGGCTTTTAATAAGATTGAGATTTTACCACTCAAATATATCGATACCCATTCACAAGGGGATATTGTAAGCCGTGTTATTGCAGATGTAGATCAATTCGCCGATGGACTATTAATGGGATTTACGCAGCTGTTTACAGGTATTATCACCATACTTGGAACCTTATTCTTCATGTTAACAATTGATGTAAGTATTACTTTTGTAGTGGTTCTAGTCACACCTCTTTCGCTATTTGTAGCTAGCTTTATTGCTAAGAAAACTTATACGATGTTTAAATTGCAGTCAGAAACAAGAGGAGAACAAACAGCTTTTATTGATGAAATGATTGGAAATGAAAAAGTAGTAAAAGCTTATGGTTATGAAGAAGAGGCGATTAAAAAATTCGATGAAATTAATAATAGATTAGCAAAATATTCATTAAGGGCGATTTTCTTTTCTTCTTTAACTAACCCTTCTACTAGATTTGTCAATGGCATCGTGTATGCAGGAGTAGCTATTACAGGTGCCTTTGCTATATTAAATGGGAGAATGACAGTAGGTGCATGGTCTTGCTTTTTAAGCTATGCTAATCAGTATACTAAGCCTTTTAATGAAATATCAGGGGTAGTTACAGAACTTCAAAATGCTATGGCTTGTGCAGCCAGGATTTTCGAATTAATCGAAGAAGAACCTCAGATTCCTGAAAGTCCTAAAGCAATAACATTAGAAGATGCTAATGGTTATGTGACATGTAAAGATGTAAGCTTTTCTTATGTACCTGAGAAGAAACTCATTGAGCATTTTAATATTCAAATTAAGCCAGGTCAAAAGGTAGCAATTGTAGGGCCTACAGGTTGTGGTAAAACGACGCTGATTAATTTGCTCATGCGTTTTTATGATGTCAATGAGGGAAGCATTAAGGTGGATGACAATGATATTAGAGAAATCACCAGAAGAAGCCTTCGCTTAAATTATGGCATGGTACTCCAAGAGACTTGGCTTAAGCAGGGGACGATTAAAGAAAATATTATCATGGGTAAACCAGATGCTACAGATGAAGAAATCATTGAGGCAGCTAAAGCAGCTTATGCCCATTCTTTCATCAAACGTTTACCAAAAGGTTATGATACAGTTATTGGAGAAGATGGTGGCATGCTTTCACAAGGACAAAAGCAGCTTTTATGTATTACAAGAGTCATGCTGACTAAGCCACCTATGCTGATTTTAGATGAAGCAACATCTTCGATTGATACAAGAACAGAAATTAAGATTCAAAGTGCCTTTAATCGATTAATGGAAGGTAGAACTAGCTTCATTGTAGCCCATCGTTTATCAACTATTCAAAATGCAGATGTTATTCTGGTTATGAAAGAAGGAAAAATTATAGAGCAAGGTAATCATAATGAGCTTTTAGCGAAAAAAGGATTTTATCATCAACTTTATAATAGCCAGTTTGCAGTATAGCAAAGAGAAATTTATAAAACAAAAGATCGCACCCAGATGGGGGGCGATTTTTGTTTTTAGGTCCTCTATATTTATGAAAAGAAGGCATATTGGATGAATTGATTTGATAACTGATAGTCATTGATAGAAGAAGAAATGAATGCTACTTACTACGCCTATCGATAATATGCTATAATGTAAATGTTATTCTAGTAAAGGAAAGGGGTAGGGCGATGGAACAAGAGATGAGAATAGGTGTTCTTTTGAAAATGATTAACAATATTTATGAGAGAAATTTTAATAGTAAAGTAGTGGAGATTAATTTAACAACTGCTCAGTGTGATTTATTAGGATTTTTACATGATAATGAAGGAAAAGAAGTAAATCCTGTTGATATTGAAAAGAGGTTTAATCTCAAACGCCCTACTGTAACCGGACTTTTAAAGCGCTTAGAAGAAAAAGGTTTTATTAAGTTGGTGCCTAGCGTTAAAGATAATCGTTATAAGCAAATTATTTTAACTGATAAAGCACAAGGACAGCACCAAGAAATGTTAGCTGGTTTAAAGGAAATGGAAGCTCAGTTATATCAAGGTATTAGTGAAGAAGAAAAGAAGGAATTAGTGAGCATATTAAATAAAATGCTAAAGAATATGTCGCTCTAATAAAAGGAATATTTTTGCGTAAATAGTTAGCAAGCTAATTGTATCTTGGCAATTTAAATTAAAAAGCATAATTGCATATGAATTTTTAATGCTATACAATAGATAAATAATAGAAAAAAATACAGTAAGTAAATAGGAGAGAGATATAGATGTCAGAGTTAGATTTTATTTATAAGAGAAAAAGTATCAGAGATTATAAAGAAGGAGAAGTACCTAAAGAAGATATTTTAAAAATGTTAGAAGCAGCTACTTTAGCACCATCTCCAAAACATCAGCAAAACTGGCATTTTGTTGTGGTGCAAAATGGAGAGCTGGTAAGTAAGATGGCAGATGCAGTAACGAAGAGTCATGAACATATTGCGTCTTTAGCTAAAACACAGGAAGAAAAAGAACAGTTTATGAAGGTACTTCCTTACTATCTTAACTTTGAACGCTCATCATGTGCCGTCATTGTATATGCAAAAGAATATGACATGATTGAAGAAAAAATCTTAAGAGCAAATGGGGTAGATGAAGCTATTATAGATGTCATTAAATCACCACAGTCAGGCGCACAAGGTATTGGTGCAGCAGTAGAGAACTTCTTACTTGCAGCTGCCAATATGGGATATGGTGCCTGCTATATGACAGGGCCTGCTCATGCAAAAGCTGAGATTGAAAAGATTATTGGCTTTGAGAAACCAGAGTATTCTTTAATGGCTATTATCTCATTAGGTATTCCAGCAGATGAAACACCAAGACAACCAAGACGTAAGCCTTTAGAGGATGTTGTTACTTTTATTGAGGAGTAAGAGGAATTATTCATAGAAACGTGATAACTACTTTTAGAGGATATAAAATTGAACTTATAGTTTGGAATAAAGCAGAGGGGATCCCTCTGCTTTATCAATTAAAGTTAAGAAATTGTTTTATCTTGTCCTGAAACTTAGAGGGACAAAGTTTATAAGTTATGTAAATAAGTTGAAGAAATAACTACCTATAGACGAAATAAATTTTTTTTGTTAAAATAGTTAGCAAGCTAATTATAAATTCATAAAAAGACATAAAGGAGGAACAGCGATGATAAAGACCTTGCTAGCTCAGGTTAAAGAATATAAAAAATCTTCCATTCTATCACCCGTTTTTATTGTATTTGAGGTTATTATGGAAGTACTTATTCCATTTATGATGGCTTCTATCATAGACAACGGTGTAGAAAAAGGCGACATGAAACATGTAGTATTTATGGGAGTATGTATGATCGGTGCTGCTATGTTAGCTCTTTTCTTTGGGGTTTTATCGGGGACACATGCAGCAAAAGCAAGTAGTGGTTTTGCAAAGAATTTAAGAGAAGCCATGTATGAAAATATACAAGACTTTTCTTTCTCTAACATAGATAAATATTCAACGGCAGGACTTGTAACAAGACTTACAACTGACGTTACTAATGTACAAAATGCTTATCAAATGGTGATTCGTATTTGCGCAAGAGCACCATTTATGCTCATTTGTGCCATGATTATGGCATTTACAATTAATGCAAGACTTTCAATGGTGTTTGTAGGGGCGATTATTTTCTTAGGAGTGGCATTAACTCTTATTTTAAGAAAAGTACACCCTATTTTTATGCAAGTATTTAAAAAATACGATGCTTTAAATGCCAGTGTACAAGAGAATATTAATGCAGTTCGCGTAGTTAAAGCCTATGTACGTGAGGAGCATGAAATTAGCAAGTTTGAAAAAGCTTGTGAAAATGTATATCAAATGTTTATTAAGGCAGAGAAACTTATTATTTTAAATATGCCAGTGATGCAATTTGCAATGTATGCGTGTATTCTACTTATTTCTTGGTTAGGCGCGAATATGATTGTAGGTGGCAGTTTAACAACTGGTGAGCTTATGAGTTTATTTGCTTATATCATGAATATCTTAGTGAGTTTGATGATGATCGCTATGGTATTCGTAATGGTGACTATGTCACGTGCTTCAGCAGAACGTATTGCGGAAGTTATTAATGAAGAAGTAGATTTAACTAATGGTGAAAATCCTATTTATGAAGTAAAAGACGGTTCAATTGAATTTGAAAACGTAGACTTTGGTTACAACAAAGACAAAAATAATTGTGTACTTGAGAAACTTAATTTCTCTATTCAATCAGGAGAGACGATTGGAATTATAGGTGGAACTGGTAGTGCTAAGTCTTCACTAGTTCAGCTTATTCCAAGACTTTATGACACTGTAGGTGGTAAGGTTAAAGTAGGCGGCTTAGATGTAAGAGAATATGATCTTGAAACCCTTAGAAATGAAGTTGCCATGGTACTTCAAAAGAACGTATTATTCTCAGGAACCATCAAAGAGAATTTAAGATGGGGGAATAAAGAAGCTAGCGATGAAGAAATTATAAGAGTTTGTGAACTCGCTCAGGCGGCAGAGTTCATTGAAAGAATGCCAGATAAGTATGATACCTATATAGAGCAAGGCGGAAGTAACGTATCAGGTGGACAAAAACAAAGACTATGTATTGCTAGAGCCCTTCTTAAAAAACCTAAAATTCTTATTTTAGATGATTCAACAAGTGCAGTTGATACCAAGACTGATACGCTTATTAGAAGAGCCTTTAAAGAAGAAATACCAGACACAACTAAAATTATTATTGCCCAAAGAATTTCATCTGTTCAAGATGCAGATAAAATCATTGTTTTAAATGAAGGAAAAATTGAGGGCATGGGAAATCACGAAGAGCTTATGGCAAGCTGTGAAATTTATCGTGATGTTTATGTATCACAGATGAAAGGAGCAGACGAAGATGAAACCAAATAAGATGCCAATGGGGCCAGGTAAAGGACCTATGAAACTAGAAAATCCAGGTCAAATCTTTAAAAGATTATTTGCCTATATTTTTAAGAACTATAAAATTCATTGTATTGCCGTTCTTTTTCTCATTCTTATTAGCTCATTAGCCAGCGTAGTAGGAATCATGTTTATGAAGGACTTAATTGATGAGTACATTGTACCATTTCTAGGTAATGCCAATCCTGATTTTAGTAGTTTAATGAAGGCATTAATGAGAATGGCAATGATTTTCTTAGGAGGAGTACTTTCTACCTACCTATATAATCGTATTATGATTTTTGTATGCCAAGGTACAATGAAGAACATTAGAAATGATCTTTTTAAACACATGGAGAAATTACCTATCAAATATTTTGATACACATGCTCACGGTGATATCATGAGTATTTATACAAATGATACAGATACTTTAAGACAAATGATTAGTCAATCAATGCCACAGCTACTTGCTTCTGGGATTACTATTATTAGTGTACTCATTTCAATGTTTATTTTAAATATTCCACTGACATTTATTACACTCATCATGGTAGGCTTAATGCTTGTAGTGACAAAGACTATTGCAGGTAAAAGTGGTAGTTACTTTATGAAGCAACAAAAGAATTTAGGGGCAGTTAATGGTTTTATTGAAGAGATGATGGAAGGACAAAAAGTTGTAAAAGTCTTCTGTCATGAAGAAGAAAGTATCAAACGCTTTAAAGAGCTTAATGAAGAACTCTTTGATAGTGCCAACAATGCCAATAAATTTGCTAATATCCTTATGCCTATTATGAATAATATGGGGAATCTTAACTATGTAGTCACAGCTATCATAGGTTCCATATTAGCAATTGCTGGCCTAGGTGGTTTTACACTTGGTGGGCTTGCATCTTTCCTACAATTTAATAAGAACTTTACACAGCCTATTTCTCAAATTTCACAGCAGTTAAATGCGATTATTATGGCACTTGCTGGGGCTGATCGTATTTTTAAGCTATTAGATGAGAAACCTGAAGAAGATGAAGGTTATGTGGAATTAGTTAATGTTAAGATTGATGCAAATGGTGAGATGAAAGAAGCCAAAGAAAGAACAGGCACTTGGGCATGGAAACACTATCATCAAGAAGATGGGACAACTACCTATAAGAAAGTGGAAGGGGACGTTGTATTTAATCATGTAGATTTCGGTTATAATGATGAAAAAATTATTCTTCATGATATTGAGCTTTATGCAAAACCAGGTGAAAAAATTGCCTTCGTTGGTGCAACAGGTGCAGGAAAAACAACTATTACCAACTTAATCAATCGTTTCTATGATATTCAAGATGGTAAAATCCGCTATGATGGGATTAACATTAATAAAATTAAAAAAGATGATTTAAGAAGATCTCTAGGGATTGTACTTCAAGATACACATCTTTTTACTGGTACAGTAATGGAAAATATTCGTTATGGTAAATTAGATGCTACAGATGAAGAAGTAAAGGCAGCAGCAAAACTAGCTAATGCTGAATACTTTATCAAGCACTTACCACAAGGCTATGATACAATGCTGACTGGTGATGGTGCTAACCTTTCACAAGGCCAAAGACAGCTTTTAGCTATTGCTAGAGCAGCTGTAGCAAATCCACCAGTACTCATCCTTGATGAAGCGACTTCAAGTATTGATACTCGTACAGAAAAAATTGTTCAAGAAGGTATGGATAGACTGATGGAAGGCAGAACCGTATTTGTTATTGCCCACCGTTTATCAACTATTAAGAACTCTAATGTGATTATGGTTCTTGATCAAGGAAGAATTATTGAACGTGGTAACCATGATGACTTAATTGAAAAGAAAGGCACTTATTATCAACTTTATACAGGTGCTTTAGAGCAAGATTAATATCATTTCTTATAATATAAGGTACCGCCAAGTCATCCGAGGATGATGATTGATTCCGGTTGCTGTCTCGGCTCGCTAAGCAGTTCTAAACTCGTATCCCTTATGAACGGCTGAAAACTCGCTAACGCTCAAACACTCAGCCTAAAACCCATAAGGGTTCCTTCGTTAAGAACTGCTAAGCTTACCTCCAAGGCACCCTACATCAATCCTCATCCTCTACTGCCTTAGCTACTACTTTGCCCAAAAAAACCACTAAGAAGCTTTAGACGTTATTATTGCTAAAATGAGATGTAAGAGAATGGCTCGTAAGTTTAAAATACCGTTATAACCTCTTATTCTCTCCCAACAGCTTTCCTTATAAATGCCTCGATTAGATGGTTGAATAATTATAGTATAAGAAAACTAAGAAATAGGACATATTTAATGGGTATAAATACTATTGAATATGTCCTATTTTTTAACTTGTTTTATAAGGTAATCATATTGACTTTAGAAACTCACTTAGGTAAAGTTAAAGAGTTAAGAACATTAATAGACAAGGAATAATTCTAAACAATTAACATAAACAGTAGGCTAGAAGGAGATACAAAATGGACGAAACAGTAGACGTAAAAAGAATTAGCATAGAAGAAGCTAAAAAGAATCTAGATGCAGATAAAAGCATTGTATTATTAGATGTAAGATCAAAAATGGAATATGCAGAAGGTCATATTGAAGGGGCCGTTAATGTACCTGTTAATGAACTTGAATACGGGATTCAGGACATTATTCCAGATAAAGCACAGACTATCTATTTATATTGTAGAAGTGGTGTAAGAACGATTATGGCTGGAGATATATTAATAAATCTAGGGTATACCTCTATATATGATATGGGAGGTATTATTTACTGGCCTTATGAAATAGTTAAATAATGTATAGACAAGCATTATAAGATTAAGTGTCAGAGAGAATATTTTTAGACAAAACAGTATGTAAGAAGGAGAGTCCTTAAGCACAGCTTTTTAGTGCCTAAGGACATCTCCTTCTTTTTAGTTTTCATATATGGTTTTATTAACGAGGGATATTCCTTATTCAGTAATTTCAATTCTATTACCAGAGGGGTCACTTATACAGCTTTCAAAGTAGCCATCACCTGTTTCTCTTGGTCCACTTAGTAATGGATAACCATCTTGTACTATTTTGTTGGTGAGAGCAGTGACATTTTCTCTACTGCCAACAGAAAAAGCAATATGGTGAATACCATTAACATGATCTTTTGGTTTTCTATGTTCTAGTAATTCATGTGCCATTATTTCTAATCGAGCGCCTGAATCAAAAGATAAGAAGTAGCTTGAAAATCCTTTAGTATTAACATATTTCTCATTACATGTAGCATTAAAATATTTCATATAAAAGGTTCTTGTGCGTTCTAAATCTTCTGTATATAGAGCGATATGTGTTACTGAAATATTCATTTTCTTAACTCCTTTATAACATTTATGGCATAGCAATATTCAAGGCAACTTTATATAAATATTTAAACTTATTTTATAACAATTGTATATTTTTGTGGAGAGGGGGTTAATAGGATTTTATAATTAAGAAAAGTAAACATTAAGACGTGCTACTAGAAAGAGTTAAATTTAAAAATATTAAGATTAGAGTGAGTTTATGGATAAATAACTCAATAAATAGTATAGTAATATTAAATCAAAACATAGAGTATAAAAGTCTAAGATGGAAACTAGAGGAAGGAGAATGTTCGAAGTAAGATATAAACGAGTTTAGAAAGTATATGAAAGAAAAATGTGTAGGGGGAATAACAAATGAGTGTAGGGTTTGAATTTACTTTAAAGAGTAAGAGAAATATATTAAGAACAAAGAAAATTGAAATGAATAAGCTTAATGCAGAATTAGAAGCACTTAAAAATAACTTTGACTATACTTATCAATTGCATCAAGAAAACATTTATTGTGAGTTTTGTGAGGAAGGCTTTTTTTGGCTAGAGGTATCTGAAAAAGAGATAAAGGGAGATTGCCAGACAAATATAGCTGGTCCAGGTTTTCATGCTTATGCTATTAGATTTATAGAGGGGTTAGCTGAAAAGATGGGACTAGAATTGGTGATAGAAGATGAAACAAACTATTATAAAACTAAAGATTTTGTAACCATGAGAAAAGAGTATTTCTATAGTTGGTTAGGGAACTTAACTCATAGCATCTATAAAGAACAACAAAATACATTCACAAATATATGTATGTGTTGGCCTTTAGATTTCTATTTGCCTAAGGATATAGAGGGAACAGTAGTATGTCCTAGTAGGAGATTTGACATCAAAGAAATAGAAGGAGTGGTACAGAAAGATGCATCTATTGAGGAGTTTGCTAAAGACTTTTTTATATGGAATGAGAAAGAAAAAGATGCTTATTTTTATAGGAATAGTGCATTAGTTAATTTGAATAAGAACTGTTATTTTATGCCATCAAGTAGAAGTAATGAAGATCAAAAAATAAATAGAAAAATCATAGCGTTATTAGAGAAAAGTTTGGGTCTAGATACAAATATTCCATTTCCAAAAGAATGTTATTTAGAAGTTTGCCAATTAGATAATCATAATCCAAAAAATATAGAACAGGTAAGAGAATTACAAACTATTCATGAATTAGGTTTTAGAAAAGACATTGTTTCATATACGATAGGAAATATTCGTTTCTTTTTACCAGGTAACTTCTTAGAAGAACAAGAAAAACAAGGAACAATACTCTATTATGACGCCAATGTATCAGAGTGGCGTAATTGCCGTATAAGTGCTTTTGCTTATAAAGAAGCAGCACAATTTGATACTAATGCTTTTAAAGAGTATAGTGCAGAGGATCTATATGAATTTGAGGTAGATCGAGGAAAATGTATGGCGGGAATTAAAAAAGTAGAGGATGAAGATGAGATCTATTATATGATTAATGCAGAAATAATTTATAAGAAACAATGCACAATCATTACATTATGCTATAAAAATGAGAGAGATAAACAATGGGCATTTGATATGCTAAGAAAAATAAAAACAGTAGGAGAGTAAGTACTACTGGATAAGAGATAAAGTGACTTCCAAAGGTGTTTAGTTAACTGCTATATATTAGTTATCTATAAAGAGGGATTTTCAGTCTGATTAGGACAGATAAAGCCTCATCAAGTAGCTTAATCAAAAGCATACTTGATGAGGCTTTATCTGTATTACAAAATATTATTTTTAAAAATGTTAGCATGATTTCTATGCTTGATATTCCTTAATAAGCTTTTCAAAGGCTGGTAATGAGTTAACAATTTGTGATTGTTTAACACAGTAAGAAACTCTCACATAACCAGGGCAGCCAAAGTCGTCACCAGGCACGAGAAGAAGTTCATGTTTTTTAGCTTTTTCACAGAAAGCATTAGCATCTTCTTCTAAGGCTTTGACAAAGAGATAGAAGGCACCATCAGGGCGAACGCAGTCATAGCCAAGCTTAGTTAAACCATTATAAAGAATATCCCTATTTTCTTTATAAGCATTAATATCAGAAGTAGCATTAACACATTTTTGAATAACAAATTGGAATAAGCTTGGTGCACAAACATAACCAAGAGATCTACCAGCACCGCAAATAGCAGCGTACATATTGCCACCGTCTTCCATTTGATCTGATACAGCAATATAACCAATTCTTTCACCAGGTAAAGAAAGAGATTTGCTGTAAGAATAGCATACTAAAGTATTTTTATAATAATTCATAAGGTATGGTACTTTAATGTTATCATAAACGATTTCTCTGTAAGGCTCATCTGAAATTAAATAGATAGGATGATTATATTCTTTAGATTTTTCTTCTAGAATACGGCAAAGTTCTTTAACTGTTTCTTCTGAATAAACCACGCCAGATGGATTATTTGGTGAATTCATAATGATGGCCTTCGTATTTGGAGAAAGGAGGGCTTTAAAACTTTCAAAGTCGATTTGGAAGTTATCCGTATTAACAGGAACCACTTTAAGCTTAGCACCTACTGATTCCACAAAGACACGATATTCAGGGAAGAAAGGTGCAAAAGTGATAAATTCATCACCAGGCATTGTAAGTGCTTTAGCACAGATACATAAAGAAGCAGCAGCGCCTACAGTCATATAGATATGATTAGCGGTAATGTTAGTGCCGAATCTTTCATTAATAGAATCTGCTATTGTTTTTCTAACACTAGCATCTCCTTGTGCAGAGGTATAGCTATGAAGTACATTAGAATCGTTAGTTTCTAATAATTCTAATAGGGCTTCTTTAACACAAGCTGGAGCTGGTACATTAGGATTACCGAGGCTAAAGTCGTAAACATTTTCAGCGCCTATTTCTGCAGCTCTCATCTTGCCATACTCAAAGATTTCTCTTATAACAGAGCGTTTAGTTCCTAGTTGAAGCATTTCATTTGAAATCATATTTTCTCTCCTTTATATTCTGATAGGTATTAGATTCTATAGACTAAGAGGCAAAGAGGATGCTCTTAAACCTTATAGCAAATAAATGGTAAATAAGTATTGAATATAATTTACAATATTTTTCTGTATATTTCAACTGTCCCATGATAGATAGAAGTGAATTAATCTTTAAAGTGATTAGGAATACACGTATATTATATCAGTTTATAGTGATTAAAGGCTATCATTCTTTTAAGGAGGTTGCAGATAAGCAAAGCATTAAAAGAAGTATACAAAAGTAGTTCATATAAAATAAATAATCGAGCATATTAGTACTAAAGAAATAAGCTGAATTTGTCAATACATGAAGACTATGTTATGATAGATGGCTAGAACATATAATAAAGAATGGAGAACACAAATATGACAAATTTACCTAATTGCCCAAAATGTAATTCAGAGTACACTTATGAAGATGGGACTATTTTAGTTTGTCCAGAATGTGCTCATGAGTGGACACCAGGGACAGAAACATCCGATGAAGATGTGAATGTTATCAAGGATTCAAATGGCAATGTTTTAAATGAAGGAGATTCTGTAACAGTAATTAAAGACCTCAAAGTAAAAGGAAGTTCATTAGTTATTAAAATCGGGACAAAAGTAAAAAACATCCGTTTAATTGAAGATGCTACAGATGGACATAACATTGATTGTAAAATTGATGGGATTGGTGCCATGAAACTTAAATCTGAATTTGTAAAAAAACTTTAAATAGAAGAGATATACCTTGTGAATGCAAAAGCCATGTAAAGATAGAATAGTATTTCTAACTTTACATGGCTTTTTGTGGATTAATTTAATGAAGTATCTATTCTTCTAATTTAAAATGAGAAAGAGCAGAATTCAATTCATTAGCCGTTAATCTAAGTTTATCCGTGTGTTCATCTAACTTAATGAGAGATTGATTAACATTTTTAGTTAGTTCAGTAACTTCTTCAGCAGCTGCAGCAACTTCTTCGGAATCAGCGGCTATATTCTCTACTTTGGTAATAGCAATAGAAGTACTCGTTGTAGCTCTAGTAAAAATATCATTCAAAATAGTTGTAGAATCGGTATCTACATCATTTTGTTTAGAGGAGGTTAGTTGCTTGTTAACAAATGAGCTAGTTTCAGATAAAATGCTACCTAAATTGTCCACATGTGAACTTGCTTCCTGTATACGATAAGCTTGGTTAGTAGTACTATGAGCCACATCAGTAATAGCAGCGAATACATTTTTAGTAGAAGTACTAGTTTCAGAACTAATAGCAGCAATCTCATCAGAGGAATTTAATAGTGCATGAGAAGCTGAGTCAACATTTCGAATGAGGGTGGACATACTTGTAATCATTTTATTAAAGTTACGAGCTAAATCAGTAAATTCATCATTACCAACTAGCTGAATACGTTTACTTAAGTTACCTTTAGCTACATCACCAACAGCTTTGTTCATATAGTTAAGCCTTCGTTTTATAATAGTAGTAATGGCTATAGCAATAATAATACCTAAAATAATTCCAATAATGGCAGTTCCGATAGTGAAGTAAATAATAGTATTTAAGCTATCTGAAATTTCTTTTTCGCTAATAAGTCCCACTAGTTTCCAGCCAGTAAGCTCATCATTAAGAATAACCACATTAACAGTTTGATTATTTAAAGTAACTCCCGTATTAACTTGGTTTTGGTTCTTAATATCGTTCCAATTAGGAAGTTCGTTTAAACTAGATTTAATAAACGTATTACGGATATTATTAACTAAAATATTACCATCAGCATCAGCTAGAAGAACGTATCCTGTATTTAATAGGTTTATATTTTGTACAAATTTTTTGATTTGCTCAAAAGAAATATCGATGGCAACACAACCTACTTGTTCTCTATTAGCTTCAACTTCTTGAGAAACAGTGATAATAAGCTGATTAGTTGCAGGGTCAACATAAGGTTCAGTGAAAACTGCATATACCCCATTCCTATAAGAGGAACCAATTGAATTTTTAAACCAAGGCTTGTTCGTATAATCTTGTTGTTCAAAGGTATGATGAGGAATGTTTTTTCCATTTTCAACAGTATACCAAGCTGTAACAACCTTACCAGTATTAGTAGCATAGTAACCTCTTAGTGAACCTTCTGTTGTTTTAAGAGCAGCAACAATGGAGTCTTCAATGGCTATAATATTAGTTTCTAAGGAGCCACTATCCTCCATATGTTTCAATTCATTTTTTCGAGTAAGGATATTCAATTGTTGACCTAGATTTTTTAAATAAAGTTCAAAGCTATTTTTACTTTCGTTTAGTGTTTGAAAGCTAGTAAGTTGCATATTATTAGCTAGAACCTCACGGGATTTTTGAATAGACATGATACTTAGAAATGTAAGTGGTACAATAGCAACCACTAAAAAGCATGAAATAAGTTTAATGACAATTCCACTTTTGCGCATAATAAGTTCCCTTCTGTATGTAAATAGAGTTAAATAATAAATATACATATAAGCTACATTATAGTACAACTATTCATATTATTCTACAAAAATATTTAATTCAGGTAAATACAAAAATAGACTTAATAAATAAAGAACCTATAGGCTAAAAGCCCATAGGTTCTTTATTTGTGTAGTAAGTGTATCCAAATCCCACGTTTGGTTACTTCTAATTAGACTATCAGAGTCATTAACAATAATTTTTCCATCAGGAGCAATACCGGTTAAAACAATAAAGTGTCCTGAAGTAGTAAAGTCTCCAGGTCTCATACTGGCAATAATAGGATTGCCATTAGCAAGGTGGTTTAGAATAGTAGCATCATATAATGGTAATTCTTCACTAGTAAGCCCCAAGGTACTAGCACCTTTTGTCATAAGATCCCAGCTAGATCCACGTCCTTCTACTAAGTAACCTTGTTCATAGCTAAAGTCTGCTACAACCTTTGGATTTAAGTCTGTATTTCCAGTAAGACCTACAGCGACCATGGAAAGAGAAGTAGGTCCACAACCATTTACGGCAATAAAGTCATCTCCATAGTATTCATATCCCCATCTAGTATCCCATTGAATAAACAAAGGGATTTCCCCAGGGGTATAGTCATGCACTATAGAAATGGGTGCTTTAGAATCTAAGTTTGCAAGATAATTGCCGTAGTTTTTAACAAAGCCGACAGTCTCTGGTTTCTTTGCTGCAAGCTCTAGAAGTGAATCCGGATAATCTAAATAGTCGGAGCTTGTTAAGATGTCAGGGCTATTATCTGAATGGGGAATGGTCTCAGGAAATGAAGAAGTTGGAAAAGAAAAGAAGGCTTGCTTCACTAAAATAGCTGCACACAGAACAAGTAACCAAAAAGAGCTATAATAAGCAAAATGCATTAGTTTTTTTCTTCTAAGTGTTTTCTTCGATTTTATAGTCATTTTATAAGTTTGGGATTTCGTAAGATAGTTTCCAGGATTATCGTTCATAAATACCTCCTTAGTACTAGGTTACCCTATTTAAATATAACCAATTTATAGTACTTACTATACATGGGAAATCTTACAGTTAGACGGATTTATTTCTTACATTCTAGTAATAAAGCGTTATATTTATTTTCTAAACGAGTTTAATGATTGTATTATAAGCTATTGACAATATAAAAATATAGAGTTATTATCTGTATATATAGAGTATATACAGTATATGTACAGTGTATATGTTATACACAGATATGGTAGGGCTATAAACGTAACGTCTATTAATGAGTGAAAATGAGGCCAATTAAATTGATAAACAAATGGCAAAGAAGCTTAAGTTATAAAAAATCAGAAGTAAAATCAGATAAAAATAAAAAAACATGGATAAGTGGATAAAATTGTGAATTAAAAAGTGAGAAAGGAATGAAAATGTGGATATTATCATTGTAAATGACAGTGCAACGCCTCTTTATGAACAGATTATCAGCCAAATTAAAGCACACATTTTAAAGGGAGAAATTGAGCAAGGTACTTTGTTACCCTCTATTCGTATGATGGCAAAAGAACTAAAGGTAAGCATTATCACTGTGAAAAGGGCTTATGAGGATTTAGAGGCAGAAGGTTTTGTACAAACGACTCCAGGGAAGGGCACATATGTTTCTTTAGCTAATAAAGAGAGACTAAAGGAAATGCAAATGAGTCAACTAGAAGAAAAGCTAGAAGCTATTGTAGTGGCAGCCAAAAGTATAGAGATGACCTTAGAAGAACTTCAAGAACGTGTAGCTGTTATTTATGAGGAGGTATAGAAGATGGAAGCAGTGATTTTTAAAGGAATTAAAAAGCATTTTGATGGATTTGAATTAAATATTCCAAAACTAGGTATTAAGAAAGGTTATATTACTGGTTTTATAGGTGAAAATGGATCGGGGAAAACGACTACCATTAAGTTGATGCTAGATATGCTTATTCCTGATGCAGGGGAAGTTATGATTGATGGAATGAGAGTAAGTGAAAATGCTAAAGTAATCAAAGAAAAAATAGGATACGTGGGGGAACCAACAGGTTATCCTCAAGAAGCTAAGCTTAAAAATATTAAACGTATGGTAAAGCCTTTTTATAAGGACTGGGATGAAAAGCTTTTTAATAACTACATGGGGCGCTTTGGATTAAAAGAAGATAAAAAGTATGGTGAGCTATCTACAGGTCAAAAAAAGCAATTTGCACTTATTGTAGCTCTTGCTCATAAGCCAGAACTTATTATTTTAGATGAGCCAACAGCAGGGCTTGATCCTGTTGTAAGAAGCGAGATGATTGATTTATTAATGGAGCATATGCAAAATGAAGAAGTCACTATTTTTTATTCTACTCATATCACTTCTGACCTTGAAAAAGCAGGTGATTATTTAGTCTATATTCGAAATGGTCGTATTGAAATGCAAGTAGAAAAAGATGAGCTTTTAAACAATTACTGCATTGTAAAGGGGCCAAAGCATTTATTTGCTAAAGAAATTCAAAAAGAGCTACTAGGATATAAACAAACAAGCCTAGGTGGTGAAGCACTAGTTAGAAGTAGGACACTCGCTCATGAGCTTTTTGGAGATGAAGTGAAATATGTAACACCAACTATTGAAGATGTTATGGTGCTATTATCTAGTAAGAAGGGGGAATAGAAGGTGAATGGAACGTTTTTACTCATTAAGAAAAATTGGATTTATTTAATCACTTCGATTAAATCAGCTTTAGTAACAAGTATTATATTTTGCTTATTCATGCCTATGTGGAGTATTGGTTTTGGTGTTGCTATGCCTGCACTTATTGGATATATTTTAACTTATAGTATTATGGCGTATGAAGAACGTAGCAAAGTAGAACTAATGACAGCCGCTATGCCTGTAAGTAGAAAAGAAATGTGTACGTCAAGATATATAGAAAGTATTATTTATCTTATAGGGGGCTGTATTGTTGCACAAATAGGTTTATGGTTTAATTTCATAACTCAGCAGCATATGGTGATTGAAGAAATACTTAAGATGGTGCCTATAATGCTAGCTGTTACCTTCTTAGTAGGAGCTATTTACCATAGTGTCATCTTACCAGTTATTTTTTATTTTGGAACAATTAAAGCTAGATATTATTTGATGTTTAGCTATGTTCTCATATTTGTAGGTGCCAATACAATAAGTAATTTGGGGTTAGTAGATCAAGGTATTGTGGGATATATCAATAAGCTAGATGATATTATGCCAATACTTATGACTGTAATAGGTATGGTTATTTATTACATTTCTTATCGTATTAGCCTTAATATTTGGAAGAAGAAAGATTTTAAATAGAGGATAAATAAGTAAAGCCAAATGATTATGAGGCGTTTTAAAATACGAATACTTATGCTAGAATAGAAGAAATGAATAGTAATTATTTAAGGCGCTTTATAAAGCTTAATAGGGAAATGTGTGAAACACTGCAGCCCCCGCTACTGTATATAAGGACTAACTGCATACAAGCCACTGTAATTTCATTATGGGAAGGCAGCAGAAGGGATGAATTATAAGCCAGGAGACCTACCTTAAGTAACTAAAAGAATCTTTCGGTGGGAAAGAGGCTTATCCATAAGAAAACTAGTATAGAGATGATGCTAACTAGCATAAGTAGCTTTGCCTATAAAAGAAAAGAGGTTAGAAGGACGTAAAGTAGCTTTTTTCGGAGTAATAGGATAGAATCTATGTCTTATATAAGTAAAAGTCTCCCCGATGTGGGAGACTTTTTATTTGTTTAATGCTCTAAGAAAGCGTATATTTTGCCACTATCATAAATAGAAATAGAGTGAATAACAATGTAAAATTAGGGATCGCCATGTATTTTTCATTATTCATTCTTAATTATTAATTAATTATTATTAAAGGAGCACATATGGGAAAAAGTATTATGTTTCAAGGAACAGCCTCTAATGTAGGCAAAAGTTTGTTAACTGCTGGATTTTGCAGAGTGTTTAAGCAAGATGGGCTGACAGTCATTCCTTTTAAATCTCAAAATATGGCACTTAATTCCTTTATTACGGAAGAAGGCTTAGAAATGGGGAGGGCACAGGTTTTTCAAGCAGAAGCAGCTGGGGTTAAGCCTAGTGCTAGAATGAACCCTATTTTACTAAAGCCTACCAGTGACCAGGGTTCACAAGTCATTGTTAATGGCAAAGTGTATGGTAATATGACTGCTAGAGAGTATCATGAATTCAAGCCGCAGTTAGCAGAAATGATTAAAGCACATTATGAGGCTTTAAGTAGAGAATATGACGTTGTGGCGATTGAAGGAGCAGGAAGTCCAGCAGAAATTAATTTAAGAGATAAAGATATTGTCAACATGGGCATGGCAGAAATAGCAGATTCACCAGTTATTTTAATTGCAGATATCGATAAAGGTGGTGTATTTGCCTCTATTTTAGGAACCATTATGCTTTTAACGCAGGAGGAACGAGCTAGAGTTAAAGGGGTTATTATTAATAAATTTAGAGGAGATCGTAGTATTTTAGAACCTGGCATTAAGATGCTAGAGGATCTAATTAAAATCCCCGTGCTAGGAGTTGTACCATACACCTATTTAAAGGTAGAAGACGAAGATAGTTTAACAAGCCGATTTCATCAAACGGCAGGTAAAAATAATGCCATTGATATTGCTATTATCCACCTACCTCATATCTCTAATTTTACAGACTTTAATATGTTAGAAATACAAGAAGATGTACAACTAAGATATATAAGACGTGGTGAAAAAATGGGGACGCCTGACCTTGTTATTTTACCAGGAAGTAAAAACACGCTGAAAGACTTAGCCTATTTGAAAGAAAGTGGACTAGATATAGAACTTCATAAATTGCATGCACAAGGGACTCTCATTATGGGCATATGTGGCGGTTATCAAATGTTGGGTGAAAAGATAGCAGATCCTTATGGTGTAGAAGGCAATATCAAGAAAGCTTATGGCCTTGGATTACTTCCTACTCAGACGATACTAGAAGGTGAGAAGGTAACGACTCAAGTAGAAGGCGTTATAAATGCTACATTACCAGGGATACTTGGAGCTGTAACATCTACGAAGGTAAAAGGTTATGAGATTCATATGGGTGTAACAAAGACTCTAAAAAAAGTGCAGCCTTTAATGACTTTTACTAAGCGTTTAGGTGAGACGGTAAGTGAAGTAGAAGGAGCATGTAATGCAGAGGGAAATGTATTTGGGACCTACTTACATGGGATTTTTGATGAGGCTGGTTTCACTAGAGAGCTTTTAAATGCTATAAGAGCTAAGAAAGGTTTGGGGCCATTAGAAAGCAGCATCACTTCTTTTGAAACCTTTAAGCAAGGTGAATATGATAAGTTAGCACAAGTGATTAGAGAACATGTAGATATGTCAGCTATTTATGATATTTTAGGAGTAGAAAAGAAATGAAAAAATTATTGATTGCAGGAACGTCTAGTGGCGTTGGAAAGACAACACTTTCACTAGGGATAATGAAGGCGCTGCAAGAAAGAGGCCTTAAGGTGCAACCTTATAAGGTAGGACCGGATTATATTGATACAGCTTATCATACGGAGGTAACAGGAAGGGCCTCTAGAAATTTAGACCTTTATATGCTAGAAGAGGAACAAGTTAAATATTTATTTAATCGAAGTATGCAGGATGCTGATATTGCAGTAGTTGAAGGTGTAATGGGATTGTATGATGGAAAAGGAAGTTCTATTGATGAATGTAGTAGTGCGTCAGTTGCAAAACTTTTAAAATTACCAGTTGTTTTAGTAATTGATGCAAGGGCTATGGCCGCTTCTAGTGCAGCTATGGTACTAGGATATCAAATGATTGATAAGGAAGTGAATATAGCTGGGGTTATTGCTAATGGGATTAAAACAGAAAGTCATTTTAAGCTAGTAAAAGCAGCAATTGAAAAGTATTGCCATATACCGGTTATTGGCTATTTACCACCAGAGGATATTTTTAGTTTGCCTTCTAGGCACTTAGGGCTTGTGCCTAGTGAGGAATTAGAGGCTTTGGAAGAGAAGATACAGCCTTTAGCGGGAGCAGTGGAAAAACATATCGATTTAGACTTACTTTTAGAGCTTGCAAAAGGTGAAGCTGTTACTAGCTCCTTTAGGCCTATTATTAAACAAGATCGCAAGCTTAGAACGATAGCTGTAGCTTATGATGAAGCGTTTCATTTTTATTACCAAGACAATTTACAGCTATTAGAGGATTTTGGCGTAAGGCTTACTTATTTTAGCCCCTTAAGAGATAGAAGTTTACCAGAGTGTGATTTGATTTATATCGGTGGTGGTTTCCCAGAAATCTTTGCAGCAGAACTAGAAACTAATATAGAAATGAGGAGAGCACTTAAAGAAGCACATGAAGGAAACCTTCCTATTTATGCTGAATGTGGGGGGCTTATGTATCTCGGTGAACGGCTTATAGATAATGAAGGCAAAAGCTATGAAATGGTGGGAATCTTTGAAGGGGAGAGCCGTATGACGAAAGGTTTAAAACGCTTTGGCTACTGCTTTGGAACTGCCCAGGAAGATACTTTACTTTCTACTAAGGGACAGGTTTTAAAAGGACATGAGTTTCATCATTCGGAGTTTTACACAAATGAAAAAGCAGCTTACAAAATGCAAAAGGAAAAAGGTGGTGAGACTTGGCTAGGTGGTTATACAAAAGGAAATACATTAGCTACTTATTTACATCTCCACTTTTATAGTCATTTAGAGGCTATAGAAAGATTGCTAAGTGTAGGAGGAGAAATGCAATGATGATGCTAGGGTGTTTAATCACGGCATATGTACTAGATTTGATATTCGGAGACCCTTACAACTTTCCTCATCCTGTAAGGTATATTGGACGACTTATTAGATGGTGTGAAAAGCAGATTAGAAGAGTAGCGAAAACGCCAAGAGCCCTAAAGGTAGGTGGTTTTATTTTGTGGTTTATCACTGTGGGAACTACAGTAGCAGTAGTGTGTTTCGTATTAAGCCTAGCAAAGGTGCATTGGCTACTTTATTACATTATCAATAGTTTGTTACTGTATACGACTTTAGCCACTAAGTGTTTAGGCGATGAAGCGAATAAAATAAAAAGAGTACTAGAAACAGACAACTTAGAAAAAGCAAGGTTGCAGCTTTCTTATATAGTAGGTAGAGATACCTCTAAGCTTAGTGAAAAGGAAATTATCCGTGCAACAGTGGAAACAGTAGCTGAAAATACAGTAGATGGGGTTATTGCACCTTTATTTTATGGCTTTATTGGAGGTGCACCTTTAGCCTTCGCTTATAAGGCTATTAATACATTAGATTCTACAGTGGGTTATAAAAATGAGAAGTATAAGGACTTAGGTTTTGCTTCTGCTAAAATAGATGACATAGCTAATTATGTGCCAGCAAGGCTCACTGCTATTTTAATGACTGTGGCAAGTGTATTCTTACGCTTTGACGCTAAGAACTGCTTAAAAATTGCTATTCGTGATAGGAAGAATCATAAAAGTCCTAACTGTGCTTATCCAGAAGGCGCAGCAGCTGGAGCTTTAGGTGTTCAATTAGGTGGGACTAATGTTTATTTTGGTGAGATTGTAGTGAAACCAACCATAGGAGATGCTACGAGGAGTTTAGAAAATAGAGATATTACAAGAGTCAATCAGCTCATGTATATGACTTCAATAGTTGGACTACTCATCTTTAGTGGTTTTTGGCTTATTGTAATAGTATAGAAAGAGGAGAAAGCATACATGATGGATTTAGGACATGGGGCAAATAGTGCTGAAGTAGCATTACTTTATGGGAAGAGGCAAGAGGAAATAATAGATTTCAGCTCTAATATTAATCCTTTTGTAAGTGAGCATTTAGTAAGTAGGGTGCAAGGTGCTCTTAAAAGCTGCGAAAACTATCCAGATATTCATTATACAGAGCTGAGAAAAGCAATTGGTGATTATCTAAGCTGTAAGATGGAGCAAATTATACCTGGCAACGGTGCTACAGAAATCATGTACTTGCTTATGAAAGCGTTAGGACAGAGTAGTAAAGAAAAGAAGAAGCCTTTTCGGTTAGGGATCATTAATCCCACTTTTTCTGAGTATGAGAGAAGTGCTAGATTAAATGGTTTAGAAATTGTAAATTTCCAGCTAGAAGCAGCTCAAGGCTTTGTATTAAATGAGGAGAAGCTTAAAGAAGAATTACATCAAATAGATGGCCTATTTATTTGTAATCCCAATAATCCTACAGGGAACGTTTTTGACCTGACTTCTATAGCTAGCCTTATGCAAAAAATGCAGAAACTACTGATTGTAGATGAAACCTTTATGGAGTTTGTGCTAGAGGAAGAAAAATATAGTTTAATGCCTTTGGTGCAAAGTTATGACCAACTTATTATTATTAAAGCTATTACTAAATTTTTCGGTCTACCAGGGTTAAGATTAGGTTATGGCATAACCAGTAATGAAAGTTTATTAAAACGTATGTATTACTTTAAAGAACCTTGGTCTATCAATGGTTTTGCAGAGTACTTAACAGAGGTCTTACTAAAGGATGAAGCTTATCAAAAGAGAACAAAAGTCTATTTTGAAGAAGAACGTCATAACGTATTAAGCGCTTTAGGCGAGCTAGAGCATATAAAGGTCTATCCAACAACTACTAATTTTGTATTAATTGAGCTTAAGACTATGACCAGTCAGGCATTAAAAGAGCAAATGATTATAAAGTACAATATTCTTATAAGAGATGCTTCTAATTTTAAGGGGCTAAATAAGCGTTTTGTTAGGATAGCCATTAAAGGTAAGGAAGATAATGAAAGACTGTTAAAGGCTATGGGGGAAATTGTAGGATAAAGATAAGTTATCTAAATAAAAATTTGAATAACAAGATATATAGTAAGGTGCCGCCAAGTCATCCGAGAATGGTGATTGGTTCCGGTTGCTGTCTCGGCTCGCTAAGCAGTTCTAAACTCGTAGCCCTTATGAACGGCTGAAAACTCGCTAGCGCTCAAACACTCAGCCTAAAACCCATAAGGGTTACTTCGTTAAGAACTGCTAAGCTCACCTCCAAGGCCCCCTACACCAATCCCCATCCTCTCTTGTCTTGGCTACTACTTTACAAGAATAAACTACAAAGAAACTTTATACATTATTGTGAATGAAGAGAAATGGAGAAAATCCTTAGTTAAGAATTGCTGGGCTCTATACGTTATTATTGCTAGAACGAGATATGATAGAATGGCGTATAAGTTTAAAATACCATCATATTTTTCTCAAGCCGCTTTACTGTCAGGAGCGTTTATGGGCTTAATAACGTTTGGAAGAAATGAGAGGGGAGAGCTATCTGGAAGAGTGACTTGGAAGAATTTTTTAGAGGCACTTGGCAAGTGTTTTGGATGGATTTTAGTGCGAGTGTCTGAGCGTAGCGAGTTTTCGCACGTTCATCCAAATAAACGAGCCTAGTGCATCAAAAAATTTGAACCGGAACCCTGGAAGATAGATCTGCCCTCTCATTTCCTCCCATAAGCCTTTCTCATAAACGCCCTATCAAATTTTTGTTTATATGGATGAATAATTGTAAAAATATATAAGTAATGAAGGAGGAAATAGTATATGGAAAACTATAAATTTATGCAGAATAAAGCATGTGAGTATTTTCCTTGTCATAAGCTTAAAAATGAGGAAGAGTTTAACTGTTTATTTTGCTATTGTCCACTTTATACATTAAAGGATCAGTGTGGTGGTAATTATGTCTATTTAGAAAATGGGATTAAAAGTTGTCAGGCTTGTACTAAGCCGCATGATAAGAATGCCTATGAACATGTAATGAAAAAAATGAAGGCACTTATGGAAATGGGTAAAAAAATAGCCGATTGAAGAAAAAATATCTCAATCGGCTATTCATTTTATTAATCTGCAATTTTAATAGGTTCTGTAACTTTTAGAGTACCTGGATTTACGCGTATACTTTCAATAGTAACAGCTTTAAGAGGTTGGTCTTGGCTATTAGTATCTACTAGTTGGATTTTTTCAATAATATCGAGACCAGAAATAACTTTTCCAAAAGCCGCATATTGACCATCTAAATAAGTACTATCAGCAGACATAATAAAGAATTGACTACCTGCAGAATCAGGATTAAAGGCTCTCGCCATAGAAATAACACCCTTTGTATGAGAAAGTGTATTAGCGTTAAAGCCATTAGCAGTAAATTCACCAGCAATGCTATAACCAGGGCCGCCAGTACCATTACCGTTAGGGTCGCCACCTTGAATCATAAAGTTTTCAATGACGCGGTGGAAGGTAAGACCATCATAAAAGCCACTATTAGCCAGAGTAATAAAATTATTAACGGTATTAGGAGCTAACTGAGGATAAAGTTCTAGGCTTACTGTGCCATACCCTTTAATTTTTAAGGTGGCAATAGGTAAAGATTTAGTATTTGTACCTCCAGTAGTAATGACTACCAAGCTTTTTTGACTAATCCACTCAACCTGACAATCTAGATTTTCACTAATAAAACGTAAGGGAACCATGGTAGTATTATTAATTACCTTGGGAGATGTCTGAAGCTCAGAAACTACGCCATTTACCTTAACAGTAGCTTTGCCTATAGTAAGTAGAATATGAGTATTATTTTTAGTAAGTGTAATTTCGCTAGTTACTTTATTGTAGTCCACTTTAGCACCTAGATTCTCACTAATCACACGAAGAGGTACTAAGGTCGTCCCCTTTTCTTGAATAGGAGCAGAGGGACTTGTCAGAACTTTACCATCTAGAGTAATCTGAATTGCTTTAGCGAAGGAAGGGATGGATAATAAAGTTAAGGAAAGTAAGAGAGTTAAAAATAGTAGTAATTTTTTTGGTCTAATGATGTACATTTGTATAGCTCCTCCTTTGTAAAGTATAAAAGTTTAATAAGTTTATTATATCATTATTTTCTAAGTATTGCCTACTTATATAGTACAAGACTTGTAAAATTGATAAATGCAAAAGAAGGGCTTATATTAAACTAAGAGGTCTTATATGTTATACTGTACTTCTAAAAATATAAAAACATTAATACATTAAGTTAGGAATATAGAAAGTAAAAATAAAAGAAAGAGATTAGATGATGGAGCATTTACAAGCAACCTTAAAACAAATAAAACCTTTAAATAAAGAAATAATGGCTAAAGCCCAGCAAAAAATAGACCTTTTGAGTAAACCATTAGGAAGCCTGGGTTATCTGGAGAATTTATGTGTACAGCTAGCAGGTATTTATGAAAGTGTAAGCTTTGAGATAGAAGAGAAAACCGTAGTGGCTTTTGCTGGGGATCATGGTGTCTATGAAGAAGGTGTAGCAGCAGATCCGCAGTGGATAACTAAAGCCCAGATTCCTAATTTTGCGTCAGGTATTTGTGCAGTGGGGACTTTGGCAAAGTATATGAAAGCAAAAGTAATTGCAGTAGACGTTGGGGTCAATTGTGAAGAAAAATTAGAGGGCGTATTAGATTATAAAATTAGAAAAGGAACCTCTAACATGCATAAAGGCCCAGCCATGAGCAGGGAGGAAGCTATCAAATGTTTGGAGGTAGGAATAGAGGTAGCGACAAAAGCTATAGAAGAAGGAAGCAGAGTATTAGCAATTGGAGAAATGGGTATTGCTAATACGACACCTTCTAGTGCCATTATTTCTGTCTTTGCAAGCTGTGATCCTACAGAAGTGACGGGTAGGGGGGCAGGTTTAGCACCAGAGAAGGTGGTACATAAAGCTAATATTATTAGAGAAGCCATTGCTCTTAATAATCCAGATAAAGAAGATGCTATAGATGTACTTATGAAAGTAGGAGGCTTTGAGATTGGTGCTATGGCAGGTGCTATTTTAGGGGCAGCAGCTCATAGAGTACCAGTTATTTTAGATGGTTTTATTTCTTATGCCGCAGCATTACTTGCTAAAAACCTTCATGAAGAAGCGACTTCTTACATGATTGCCTCCCATTATTCTGCAGAGCCAGGAACGATAAAGGCTCTGGAGTTATTAGATTTAAAAGCAATTTTGCATTTAGATATGAGACTCGGAGAAGGTTCGGGGGGGATTTTACTTTTCCCTCTACTAGATACAGCTAATTATTTATATGAAAATATGGCAACAAGAGAGGCAAGTAACTGTTAAGTTCAAAACACTAAGTACTATGGAAGTGATACGGATAAAGAAGATTATACGGTATTATAGGTGGTAGAGAATGGAGAGCGGTTAGAAAGAGGTGAGAAAATGAGCAAAATAATTCTTGTAACAGGTGGTGCAAGGTCTGGAAAGAGTAGTTATGCGGAAGAACTTTGCAAGGCGAGGCAGAATCAAACGGCTTATATTGCAACAAGTATTCCTTTTGATGAGGAAATGAAAGAACGTGTAAGAAAGCATCAGCAAATGCGCCCTAGTGAGTGGACAACTTATGAAATATATGAAAATATAGCAGGGCAAATAGCAGAGATTGCTAAAGAACATCAAACGGTTATTTTAGACTGTGTGACGCTAATGGTGAATAACCTTATGTTTAAAGAAAACCTAGATTATGATAAGCTTTCAGAAGAAGAGGTAAATCAGTTAGAACAAATGATTAAAGAAGCGTTTGTAAAGCTTTTAGAAGCAGTTAAGAAAACAGAGCTTTATTTTGTTTTCGTTACTAATGAAATAGGTTTATCTCCAGTAGCAGATAATAGACTTACTAGAATCTATACAGACATTATAGGGCGTATGAATCAGCTAATTGCAAGAGCAAGCGACGAAGTTTATTTTGTGATAAGTGGTATTCCTATGAAAATAAAAGGATAGTGGGAGAAAAAATGAAAAGATTAATAGGTATTATGCAGTTTATGACCAGACTCCCTATACCAGTGGATACAGGGATAGATGAAGAGTTTCATAAAAGTATGATTTATTTTCCTGTCGTAGGATTAGTTTTAGGCCTATTCTACTATGCCATAGGATTAGTGAGTCAAGGGTTGTTTAATACGTACATTGCGACTATTATGATTTTAATAGGTGAGGTAATCCTAACGGGAGGACTGCATCTAGATGGTTTAGGCGATACATTTGATGGACTTTATAGTTACAGAGATAAAGAACGTATTTTAGAAATTATGAAAGATTCAAGGCTAGGAACCAATGCCCTTCTGGCTATTTTACTTGTTCTATTACTTAAAGCAGGCTTTATATACGCACTGTTAGAACAAGGCTTGCTCTGGGGTATTTTACTTATGCCAGTTGTAGCCCGCAGCATGCAAGTAGTAGCTTGTTATAAAACAAAAACTCCTAGAGAGAAAGGTATGGGCAATCTCTTTATTGGTAAAGTAAGCACATCTTATTTAATGGGCACGTTCCTTATTATGTTAGTCATTACAACAATAGTAATGCTTATAGTAGGTGAAATAACGCTTCTAAGCATCTTGATGCAGTTAGGAAGTCTTTTAGTGCTTATAATAGCCGTTAGATTGTTTGTCCACTCGGTTTACAAAAAGATTGATGGCATAACAGGCGATATCCTAGGCTGCATTTGCGAATTAGCAGAGCTAGGTTATCTTATCCTGATATATGTAATGTATGTTAAGTAATTAAGGATCGAAAATTAAGGATCAATAATAAAAAATGTTGTACGTTAACTTTTAACTTGAAACAATAAGACAAGTAGTATAGAATGTTATAAAAAATAATAAAGGAAGTGTCTAGGGCGTGTTAAAAAACGATTATATTTTAACTCAAATAGAAGGCTTAGCAAGAGCTATAGCTAAGATTTTCTTTAATAAAGAGACTGTTATTTATGAGGTACAAGAGGAAGAGTCATTTACTGATGAACTATATATGAAGCTTAGGGGTATGATAGATAAGGGAGAGATTAACGAAGCGGAAAATATACTTTATGAATATATGAACACTTCTGATTTACGCTATCTAGAATTAGTAGTAGATTTTTATAACAGATTAAATCAACTAGATGAAACATTTTTAGAGGAACATGATTATGGAAAAGATGAGATTCTTCAAGGTTTAAAAGACGTAGCCAGCCATTATGGTGTACCTTTAAATTAATAAAATAGCCGACTGAATTAGTAGATAACACTAAGTCAGTCGGCTATTTTAGGTTTAGTAGGAATGTGACACTTAGGGGATCCTACTACTTTATAGTTTTGCCGTCATAAACGATTTCTATAGAACCAGCGTTAAAATTGGTATAGCTTGACCAATCTTGTTGGTTAAAGCGAATATCAAATTTTAAGCTAGCCTCAGAAGGGGAGAGGGTGACGGCATCTTTAAAGCTGATTTCAAGATATCCATCATTAAAGGTTCCTTTAACAGAAGGTGTATAATTCACATACCAAGGAGCCTTAGTTAGGGTAATGCCAGCAGTATCACACCAGAATGCTTGAGTCTTATTACCATCTTTAGAATAGTAATAGCGAATCTTAAGCAAAGATAAATCAAGAGGTGTAGTACCACTTGCTGTAACTGTATATTGCTGAGCTATAGAGCTATTGATTTGGCTCTTAACTGTAACGACAGGAGTAACTGTTGCAGAAGGATCAACAGGGTCAACTGGGTCTGTAGGATCTGTAGGATCTGTAGGGTCAACCGGATCTACAGGCTTAGTATCACCTATAACACCCCAGAAGGCAGGTTTTGCTTTAAAGTTAGCATCAAATAAAAGAGGTGCTTGACTACTTCTCCAAGATTCAGAGTCTATTGTACCCCAAACAACAGCTGCATTAATATCAATGCCTTCTTTTTTGAGTTTTTTCAAAACATCCATAAAGGCTTTATATCTTGTACCTTGAGCTGTAAAGCCAGAGGTAGAAAGGTCTGTTGTCGTAATGTCTAATTCAGTAACTTCTATTTTAACACCTAAAGAAGCATATTTTCTTACAGCTGCTTCAAATTCACTTACACTTGGGCTATACATATTATTATGTTGTTGCATACCAATTACATCTAAGGTACCATTAGCAACTAGTTTTTTGCAGAGTTCATAGATATATTTACTCTTGGTAGATTCACATTCGTTATAGTCATTGTAAGCTAGTAAAGTACCACTAGGAGCATATTTGCGAGCATATTCAAAAGCTTTTGGGATAAAATCTTCGCCTATTACTTGCATCCATAAAGAAGTAGTGGTGCTAGCTACAGTGCCAGGATTTCTATAACCATTAGAGGTACTTGGGTCAATGGCTTCATTAACAACGTCCCAGCTATAGAACTCTACATCTGGATATTTAGCTTCTAATGTTTCAAATACAGTTTTAATATAATTTTCTAATCTCTGAAGCATAACATCTTTAGAAACTAAAGGGGCACTATTATCAGTAGAGTAGTTTTCAGCAAAGAACCAACGAGGTGTTTGTGCATGCCAAGCGAGAACATGACCACGCATTGGAATCTGATTATCTCTTGCAAAATTAAGAATAGGAGCAGCTTGAGTTAAGGAAATTTTAGGAGAAGTTTGATCTCCAGTAGTCTCCATATAAGCAAGGGTTGCTGCACGGTCCAAAATAGCATCAGGTTTCATTTCATTGCCACAAGTTAAACTATTAAAATGCTTTAAGATTAAATCTTTGTTAGACTGACTTAAAGTATTAGCAGTAATAGCAGTACCAAATTTAAAATAGTCATCATAAGCTTCTTTAATAGAAGGAATGTCTGTTTCAATCTTGGCATCATCTAAGGCTTCTACAGTAACATTGTCTATGTAGAAATCCATGGTGCCGCCTTCCACATAGAGTTTAATAGCATCCATGCCACCAGTATAAGTGTAGGTACCTTCTAATAACGTCCAGTTACCTTTAGTAACATTTTTTGAAAGAATATTTTTGTAAGTTTCACTGCTACCTGTAGGTGTGCAAGCTAGTGACATAGTTAGGTTTTGGGTATTACTAGCATTGCTATCATTGTACATAACCCAAGCTGAAAAGCGATAGGTTTTCCCTTCTTGGAGAAGACTAGTAATATTGCAAGAAGGTCCATTCCAGCTGCTTTTTCTACTAGTAACTTTTAAGCTTTGGCTACCTTTATAGGCTGCATCTGTAGCAATAGCAACTATCTCACTACCTCTGGGTCCCCAACCTTCCTCATCTGTTTCAAAATCAAAATTATAAGAAGTAGCGCTTAAGGTGGAAGCATAAATACTTAAAGGATTAATGTTAGTATATAAACTAAGTGGTATGGAACTAGTGGCAGTTAGTAGAGCTGCAGTGAATAACCCAAGTTTCTTAACTTTTTTATTCATATTTTTCTCCTCCTATGTAATAAAGTGATGATTGTGCTTTAATATTGCCACAAATTTAAAGTGTTTTAAGTATTGTCTAACATAATGTAGGATTTTTTGTACTAAATGGTAAGAAGAAGAGAAAAAAAGAAAAATAAAAAAGGGGTATCTTGTAATATTTTCAAGATATCCCTTTTGAATTAGAGTTTAAAGCGTTCAATTAATTTATGTAGAGAGTGAGAAAGTTCAGCTAAAGTCTTACTAGAATTAAGTAATTCTAGAATAGAGGCAGATTGCTCTTCTATGCAAGCAGAAGCTTCTTCTGTGGCAGCAGCATTAGATTGGGCTACCAGAGCTAAATCGTGCATGGTTTCATAGAGCTCATTTTTCTTAGATGTCAAGAGACTACTAGATTGATGTAAAAGTTCAACCATTTGTGTAGATTCATTAATAGCTGCAGCGATTTCCTTATATTTGGTTTCTGTAGTAAGTACACTTTCTGCTTGAATAACTAGAGTTTCTTTAACTTTACTAGTGGTGGCTACAGCATTACTAGCATCTTTTTGAAGAGTAACTACTAAGGAATCAATCATTTTAGTAGAGGCAGCTGTTTGTTCTGCTAATTTACGAATTTCCTCAGCAACTACAGCGAAACCACGTCCATGTTCACCTGCTCTAGCAGCTTCAATAGAAGCATTTAAAGCGAGTAAGTTAGTTTGAGAAGAAATATGAGAAATTAAATGACTAGCTTCACCAATCTGAGAAGAACTTTGATTAGTTTTCATAATACTACTATAGACTTCAGAAACATGAGTATTGCTTTCTTTAGTTTTAGTAGTAAGGGTATTGATAATATTTAAGCCTGTAGTAGTTAGTGCAAAGATATTTGCAGAAAGTTGATTAAGTGCATCAACAGAGTAACTGTCTTTGTCTAGTAAATCTCCAAGGTCTTTAAGTTTGTTTAAGCCTTCAGTAGTACTACTAGCTTGATCAGAAGCCCCTTGAGCAATTTCTGTAGTGGAACGTGCTATTTCATCAGTGGCTACAGAGGTTTCAGAAGAGTTGACGCTAAGCTGAGTAGATGAGTCAGCTACCATTTTTGAAACACTTCTAATTTCCTGAACCATGTTTTTAAGATTGTCTTGAATATTTAGAGTTGCCCGTGCTAAATCTCCTACTTCATCTGGACGTGAGCTATAAGTAGCGGGTAAGCTTTCACCTATTTCATAATCAGCGATTTTCTTAGCATGATTAATGACAACTTGGATAGGCTTTGTAATGGATTTAGATAGAAGAATTGCGATAATAAGACCTAATAAACAGGTGATAATAATACCGATTATAGTAGAGCGTGTAGCGTATTGAATACTACTACTAATAGCAACTAAAGAGTCCTTAGTTGCAACACCTAAGAAGAGGATACCGATCATAGTATCATTAGAATCTTTTAGAGGTTTATAAACAGTAAAATAATCCTTGCCTAATATTTGAGCATGTCCAACATATTCTTCACCATTACTAACGATGTTGTATGCAGCATTAGAAGAATCTAGGTAGGTATTAAGTGCTTTTTCGCCCTGCTCATTTAGCACATTTGTACTAACTCTCATGAAACCCTCATTAGTCTTAACAAATAAAGTAGCATAGACATTTAAGTCTTTTCCAAGGGTATCAATGACCTCATCTTCGGCTGTAATAGGTTTACCAGTAGAAGCAACTAAAGTATTATCTTTAAGGCTAATGTCTCCATAGGCATTATATAAATAGCGATTGCCGACTTGAAGATTAGTAGTGAGTTGTTTTGTAAGTAAAAGTTCTTGCAAATTTGTAAGAGATTGTTTAGCGCTACTAATAGAAAATATGCCTAAGAGTACCATTGGAATAAAGCTGACTAACACAAACATAAACATAAGTTTACGACTTAATTTTAAATAAGAAAGTCTAAAATGATTCATTCAATCACTCCTTTGGAAAAATTATAGCATATATATAGAAAAAATATTTGTAAAATAAACAAAATAAGATGAAAAAATTATTAAATACTTAGAAAATAACAGTTAAATCAATTTAATTTGTAGAAAAATCAGGATAAAATCGAAAAAACAATATTAATTTAAAAATTAAACTCTTTTATAAGTAAAATAAATAGATTATAGTATTTAAGTATATGTACATAAATAGTGGAGGATGACAGCGTATGACTAAGACAAAGAATATGCCCAAAGGTATAGGTGATTTATTACTTTTAATAACAGCTATTGTATGGGGAGGAGGATTTATAGGAGTTTCAAAATCCTTAGATACCTTATCACCTTTTTATATGATTACCATTCGTTTTGCTATAGCAAGCATTTTAATGATCATTTTATTTTGGAATAAGTTTAAAACCATTAAAAAGTCAGACTTATTACCTGGGTGCATGATTGGAACTTTTTTATTTTTGGGCTTTAGTTTTCAGACCATAGGGGCCATTTATATTAGTGTAGGAAAGTTATCTTTTTTAACAGCATTAAATGTTATTATTGTTCCCTTTATTACTTTTGTTATTTTTAAAGAAAAGATTAAAAAATACAATCTTATTGCAGGTCTGATTGCTGTAGTAGGCTTTGGATTTTTAAATTTAAACCAAGAAGCTGGATTGAGTATTGGTGGTGGTGAGTTTTTAGGGATTTTATGTGCCATATTTTTTGCAGCACATATTGCAGCACTAGGTCAATACACAGGGCGAATGGATCCTATTGTGTTGGCTATTTTACAAATGGTTACTTGTTGTATTCTAGGCTTTATTTGTGCCTTGATCTTTGAAGAGCCACCTAAGGCTATTACAATGGAAATGGCTATACCGGTTGTTTATTTAGGCGTATTTAGTAGCTTTTGTGCATTTCTTTGCCAAACTATAGGACAAAAATATACTTCAGCCTCAAGAGCTGCCATTATTCTATGTATGGAATCTGTATTTGGAACAGCTTTATCAGTTCTTATTTTAAGCGAAACATTAACAGTGCAAATGATTATTGGAGCAAGTTTGATTTTAGCAGCAGTTATAACGGCTGAATATATGCATGTGAGAAATGAAAAAGTGGAAAAAATTAAGGAAGAATCAATAGTCAATAATCAATAACTAATAATTAATAATGAAAAATAAAATCTTCATTATTTTTCCTAAGGTGACTAACTTGAAAAATGGCTGGTAAAAGAGTATACTTAACAAGTTAGCAATCATATACAGACAGTTCGAAAGCCTCCTGTCTTTAAACAAAACTACGGTAAATAATAAGATTAACAAACGGTGAGCTGGGGTTTTCAAGGGAAGACTCTGTTTTTTAGTTCGCCTACTTACAGTCTATTTATCGTAGGAAGAATTTCCTACGATTTTTTTATTTGTAAGAATAATCGATTAATCATTTACCTCGGCTAAATTTAATTTAAAAAGGGGAAATAAAAATGATGAAAACAAAAATAACGACTAAACAGTTGGTGCAAATAGCGTTAGTAGCAGCTATTTATGCGGCATTAACAGGCTTATTTATGACTATTAGCTTTACGCCGCTACAATTACGTTTATCAGAAATAATGGTATTTTTAGCGTATTTTAATCCACTTGCTACTATTGGTCTAACATTGGGGTGTTTCTTAGCAAACCTTCTATTTTCACCAACACCAGTACTTGATTGTATTTTTGGTACACTAGCGACATTAATAAGTGTAGGCGCTATGAGCTATACAGCTAAAATTTTTAAGGGAAGTAAAAAGGGCATATGGATTGCTTCTATTTGGCCAGTTGTATTTAATGCACTTATTGTAGGAGCTATGCTTTACTTCGCAGGCTTTATGCCACCAAGTGAACACGGCGCATTAGTAGCCCTTGCCTCAGCAATGATAAGCGTAGGCTTTGGTGAATTCTTAGTAGTTATGGTAATGGGGATTCCTGTAACCTTATTCGTTATGACAAAATATAAACGTGTAATAAGCCAATTTTTACAAGCTTAAGAAGGTGTAATACGCACCATATTTATAGATCAGGCTTAAAAGGCGACGATTTTAATCTAGAAAATCGTCGCCTTTTATTTTTACAAAAGATCTCATTTTAATTCATACTAAATTTATATTAGAATTTTAAACTAAATTTAAAAATATACTATAAAAAAGAGGAAAAGCATATTTAATGTAGAATAATTATAGTATAACCCTATGATAACAAAGATAGATATTTCATAGAGTTGAAAGGAGAGATGCAATATGAAATACAACATTAATGGAAAGAATATCGAATTAACAGCAGCACTAGAAAATGCAGTGGAGGATAAAATTGTTAAATTAGACAAATATTTTAATGATAATGTTACCGCACAAATTACACTTAGTGTAGAAAAGTTAAGTCATATTATTGAAATTACTATTCCTTTCAATGGCTCAGTATTAAGGGCAGAAGTTGAAGGCAAGAACATGTATAATATTATAGATGATGCGGTAGCAGTAATAGAAAAACAAATCAATAAATATAAGAATAGAATAAGAAGCAAACATAGAAATACAGTTAGTGAGTTCACACCAAGCTTCTTAGAGCAAGAAGAAACTGCAGAAGAAGCACTTAAAATTGATAAAACAAAGAAATTTGCTATCAAACCTATGAGTGCAGAAGAAGCAGTTCTCCAAATGGAATTAGTAGGACATAATTTCTTTGTTTACTTAGATGGTGAGACAGAAGAAGTTAATGTGGTTTACAAAAGAAAAAATGGCACATATGGTCTTATCGAACCTATATTAGAATAAAAATAAGAGATAAGGGTGTAAGAGCTGAAGCTTGTTCTTACACCTTTTTTGTGCGCAATATAAACACTTTAAACGTAATGCTTGAAATTGAGCACGTTTAAAGCTAATATAATGGGTATAATTGGATAAAGCATCTAGTTGTAATGCTATTTAATATTTGTTATACTTAAGGCTGATGTTTGAATAGATAGAAGGAAAAGACAGAGAGAAATACTTAACATACATATCAAATAAAGAGGGTGAACAGTTTGAAATTAATAGATAAAATTTTTGGGACTCACTCCCAAAGAGAGCTTAAAAGAATCGAACCGATCGTTGCAAAAGTAGAATCATATGACGAGGCTATGCAAAAGCTTTCAGATGATGAGTTAAAACATAAGACTATAGAGTTTAAAGAGCGTTTGGCAAAAGGTGAAACTTTAGATGATATTTTACCAGAAGCTTATGCCGTATGTAGAGAAGCTAGCTGGCGTGTATTAGGTAAAAAACACTTCCGTGTACAAATCATGGGTGGTATTATTCTACACAACGGACGTATTGCAGAGATGAGAACGGGTGAAGGTAAAACTTTAGTAGGTATGCTTCCTGCTTATTTAAATGCACTTGAAGGTAAAGGGGTACACGTTGTTACTGTTAACGATTACCTTGCGCAACGTGACTCACAAGAAATCGGACAAGTTCATAACTTCTTAGGGCTTACAGTAGGCTGTATCCTTAGTGATATGAAAAATGATGCTAGACGTGAAGCTTATAATAGCGATATTACTTATGGAACTAATAATGAGTTTGGTTTTGATTATTTGCGTGATAATATGGTTATTTATGCAGAAGAAATGGTACAAAGAGACCTTAACTTCGCTGTAATCGATGAGGTTGACTCTGTTCTTATTGATGAAGCTAGAACACCTCTTATTATTTCAGGACAAGGCTCTAAGTCTACTAAGCTTTACACATCAGCTGATGTATTTGTACGTCGTTTAACAAAAGGGCGTCTATTAGGGGAAGAATCAGCTATGAGCAATCTTATGAGAGAAGAGATTGAAGAAGAAGGGGATTTCGTAGTAGACGAAAAACAAAAAACTGTAACCCTTACTCAAGATGGTGTGAAAAAAGCAGAACAATATTTTGGACTTGATAACTTAGCAGATCCAGAAAATATGGAAATTCAACATCATATTAGTATCGCCCTCAAAGCACATAACTTAATGCATAAAGAAAAAGACTATATCATTAACGAAAAAGGCGAAATTATTATCGTTGATGAATTTACAGGACGTTTAATGGATGGACGTCGTTATTCAGATGGTCTTCACCAAGCTATAGAAGCAAAAGAAGGTGTAGAAGTTAGAAAAGAAAGTCAAACACTTGCTACAATCACTTTCCAAAATTACTTTAATAAATATGCTAAAAAGTCAGGTATGACTGGTACAGCTCTTACAGAAGAAGCTGAGTTTAGAGATATTTATGGTATGGATGTTATTGTTATTCCAACTAATAAACCTATCTTACGTAAAGATCATCCAGATATCGTATTTAAGAAAAAAGATGCTAAGTTCAAAGCTGTTATTGAAGATATAAAAGCATCTCATGCTAAAGGACAACCAGTACTTGTTGGTACAGTAACAATTGATACTTCAGAACTTTTAAGTAAATTACTTAAACGTGAAGGTGTACCACACCAAGTTCTTAATGCTAAGTATCATGCAAAAGAAGCTGAAATCATATCTTTAGCAGGTAAAAAAGGTGCTGTAACGATTGCTACCAATATGGCTGGTCGTGGTACAGATATTCAGCTTGAAGAAGGCGTACAAGCTTTAGGTGGTCTAAAAATCATTGGTACAGAGCGTCATGAATCAAGACGTATTGACAATCAGCTTCGTGGACGTTCAGGACGTCAAGGGGACCCAGGTGAATCTAGATTCTATCTTGCCTTAGAAGATGATTTAATGAGACTATTTACACCAGAATCAACACTTAAGATGTTTGATGCGCTTGGTCTTCCTGATGATGAGCCTATTGAACACAAAATCCTTTCTTCAGCTATTGAGCGTGCTCAAAAGAAAGTAGAAGGAAATAACTTTGGTGTACGTAAGCATTTACTTGAATATGATAAAATTATGAATGAGCAAAGAGAAATCATTTATACTGAAAGATATAAAGTACTCAAAAATGAAAACTTACGTGATAATGTTATAGCTATGGCTAAAGATGTTATTAGCACTGTTGTAGATAATGCAACTAATGGTATTGAATATGCTGAGGAATGGAATCTTGCAGCGATGCTTGAACATTTACGTAGCATTATGCCAATAGAAAATATGAACTTTACTAAAGAAGAACAAGAGAAACTTACTGTAGAATCATTAAAACAAAGATTAAATGAAGAAGCAGAAAGATTATATAGTGCTAAGGAAGAAGAAGTTGGTGACCAACTAAGAGAAATTGAACGTGTTATTTTACTTAAAGTAATCGATCAAAAATGGATGGATCACTTAGATAATATGGACCAAATGAAACAAGGTGTTAACCTTCAAGCATACGGTCAAAGAGATCCAATCGTAGAATATCGCTTCCAAAGCTTTGATATTTTCGAAGAAATGACAGAAAATATTAAGTTAGAAACAGTAAGAGCATTATATCATGTAAGAATTAGAGAAAACGTAGAAATTAAACGTGAACGTGTAGCAGAGCCAGTAGCTATTAATCATCAAGATGATAGCCTAGGTGCAAAACCAGTGGTTAAGAAAGAAAAGGTTGGCAGAAATGACCTTTGCCCATGCGGTAGCGGTAAAAAGTATAAGTCTTGTTGCGGTAAAAACGAATAAAACAAAAAAGGATAGTTCTTAGGAACTATCCTTTTTTGTTATTTATTATCAATCATCGTACATTTAAAAAAGTTAAGCTAAAATAAAGTTAATTAAAACTAAATAATATTAATTAATTTTATTAAAGGCTAAATAACCAGTTAAAACCATATAAATACAATAATTCAATAGTTATAATGCACAAAATAATATATAAAAATAATAGTAAATTAACATTTAAGATAGAAATATCAATATACTAATATAAAATGCAATAAAGTATGATGATTTAATTCTGAAAATATTATATAATAATATTGAATAAAAAATAATTAAAAAATAATTATAGGAGGGAAATTATGAAAAAGAAATTAATTGCTTTTTTGTTAACGACAGCAATGGCATCTACTTTACTTGTAGGTTGCAGTGATAACTCATCTAAACCCGCATCCTCAACTCCAGCTGATCTAACTTCTCTAGCTGGAACTACTATTCGTGTTTATACTCACGGGGGAAATAGAGTTCTAGGAGAAGAAAAGAAAGATGATGCAGGTAATACTTATCGTGACGAATCTACGGCTATATTAAAACACTTATCTGAGAAGTTCACAAAAGAAACAGGCATTAATGTTGAATTAAATGTAGTAACTAATGAAAGTGAAATTGAGCCTTTATTTAAAGTACAAGATGATAGCGTTGATGTTTTTACACCTCCTAACTGGAGCCTAGAACAATGGGCTGCTTACTCAGAACCATACTGCACTGTTGAAGAAGGAAAAGCTATTTATGGTGATTATGCACTAGCGATGCCTAATGATGAAAAGAATATCTTTAGTATCATGCCAGGTAAAGCATATAATCAGGCAGTAGTATATAACGAAGAAGTATTAAAATCAGTAGGTTATGATGCTATTCCAGCAACACAAGCTGAATTTGAAGAAATGTGCGAAAAAATCCGCGATGCAGGCATTACACCAATTTCTATACATAGAGTTGAAAATTGGCCTTTGGCTACTCTTAATGACTTTGCAGCTTATGTATCTGGTATTCCAAATGCATTCGAAACAATGTTAAAGAGCGATACACCATTTAGTGAAACAGAACCTGTTGGAAAAACAATTAAAATGTATACAGAGTGGAAAGCAAAAGGTTTCTTTGAACCAGAAGTTTATACAGACTTTGGTGTTGCAATGGACTCTGTAGCTTATGGTAAAGCAGCTATGATGTTATTTGGTTCTTGGGTAGTACCTCAAATTCAAGGTCGTGTTCCAGCAGGAAAAGATCCTTCTATAATCAAATTTGCACCAGCTCCTGACTTTGGAAATGGTCGTTATGTATTAGCAGCACCAGCAGATAACTGGGCTATTAGTAAATTCTCTAAAAACAAAGAAGCAGCAAGAGTATTTATTGAGTATATATCTGAAGATGCACAATTTATAGCAGACAGTGGTTTCATTGCAAACAAAAAAGGTGTAACACCTATCGTGCCAGAGCTATATGGTGTTATTGATAAAATGGTAGAATCTGGTGAAGCAAAAGCTATGATGCAGCCAGCACAGACTCAAAACACAATCAATAACCAAAATGTATTAACAGAAGCAAACTTATGGGCAGATTATAAATATGCAGGTTTATTATTTGATGCATTAGACGTAACAAAACCAGATGACTGGTCAGCATATAACAAGCAAGTCGAAGCACAAAATAAAGCCTATGTTGAATATAGAGACGAACTAGGTTTAGCTTGGCAAGAATAATAGAGATTGATAGTTAATGATATAGGTTAAGTAACATTAGGAGGAGGGGGGCTACCTCCCTCCTCCTTAATGCTATATATTTTTAGCTGGAAGGAGACAAAAATGAGACAGGATAAGAATAGTAGAATTATCATATTTACATTTTTAGTTATACCCGTAATCCATTTATTGATTTTTTCTTATATACCTATTCTGACAAGCTTTTATTGGAGTTTAACCAATTATAAAGGTGTAGGCACTCCTAAATTTATTGGTCTAAAGAATTACGAACGTATATTCACGGACCCACAATATCTGAAGGTCTTTAAGAATTGTCTCTGGTATATGATTGTAGCTATACCACAACTCATTTTTGCATTCGCGTTAGCGATTGTAGTAAATGGGAAATTCCGTGGGCTTAATTTATTTAAATCTATTTTAATTATTCCATATTTACTTAATGGGGTTATTGTATCTACTATTTTTATTATCTTCTTTAATAATTCAGGTACTTTAAATACACTATTGGGTTACTTAGGGATAGGTGGTTCACAATGGTTGCAAAATTTAAAATTAGTTAATCCATCTATAGCTTCTATTAGTATTTGGCGTTATTATGGCATGAATTTCATTATGTTCTTTGGTGCTTTGCAAACGATACCTGCCGAGTTATATGAAGCAGCAGCAGTAGATGGTTGTACTAAATGGCAAGAAATTAAGTACATATCTATTCCGTTTATTAGAAATGTATTGTTTATCAATATTTTATTAAGTATTTCTGGCTCTATTCAAGTGTTTGAAATACCTTATATTATGATGAATGGTTCTAATGGAACGATTACACCTGTTATTCAAATCCAACAGAGTGCATTCTCAGATACCCGTTTAGGATTTGCAGCAGCCTTATCTGTTGTTGTATTCTTTGTTGTAGTACTGGCGGTACTATTACAAAATATAGTAAGCAAGAGAGGGGGAGGAGTAGAATGATACCAGAAAGTAAAGGGTTTAAAGTATTTCGTTATTTATTTTTGATGTTATCAGTATGTTTTGTAATTATTCCAATTATTCCACTGATCTTTATGGCCTTTAAAACGGGTGCGGAATATGCATCAACTAGTGTGCTTGAGGCTCCTGCCAATTGGTTTAATAGTTATAACTTTAAATATGCAATAAAAGTAGGGAACCTAGGAAAAGCACTTATAAATACAGCTATTATTTTAGGCGTTTCATTAACAATTCAAATTATGTTTACGACTATGGTTTCTTATGTATTACATCGTTTTAACTTTAAACTAAAAAAATTAATCATGGGTATGTTTACCATGACTATGTTCATTCCTCTTGTAACCACACAAACAGTGGTATTTCAAATTATGTATAAAATAAAATTAGTAAATAAGATGCCTAGTGTTATTATCTTATATGCAGGTGTGGGTATTGTAGGTATTTATATTATGTTTAATTTACTTGAATCTTTATCAAAAGAGTTAGATGAGGCAGCTTTAATTGATGGTGCTAATTATTTTCAAATTTATGGTAAAATTATCCTTCCTCTTTTAAAGCCAGCTTGTACAACGCTTTTAATTTTAAATGGAATTAGTTATTATAATGATTTCTATGTTCCAAACCTTTATTTAAGAAAAGACGTACAGACTTTCACTGTAGCACTTTATAAATTCTTTGGTAATATGGCAACACCTTTTGAAATTGTAGCAGCTGCAATTTTACTTGGAGTTATCCCTATTGGTATTGTATATCTCTTCTTACAAAAATATATTTTCTATGGATTGGCAGGTGCAGTGAAATCATGATGAAGGAATCTCTTCTTTATAAGGTAATGTCCATAGTGCATGTCATTTTATTCACCAGCGTTTTATGTTTTGGGATTACGCTTTTGTCAGGGACTTTGCTGATGATTCCGTCTATCACAGCAGCATTTGTGATTGGAAAAACACTGATTTATAACCAGTTTGATATAAACGAAAGCATAATAAAGAATTTCTTTAAGGAATTTAAAAAAGCGTTATCTTTGCTTCGTTTTATTCCGGTTAATTTGATTATGCTCATTAATATTGTAGGGATAATAGTTGCGGCAAAATTAGATATGATGGTCTATTCAATTCTATGCTTAGTCATTATGTCCCTATTGCTGACTCTAGTATTTTATATTGCAGGTTTCTATGTATTTGTAACGGAGCAAATGACATTAGCAGAGGTAGCATTCTCTATGTTCTTTAAGCCAACATTGTTGGTTCCCATATTCAGCGCAATGGTTATTTTTATTTTCTTTTTTCAAACACTTATTGCAAAAATCTTATTAGTTTCAGGTAGTTTCTTTTTATTTATTATTCAGCTTGTTATCTTTTTACATATGCTTTATTACAAGCAACTAAATGGAATAAAAGAAGAAGGAGAATATGCTGAATTAGTAAAATATGCAGTAGATAAATATACTAATTTTGAAGCGATACAGAAAAAATAGCGAAAAACTAAACTAAGAAGGAGAATGAAAATGAGCAAAATAAAAATGCTATCACCAGAAGTAAAAAATGTGCCTTGGCAAGAAAAACCAGAAGGGGTAGTAGGTGCTCCAATATGGAGATATTCAGAAAATCCTATTATTGGTAGAAATCCAGTTAAAGGTGTAGCGAGAATCTTTAATAGTGCAGTCATACCTTATGAAGGTGAATTTATTGGAGTTTTCCGTGGTGAACAAACGAATGGCGTTCCTTATATTTATTTAGGAAGAAGTAAAGATGGAATAAAGTGGGATTTCGATGAGGATAAAATTCCTTTTATAGATGAGAATGGTGATTCTTTTATGCCATTATATGCATATGATCCACGTTTAGTAAAAGTAGAAGATACTTACTATGTTATTTGGTGTCAAGATTTTTACGGCGCAGCTATTGGTATGGCTAAAACGACTGATTTCAAAACTTTTGTTAGAGTAGAAAATCCATTCTTGCCTTTTAATAGAAATGCTGTCTTGTTCCCAAGAAAAGTAAAAGGCAATTTCTTAATGCTGAGCAGACCAAGTGATAGTGGCCATACACCATTTGGAGATATTTTCGTTAGTGAAAGTAAAGACCTTGTTTATTGGGGGAGACATAGACATGTCATGAGCCGTGGTAAAGAATGGTGGGAATCACTAAAGATAGGTGGAGGAGCAGCACCTATTGAAACCAGTGAAGGATGGCTTCTTTTCTATCACGGTGTAGCTGGTACTTGTAATGGATATGTATACAGTATTGGTGGGGCAATTCTAGATAGTGAAAATCCTTCTATTGTGAAATATAGATGTGAAAACTTTTTACTTACACCAGAAGAGTGGTATGAAGAAAGAGGCTTTGTACCCAATGTAGTATTCCCTTGTGCAGCTATTTGTGATTCTGCTACAGGAAGAATTGCAGTTTACTATGGCGCAGCAGATAGTTATGTAGGGCTTGCTTTTACACAGCTTGAAGAAATAGTGGCATATATTAAAGAACATAGTGTATTAACTGAAGAAGATAAAGAGATAGGAAAGCGATAGAAATATTAATAAATATTATTTTTGTACTATAGAGAAAGCATAAGAGGTAACCTTGCTCTTGTGCTTTTTTTATTTTTAGAAAGATAAAAGTTGGTAGATTGTAATAGTCATAATTAAGAGAGTACTAGAATAAACTAATCAAGTGGAAGAAAAAGGCCTGAATTTAGTTTAAAACAGTGAATTATATTGGAGGAAATGGGATTGTAAAAAATGTACTTAATTATCATTAGAAAAGGAGAGTAATTATACAAAATAAATAAACATAAAAATTAAGAATATTAAATAAATAGAAAAAATAAATAAAACTTTCAAAAAAATAATTAATATAGTATAATATATGTATAAAGAATATTATACACCTGCATATTAATCAAGGGAGGTGGGATTATGTATAATATGATTAAAGAAAGGTTTAATAGAAAATTTCCATCAGCAGAAAGCTTACTTAGTGAAGAAGACCTATTTGTAGGTAATAAGAAAACAATCCCTGCTAGAGAATGGCTACTTAAGGTGGTCATGCAAGAAAATGAAGATGGGCCCTATGTAGAGTATTATGCAATCCATGGGACAAGAGGACATTTACATGAGCGAATTTATAGTAGTGGAAAAGAAGAGCAACTAGAAGTACTGAGACAGTATATAGCTTATTCGCCTAGCATACCTGGAGATCGTGAAAGAAGTGCAAGGGATTTTGAAAGTTATAACAAAAGATTAATGAGGGATCTTGAAAAACAAGGTCTTATGTAGTTTTAAATAAGCATAAAATCCACTCTGCAAGGAGTGGATTTTATGAGTTAATGAGATCTCTGCTAAAGCCAAACAACATAATCCGTGTGGTATAGACCACCTATAAGGTGAGGTATCGCTAAAGCACATAAAACAAAGGTTTTGCTTCATTTTATAATAATAGTATAGGTCGGTCTTCTGTAAACCATACTAGGAAAATAATACTGAAAAAAATCTCAATAAAAAAACATAAAAAATGAAAAAAACACTTGCATTATGACAAGTAATAGTATATACTACAAAAGTGCTTGAGGCACAGAAAAAATATGGCGGAATAGCTCAGTTGGCTAGAGCACACGGTTCATACCCGTGGTGTCATGGGTTCAAATCCCTTTTCCGCTACTATGGTCGCTTAGCTCAGCTGGGAGAGCACCTGCCTTACAAGCAGGGGGTCATAGGTTCGAGCCCTATAGCGACCATTTCTTAAAAGAAGAGTTATAAAACTTAAAAGTTTTATAACTCTTCTTTTTTTGCTGTTTACGAAGTAAAATAAAGGGAGAGATGAATCAATCTTTTAGAATAGTAACACAGCTTAGAAAGTGCAGTATAAGTAGAGTGTAAGATTATAAAAATAAGAAGAAGGAGGAAGGAAATGAAAAGAATCGTTGGTGTAAGAACACTTAAGACAGGTTTAGGAGCAGCTATTGCTATGGTTATAGCAGAGCTTATAGGGCTTAAGTATATGGCTTCCGCTGGAGTTATTACAATTTTAAGTATACAAAGTACAAAGAAGGAGTCTATGCAAATAGCTATAAGAAGGTTTATTGCTACTTGTGTGGCCTTATTAATAGGAAGTGTTTTGTTTCAGGCATTAGGTTTTACACCTTTTGTATTTGGTTTGTACTTGATATTCTTTATTCCTATAGCTGCTAGATTTAAAATGACAGAAGGTATTGTTCCGGCATCTGTTTTAGTGACGCATTTATTAGGAGAACAAAGTACAAGTATGAGCTTAATAGGTAATGAACTTTTATTAATGCTTGTGGGAGCAGGAGTAGCTTTAGTACTTAATCTCTATATGCCTAGTATAGAAACGGAGCTTTTAAAAGATAAGCGTGCCATAGAAGAAGAAATGTCTCAGCTCTTTAACTATATGGCGGATTTTTTAGAAGGAAAAAGCACATCTATTGAAATAGAACCATCCATGAAGCAGCTAGAAATGCATCTTGTAAATGGTGAAAAAAGAGCGCATCGTAATGCGAATAATTACTTTTTTAACTTTGATTCTCCTTATGAAAAATATTTTAATATGAGAAGTAGTCAGTTTCAGGTGCTTCAATATATGTTAAGGCATTTTGAATATCTCTTTATGACTGTAGAGCAAGGCTATGAAGTGGCGGCATTTACAAGACGCGTGGCAGACTCTGTCAAAGGCAAGGTAAAAGTAGAAGTGGTCTTAGATGAATTAGTCGCTTTAAAAGAAGGTTTCAAGCAAAGTACACTTCCAAGCTCAAGAGAAGAATTTGAAAATAGAGCCTTGCTGTATCAATTTTTAAATGATATGGAACACTTTTTAGATATGAAAAAAGCTTTTAAGGATAAGTTGACGGAGAAGGAAAGAAAAGAATATAACAGCTACTACGATATAAATTAAGCATTCGACAGGATTAATAGGAGTATAAAGATTAGAAAAGCTTTTCCTGGGAAATACTCACTCTTTCATTTATAAATCAATAAAATATGTCGCAAAATTTTTTTTGATACTTACCAAATATTTACAAAAATCTAACCTTGCTGTTTGTATAATTAATATTGCTGCAGGAGGGAGAGATAAAGTTGATTAATACAGAAGAGAAAAAAAAGATAGCAGTAGGTGAGTTGTTAAAAGGAATTAATTGGATCACGGTGATGCTATGTTGTATGGCATTTTTTATGGGGAGAATTCAGCTATTTGGTAGTTTTTATACGTTGGGTATCGCTTATGTAGGTGCTATGTATTTGAATAGGCAGACTAGAAGATGGGCGGCTATTCTAGGTGTTTTAGGCTTGCTTTCAGTTGGAAGGTTAGATACTACTTTAGTTAAATACATACTCATACTTTTGCTGTTAATGGGTTTTCGCTTAGGAATGCAATTTTTTGGTAGTCAATGTAATGCAAAGAATCAAGCTGTTTTGACGGGACTAAGTACACTCATTATTTCCCTTATGTCACTACTTTTAGGACAAACTACGATATTTAGCATGGCAGTATGTTTATTAGAAACAGCTGTGGCCATGGGACTTGTAATGATATTAGCCTATAGTATTGAGGTGTTAGATAAGAAGAGAACGACACCTTTAACTCAAAATGAAATGGCCAGCATGAGCTTCCTAATAGCAGGACTTTTAGGAGGAATGATGGATTTTTATATGGTAGTACCTTTGTTTGAAAAAGTTTACTTCAAAGATGTCCTCATATTTGTATTAATGCTTTCTGTTATTTTTCTAGGAGGCATGAGCAGTGGCATTATTATGACCTTAATGATTAGTACTGTCTTAGTGATTATTGGTTATATGCCTACACAGTTTGTAGCTATTTATTTGTTTGCGGCACTTATTGGAGGTTTATTCTACTTTTTAGATCGTGTAGGAATTGTCTTTGCATCCGGATTAGGCCTACTTTTGGGTTTTGCATTATTTAATCAGAGAATAATAGACGTTCCCATTGTTGGCGCTTATGTAGGAGCAATAATCATAAGTTTAAGTATACCTAGAAGTTATTTTGGCCTAGGGGACTGGTTTGGATATGGTATGGACGTAGATGAGGAAAAACATTTGATACATGTTCAAGCTATTATTACAGAGAGGCTGAATCATTTCTCAAAGGCTTTTAATGACTTAAGTAAAACCTTTGAGCGTATCTCTGATAAAGAAATTCATTTCGGGCAAGCAGAGATTAAAAATATGATAGAAGATACTGGTGAATGTATTTGTCAAAAATGCTCTATGAAACATTTTTGCTGGAAGGATTATCTTAAAGATACCTATACCTATAGCTATGAAATGCTGGAAACTATAGAGAAAAAAGGATGTATTACAGTAGCTGACATCCCTGAAAAATTTAAGAATTCGTGTGTTAATGCAGAAAGCTTTGCCTTTACTTTAGGATTTAAGATGGATTTATTTAAACTCAGACGTCAATGGCAAAAGCGTTTTGTAGAAACTAGGGGACTTATTAGTCAGCAGTTTGAAGCTATTTCTGAAAGTGTTAAAAAATTATCATCGGATATTCAAAGCGAATTTTATTTTAATAAAGAAGATGAAAGAAATATTAGAGAGCAACTGCATATTAAAGGGATTCGTACGAAAGATATTATGGTACTTGAGAATAATGGGCGTAAAGAAGAGATCCATATCTATGTACATTATAAGGGAGAAGTGGATTTAAAGGAGCGATTAATGCAGGGCATTCAAGAGGCCCTAGACTTAAAAGTGGATGTCATTAAATATGAATATCATATAGAAGAAAAATATTGCTACTTTAAATTAGGAGTTAAAAAGCAATTTAATATTACAGCAGGTGCAGCAGTGGCCGCTAAAGGCGATATATCAGGAGATGTTTATAGCTTTATGGAGCTTACAAGCGGCAAATACCTTTTGGCCTTAGCTGATGGCATGGGCAGTGGTAAGCTTGCTAATGAAGAAAGTACAGCTACTATTGAACTTCTAGAAAGCTTTATGGAGTCAGGCTTTAAAAATGAAGTGGCGGTTAAAATGATTAACTCAGCCTTAGTACTCAAATCAGATCTAGAAAACTTTTCTACCATGGATATTACCTTGGTAGATGAATATACAGGAATAGCAGAATTTCTAAAACTAGGAGCTTCTACTAGCTTCTTAGTACGCGGAGAAGAAGTAACAACGATTAAAGCCAGTAGCTTCCCTATTGGTATTTTGGACCGAGTTGACATTGTAAGTTGCAAGAAGCAACTTAAAGATGGTGATGTGGTCATCATGGTAACAGACGGTATTTTAGAAAGTAAAAATGATTTCCTTAATAAAGAAGAAACCTTTAAACACTTTATAAGAGAAGCAAAAAGTAATAATCCCCAATATTTAGCAAGTTATTTGCTAGAGAAGACGAAGAATCTTCTAGTGGGGGAAGAAAATGATGATATGACCATCATCGTAGCAAGAGTATGGAAACAATGCTGATAGCAAGCCTTCATGAAAGTTAATCTAACTTTCATGAAGGCTTTTTTGAATGGTGAAAAATTGTATATCAGATTTGCAAGAAGAAATATACAGAATAATAAAATTGCATATATAATTCCGCTAATTTAATATATAATGTTCTTGAAATTAAAAAATAAAGGAAGATGTAGGATGTTTCAGCATTTAATAGAGTGATTGAGTAGAAAAAAGGAGCAGATATATGCTTAAGTTTAAGATAGAAAAAATATATAGTTGGTGTGACTATTGGGAAGGCGTTATTGACGAATTAAAGGACTGCTATTGGATTATATCGAAATACGGTAGCTTCAATGACGACTTAGAGATTAAATATCTCCATATTGAAAAAGCATATAATGGATGGCTAGTAGTGGGATGTAGCGAAATGAAAAAAATAATAAACTATATAAGGTGGGATGGGGTGATATGTTTTAAAGGCAAGAAGTCAGCATATAAATCTATTTTATACGCTGTGGCTTCGGAGTTTGAAAACCCTGCTTATATTCAAAGAAAACTAAATCCCATAAACACTCAATTTGAAGCTGTTGAAATACAATTTTATATGTACCAACAAGATGATTGTTCACAAAAAGCAATTTGTTATACAACAATTTGCAGTGTGATTATTAAAAAATCCTTCGAAAAGTTTTCATTGATTGAAAACAAGTTATAAACGAAGTAAGCTTTGAAAAAATGGGTTTATAGGAAGTCTAGAAATGGTTAGCAAAGAAGAAATAAATACAATAAATAGGCATTTAATGAGGGGAAAGATTAAGGCATTAATATATAGTGAAACGGAAGAAGATAATGAGAACTATTGGAATGCAATTTATATATAAATGCCCTAGTAAGGTTAAGGTAGAATTTGTGTAGCATTTTGAGAACCCTAGCGTCGTATACTTATGATGCATTGGGCACTAGAAAAACTATGAATGTAATAATATGAATAGGTTAACTTTTATTAGAGAAAGGGAACACAAGAATAAGTTATGAATATGACTATGATAATTACATTACTAAAGTAAATAATGGTCAAGACATTATTGATTACACATATGATAGTCAAGGTATACGAATAGGAAAAAGTTACAATTATATTATGTACTCCAAATAAAAGAGGTAGAGTGTTAGGTTTTGGAGGTGCACCTCATGAGGGTGAACCCGGAGATAATTAACAGTTATTTAGGATGGATTACCATAGTGATCATGGACAAACAACTTCCCAGTATTACTGGAAGGATGCAAGCTTTCATTTTCATATAGGTAAAGAACCTAAACCTTAGAATGGGGGAAATATATGAGACATATAAGAATAGTTGATACACCTAGTTATGAAGGGAATGGAACAAGAGATTCTTATTCTATAGTTATTTTAAGACTATTATAGATAGATTAGAGGAGTGTCATTGGATTGCAATAAGTGATTTTCTAAGTGGTAGATCCGAAGTGCTAGATATTTTAGATGAATTTGAAAAAAATGGGCTTGATTTTCATCAAGAAGCCATTTGTGATGAGTATATAGAGAAAGAATATAGATTATACAATTGCTCTTTTATGAAGAAGTATAGTCGACTAGCAAATAATGATTGGGGAGATTTATTATGTTTTAAAGGAAATCCAACGAAGTTTAGGGAAATAGTAGACAGTATGACTAGTATGCATTTAAGGGAATATAATTGGAATTGGGAAAATCCAATAAGTCCTAAAGATTTGATTGAAATGCAGGGTATTTTTAAGGATGTTGATTTATTGGCATACTTTTATAATGTTGATGGGGCATATTGGGGAATGATGAGTAACTATCATGAATTAATAGAAATAGTGATACAGAATGTCAATCAAATGAAAGGGATAGAAGTGAAGGAAGTGGATGTAAGCCTATAATGTTTAATCTTTACGGAGGCTATTTCTAATACCGACAGACGTTGGTGCTAGAAATAGCTTTTTTTATGGGAAAAATTATTTTTTTAATATAAAAAATATAATGAAAATATTGTATAATCAAAACAAGTGCTATTTAAAATCAAAATAGGAGGAGAACAGGTGGAATCAAAAGAGGAGCTTTTTAATGAAATATATCTTAGGATGCATTTAAGCAGTATTGAAGAAAAGATAAGAAAAGACATTGTTTCATATTTAAATGGGGAAAGTGAGCAGATTGTTTTACCTAAGGTGCAATATCAGGTTGATAATTTTCTTTTTTATCTGCTAGCTAATTATATTGATACAGAGCAGGGGGATTTAGCCAAGAGGGGATATTATGCGGCATCCTTATTAGATATACCAGGACTTATTAGAAGGAATCGATATAGGAATGAACGTTATGAGTTATATCATAAAGTAGGCATTGATAAAGACATAGTAATAGAAGACGTTTCTTCAACTATTTCAAATTTATTAAACTCAAGTCCAAGGGATATCTTAAGCTTTTTGCAAAAAGAAATAAGTAATTTTAATCTGAAAGAAAAATCCTTACTAGGCTCTTTAATGAAATGTTATGGTGAAGAGATAAGGGTTTACTTTAAAGCTAAAGAAGGGAAAGAGGGAAGCGAAGCCGAGATCATACTAGGCCACGCATTAAGTATTACAGCAGGCAGTCAAGAATCAGAAAAAAGGGAAAGGGCAATTAGACGATTAGAAGAAGATTTATTAATGATATTACCTAAGCTGTATTCCACACAAGAGTTAGAAGCAGCTTGTGAGACTTACCTACCGAGTACTTCGGAAGTCATTAAAAGTATATGTCATAAAGGGAGGGGGGTATTTACAAATCACGAAAAAGAGAAATCGGTATTAATAAAAGGACAAGCTAAAATACTAAAAAAACTGACACTGGCAGTAGGTATGACTTTTTATAAAGAATCCCATAAGCTTAGTGACATTTTAAAAGTGCAAATGGGCTTAACAGGGGCCTATTCTTGTGAACAAATGTTTATGAATTTTGGTATTGAAGAGGCAAGTAAAATGCTTAGTGAGTTAATTGAAACTTTGAAGATGCCTATGGCATTTGGAACAGGCTATTATAGTGAAAAGATGTTAAGAAGACCTTTTAGTGAAGAGGGGGCTTGGTATGAGAAGAAACTAAGAAGTCTTTATGATGAAGATGTTTTGGCTTTTAAAGAGGCTTTTGAGTCTTTAAAGCAAACCAAGCAAATAGGAGCACTTACCCTATTTGCACTTCTTAGAAAATATGGAGAGCCTATGGATGAAAGAAATATAGGGGATTTAGAAGCTATTTTACCGTTCACAGCCAATGAAGAGATTAATAAGTGGCAGAGAAATAAGAACTGCCAGGAGTATCAAGGGCCACTTGCTCTTTATGAAGTGTCTAAGGAAGCTAGGGCTTACATCAGCAAAGCGTTAGCAGATGAAGCGTTAATAAATATTTTAACCAACTTAGAAGCAGCCAGCCAGCTTTTTTATACAGAAGTTAAGGGGAATATTTTAGAAGAGGCCACCAGGTATTTTGATGTAAAAGTGCTAATAGAGGTGGGGGTAGAAAGAGAAAATGGCTTATCGAAAACAGTACTTTTAGACTTTATTAAACTCCATTTAAAAGAAGCAGATGAGGTATTAAGAGAAAAAATTGAAGCTGGTAAAGACGTAGTCATGAAATATATGACGCTCTTATATACAAATCCTATTGGCATGAAAGATGAGACGCTAGTCCAAGGATTTAATCATCGTCTGAAATCAGTGATTAATTTTATGGAAGATTTCGTGAAGGATCGAGAAGAGCAGGTAAGGGGAGAATTTGAGAATTTACGAAAGGTTAAAAACAAAAATATGCAGGAAGCACTGCAACGGTTAGAGAAAAGATGGGATGCTCAAAAATGTGCAGCATATATTGCTTCCCTACAAAGTTTAGAGGAGGTAGCCAAGTACATAGAAGCAGTTTATAACCCAAGTAATGATAAGTTTATTCCTTATTTAGACCAAGTATTTTTTTCTGATATTAAGGATAAAGAGGGAGCTATAGTACCAGCTATTGTACTTAAGTATTATCTTTCAGAGTATATGCTTTTAAAAGAAATCTATGTGATAGAGGCTTGTGAATGTATCAAGACTTTTATAAGTACCAAGGCGTTACAGAGTTTGACACGTAGCTTATATGAGTTATGGTTGCAAGATGGTGCAGATACAAAGCAGAAGAATGTGATTCTTTTGTATGCACTGAATGGAGGACCAGAAGATATTACAAAGCTGAAAAAGCAAATTGATGATTGGACGGAGCATTCAAGGGGAGCATTAGCAGCTTTTGCTGTAACGTCTATGGCTATGAACGGCAGTAACTTAGCACTCATGTTAACGGATAGCATTGGTCATAAGTACAAAAATAAGCAGGTGAAAGGGGCTGCTCAAGCTGCTATGGACTACGTAGCACAGGTAAGAGGAGTGTCTAAAGAAACCTTAGCAGATAGGATTGTACCAACTTTAGGTTTTAATACCAATAGGGAGATCATTCTAAATTATGGTTCTAGAAGTTTTAAAGGGATATTGACACCTGAACTAGAGGTATTACTTTATGATCCAAACAGTAAGCAAATAAAAAGCTTGCCTAAGCCTAATAAAGAAGATGACCTTGAACAAGCAGAAGTAGCAAAGGAAACATTCAAAGGTCTTAAAAAACAAGTAAAGATAGTTATTACAGCTCAAAAGTTGAGGCTTTCTAAAGCCATAATGACAGGAAGACGTTGGAATAGAGAGGACTGGCAAAGGTTATTTGTTGAAAATCCTATTATGAATGGCTTTGCTATGAGCTTGATTTGGGCTGAATGTGATCAAGAGGGAACAATACGAGGCACTTTTAGATACATGGAAGATGGTAGTTTGAATACAGTAGAGGAAGAAGAATATAGCGTTGGTGAAGAAAGTTTTATTACTTTAGTTCATCCCATTGAATTAGAACCAGAGGTTATTAGTGCATGGAAACAGCAATTAGAAGATTATGAAGTGGTTCAGTCTATTGAGCAGTTAGCTTTGCCATGTTATACCCTGACAGAAGAAGAAAAAAGGGCTAAAAGCATTACCCGTTTCAAGGATAAAAAAGTTTACTTTGGCACTATTCTTGGCATGATGGATAAATATGAGTGGCAGAAGACCTCTATTGTGGATGGTGGTGGCTATGAGGGTTATTATTTTGAAGATGAGGTGTCTGGCATAGGGATAAAATTGAATCTAGACATGGTTTTTATAGGCATAGAAGCTACTGCTGAAGTTAAATTACAAGAGATGCTTTTCTATAAAAAAGGAACTATTGAATATGGCAGTTATCGTTATAATGATGTGACAGACAAAAACTGTATTGTGCCTTTGCAAGTGCCAGCTAAAATACTTAGCTTTGCACTAATGATAGGTGAACTGATTGTAGCAAAAGAAATAGAGGGGTGAGGAAGATGAATCAAGAAGAAGTTTTAAATAAGATTATGGGGTCACTTCGAGGAGATGATTGGGAAAGAAACAGTCTTTATGCGTACTTATCAAGGGTTGTGGATGAGGGAGCTGTTTCTATGAGAGGGGTCGATTTTGAATATGGATGGAAAATAGGTTATCTTTGTTTTAATTCAATGAATGAATATGATGAAGAAGCGCAAGTTATCATACACCGTTTAATCTATATACTAAGCGAAAAAGCACCAGGTATACTTATGAGCTGGGATATGCAATATCCCGGTACTTCTAAAATATTTAAAGAGGCCGGAGTTAAAGAAACTTTTATTAAGAAAGATTGCATAAATAGAATAAAAGAACAGTTTAGATATCGCACATACCATATGAGTGCCAGTGATTTTAATGAATGGTTAAGTGATACAAAGAGGTATTATCCAGAGAGTGTAACTTATTTTTTAAGCCAACAATCTACAGCAGATGAAGAGGGGCTATTGGCTAGCTTAATATTTATGGCAAATGAGGTGAAGCATGCTTCTAAGAGTGAGTATATCCTAATAATGCAAAAGTGGATGCTCTCCTTGATGAGCCTAACCTTTGGGGCTGATAAAGTTAGGGAAGCTTATAAACAGTACGGTAGTTACAACGAGATAGAAACCATCTTAAAGAATCCTATTCCAATTAAGATCAATAATGCAAAAGGGGTTCTCTTTTATCTTTGTCACTGCCTATCTGAAAGTGAAGAAGTTTTAAAAGAGATGGCACGCTTAACTATGTTCCTTTTCGATATGAAATTTCTTAGAGACTATCAGCGTTATAAACTAAGCACTCAGCGTATAGCATTATGGAACCAATTAGAAGTGCCTAAAGAGCTTTATTTACGTTATTATTGTGAGCTTCTAAATATCAACTGCTTTTCTAGTATTCAAGTAGTTTGTGAGGAAATAAAGAGTCTTGTTAAAGAGAATGAAACAGAGGCTATTGCCATATTAGAAAAACAGTTAAAGGGACAAGAGATTTATGGTATTAATTTATTAGCGATTATGCTGTCTAATCAGTTATTAAGCAAAGAACAGGCTAGTAGATATCTAGGATGGGCTAATGACATATTCATAGCTCAAATGGGTGTCATTTTTAAAGAAGCAGAAAAAGAAATGACCTTTGAGCCAAGTGTAGAGGCACTTTTAGCTGACTTATCAAAAGTAGAGTTTGATAGTAAACTATTCTCTAAATATGAAGACAGGTTCATGCGCAAAGAAGATGGTTTCTATCAGTGGGGGCTTGCTGCTATTGGGCTTATGGAATATTCAGTAGTAGCTAACAATATGGTTAAACTATTATTATCCCATTTACATAACTATAGTCTAATGTATGTCTATTTTGGTGAAAAGTACTTATGCTATAGCCAATTACCAAGTAAGACAGTTTTGGAACATTTATATAATAAAGGATTTAGATTAGAAAATCTGATTGAAGTTGTACTGTGCCAATACTGCATCGGCTCATCATATAACAGACAAGAAGTGACAATAGATGAAAGTCTTCTTTATGATTTTCTATTAAGTCATCAGGAAGCGTTAGAACTGCTTATGCAAGAAATACCTTATGAGGCTGAAATGACGATTTATCTTTTAAAGCTTTTGTTTGAGAAAGACTCTGGTTTTAATGACAAGATGTTAGTAGGCTTTCTGAAAAATAAGAATAAGAAAGTAGTGTTAGCAGCAGAAGATCTTTTATTAAGCCGTGAACATACCATTAGGGAAGATGTAGAAGCTATTAGTCTTGGAAAAGGAAAAGTAGCAGTTGATGCAGCTTGCCGTTTGCTACGTCAGTGGGAAAATGAAAAAGTAGAAAAGAAATTACAAGACATAAAGACAATTCAGGTATTAGAGGATTTTATTGCCAAAGAGTATACAAAGGCTCATGAGAAAAGCGTGCCTTATAAGGATGTAGTGGATTATAAACAGGTCAGAGTAAGGAATAGTGAAAGTTATGTTTCAGAAGGATTGATGAAGTATTTTGTAGCAGAATATATAATGCTTAAGGACTTTTATGTGATTAAGACCTGCAGCAAAATAAGTGACATGGTAAATCCTTATGACTTACAAAACTTATTACAACAACTTTATATGCACTGGGTAGTAGAGGGAGCCACCAATGCATATAAAAACATAATGTTCCCCTACAGTTTATTAGCTACACCTACTCAGCTAACAGTTTTAAAGAAACAAATAGATGAATGGAGTATAACTAGTAAGCCAGCACTTGCGGCCTTTGGCGCACAATGCTTATGTATGAATGGTAGTAAATTAGCTTTATTATGGACAGATCACATATCTAAAAAGCATAAAAATAAAAAGGTACGTCAAGCAGCAACAGAGGCTATGGATATGCTTTGTAAAGAGTGGCAAATGGCTAGAGATGCGCTGGAAGATGAGATTGTACCTGATTTTGGGTTTGATAGTCAAAGAGTACGTTACTTTGACTATGGGCAGAGAAAAATCAAAGCCATTTTAAACCAGGATTTATCCATTAACGTATTTGATGAAACAGGAAAAGCCATTCGGAGTTTGCCAAAAGCATCGGAAAAGTATGGAGATGTAGAAGAGGTAGTAAATGCTGCTAAAGAAGAGCTTAAGACTATTAAGAAGCAGCTTCCTAAAGTTGTAGAAGAGCAGGTTCTTCGTATCACTAAAGCTATTTTTACAGGCAGGTGCTGGAGTCTTGCTAAATGGAAAAAACTATTCGTGGAGAATCCTTTAATGATGACTTTTGCCACAGGCCTTATTTGGGAAGAGAGAAATCAAGGAGGGGAGCTTAAAGGAACCTTCCGTTATATGGAAGATGGGACTTTTAATGATGTTGAAGAAGAGGAATATGAGCTTGAAGAAGGAAGTACCATTGCTCTTTTACATCCAGCTAATCTTTCCGAAGAGCAGGTAAAGGCTTGGCAAACTCAGCTAGAGGATTATGAAGTACAGCAGCCCATAGCTCAGCTTACTTTATGTCGTGGTGACTTAGAGGAAGACTTAGGGGAAATTCAGGAATTACCTATATGTAAAGGAAGGCAGGTATATGCGGCAACACTTAAAAGTATAGCAACTAAGCTTGGCTTTGGTTTGTATTATGGTGAGTATGGCTACTGTGAGGGCATTTATTTGGAGGATGAAAATTCAGAAATAACCATAGCCATGAATACAGAACCGTTTGAACCAGGTGATTATAAGCAGGTGGTGATCTTATCTACTTTTAAATTTCAAAAGGGTGATAAATACATAGATTTAAGAACCGTCCCTAAACGACTTCTCAGCCTAGGGTATTATGTAGGGGATGAATTAACCAAAAAGGCCTTGGAGGTAAATACCAGTGAGTAAACAGATTTTAAAACCAACTATGGAAATGAAATATGCTAAAGAACTAGAGCTGCTTCGAAAGATAGATACGGGTAAAAAACCTGAGAATTGGCTTATGTCTCCTAAGGCAGTAAGAACTTTTATCTTAGGCAGTACAGAGCCTATAGAATATGAGGGAGAAAAAGTAAAAGTAGAAAAAAAGTTTTTTGGAGATGATGCACTTATTGAAAGAAGTATTGTGACTTTAGCAGGTAATAGAGGACTTATGTTAGTTGGGGATCCTGGAACAGCTAAGACTATGCTGAGCGAACTTTTATCAGCAGCAATATCAGGTGATAGCACCAATACAATTCAAGGAACAGCTGGAACAACTGAGGATATGATTAAGTATTCCTGGAATTATGCCATGCTTTTATCTAAGGGACCTGTTAAGGAAGCACTTGTACCAGCACCTTTATACATAGGTATGAAAGAAGGACGTATTACACGTTTTGAGGAGATTACAAGGACGCCTTTAGAAATTCAAGATAGCTTGATTAGTGTCATGAGTGATAAACTCCTAAATATCCCAGAATATGCAGAGGAACCAGTTTTATATGCTACTTCAGGCTTTAATGTAATAGCCACGGCTAATACAAGGGATAAGGGGATTAATGAGATGAGTAGTGCGCTAAAGCGCCGTTTTAATTTTGAAACTGTGCTGCCTGTGGGGAGCGTGTCTATGGAAGCTAAGATTATTAAGCAGGAATGTGAAAAGATGTTTGAGGAAAACAAGCTAGATTTACAGGTGGATGAAAAGGTAGTGGAACTTCTATCAGTGACGTTTAGAGAACTGCGAGAAGGCATTAGTGATGAAAATATTAAAGTAGAGGTACCTACCTCAGTGATGAGTACAGCAGAAGCCGTTTCTGTTTACTATCAAAGTGCATTGCAGGCTTATTATTACAAAGAAGGCAAAGTATCCGTAGCGGAACTAGTGCAGAATATTAAAGGAGCCGTCTTAAAGGAAAACAAAGAGGACTTAGGTAAGTTAAGAGAGTATTTTAATACAGTAGTAAAAAAACGTGCAGATAAAGAAGGAATATTATGGAGAGATTATTACGAGGCGAGAAATCAGTTGAAGTAAAGGCGTTATTTCAGCAAGTCTTTGACTATAAGGCTCCAGTTGTTTTGTTTCCTGTAAGGCATCATAGCCCAGCATGTGCTAAGCATTTGAAAAAGGTTATTGCAGCTTACCAGCCAGAGGTGATCTTAATAGAAGGACCACAAAATGCCCAAGAGCTTATGGAAGATTTAGTCAAGGAAGGCAATACCCCTCCTTTTTGCATTTACTTAAGTTATGATGATACCAAGGGGGTACTAGGAGAAGAGGGAGGAAAGTACCGTGCTTATTACCCTCTATTAGAGTATTCTCCAGAACTTAACGGAATTCAAGCAGCCAAGGAGGCTAACATTCCTTGTGAGTTTATTGATTTGCCTTATCATGAAAAGCTTTATAACGGAGAGGATTTACAAGCAGCTTTAGAAGAGGGAGAAGAAGCAGATAGGCTTTTCACGGTCAGTGACTACTATAAGAAATTATGTGAAAGAACAGGTTGTAGAAATTTCAATGAATTATGGGAAAAGCTTTTTGAAATAAAAGGATTAAATGAGGAAACACAAGACTTTGTAGAAAGCCTGTTCACCTATTGCTATTACAGTAGAGCGGTTACACCTGAGGCGGAAATCCTTAAAAGAGGCGATTTGGCACGGGAGCAGTACATGGGAGAAAGAATAGAAGCAGCAAAGCAAAAGTATGGCAAAGTATTAGTAGTAACGGGAGGTATGCATACCGTTGCACTTGTTAAACATTGCAATGCAAATCCTAAGGCATTAGCTGAGGTGACGGTTAAACATATGGCTGTAGAAATGCCTAAGACGTATTTGATGCCCTATTCCTTTGAAGCCAGTGATCAAAATAAAGGCTATGAAGCGGGTATGGTGTTCCCTTATTTTTATCAAAAGGTATGGGAACTAATGGGGAAAAATAAAAAGGAGCCTTATGAGGAGGCAATCCTTGGTTTTATTATTAATGTAGCAGGAAAAATGCGAAAGAAACAAGCCATTTCCATTACAGATGAAATGCAGTCGCTTTATATGGCAAAGGGACTTGCAGAACTGAGAGATAAAGCTTTTCCAGGGGTTTTTGAACTCATTGATGCAGTGCAAAGTGCGTTTGTAAAAGGGCAGCGTAACGTTCACTATGAGCCAGTCATTGATTCACTTTATGGTTTGTTGACTGGCCTAGAGATGGGGAGTATTCGTGATACCAAAAATATTCCGCCCATTGTTATAGATTTCCTAGAACAGTGTAAAAACTATCGTATTCAGACTAAGACTTCTTTAGAAAAAGAAACTAAATTAGATGTTTATCAAAAAGAAGAACATAGACAAAAAAGTTACTTTTTTCATCAAATGACTTTTTTGAAAACGGATTTTTGTACTTATGAAAAAGGACAAGATGAAAGAAGTGGCGTGGGACGTATTTTACTTAGAGAAAGTTGGCGTTATCGTTATAGTCCTAAGGTGCAGGCTGTGTTAATTGACCAAAGTGTTTATGGTGGTAGTGTAAGAGAAGCATGTCTTTATCTTTTAACCAAGTCCATAAAAGGAGAACATCATACAGCTAAATCTTTATCCCAGCAGCTTATAGCAGCAGAAAAGATGGGAATTGATGAACTCTATGAACAGCTAGCGCTTGCTTTAAAAGAAGTGATAGGGGAGGATATGAGCTTTTTAAGTGTTGCAGAGGGCTTTTGTAATCTCAGTCTTATTGCAGAAAAAATGCAATTAAGGCAAAGAAGAGAAACCCAAGGCTTTAAAAGCTTACAAGCCTTAGCGCTTTATCGTATGAAGGTACTAGTCCCTACCATAATAGCAGCGCCCAAAGAGGAAGAGGATCAGATTTGTGAAAAGTTTAAGTTTGTTTATGAGTGTTTAATGAACGAACAAACCCAAGAAGAAAGTTCACTTTTAGAAGAAGTACAATGGCTACAGGCCTTGGAGGATCTATTTCATGACAATACTGCTAATAGTGCTTTAGTAGGAGCCGCTAGTGGGATTTTGTTAAAAAGCGGACAGATGACTTTAGTCCAGGTCATGGATAAATTTGAGTGGTATTTAAAAGGAAGTCAAAAGGCGAAGAAACAATCTACAGCTTTTCTTAAGGGTTTCTTTAAAATGGCCAAAGATACGATATTTATTGAACCTAAACTGTTATTTTTAATTGATGAGATATTAGGAGAAACGAGTGGAGATGATTTCTTAGAGATATTGCCAGACTTAAGACTTGCTTTTACCTACTTCTTACCTTTTGAGATTGATAAAATAGCACATCAAGTGGCGGTAAGTTATGAAGTGAGTAGTGGGAAAGTATTGGAGGAAAAAGTTGTCAACATCAAAGACAGAAGCTTTGCTAAAGAAGCAGATGAGGCAAGTTACAGATTGCTGATGTCTTGGCTTTGTGACCTAGCTACTATAGAAAACGAAGAAAACCATCTGGAAACTGATTTTAGTGGGCTCATAAGTAGAGAGGCAGAGGGAGTTATAGTAAATGGGGAGGCAGATGGTGTTATTGTAAGTAGAGAAGCAGATGATATGAGAAATCAGGGGAAAAGGCAGACTGAGGATAAGGAAGAAGCGCTTAATAAGTGGCGACTGGTTTTAGGGAGCTTTGCAGAGGATGAAATTGCCTTAAGTAAAAGATTGGGAGAGTTAGATCAGACCTTAGAATTTCTATATAACAGGGAGTATAGCAAGGAGCAAGGCATTCGTGAGAAGGGGAAAGGAGGAGGTAGGGAGGCCTCTACACTGACTGTTCCTGAGTGGCTTTATAAGGTGAGAAAATTATTCCCTAATGACACAGTGGAGATTATGCAAAAGCAAGCGCTTGACCAATATCAAATAACAGAACTATTAATGGATGAACAAATTTTAAAGAAGATGCAGCCTGATATGGGATTGCTTAAAAATATATTGGCCTTTAAAAATCAAATGAGTGGGGCAGTTATTGCCACTGCTAGAAAGATTGTAGAAGAGGTAGTTAGAGAAATTGAAAAACAATTACAACAGGAAATAAATGAAAGCTTTTTAGGGAAGAAAAATCCATATAAAAGTAGCCAGGTTCGTACAATGAGAAATTTTGATTTCAAAAAAACGATTCGCAAGAATCTAAAGCATTATGATCAAGAAAATATGAGGCTTATTCCTACCCAGTTTTACTTTTCTTCTCGTATTAGAAGGCACAATGCCTATCACATTATTATTGCGGTAGATGAAAGTGGTAGTATGCTGGATTCTGTTATCTATAGTGCTGTAATGGCAGGGATTTTTTCCAAGCTTTCTATGCTACGTACAGAACTTATTATCTTCGACACGTCTGTGGTAGATTTAACAGAGTATATTACAGATCCGGTGGAAGTTCTGATGAATGTACAGCTAGGAGGAGGAACTAACATCTCTAAGGCTTTAGATTATGTACTTAATAAAATAACAATGCCTCAAAAGACCATTGTGGTTTTAGTAAGTGATCTCTATGATGGTTATGCTTATAACCTTATGTACAAACGTGTTCATGATATTGTTGAAACAGGTGCTAATCTGTTTGTATTAACAGCTTTAGATTATGAAGGGAATGGCAGCTATGATCGAAATGCAGCACAGAAGATGGCTAATTTAGGAGCCAAAGTAGCTGCCATTACACCAAAGGAGTTGGCAAATTGGATTGCAAAGATCGTATTATAACTTGGATTGGTAGTATTTATCCATTTCTAACAGAAGCATATTTACTAACCCTCACTAATAAAGGGATTTATAATAGGTCACACAAAGACTTAGAAAAAAGTAAAGATTATTTAAAGTTTGTTTGGGGTGAAGAACAATTAAACTTACAAGTACATTTAGAAGAAGAGATATGTGTAACCTTGAAAAACCCTATTCAAGACAGCCAGTGTACTTGCCCTTCTCAAAGTCTATGTAGGCATATTATGACAGCTTTATTGTACGCCAAAAATTATTATGAGGAAAACGAGCAAAGCGACACTGCTAGTAAAACAGACAGCGGTGAACCTAATGGTTATGTTAGTAAAATAGACAATGGTGAAGCCTATGATTGTACAAGTAAAGCAGACAATGGTGAGCCAGATGATGATGTTACTTGCCAGGATCAATATAAGAATAGTTATAGTGATAAAGATAATGAGAAGAAGGCGGGATTATTAACTGATTTGCCAGAGTTAGATGCTTTGACAGATGAAGAAATAGCCAAACGCTTTGGAAAGAAAATGTATCACGAGGCTTTAAAAAAGTGGGAACATTTAGGTGAGATAAGTTTTACTTATGGGGCGTTAGTAACAATCGTTTTAAAAGATAAGTTTACGATATATTTCACGAAATCCAATACTTTAGATCAAGCAATTTGCTCTTGTAAGGAGAAGGGCTTATGTTCTCATAAGCTTTATGCACTTATAGCTTATTTGCAAAAAGAAAAAAAGAGACAACTTCACCCTATAGAAGAGCCTTTTAAATGGGGTGAACAAGAAGATAACTGTTGCATGGAGCTTAAAAAAGAAATAAGTCTTATATTAGATAAGGGGTTAGGAAGCCTTACAGAACGTAGTATTAACAAAGTAGAAAGGCTGTATATCAAGACCTATGGATGTAAATTTTATGAGTTAGCTAATGAACTAAAAAGTCTCTCAGGAGAGCTGATTTACTATTTCTCTAAAAATGTAGCTTTCTCAAACAAAAGAACTATGCATCTACTATGCAGAATATATAATAGACTGCAAGCTATGGAAGCTCAAAAACAAGATCAAGCTAAGCTAAAGTATTTACTAGGGCAGCTCAGACAGGAAAGTTTAGAGCTGGATGAACTTCATCTTGTGGGTTTAGGAGCAAGGTGTTTTTTGACTAAAAGGCAGGACTTAGTAATCACTGGTTATTTTTACTGCCAGGAGGTCCAGCGTATTGTAACCATCAGTACATTAAGACCCATAGAAGGAAGTAGCAATAATCAAGGGAGTAGTAGTTTGAATAGAGGGCTTAATAAGTCAATAGAGTATTTATATAGTGCGCCTTTAGTGTGGGAGGAAGAGTTGGCATTTGAGAGTATTATGAGTGCTAAGGTTGTTTTAGAAAAGGGTGTACTTAAAGAAGGCAAACTTTCTACTACCAAGAAAAGCCAAGGCAAAATAGTAGGGGAAACTACCATAGAAGATGTCTTACCTCTAGCTATAGAGGATTATGAGGCGCTTAAGGAAAAGCTTAAAACTCAAAAGCAATACTATTTTGAACCCTATGCTATAAGACAAAATACCTATGTAGTAAAACCTGACACCATGTCTGAGATGATATACAACAAAGTAACTCAAAGGCTAGAGTTTATAGTTTATGATGAAAGAGGAGAGACGATACTCTTTTATCTGCCATATAACGCTATAACGGACACAGTTATTAGAACATTGGAGCAAGGAAAAAATCAGGTATACACAAGCATCTTAGGTAATGTTTTTCTGAAAAGGGACCATCTTGAAGCTGAATTACTTTGCTTATTCCATAAGAAGGGGGGCAAGAGTCAGTGGAAAATTTAGAGTTTATAGTGGAGCAAACAGAAGAAATTTTATGCGATCTTTTATTAAGTGGTTTTCAGAGTGTCCACATAGCAACTATAGAACAGATAGATGAGTTAGCAAAGATTTATGAACTCTATGGCATGACAAAAGGGAAAGGCTTATTGGAACAATTAAGGAGAACATTAATTAAAAGAAAAAATAGTTTTGAATGTGATTTACAAAGTTTGATGAAAGCCTATAGCCGATTAGAATTTTATATATCTTCTCTATAGGAGTAGCTACTGTTTTATATAACAACGAATAATATGTAGGGCTACTATTAGAGAGGTTATATTCAATCATACATAATATAAATGACAATGATTTACTTCAAATAGATACGGGTTACTTTGAAGATGAAGCTGCATTATTAGGATATATTAAATAAAGGAGGTACAATATGGGAGTATGGGGTACGGGTCTTTATTCAAATGATATTGCACTTGACATAAAAAGCACTTATATGGGTTTACTAAAGGAAGGTAAAAACAAGGAGGAAGTGGAGCGGCTTACAATAGAAAAATATGAAGAGGCAATGATATGTGATGTAGAAGATGATGAAACAATAGATGCATGGTTGGTATTAGCTGATTTAGAGTGGAAGTATGGGAGGCTTTCGAAAAGGGTTAAGGATAAGGCTTTAAACTATATTGAAACAGGAAAAGCACTAAAAGTATGGGGAAAATGTAGTAAAGCAGATTATAATAAACGCCAAATAGTATTAGAGAAGCTAAAAGTAAAAATTCTTTCATCTATGCCATCAGAAAAGAAAATGTGTATTCCAAAGCCTTATGAATGTGAATGGAGGTTAGGCGATGTGTTTGCTTATCGTTTGACTTCTGACTATAGTAAGGGAAAGGGGGTGGAAAACAACTATATGGTTTTTAGAGTTATTCAACTAGATAGAGTTAACTACGATAACAGCGTGCAGCCAAGCTTTCATGTGTATAAGTGGATGGGAAAGGAACTACCAAGTTTAGGCATGATATATGATGAATATTTATTGTCTTCCTTACCATCAGAGTATCTAAAAAATTCACCTGATTATTTGGAGAAAAACTCTCAAGATTATTATTGGAGTATGTATATATCTAGTAAAAGACGTATAAAGAAAGAAAACATAAGTTATTTAGGAAATGCATCCATAGTGAGTATTCCTAAACAGCAAATAAGATATAAACATACTACAGGAGATTGCTTATATGAGCATTTAGAACTTTATTTTATTGATAGATATTTAGGTTGGACAGCTATAGAGCCTATAGATACTAGAATGATAGATAAGGATACAATCAAGATAGAGCCTTATCAATGGCAGATGGGAGATACATTTGCCTATAAGCTAGATGCTATATCCAGTAAAGAAAAAGGATTGTTAAATAAGTATATGCTGATGAGAATAGTAGAACTATTATGGGATAAAGAAAAAGAGTATGTTACCCCCGTTATAGAAGTATATCAATGGATAGGGGAAGAGATACCTAGTTCAGAAATGATTAAAAAGATACCCTTATTACCTATGATGCATTTAGAAGATCCAAGTCATTATGACTTAAGTCGAAATTTAGAAAGACAAATTTTAAATTACAATATGATTTTAGATACGATTGATGAAGAAGATATTAAAAAAGAGAAACTTGTATATTTAGCGAATGAACAAGTAACCCATCTTTGTTCTAGGCAATCTCGTAAAAAAATAGAAGATACCGAGTATGAATGGAAATCTATCGAAAAGGTTATAGTAGATAGATATCTGGAATGGAAAGATGTAGACTTTATTACGGATAAATCTAAGGGAATATTGGGGTTTTTAGAATTGCTACTAGAAGATTAGCGCAGATAATCTAGAATTAATATTTAAGAGATACGCAAAAGAGATAATACTACAAATTGACAGGTGCTATCTCTTTTACTATTTAGATTTTACTTAAATAATAGAAGATGTGTTGAAAGTTTATTTGGATGGTGATAAGAGATGGAAATTAATTTAATAAAAGGTGCTGTAGATAATTCAGTTTATAATCAGTTTAATCTTCATAAAGGGTGTGACTTATTTAATCACTTTTGTCTGGGTGTAAATATAGAAGATTTCTTAGCAACAGTTAATATACTATGGCCTGATATGATCCAAGTTGGAGAGTACGTTTTCCTTGCTGATTTATTTCAAGAAAGAGGAGAGGAAGCTATTAAAAAAGTACATAGGCTTGAGGAACAAATGCAAGGGAATAGAGTAGAAGTAGAGCAATGGGTAAATAGTTGGAGTGTATATGATTATTTTTGGGATGTGAACAATGGAAAGTACATTAATAGAGATTCTGTACTTTATGATGATGAACATATGATTAATAATTTTTGTGAGATTATTAAGTATTTTTGGGAAAAAAGAGCCAAAGAATTATTCCCAGACAAAAAAATTATAGTGGAGTGGGGAGATGAAATAATGGGAGAATTAGGACTGACTCTAGTCATGTATCAACAGTGGGAATAGGCATACTTAGATCTAATTTTGACAAATCATTTAAGGTATATAACCATGTATTTACCCCACTATTCACACTACAGAAACTCATCTTTTCTATGTAGAAGACAAAGGCTGGATGGAAGCAGCACGATTAAACCTAGGTGATGGACTCTGTCTCCTGAATGGGCAAATAGGTAGAGTAGAAAAAGTAGAAGTAGAATATCTAATGGAAATTATAATGAGGATAGGGAGACTTTTGATAAATGACATACATATATTAGAGGGAGGCGTGTACTATTTGATTAATAATACTTCAAAAATGAAAATCACTTTAAATGGCTTTATAGTAAAGCGATTAAACAATGCTTTTATGAATCAGCTACATGGGTCAGTTTATCAGGGGATTTCAGAAGAAATTTGGCCTATATCACCTGGAAGACTTATCAAGAAGGAGGAAGAAAAAATATACCCCAATGCGGAATGAGATATACCCCTTTAATAAAAATAAAAGGAGTAGAAATGGGAGGAGATTGGAGTGTGGATTTTGTTTGTACTGAAATAGATAAAAATAATGATATGGAAGTTGAATTTGTACTTTTATCTGCAGATGGTCCAGAATATTTATTGAGAAAAGGGGAAAATTTGATTGAAATGCAGGGTATTTTTAAGGATGTTGAGTTATTGGCATACTTTTATAATGTTGATGCAGCATATTGGGGAATAATGAGTAACTATCATTATTTAATAGAAGAAGTAATACAGAATGTCAGTCAAATGAAAGGGATAGAAGTAAATGAGGTGTGATGAGAAAAGAGAAAATAAGTATATAAGGGGATAAATAATGTATACAATGACCATGAAAGTGGAAGAACGGTCTAATTTTAGTATGTTTTTTATGACGATTATACAGGAACTAAAGCATTGCTATTGGGTGATTAATAAATATGATAGCTATTATTATCCGCTCCAGGAAGAGGTAGATGAAGAGGACGTACTTGCACCGGCAGATATTATAGCTTGTTATGAGGAGTACCTTTTAATAAGTGATGTGTCTATGAGAAAAATATCATCTTACATAAAAGACGATGGCAATACCCTTATTTGTTTTGAAGGTGACAAGAGTGAATTTAATAAAGTAGTAGATACGGAAAATAAATGCAATATAAATCCTCAAAAACATCCAGAAGAATTAAAGCTATTAAATACAAACTTAGAAAATGCCGAGATTAAAGCCTATATTTATAATGATGATGCACTTAAATGGTGTATGATTTGTAATGATTATCAATATGTAAAGTTATTGGAGCATAATCTAAGAAAGATTAATCTAGATTATGTGGAAAATATTGGACCCCAAAAAGTAGACTTATTTATGGTTGAAAAATATGAGGTTATTAATCCTATAGATAGTATATATAAGGTAAATATTTTAAATGTACAAAAAAGCAGCTTTTATAGTATCTATCACCCTGTCGTTAATCTATTAGAGGATTGCTACTGGGTAACCCATAAAGATAACTTCAATCCTTTTTCAATAGCTAAAAAGGTCACCCTCACATACAAGACTTAGGACAATATGTTGTTTTTCACAACGAGATGATGAAGAGTATGGCTAGAGAAATACAGGATGAAAAGAGCATTGTGCTCTGTTTTAAAAAAAGTAAGACAGGTGTGCAACAAGTTTTAGGTTTACTTAAACAAATGGATGCTGTGGATATGAACAAGCGAGAAGGATTTATAAAAGCTGTTTGGGGAGAGCAAGCTTCAAATATAGAATTAGGGATTTACATTCGACGAGAAGATTTGTGGCATGAATATTGGGAAATGTTTTGTGAGGACCAAAGTTATATTAGTATTAAAAACAGCTAGTCAGCATATTGTTTTACGTCACGACTGTTTGGGATATATTATAAATAGCATAGTTGGTCATTGCTCAAACATAGATAAAATGGAGACAAGTAATGTTTTCACGGAAATAGATATTGGCTTGGCTCAGAATGAATATTATTAATATATTCAAGAAGAAAAGCAAATCGATAAGCCGTATTTAAAAGAAGAAGGTAATTTTTGGATAGGTAATAAGTTCTGTATGCTAGAAGATAAGAAAAATTCAACTTGGATATATAAAGAAGAGCATAAAACAGTATTTAAGGTAACACCTTTATATCCATGGCATTTTGAGGAAGCAGCATTGTATACATATGAGACATTTGTTAAACAGTATCATGTTTTATATATGAAAAGCCTAACTGAAAGACAGATAGATACAATTATAAGTAAATCTATAGAAATTTGGGATAAGTTTAAACGGTAATATATACTGAGAGGAGATCTGATATGTATACGATAGTGACATGGGAAGAGCTGAAAAATAGAATAAATCAAGAGTTTAATGTTAAGTTTCACAGCATAGATGATTTGATGTTATTAAACACAAAATGGTTCTCAGTAGATATTTATAAAACACCTGATCAAAAAATACTAAAAAAGTTAGAGCAGTTAGTGGGTTTTGAGGGAGAATTATATATTGTAACAGAAGTATCTTATATGATAAGTGATAGGGATAATAATAGTGGTGGGGCATTCAAAGTAAAAAGTGAACATCTAAATCTTTTTTGTAAAGAATATGCTATAAAATATAATCAGCCTGTATTTAATCTGGAGGCATTTATTATTAGCTTTGAATTGAAGATATGTTGGTTGGTACATCATGAAGGTATTTATGGCGTTATAAATTACAGAGAATATCAGGAACCTAGGGAATAGCTGAAGTTTTATTATAAGTATCAAGAGCAAAAAAATAGGCCCATTCTAGAACAATACTAGAATGGGCCTATTTTGGATCCAGCTCTTATTTATTTGCTTTTATAGTTGTCTCCTATAAATCTTATAAAAGGGCATAGAGGTAGCTCCTCAGCACAACTATGACATTTCATAGGGCCTACAAGAGAGTCACTATAAAAGCTTAAACAAGAGGAGGAGCTCTTAAAATCTTAACTGGTGCACCCTAAGCTAGGAAGCTAAGGCTTTAAGACTCTGGTTTAAAACTTTATTTCATTAGGGAACTTTGTAAAATGTTTAAGTAACTTATTTTCTTTTACATATTATTATATGTACGCATAAACTGGAATCCCTAATATATTTTATAAAAAATATCTCATTTCTTTCAAACGTACAAGCAGTTTTTACAGGCTCCTCTTCACTTATAATAACGTATAAAATGTCTTGATAGTTAATTCTTGTAAAACAGTAGCTATGTAGGGAGACTAGTGGACTTGCTGGAAGATGCCTTGGAGCAGAGCTTAGAAACTCTTAATGAAGTAATCCTTATGGGTTTTAGGGGGAGTGTCTGAGCGTAGCGAGTTTTCACCCGTTCATAAGGATTACGAATTTAGAGTTTCTTAGCAAAGTGAGACAGCAGCTGGAAGCAAGTACACTAGTCGGACTATATAGCGGCAGTTTTACTTTATGCAGTATTATTCAGATTTTTATCCTTAAAGAAATACTAACAAGTCTTAAAAGTCTGAATAATTTCCTGAGGATTTGGTTATTTTCTAAGATAAGAATAGACCTTAAGGAGATATGTAATGAAAAAGCAAATTACCATAGATGGACAGCAAAGCGATTGGTTTGAAAAAGCTATTTTTGTCTTGAAAGAAAATAAACCTACTCCCATCCCTAATAACTTATTTCAATATGCAGAGCATTTAGTTGAAAATCAGCTAAAGAAAACACCTATTCCATTTAACAAAGCGTCTAAAAAAATAGAAGCGTCCTATGATCCCTATCTAGAAAATCTAAAATTAGAAGTTGCTAGAAAGAGCGAAGTAGCTTTAAAACGGCAAAAAAGAGCAAAGATAATTGATGCTTTTTTATATGTTTCGATTTCCTTTTGTTTTATATGTGTCATGTTTCTACTCTTTAAAATATATTCCTAGCTTCTAGGCTATTGAAAAGTAAGCTATATTTGATTTATAGTAGAATAAATATGAGTTAGCATGAGTAAGATAGATAAGATTCATTAATTTGAATACGAAAATTTATCAAAACCTAAAATATGGCTATACTATATAAGGAGTTTAGAATGGTAGAGCAGATTCATGAGAAGATAAAAAGATTTGTTGAAAAGAATGAGTTAATTGAAAAGGGAAACGAGCTTATTTTAGGTGTATCAGGAGGCGCAGATTCTATGATGCTCCTTCACTACTTCTATACTTATAAGGAAGAATATCAGGTGAGCTTGAAGGTTGCACATATTCATCACGGTATTAGAGAAAGTGCCAATTTAGATGCAGCTTTAGTAGAGGACACTTGTAAGGCCTATAATATCCCCTTTTATAGACATAATTGCAATATAAAAGAGTTAGCGAAACAAAAGAAATGCTCTGAAGAAGAATGTGGAAGAGAAGAAAGATACAATTTCTTTATATCTTTATTAAATCCAGGTGCTAAAATAGTAACAGCTCACAATATGAATGATCAAGCTGAAACGATGATGATGAGGTTTTTTAGAGGAACAGATATTAAAGGATTAAGTGGGATCTCACCTAAAAGAGAGCAAATTATTAGGCCCTTATTAGGCGTGACGCGCAAGGAAATAGAAGACTATTGCAAAACCTATGAGGTACCATTTAGGCATGATGAAACCAATTTTATGCCCATTTATACCCGTAATAAGATTCGGTTAGAATGTACACCTTATATAGAAAGAGCTATTAATCCTTCCTTTATAAAAGTATTAGGTGAGCATAGTCAGCTCTATAGAGAGGAAGAAGAGTTCCTAGAAAGTCATACAACAAGCCTATTTGAGATAGTAGCTAGTCAGAAGGGAAATGAGATTTTCTTAGATGAAAAACTACTCAAAAGTTATCATCCCTATATGCAGAAAAGACTTTTTTTAATGGCAATAGGAAAGCTAACAGGAAGTTTAAAGGATGTAAGTTCCAAGCACTTAGAAAACTGTTTGGCATTAATGGAAGGGCAAAGCGGAAAAGAAATTCACTTGCCAGAAGAAGTAACTTTACGTAAAATCTATGATAAGCTCATCTTGACTAAAGGAAAACGACAATCAGTATCTTACGCGAAATCATTAAGCTTAGGTATTCATGAGATTGAAGAAGCAAATATAGTACTTAGCTTAAAAATTGTTTCTAAAGAGACAATTCATCAAAAAAGTGAAAACATATATACTAAATATATTGATTATGGTAGAATAAAAAATGGATTGCAAATTCGTACAAGACAGCCTGAAGATTACATTTCATTAGGTACAGGGAAGAAAAAATTAAAGAAAATGTTTATCGATGATAAAATCTCTAAGGATGTAAGAGATGGTTTACCTCTTATTGCAGATGGAGATGAAATTATATGGGTGATAGGAAGTCGTTTAAATACGAACTATTATGTTACCCAAGAAACTACTAAAGTCTTAGAAATACAAATGATGAATGAGAGGTAAGAGCATGCTTAATTTAGAAACGCTCATATCAGAAGAAGAGCTACAAACTCGCATAGCTGAGTTAGGAGCTGAGATTAATAATGATTATGAGGGGAAAGAGATTGTTGTTTTATGTATCTTAAAAGGTGGGGTTATGTTTATGACTGACCTTGTTAAACATATTACAGTACCATTAAAAATGGAGTTTATGGTAGTATCTAGCTATGGTGATGAGTATAAGAGCAGTGGTATTGTAAAAATCATTAAGGATTTAGATGAGCCAATTAAAGATAAACATGTACTTATAGTAGAAGATATTATAGATTCAGGTAGAACACTAGCTTACGTAAGAAAAATGTTAGGCGAAAGAGAACCTGCTAGTCTTAAGATGTGTACTTTACTTAATAAAGAAGAAGCAAGAGTGGCACATGTTGAGGTAGAATATGAAGGTTTTAAAGTGGGAAATGAATTTGTAATTGGCTATGGCTTAGATTATAAACAATATTATAGAAATCTACCTTATATTGCAGTTAATAGAGGGTAAACTAAGGAGTCAGAAAGGAGGATTTAATTATGAAAAAGAAATTTAAAGGAACCTATGTGTACCTTATTCTAGTTGTTGTTCTGACTTTATTTGTATTCTATGGCACAAGTAGAGACTTAAATCAAAGTACACCTAAAATGAGTGCTTTACAGGTAATGACAGCAATAGAAAATAAACAAATTGCTTCTATTAAACAAATTATTTCTAGTGGTGATGATGGTAAATTTATCGTTACAGATAAAGAAGGTAATACATCAACTATTAGTGTAGCTCAAGAAGCATTTAGTAACTATATTTACAACTTATCTCCAGAGCTTAGAAGCTCATTTGAGTTTACAAGTAGTGAACCACAAACGAACTTATTCTTCCCAATCATGCAAATTGTACTGATTATCGGTATGTTTATATTCATAATGATTTTCTTTGTACAACAAATGCAAGGTGGTGGAGGCGGCGGTGGTCGTATCATGAACTTTGGTAAGAGTAAAGCCAAGATGACCATCGATGAAAAAGGAAATATTACCTTTAAAAATGTAGCAGGTCTCGAAGAAGAAAAAGAAGAGGTTGCAGAAATTGTAGACTTCCTTAAAAATCAAAATCGTTATATCCAAGTGGGAGCTAAAATCCCTAAAGGTGTTCTTTTAGTAGGACCTCCAGGAACAGGTAAAACTTTGCTTGCTAAAGCAGTAGCTGGTGAAGCTGGTGTACCATTCTTTAGTATTTCAGGTTCAGACTTCGTGGAAATGTTCGTAGGGGTAGGTGCATCTCGTGTACGTGACCTTTTTGAACAAGCGAAGAAAAATGCACCTTGTATCATATTTATTGATGAAATTGACGCTGTAGGACGTAAGCGTGGTGCTGGTCTTGGCGGCGGACATGATGAAAGAGAACAAACACTTAACCAATTACTTGTTGAAATGGATGGTTTCGGTGCTAATGAAGGTGTTATTGTAATGGCTGCTACAAACCGTGCAGATATTCTTGACCCAGCCCTTCTTAGACCAGGTCGTTTTGACAGACAGGTTGTAGTAGGTAGACCTGATGTTAAAGGACGTAAAGATATTATTAAAATCCACGCAAAAGGTAAGCCATTAAATGAAGATGTTGATATTGAAACAATTGCTAAGATTACTTCAGGCTTTACAGGAGCAGACCTTGCTAACTTAATGAATGAAGCAGCCTTACTTACTGCACGTCACAATAAACGTGCTATCGATATGGAAGAGATTCAAAAGGCTTTCGTTAAAATCGGTATTGGTACAGAAAAGAAAAGTTATGTGATCACTGATGAAGATAAACGTATCACAGCTTATCATGAAATTGGGCATGCTATTTTACATGAAATCTTAGATAAAATTGAACAAGTGCACAGTGTTTCTATCATCCCAACTGGTTTTGCTGCAGGTTATACAATGCCAGTACCAAAAGAAGACCACAGACATATGACTAAAACAAGAATGCTTCAAGAAATTATTAGCTTACTTGGTGGTCGTGCAGCAGAAGAAATAGTTATTGGTGATATTACAACAGGTGCTTCTAACGATATTGAAAGAGCAACTAATATTGCAAGAGATATGGTTACTAAATATGGTATGAGTTCTCTAGGACCAATTAAATATGGAAATGAGCAAGAAGAACCATTTTTAGGCAGAGACTATAATCATCAACGTAATTATAGTGATGCATTAGCCACAGAAATTGACAAACAAATTAGCGAAATTGTGCGTGAGTGTCATGACAAAGCAGTTGCATTATTAAAAGAAAACATTGAAGTACTTCACAATGCTTCTGAAGTACTTATCAAAAAAGAAAAAATCACAGGTAGAGAGTTTAGAAAGCTTATGAGAGGCGAGAGCGTTGATATCGACACAGTAGACGATATTAATTTCTTTGAAACACAGGAAGAATTAGAAGCTGATAAACAAGCTATGGAGCAAAAAGAAAAAGCAGAATCAGTAAGCTTAGCTAAAGCAGATGATACTGAAAATAATTAATGAAATGATTGGGGCTGCTACACTTTGAGTGTAGCAGCCTCTTATTAACTAATAGTAGATTAAGCCACTTATTCTATTGCTATATGTCTTAAAGTGTTATATAAATATATCATATGTGAAGTTTTAGAGGCGGAGGAGTAACTATGAAGGATAAAGTGCTAATACTCTTAAAAAAGCAGGATGCCTATATATCAGGAGAAGAAATGAGTCAGAAGCTAGGCGTAACTAGAGCTGCTGTATGGAAGGCTATTAAAAAGCTCCAAGGAGAAGGGTATATTATAGAATCAAGTACTAAAAAAGGCTATAAATTAGTAGAAAAGCCAAATGTTATTACACCTGCGGAGTTATCTCCTATGCTTGAAAATGACATACTAGGAAAAGTGATCAATTATTACAAGGTTACTGATTCTACCAATGAAAGAGCCAAGGCTTTAGCAAGAGAAGGAGCTAAGGAAGGCACCTTAGTAATCGCTGATGCTCAGTCAGAAGGTAAAGGGCGAATGGGAAGAAGTTGGAATTCACCAGAAGGAACAGGTATATGGATGAGTTTGATTTTAAAGCCAGAAATCTTACCTCAACATGCAAGTCAATTGACTTTAGTAGCAGGACTTTGTATGTGTGAAGCGATTATGACGGTTACAGGTTTAGAAGCTAGCATTAAGTGGCCTAATGATATTGTAATGAATGGGAAAAAAGTATGTGGCATTTTGACAGAAATGAGCGCAGAAATGGAACGCATTAATTATATTGTATTAGGAATTGGTGTTAACGTAAATCATAGAGAGTTTCCGAAGGAACTACCTTTTGCCACTTCCTTGGCGTTAGAAGGTGGGCATGACTATACAAGAGCGGCCTTTATTAAAGCGTTTTTAGAACGTTTTGAAAAAGATTATATGCACTATAAGTTAAATCCTAATTTAGAATCTGTATTAAGTCGTTATGAAAAACATTGTATAACACTTGGAAAGACGGTGAAAATAACAAGTGGCAATGAAGCATTTATTGCCCAGGCCAAGGGAATTACAGTAGATGGGAATTTAATAGTCGAAACTGAAATGGGAGAGGAAAAGCTAGTTTACTCAGGTGAAGTTTCAGTAAGAGGATTATATGGTTATATTTAGAGAGGACAAGGAATAAACAATGGAAAAACATATTTTAATATCTGTATCACCTTATGTACAAAAATATTACATCAATGAATTATATAAAGACTTGCCAAAAGATATTAAAGAAACACTAAGAGCGAAGTTTGGTGTTATTGCAGAGAAAACAAATGCGATTATTACTCTAGGGTTTTATGAAAATGGTGAAATTTTCATGGAACAACGTTATGAAGACTTAAGTTTTTATGATGAGATAGGAGCAGAACTTAGAATTAAGAAATTCCAACAAGATGAAGTGGAACTTTTAAAGGCTGTGAAAATGTGGTATATGGTATATCACACACCTAATGGGGCAATTGTAAGAGAAGTTGTGCTGCTTCAAGGCCAAAATAAAAGCAAAGAAGAGATTATAAATACAATAGTAGAGAAGTATGGAGAAGCTTTTAAGGAATTTATTATAATGCTTTTAGAAGAGTAAGATATGACGAATTGCCTATACTAATATAAACTATTATGCTATAATGTATGCTGTTAAAATAAGCGTTGCATCTTATTAAAGAGTGACAGCAAGGAGGACAATAATGGATACTAGAAGAAATACTAGAAGTTTAACGTTTTTAGGGGTGCTTATAGCCATTGAAATGGTGCTCACTTTTGCACACATTGGCTTTATTCCACTTCCATTTATGAAGGCGACAATCCTACATATACCAGTGATCATAGGAGCCATCTTTTTAGGACCTGTAGAAGGTAGTATATTAGGATTAGTATTTGGTATTTTATCTGTTGTAATGAATACCATTGAACCTGGCGTTACTTCATTTGTATTTTCACCTTTTTATACCTTAGGAACTACTAAAGGCAATATATGGAGTTTAGTAATAGCTATAGTGCCTAGGGTGTTAGTAGGAATTACGGCATACTACACGTATCAGTTTATGAGTAAGTTTGATAAAACTAAATGGTCTGCTTATATAGGGGCAGGAATAGTAGGTTCACTTACTAATACGATTTTGGTTATGAGCTTCATCTATTTATTTTTTGGACATGCCGAACCTTATGCAAGTAATACAGCACAAGGAATTGGATTTGTTTTTAAAGTGATTATGGGTATTGTTTTAACAAATGGTATACCAGAGGCGATTGTAGCAGCTGTTTTAGTAAGTGCCATAGGTAAAGTATTAAGTAAGGTCTTTAAAGTGCAAGGTGCTTTGATAAGATAGAGGTTGGTGACATATGAAAAAACATATTTTATTAGGTGTAACAGGCGGTATTGCTTGTTATAAAATGTTGGATGTAGCGAGTAAGTTAAGAAAACAAGGATATGAAATGAATACAATCATGACGAATAATGCCTGTGAGTTTGTAGCCCCTTTATCCTTTGAGACGATTACAAATAACTATGTTGTAACAGATACTTTTGCTAGACCTCACAAATGGGAAGTAGAACATATTGCACTAGCTAAAAAAGCAAGTTTAATGCTGATTGCCCCAGCTACAGCTAATATACTAGGCAAAGTAGCCCATGGTATTGCAGATGATATGCTTTCTACAACTGTTATGGCAGCAAGATGCCCGGTAGTATTTGCACCTGCTATGAATACAGCTATGTATGAAAATCCTATTGTGCAAGAAAACATAGCTTATTTAAAGAAAAAGGGGTATTTATTTATAGAGCCTGATAAAGGCTGGCTTGCTTGCGGAGATTTAGGTGCAGGTAAATTACCAGCACCAGAAGTGATAGTAGACTATGTAACAGAGCTATTAGAAAGCAGTGTAGATACTAATCAAACAGGAATAGATAAAGATTTAAAGGATAAACATGTATTAATAACAGCAGGACCTACCATTGAAGCCATTGATCCAATGCGCTATATTACCAATCATTCCTCAGGAAAAATGGGATATGCTATTGCTAAGGCTGCAGCAAGTAGAGGTGCTAAGGTTATCTTAGTGTCAGGTATGACGCAGCTTGAGTGTCCTGAAGGAGTGGAGCGAATCAATGTGAAAAGTGCTAGAGATATGTATGAAGCTGTTCATCAGAACTTTGAATGGGCTGATGTGGTTATCAAAACAGCAGCTGTAGCAGATTATAGACCTAAGGAAGCAAGTGACCATAAGATTAAAAAAGATGGTAATCACTTAACCTTAGAATTAGTACCAAATCCTGATATACTTCAAAGCTTAGGTGAGAAGAAGACACATCAGGTACTAGTTGGATTTGCGGCAGAGACACAAAATGTGCTAGAATATGCAAAGAAAAAAATTACTAAGAAGCACCTAGACTTTATAGTGGCTAATAATATAGCTGAGGACGGCGCTGGCTTTAAAGGGGATACTAATATTGCTACGATTATTGATCGTAGTGGAGTGGTTACCGCTTATGAGCAAATGTCAAAGGATCAGCTAGGTCATGTTATTTTAGATAAAGTAAAAACTTATTTATAAGATTAAAAGTGGTGTTGCAGAATATTTGCAGCACCCTTTTTGAAAGCTTACGGGAGTTTTAATTTGAGCAGCAAGGAGAGAGAATATTTATGTTATTGGCGATAGATATAGGAAATACCAACATTGTTATGGGGGTTATGAAGGGACTGGAATTAATTTCTAGCTTTAGATTAACGACTCAAACTCCACGTACATCAGATGAATATGGTATTATGATGGTTGAGGTGTTAAGACAAAAGGATATTCAAATCCGAGATATTACAGCAGTTATTGTATCTTCGGTTGTACCTGATATTATGTATTCAATTAATAATGGCATCAAGAGATATTTACGCCAAAAACCACTTATTGTAGGTCCGGGACTTAAAACAGGACTAGCTGTCAGAACGGATAATCCAAGAGAAGTAGGAGCAGACCGTATTGTGAACTGTGTAGCTACGTATGAGCTTTATGGTGGTCCTTGTATGGCAATAGATTTCGGGACTTCTACCACCTATGATATTGTTAATGCAAAAGGTGAGTTTATAGGAGGACTTATTACTCCTGGTATTAGAATTTGTGCGGATGCCCTTTGGCAAAGAGCTGCACAACTGCCACATATGGAAATTAAAAAAACAAAAGGTATTTTAGATTGTAAAAACACCATTACAAGTATGCAATCAGGACTAGTTTATGGCTATATTGGGCAAATTGAATACATTGTAAAAAAAGTTAAAGAAGAAATGAAATGTGAAGACTTAAAGGTGGTAGCTACAGGAGGCCTTGCTAAGATTATTCAAGACGGTACAGACGTTATTGATAAATATGATGGTATTCTGACTCTTAAAGGTCTTGCACTCATATACCAAAAAAACAATTAAGAATTAAAAATTAAGAATGAAGAATTAGAAAAGCAGAAGAGCAATTAAGAATTAAGATGAAGAATTAAAGATTCTAGAGCATACAAAATAACTAAGGATACTCAATACGAAAAGATGAAGCAGCACTTCATTAACAATTCTTCATTATTAATTCTTCACTCTTCATTGCTAAAAGATAGGATGATTAAAAAATGAAGTTTGGTACGGTGGAAACACCCAATAATGTGTTTCTTGCACCTATGGCAGGGATTACAGACTTGCCCTTTAGATTAATTTGTAAAGAATTTAGTGTAGGAATGATGACCACGGAAATGGTCAGTGCAAAGGGGTTACTTTATGAGAATGGTAAAACCAATGAGCTTTTATATATAGACCCAAAAGAACACCCTATAGGTGCTCAGTTATTTGGCAGTGACCCTAAAATATTAAGTGAAATGGCAAAACAAGTGGAACAAAGTGAAGTGGATTTCATAGATATTAATATGGGATGCCCAGCCCCTAAGATTACTAAAAACGGAGAAGGTTCTGCTTTACTTAAAAATCCAGAGCTTATAGGTGAGATTGTATATGCTGTATCGAAAGCTTTAACAAAGCCTTTAACAGTAAAGATTAGAAAAGGTTTTGATGATGAGAGCGTTAATGCTGTAGAAGTAGCCAAGATTATCGAGCAAGCTGGAGCAAGTGCCATTGCCCTTCATGGTAGAACAAGGGAACAATTTTACAGTGGCGTAGCTGATTGGGATATCATTAAGGAAGTGAAAAAGAACATTAGCATCCCACTTATAGGAAATGGCGATGTTAAAGCACCGCAAGATGCTAAGCGTATGTTAGAATATACCGGTTGTGATGCGGTACTTATAGCGAGAGCAGCTCAGGGGAATCCATGGATTTTTAAAAGAACAGTTCATTATTTAGAAACTGGTGAGCTCTTACCAGAGCCAACCTTTGAAGAACGTATACCTGTTATTTTAAAGCATGCTAAGTTACTAGAAGCATACAAGGGTGAGTATGTAGGTATGAGAGAAATGAGATCTCACCTAACCTCCTATGTAAGAGGTGTACATGGTGCAGCAGATCTGCGCAGAACACTGACTTCTATAGAGACTTATGAGGATATAGAAAGGCTTTTAGATGAGTGTTTAAAGCGTTTACAGGCTCATGAATAGGTTGTGTATGAGACTATAAAAATTGGGCAGTATAATACAAACATATACCTTTGTCTACTCGGCAGATATGTTGACAATACAAGGTGTGTAGGGTATAATTGTTAAATTATAAAATGTAAAAAAGTGAAGAGAGATAGACATAATCGTTACTAAAATATATAAAATAATTAGAGGTATAAGAAAGGGAGTAAAAATATGTCAAGCAAATCAGTATTACTCACATATGAGGGGATTAAGAAGTTAGAAGCAGAACTTGAAAACTTAAAGACAACACGTCGTAATGATGTAGCTGAAAAATTAAAGGAAGCAAGAGCACAAGGTGACCTTTCTGAAAATGCGGAATATGATGCTGCTAAAGAAGAACAAGCAGAAATTGAAGTAAGAATTGTTGAACTTGAAACAATGCTTAAAAATGCTGTTGTAATCGAAGCAGAAGAAGGCGCAGTAGAGATTGTTAAACCTGGTTATACAGTAAGACTTTATGATCATACTTTTGAAGAAGAAGTAGATTACCTTATTGTAGGGTCAACAGAAGCAGACCCTGTCAATGGCAGAATTTCAAATGAATCTCCAGTAGGTGCTGCACTTATGAACCGTAGAGTAGGAGATATTGTAGAAGTTGAAACATCTGAGGGTGTTGATAAATATGAAATTTTAGGTATTACAAACTAAGCATTACAAACGAGGAGGAATCAGTAGTGTCTGATCAAAATCAAGTACAAGAACAAGTACAAGAAAACGTTAGCGAATTAATTAAAGTAAGATATGACAAACTTGCAGGTCTTCAAGAAAAAGGGAAAGATCCTTTCAAAATTACTAAGTTTGATGTAACAGCTTATAGTGAAAGTGCTAAAGCACACTTTGAAAGTATTGAAAGTACCTTAGAAGAACATGAAATGTCAGAGAAAACTCATTTATCAGTAGCGGGTCGTATTATGGCTAAACGTGATATGGGTAAAGCATCTTTCATTACCATTCAAGATCAAGAAGGACGTATTCAGTCTTATGTTAGAAAAGATGAATTAGGCGATGAAGATTACGCAGATTTCAAGAAATATGATATCGGTGATATCGTAGGAATTGATGGCTACATCTTTAGAACACAAAAAGGTGAGATTTCTGTACGTGCAAAATCTGTAACACTTTTATCTAAGAGCTTACAAATATTGCCTGAGAAATATCATGGTCTTAAAGATATGGAAATGAGATATCGTCAACGTTACGTAGATCTTATTGTAAATCCAGAAGTTAAGGATACCTTCTTAAAACGTAGTGCTATCATTCGTTCTATTAGAAACTATTTAGATTCACATAACTTCGTTGAAGTAGAAACACCTATCCTTCATACTATTGCAGGTGGTGCAGCAGCTCGTCCATTCGTAACACATCACAATGCACTAGATATTGATATGTACATGAGAATTGCACCAGAGCTTAAGTTAAAACGCTTAATCGTAGGTGGTTTTGATCGTGTATATGAAATTGGTCGTACATTCCGTAATGAAGGAATGTCTATTAGACACAATCCAGAATTTACAATGATTGAATTATATCAAGCATATGCTGATTATAATGATATGATGGATATTACAGAAGCACTTATTAGAAATGCTGCTTTAGAAGTAAATGGTAGTGCTATTGTAGAATATGATGGTGTTACTATAGATCTTGAAAAACCATTTGCAAGACTATCAATGGTAGATGCTGTTAAACAATATGCTGGCGTAGACTTTAGAGCGATTAAAGATCTTGAAGAAGCTAGAGCTATTGCTAAAGAGAAGCATATTGCTTTTGAAGAACATCATATGAAAGGTGACATCCTTAACTTATTCTTCGAAGAATTTGTAGAAGAACACCTTATTCAACCAACCTTTATTACAGATCATCCGGTTGAGATTTCTCCGCTTGCAAAACGTAAACCTTTAGACCCTGAGTATACAGAAAGATTTGAGCTTTTCATCGTAGGACGTGAACATGCTAATGCCTTCTCAGAACTTAATGACCCAATCGACCAAAGAAGTCGTTTCAAACGTCAAGAAGAGCTTAGAGCAGCTGGTGATGATGAAGCTTGTGAAATTGATGAAGACTTCTTAACAGCATTAGAATATGGACTTCCTCCAACAGGTGGAATGGGAATGGGTATTGATAGACTTGTTATGCTACTTACTAATTCAGCTTCAATTAGAGACGTACTTTTATTCCCAACAATGAAACCAATTAACGAATAAATAAAATTAAAATAGGGCTTGCAAATAATTCATTTGCAAGCCCTATTTGCATAACTTACTCACAACGAGGCAATACTTATAAAAATGTATATATATTTCAAAAATTAACAATTATATCAAAAGATATTAGGATATATTGAATAAGGTTATTTAGACTTAAGGTATGTTATAATAAAAAAGAGTATATACAGGGGTGCTAACAAATGAAAAAGTATAAGCTGAGGCCAGTTAATAGTTATTATTTTTATAAAAAGAAAAAGCTAAGGGCGAGGAGAAGACTACTTTTTGTGTGTAGTCTTGTTTGTGTAGTATTTATTGGTATATGTATAAACAAGGAGTTTGGTGAAGACCTTATCACCTTTTTTCCTTTTTTAGAGCAAGAATCTAAAGTTCCTCAAAAAGATGTTTACTTACCTACTACTGGCGTTAAGTATGACTTATATAAAGCACCTACAAAAGTAAAGGGGATTTACATTCCACCTAGCAAAATAATGGATTATGAGAGTTATATTACTATAGCAAGAGAAACAGGAATTAATAGTTTTATTATAGATGTTAAAAATGATAATGGATACCTGACTTTTGAGACAGAGAATGAAGAGTTAGTAGAGAAGGGCGTTGTACCAGCTAAGCCGCCTATGAAAGATGTTAATCGTATGATGACGAGGCTCTATGAAGAAGGAATCTACCCTATAGCAAGAGTAGTGGCTTTTAAAGATAATGTGATACCAAAGAAAGAGCCTGAACGTGCTATTAAGAATTTATCAGGGCAGGTCTACAAAACAAGTGCAGGAGATACGTGGCTTAATCCTTATAATAAGGATAATTGGGATTACCTCCTAGAAATTTGTGATGAGGCGGTTAAGCTAGGCTTTAAAGAAATACAATTTGATTATGTACGTTTTCATGAATCTATGAAACCTACCACTGTTATCCTAGATGAGACTATCTTAAAAACAGATATTATTACAGAATTTACAAAGTATGCCTGTGAGTATTTACAACCAAAGGGTGTGTATGTATCTGCAGATGTATTTGGTGCAGTTATCTTAAGTCAATTAGATGCTAGCATTGTAGGTCAAGACTTTGCAGCTATGAGTCAATATTTAGATTATATTTGTCCTATGGTCTATCCTTCTCATTATGCAGAGGGAACCTTTGGAATAAGCTACCCTCATCTTGACGCTTATGATATAATATTAAATACAATGGAAGAGGGACAGGACTTAATTAGAGAAAATGAAAGAAGTAAGCGAAGGGCAATAATAAGGCCATGGCTACAGGATTTTACCCTAAAGAACTTAAAACCTTACCTGCTTTATGGTCCAGAGCAAATAAAAGCTCAGATTCAAGGGACTTATGATGCTGGACTTGAGGAATGGATTTTTTGGAATGCAGCAGGCAGATATACATTAGATGGCTTTAAATAAGTATAGGCAGGGGGATGAGATAATTTGACAGATCAAAAGAAGATTATTCTTATGACAAAGCTGGCTTTATATGAAAAAAATCATATGAAAGAAGATGAGGCTAGGCTAAATTATTTTATAGAGGATTATATATATATTAATAACTTTAAAACAAGGTTAGGGATTACCCTTATAACATTATTTTTTGTGGCCATGGGAGCATTAAATATTTTAAATGAGGGAATCATTTTTCCAAAATCTTTGTGGGAGTTTGCGGATATATACTTAAAACCCTACTTTTTACCTTGGATTATTGCTCTTATTATTTATACTTTTATTTCAACTGCTATTTATGGGCGCCAGTATCAGGTATCTAGACAAAGATTTAAGAATTATAGCAAGCTATTAAAAGAACTAGATACCTATGAAGAAGAGCGAAAGAGCGATGAGGGGGCAGAGTATGAAATCGAATGAAGTACTGTTAGGTATGAGACAAAATATAATTAGTGAGTTTAAAAAATATGAGTATATTATTTTACCTTTTGTAAAGTTTATATTCATTTTAAGTGCTATACATATGTTAGTATCAGCCACTAATTATACAGGCATACTAAGTAGTATATTAGCGATTATATTTTTAGCACTTATTGGGACCTTTGTATCAGCACAATGGATTTTAGTAGGTAGCATTTTAATAACAACAGTTTTTATCTTACCGGCAAATCCTATATTTGCAGTGTTGATGTTCGTATTACTTACTATTCTTTATTTGGGATTCTTAAGATTCTTTCCTAAGGAAAGTGTGTTAATTATAGTAACTTTAATGGCATTTGCTATCAATATACCGTTATTAGTACCTATTGTTATAGCTTTATTAGGCGGTTATGTTAGTGTTGTAATGCTTATGATTGGCACAATTCTATGGTTTATGGTGCCAGAGTTAACAGCAGTTATTCAATCCACTACAATTAATAAAAGCGAGATAGTAGATTTAGCTACTAGTGTAAGTAAGATTGACTTTAATGCAATGTTGCTAGATGAAAAAATGTTAGCTATAGTAGTGGTGTTTTTTATTGTTTTTTCTGTAGTATATATTATTAGGAAACAATCTATAGACTATGCACCATATATTGCTATTGGAGTAGGTATGGTAGTTAATATATTAGGCTTTGGATTAGCTATATTATTTTTTGATGATATTGGTATGGGAATGACTAGCATTATTTTATGGACTATAGTTAGTGGAGCTGTGGCAGTAATAGTTCAATTTTTTTCCGTAGCACTTGATTATCAAAGAGCAGAAGTTGTTCAATTTGAAGATGACGATAATTATTATTATGTTAAGGTAGTGCCTAAAATAAATGTAAAAGTGAGGCATAGTACTGTAAAACATGTTTATACTAATAACAAAGGGCCTAAAGATTTTAATAGTAGAATAATGGAACCTTATAACGAAGAAAAAGGTATATAATTAGGAAGGTACAAGCATATTATTAATAACAGGCTTGTACCTTTCTTTAACTTTAAGAAAGGATTCATTATTCAAGTGAATTATATAGAGTAGTCGAAAATTAAATACACCTAAGCGGTAAAACATGATATAATAGATTAGAAAATATGTATAAAGGAGTTTTGTTCGGTGGACGTAATAAAAGAGGCGCTTGATAAGATACCCTATCTAGGATTTCCGAATATTGGTATTAGAGATATTGTTGATATACTTGTTGTAGCATATCTTATTTATATTGTACTAGCGTGGATTAAAGACACCAGGACTTGGGCGCTGTTTAAGGGTGTAATGATTGTCTTAGCCGTAGCTAGTGTGGCATATCTTTTCCAACTACATACATTGTGGTGGGTAGTTTCTAATGCCATTACAGTAGGTACTTTTGCTATTTTAGTTGTATTTCAGCCGGAACTTAGAAGGGCTTTAGAACAAATAGGTAGAGGTAAATTGTTTGAATCCTTAATTAGTACCTCGGATCAGGCCGAGGATGGACTGACAAATGAAGCTATTGATGCAATTGCAAAAGCTTCGCTGCACATGTCTAAATATAAAACAGGAGCATTAATTGTACTTGAACAAGAGACTAGACTTGGTGATGTAGAAAGAACTGGAATCAAGATAGATGCCCTTATTTCTAGTCAATTACTCATTAATATTTTTGAAAAGAATACCCCTTTACATGATGGAGCAGTTATTATTAAAAATAATAGAGTATCTGCGGCTACTTGTTTCCTGCCTCTTTCAGACAGTATGGAGATTAGTAAGGACTTAGGTACAAGGCATAGGGCGGCTATTGGGATTTCTGAAGCTACAGATGCCCTTGTTATTGTTGTGTCTGAAGAAAATGGTATTATATCTTGTGTGAGAAATGGAAAGATAAAACGAGGACTAGATACAGAACTTATTAAAAAGATTCTCCTTTCTACTAGAAAGAAAAAACGTTCAGAGAGAAAAAAGGTAATATGGAAAGGAAAGAGTAAGCATGAATAAATTATTTGCAGACAACCTTCCATGGAAAATCACATCATTAGTACTTGCTTTTATCCTTTGGCTTTTTGTTATTAATACGCAAAACCCTATTCAGCCTCAAGAAATTTCAGGTGTTAACGTAGTTATTACTGGACTGGATGATTTGGAAGCTAAGGGTTATAAGTTAAAAAATGAAAATGAAATAAAAAATCAGAACTTCAAAGTGGTTGTATCAGGGCCGCGTCTAGAAATTGATAAGTTAGTAAAGAATCCTCAGTTAATTACAGCCACTCTTAATATGGCGGATTATATGGGAAACTTAACAGAAGCATCCTTGGCTGATACTGCCAACTATACAGTTAAGATTAATTTAGATAGTTATACCATTAGTGTGACAGATAAAAGACCGCAGGTAACAAAAGTGCTTATAGATAAAATTGATCAGAAATTGCAGAAGGTTACTTATGAGATGTCTAAAGACTTAACGGATACGTATACTTTAATTGGGGATGGTGTACCTGTTATTACGCCAGACAAAGTAACCATTACAGGTCCTAAGTCAGATATTGATAGAGTTTCAGAAGCAAAAGTGTTTATCGAAGCAAAGGACTTTTCTGAAGAGAAGCTAGTAGCTCAGTTACCTATTAAGCTTTATGATGCGGAGGGGGCAGAAATTACTACCTTATCCTTATCCACTGATACTGCAGAAGTGAAATTACCGATTGGTAGTGAAAAAGAAGTACCTATTAAAGTTAATTACACAGGAACACTTAAAGAAGGCCTAGTACTGATTAATACCATTGTCTCACCGGAAAAGGTAAAACTTATTGGTAAGTCAGAGCTTTTAGCAGGTATTAAAGAAATAGAGCTTGAACCTATTGACCTAAGTAAGATAGAGAAAACAGACCTTATAGAGGTTAATATGAAGCTACCTGAGGGCGTTATGACCTTAATTGATAGTAAGGTGAATGTAAGTCTAGAAGTAATGGAAGAAGAAAGTCTAGAATATCCAATTCAGACTAATGAAATGGATTTAACAGTAATTGGTTTAGGTGATAATCTAACTTATGAGATCTTAACACCCAATATTCAAGTAGTATTAAGTGCATTACCTAATAAGCTACTTGGATACACAAAAGATGATATTAAGTTTTCATTAGACCTTACAGGCTATGAGCCAGGTGAGTATCAATTACCGCTAATTATTACTCCGCCAGAAGATGTAAGAGTAGTAGGTTCGCCTATTAATATTGATGTTCGTATTAAGCAACTTGAAGCCCCGGTGCCTACAAATGAACCAGATCAAAATGGTCCAGGGAATACACAAGGAGGAGCTTCTAACAATACAGATGAAAATCAATAGTAAAAAATCTTGTAAATAGAGACCATGCATAGTCTAGAGTTATTACTCTGGGTATGCATGGTTTTTATTGTTTTTTAGAAGTAAATCTAAATAAAGTGAAAGATTTCATGTATATATTTATTATAAAGTCACTTTTTTGATGTCATTTTTTATCTGTCTGTTAATAAGGGATTGTAATTTTAGCAAGATAATATATAATTAATTTAAGTTTAAAAAGTCATATTTTTAATTAAAAATATTTAATATTAGGTTAGTTTAATAAGAAAGATAAAAATTAAGTAGTAGAAGTAAAAACAATAAAAAATCGACATGATAAAGGAGAGTGCATATGAATACAGAGAAATTAAGGCATGTATTACAAAGAGCACAAAATGGAGAAAAGCTAACCATTGGTTTTTTAGGCGGTTCCATTACGCAAGGTTGTAACCCAAGCTTACCTGAAAATGCTTATGTTGAAAAAGTTTATAAGTGGTTTAAAGAAAGATTTCCTAAAGCTAATATAAATAGAATTAATGTTGGTGTAGGGGCTACAGGTTCTTTAATAGGAGTCCATCGTGTAGAAAGAGATTTATTAGTACATAAGCCAGATTTAGTATTTGTTGAATTTGCCGCTAATGATGTACCGCCTAAAGAAAAAACGAACCTCTCATATGAAAGTTTAATAAGACGTATTCTAAAGACGTTAAAAGATGTGGCAGTTGTTGAGATTTTTATGACTTTACAAGATGGTACAAGTGCGGAAGAAGAACAGGCTGCGATTGCCAAGTATTATGGCATACCAACAGTAAGCTATAGACAAGAAATTTTCAAGGAAATTGCTAAAGGGACATATACATGGGAGGACATTGAAACAGATGAAGTTCATCCTAATGATAGGGGACATGGTATCATTGCAAACTTAGTAGCAGATTTAGTAGAGGATGTTATTAGCAACCCTACTTTAGAGGATAAGCATGATAATATGCCACAAGTACCTTTATATGGTGCACCTTATGAAAAGGGAAAGCTTTTAACTTGTAAGGAAATATCCTATATAAAAAAAGTGGGATTTGAAGCAAGTAAAGAGCAGTTTAGAACTATAGGAGATGGCTACCAAAACAAAGAAGAAGCTAAGGAAGCTGAGCTAGTATGTGAATTAGAAGGAAGTCATATCTTCCTATTGTATGTTAAAGGAATAGAAGAGATAAGAGGAAAAGTCATGATTACAATTGATGATGAGCCAGCTACTGTGCTTGATACTTATTTTGACAATGGTTGGGGGAATTATCCTGAGACCTATCCTATTCTAGAAGATGGTGATTATAAGAAACATAAGGTAACTTTAACAGTAATGGGGGCTCCTGATAAACAACTAGTAAGTATATTAGGATTTTTAGTTTCATAAATAGATCAATGAGTAACGATAAATAAACTTAAGGAGATAGGATATGGCAATTAAATACTATGAAAGTGAACGCGTTTTTAAATTAGATACACCACAGTCCACATATATGTTAGGAATTGTTGATGAGGAGAATTTTGTTGGTCATATTTATTATGGTAAAAGAGTAGAGGATTATCATTTAAGCTATTTAATGAGAACAAATGAAAATCCGTATGTACCTAGTACTAATAATAGAGATAGGGGAAGTTTTTTAGATAGTTTTCCTATGGAATATTCAACACATGGTATTGGAGATTTTAGAGAAAGCTGCTTAAGTGTAAAGTCTCCAATCGGACATAGTGCATGCCATTTATCTTATGTAAGTCATACGATTTATGAAGGTAAAAAATCATTAGAAGGCTTACCAGCGACGTTTGGTGAAAACAATGAATGTACAACGTTAGAACTTGTCTGTAGGGATAACGTTCTAGATTTAGAAGTGGTACTTAGTTATACGGTTTTTGAACATTTAGATGTTGTGACTAGAAATACTAGAATCATTAACAAACATACAGAGCCCATTATTCTTACTAAAGCATTATCTATATGTTTAGATATGGATAATAGAGATTTTGAGCTTCTTACTTTACATGGCTCTTGGGCTAGGGAGCGTCATATACAACGCAGAAAAGTAGGCTATGGTAAACAAGGAACTTCTTCAATTAGAGGAGAATCTAGCCATCAAGATCATCCCTTTATGGCACTAGTGACAGCAGATACTACCGAGGATAAAGGGGAAGTTTATGGTTTCCATTTTGTTTACTCTGGTAACTTTATGGCACAAGTAGAATGTAATCAGTTTGATAGTGTAAGAGCAGTGATGGGTATTGAACCTACTGACTTTAGCTGGGAGTTAAAGAAACAAGCTACATTTACTACACCAGAGGTTGTTATGGTGTATTCAGATGAAGGACTTGGAAAGATGAGTAGAACACTTCATGATTTATATCGTAATCATTTAATTAGAGGGAAGTATAAAGATAAAAAACGTCCAATCTTAATTAATAACTGGGAAGCAACTTATTTCGATTTTGATACAGATAAATTACTATCCATTGCTAAAGAAGCTTCTTCATTAGGAATAGAGATGCTGGTTATGGATGATGGTTGGTTTGGTAATAGAAGTAGTGATAACTGTGCATTAGGAGATTGGCAAGTTAACGAAGAGAAGATTAAAGGTGGCCTAAAATACTTAGTAGATGAAGTGAATAAATTAGGCATGTCTTTTGGTATTTGGTTTGAACCAGAGATGATTTCTCCAGATTCAGATTTATACCGGGCTCATCCAGATTGGGCAATTGGGGTACCTAGTAGAGTAGGGACCTTATGCCGTAATCAATATGTATTAGATTTATCAAGGCAAGATGTAAGAGATTATGTTTATGAGTGTTTAAGAAAAGTACTAAGCAGTGCGAATATTACCTATGTCAAATGGGATATGAATCGCCCATTAACAGATTTAGGAAGCCATTATTTAGGAGCTAATGAGCAAGGTGAGCTTTATCACCGTTATGTATTAGGTGTATATGAACTTCAGCAAAGATTAATAGATGAATTCCCAGATATACTTTTAGAAAACTGTTCTGGTGGTGGTGCAAGATTTGACCCAGGTATGCTTTACTATAGTCCTCAAATTTGGTGTTCGGATGATACCGATGCCATTGAAAGATTAAAGATTCAAGAAGGAACAGCACTTATTTATCCATTATCAGCTATAGGTGCTCATGTAAGTGACTGTCCTAACCATACAGTAGGTAGAACAACACCTTTTGAAACAAGAGGCTATGTAGCTTTATTAGGTACATTTGGTTATGAATTAGATGTTACTCGTATACCAGAAGAAGATAGAGCTATGATTCCAGACCAAGTAGCTATGTATCATAAATATAATGATTTAGTAAGAGAAGGGGATTATTACCGTATTGCTTCTTACAGCCAAAATCATATGTATGATTGTTGGTCAGTTGTATCAAAAGATAAGAAGGAAGCTTTAGTTACTTTTATTCAAGTCATGGCGAGGCCTAACTATCATAGTAGAAGGATTTACTTAAAAGGGTTAAATCCAAAGGCATTTTACCGTATTGAAGGGACTAAGGAAGTTTATGCAGGAGATGTTTTAATGCATGCAGGGCTTAATATACAAAATGTATTTGGAGACTTTAAAGGAAAGCTCATTCACTTAATTGCAGAATAGGAGGAGAGTCTTATGCAACTTATTTTTGCTATATTTTGTATTATCTTTGGCGTAACTGTAGTGGTTATGCCAAAGAGAGAAATAATTGATTTGATTCTTATGGGCAAAAGCTACTTGTATGAAGATAAGCTTTATCGGTTAGATAAAATAATAATCATCTTTCGTATTATAAGTGGTATCGTAGCAGCTATTGGAATTTATATTTGCTTTACTTATGTTTACTATATGTTTATTAATCCAAGTTCTATAGCATAGGAAGGTGAAGCTATATGGGGAGAATAGAAATTATTGAGAACGGTATTTATATCACCTTAGAAATCACAAAAGAAGGACAGTTAAAGTTATTACATTTTTCTAGTATACCTTTCGATGAAAAAACAATTGTGTCAGAACGTATTCTAAGGGAAGCCTTTAATCTTGTAGAGCTTAATGTGGCAGGATTAGATAAGCCTTATGAAAGGCATGGTAACAAATATATTGTTACAGCACCGGGTTACCGTATGAAGTATAGTCATCATAAAGATGGGAGAAATGAGTTAGGAAGAAAGCTTGAAATAACAACATATGATGAAGAAACAGAAATTTATGTTACAACACATATGCAGTTTTATAATGAGATTGCAATTGTACGTTTTTGGAATGTAGTTTTAAATAAGGGCAAAGAGCCTCAAACTTTAGAGTATATTTCTTCGTTTAACTATACAGGCTTTGAAAAAGAAGGGGTACTTACAAGTGATGAGAAGATCCAGATAAAAATACCTCATCATTCTTGGCAAAGAGAAATGAATTGGCAGACCTATACCTTGCCACAAGTAGGATTAGAACAAGTGCAACCAGTTGTAGAGCGAAGGTCATCTAACGCTTTAGAGGTAACCAATGTAGGAAACTGGTCTAGTAAAAAATATTTACCTATGGGTTATATAGAAAATACAGAAGTGGGAAGTAGCTTATTTTGGCAAATAGAGCATAATGGTTCTTGGCATTGGGAAATAGGAGACCAAAATGGACACTTTTACATCAATATTTCTGGCCCTGATGAATTAAATGCCCATTGGTTTAAAGTATTACAACAAGATGAGCTATTTACATCGGTACCTGTAGCAGTGGGAGTCACTTCTAAAGGTCTAGATGATGCTATGGGACAATTGACACGTTATAGAAGAAAGATTAGAAGACCTAATGCAGATAATGAGAAATTAAAAATAATCTTTAATGACTATATGAATTCCTTGTGGGGAGACCCGACTACGGAAAAAGAGCTTCCTTTAATAGATGCAGCAGCCAAGGCGGGATGCGAATATTACTGCATTGATGCTGGTTGGTATGCAGATGGTAACTGGTGGGATAATGTAGGGGAATGGAAAGAATCTAGAAAGAGATTTCCCAATGGTTTAAAAGAAGTAACTACTTATATTAAGGAAAAGGGTATGATACCTGGAGCATGGTTAGAAATAGAAGTGATGGGTATTTATTGCCCAAAGCTTAAAGAAATAGATGATAGTTGGTTTTTTATAAGACACGGTAAGCGGGTGCATGATAGAAGTCGTTATCAGCTAGATTTTAGAAATGAAGAAGTTAGGAAATATGCAACTGAAGTGATTGACAGACTGATTAATGAATATGGTATTGGTTATATCAAAATGGATTATAATATTGAACCTGGTATAGGAACAGAGTACAAAGCAGATAGTGTTGGAGAAGGTTTACTGGGGCATGAAAGAGCCTATTTAAAATGGTTAGATGATATTTTTGAAAAATATCCAGAGCTTATTATTGAGAATTGCTCAAGCGGAGGTCTTAGAATGGATTATGCAATGCTTTCAAGATATAGTATTCAATCCACAAGTGATCAAGATAACTATTTGATGTATGCTACTATAGCAGCTAATGCACCTACAGCTATGACTCCAGAACAAGCGGCAGTTTGGTCCTATCCTTTAAGTGAAGGTGACAAAGAGGAAGTTGTTTTTAATATGGTAAATGCTATGTTACTACGTATTCATCAAAGTGGGCATTTGGCACGTTTGAGTGAGGAAAGAAGTAAATTAGTAAAAGAAGCATTAGATTACTATAAGGCCATTAGAAAAGATTTAAAAGAAGCTGTCCCATTTTGGCCATTAGGATTATCTCATTTTAAAGATGAATGGGTATGCCTAGGAATGAAGACGAAAGAAAAGCTTTACATAGCTATTTGGAGAAGACAAGGAAATCAGCCACATAAGGAAATTCCTTTAAAGGGACTAGAAAATAAACAAGTCATTGTAAAATGTACATATCCTAGTTATGAACAATGTCAATATGAATGGCAAAGCAGTACGCAAAGCATGAGCATAACACTAGCCCCTTGTACGGCGAGAATACTAGAAATTTCTACAAAATAAATAAGTATAAATATATTTTCTGAAAATATTGACAAAATTAAGAAGAGAAAATATACTTGTTTTAGCTAAAAAAATAAACTAAAAAATAACTTAATATTTTAATTAGGAGAAGGTTTATGGTAAAATGTAGCTTAAATGGTAGTTGGCAAATGAAAAATGTAAAAGAGAGTCATTGGTTAGGAGCAAGTATTCCCGGGTCTGTGCTATCCACACTGATTGAAAATAATAAGATTGAAGATCCTTATTATAGAGAAAATGAATATGCTATAAGAGAACTATTTAGAGAAGACTATGAGTTTATTAGGTGTTTTGAGGTTTCAAAGGAATTATTAGAGCAAGCCTATGTAGACCTAGTTTGTTACGGTTTAGATACTTTGGCAGAGATCTATATAAATGGGCACCTAGTAGCTTATGCAGATAATATGCATCGTACTTGGAAGATAGATTGTAAAGCTTATTTGTTATTAGGAAGTAATAAAATTAGAATCGTTTTCAAAGCGCCTATTACATATATAGAAAACTACCAGCCAGAAGAAGGAAAAGAAATACATTTTATTACTAGTGGTGCTATGAAAGGTAATCAATATATTAGAAAAGCCCATTCCATGTTTGGGTGGGACTGGGGTGCACAACTACCAGATGCCGGCATATGGAGAGCCATTGAACTAGTAGGTTATAGTTATATCAATATTGATGAAGTAATAATAGATCAAGAGCATTTTAAAGAGCAAGTGGAACTTCATGTAACAACAAAACTTAATATTTTTAAACAAGGTAATTATAAATTAAAGTATAGGCTGTTTAAACCTAACGGGCAGCAAGAAGAAGTTAATAGATCTGCATATTCGGTAGAAGAAAACATTGTTTTAAATATAAGTAATCCTGAGTTATGGTGGCCTAATGGGTATGGCAAGCAACCGCTGTACTACTTAGAAATCAGTCTGTATCATGACGATGATTTGCTAGAGCAAAAGAAATATACATTGGGGCTACGTACTTTAACCATTAGTCAGGAAAAGGACCAATGGGGGAAAGAGTTCACCTTTCAGATTAATGGTATCAAGATTTTTACTAGAGGTGCTAACTATATTCCAGAGGACTGCATTTATTCACGGATTACTAGAGAAAGAATGGAATATCTTATACAGTCTTCTGTGCAAGCTAATTTTAATTGTCTTCGTATTTGGGGAGGAGGGTATTATCCTTCAGATGAATTCTATGAACTATGTAATCAATATGGGATTATTGTATGGCAAGATTTAATGTATGCCTGCAACATCTATGAGGTGAATGACGCTTTTGCTCATAATATTGTAGAAGAAGCCAAGGATAATGTGAAACGCTTAAGGCATCACCCTTGTCTGGGATTATGGTGTGGGAATAATGAGATAGAATCGGCATGGGATCACTGGGGAGGATTTAAAAATCACTCTAAAAAGCTAAAAGCAGACTATATTAAGCAGTTTGAGTATTTACTACCCAAAGCAGTTAAAGAGCAAGATAAAAAGACCTTCTATTGGCCATCTTCACCATCGTCTGGTGGGTGCTTTGAAGAGCCAGATAGCCAAGATGTAGGAGATAATCATTATTGGGAAGTTTGGCATGGACAGAAGCCTTTTAGTGATTATCAAAAATATTTCTTCCGTTTTTGCTCGGAGTTTGGTTTTCAATCTTTTCCTTCTATGAAAACAATAAAAAGCTTTACTCAACCAGAAGATCATAATATCTTTTCTAAAGTCATGGAAAGTCATCAAAAAAATGCAGCAGCTAATGGTAAGATACTGTATTATCTATCTGAAACCTTTAGATACCCTAAAGATTTTGAAAGTCTAATATATGCTAGTCAGCTTTTACAAGGGATGGCCATTAAAAGTGGTGTGGAGCATTGGAGAAGAAATAGAGGAAGATGCATGGGAACCTTATATTGGCAGTTAAATGATAACTGGCCAGTTGCCTCATGGTCTAGTATTGATTACTATGGAAGATGGAAAGCACTACATTATATGGCAAAAGATTTTTACGAACCTTTGGCAGGTAGTATTTTTAGAGAAGAAAATACGAATGTAGTACAAGTTTATCTGCAAAATGAAACATTAGAGGAACATACTTATAAAGTAACAATGACTTTGAAAACAATGGATTTACAAGAGATTCATCAAATTGATTATATAGGTGCTATTATGCCGTTATCAGTATTAAAAATTGAAGAACTAGATTATACAAGGTTAATAAAAAATCAAGAAGAAAAGGTTTTCTTGGAAGTCTTATTTGAAGATGATACAAACAGAAGGAAAGTAGAAGTAGAAACATTTGTTCCTTATAAGCATCTTGAACTTCCCAAAGCAGATTTGCAGTATCAAGTAGAAGAGATAGAAGACATTTATCAGGTGAGTATTAAAGCGAGTCATTTCACCCCATTTGTTGAGCTTGATTTAAGAGAAGCTGATGCGATATGGGAAGAAAATTATTTTCATATGACGAACAAAAAAGAAAAGATGATTATTCTTAAAAAGAAAGGTATAATAAGAGGAGAAATTTGTAATACCAAGGAATTAATTGACCAGCTTACTATACGTTCTTTAAGAGATACTTATTAAAGTAGAAATGAATGGAGAATTTAAGAGGGATAGAAAGGCGGAAACAGGCATGGCAAAAGCGGTTAAATTAGAAGATATTGCTAAGCGTGTAGGTGTAAGTAATGTAACTGTATCTAAAGCATTAGCGGATAAAAGTGGCGTAAGTGAAGAATTAAGACAGCGCATCAAAGAAATAGCAGAAGAAATGGGGTACAAATCGGTATCTATTCAAAAAGCAAAAGAAAAAAATGGAACAGGTAATATAGGTGTACTTATTCCATGCCGCTTTGTTGATTTCAATACCTCCTTTTATTGGGCTATTTATCAAAATGTTGTTACAAAATTACAAGCCAAAGGCTATTATGCTATTATAGAACTTTTAAATGATGCGGATGAAGAGAATCTGATATTACCTAAGATGATACAGGATGCTAAAGTAGATGGTATAGTGGTTATTGGACAAGTGTGTAATGACTACTCAGAATATATTTGGAAAAATAGTAGTATACCAACTATGTTTTTAGATTTTTATGATACACACATGGAATATGATACTATTATTACAGATGGTTTTTATGGAATGTATATGTTAACAGATTATTTAGTAAAGATGGGACATAAGAAAATTTATTTCGTAGGAACACCTTTAGCTACAAGCAGTATTACAGACCGTTTCTTTGGATACCAGAAAGCACTTTTGGAAAATGGTATAACTATGGAACCACATTGGGTGATTAAAGATAGAGAGATTGGTGCTAATCAAGATTTAGATGTCACTCTTCCAGAAGATTTACCTACAGCTTTTGCTTGTAACAGTGATTATATAGCAAATGTATTAGTGACGAAGCTTACTGAAAAAGGCTTATCTGTACCAGATGATGTATCAGTTGTAGGATTTGATAATTACTTATATCCTAACTTATCTAACTTACAGTTAACTACTTATGAAGTAGAGATGGATAAAATGGCAGAGTTAGGTGTTAAAACCTTACTAAGAAAAATTAATCGTAAAGATTATGTAAAAGGTGTACAAATCATTACAGGTCATATGGTTGTTAAAGGTAGTGTAAAAAAAATTAAGTAAATATAATATAAATAAAAGACGCTGATAGGCTTTTGCTATCAGCGTCTTTTATTCGTTTAAGAAATTTAAGTTATTAGGGTAATATTTTTTTCGATAAGTAATAGGGGTAACACCTACATTTTTCTTAAAGAGATTAGTGAAATGATTAAGATTGTCTATACCCACTAAGGTAGCTATTTCATATACGGGTTTCTCTGTGTTAATGAGAAGTTCTTTAGCGGCGTGCATTCTTTTTTGAATAAGATAGTTAATCGGTGAAGTATTTAAGTAGGTAGCAAAGTCTCTTATCATTTTGTATTTACTGATGTGATATAACTGAGCTAATTCATCTAAATTATAGTGATCCATATACTGTGTATCAAATAAATGCTTTAGCTCAGTAAGATATTTAGGGATGGCCTTTATTTGATTGAAATCAGCTTCTTTACTAAGAATAAGCTCAGTGAGTAAATCGGTGATTAGTTTAGAAATAATAAATTCAGTTAATTGTGAGGTGTCTTTATTTAGGTTAATTAGGTGATTTAAAATTTCAGGTAAGTGAGAAATGGATGATAGTGGACATAAAACATAATTATTTTGTTGATAATGCATGTAGTAAGAAGTTGTATGAGAGCCTTTGAAAAAGATATAGTTAAATTGCCAGTGACTTGATTCAAATATGTCTAGTTGAAAGGGCTCATTACAGTCAATCCACATAAAGGTATTGGGCGTAAGTATGTATGTATGCTCTTTGTAGGTAAGCTTTCCTTTGCCTTCTGCAGTACATAGGATTAAGTAGGCATCAAATGGAGCAAACTGAAGATAAAAAGGAAAGTGAGCTTGTATTGTATCAGCTAAAATAAGGTAATATAGATGTTCTTTTGCAAAACTAGAATGGTTAAATAAACAAGTATTAGCTAAATTAAATTGAGGTGGAGCGGATAATATATAAGATTCATAATTAATACCATTTGACATGAGAATACTCCTTTCGATAAAGTAAGACTTGCATGATTAAATTATAAAATATTGTAATATAAAATACAATATTATATAATAAAAACATTAACTTATATTAAAGCTAAAATTAATTACTTAAGCTGATAAAAGACTAAAAATCAATAATAAATAGGGTGATGAGAAAATGAAAGATGTAAGAAGTTAACAACTAAAGTTCTTCACAAAATGTTATTGGGTATAAAATAAACAAAATTTAAAATAAAGTATGTAAAATGCAAATATAAGTTGATGACTTTAATTAATCTATAATATATAATTAATTTAAGCTATAAAAAGAATAATTTAGCTAAAAAGTAATGTTTATGTATAAGGGGGAAATAAAATGAGTAAATGGAAAAAAATATCTAGTTTAGCGCTAGCTACTGGCATGGTATTTTCAATGACTGCTTGCAATACTAACGGTGGTTCTGAAGGTACAAGTGGTTCACCAGCAGCTTCATCAACCGCACCAGAAAAATCAACAGAGCCAGCAGGTGCGGAAGTAAACTACGCTGCTCCAATTAATGAACTTAAGATTGGTGATAATACAGATCTTAAAGCTAACCTTAAGGTTCTCACACACAGAACTGACCTCGCTGACACCGTGTTTAAAGACTACATAGCAAAATTTAATGAAATCTACCCTAATATTACAATTCAATACGAAGGCGTTACAGATTATGAACAAGACGTTAAAATTCGTCTTACTACAAAGGACTGGGGCCAAATTTGTATGGTCTCAAACAACATTGACAAAGATGAATTAGGAAGTTACTTTGAATCATTTGGTAAACTTGCTGATTTAGACCCTATTTATAACTTTATTAATAACAAAGAATACAATGGAGAAGTTTACGGTATCCCATCAACAGGGAATGCACAAGGTATCGTATACAATAAGAAAGTTTTTGAACAAGCTGGTATCACAGAGTTACCAAAAACGCCAGATGATTTCTTAGCTGCATTGCAACAAATTAAAGATAAAACAGATGCTATTCCAATGTATTCTAACTTTAGTGCTGGTTGGACAATGGGAGCATGGGATGCATACATTGGTGGTTCAGCAACAGGTGATCCAGACTTTGTGAATGTTAAAATGCCACATATGAAAGATCCATTCTCTAAGAGAGATGATATGACAGGTCCATATGCTGTTAACTATGTATTATATGAAGCAACAGCTAGAGGATTAATCGAAGATGACCCAACTACATCTGACTGGGAAGGTTGTAAACCAATGATGAACAATGGTCAAATTGGTACGATGGTACTTGGTTCATGGGCTGTTACTCAAATGCAAGAAGCTGGAAGCAATCCAGATGATGTAGGGTATATGCCATTCCCAATCACTGTAAATGGTAAACAATACGCTACAGCAGGTTCAGACTACTGCTATGGTGTTAATGTAAATGCAACTCCAGAAGAAAAATTAGCTGCTAAACTTTATATTAAATGGCTGACAGAAGAATCTAACTTTGCTTTTGATCAAGGTGGTATTCCTGTCCTAAAAGGTGCTGAGTATCCAGCTACATTAGCAGCATTTGACGGAATTGAATTAGTAGTTGATAGCCCATCTTTACCAGGTGAAGAAACATTATTTACAGATATTAATAATGAATCAGAAGTTGGTATTAATACAGATGATAAAGGAAATGCTGATGTATTAGAAGCTGCTTTAACAAAATCTAAAACGTTTGATGAGATTATGGCAGAATGGAATGCTAAATGGACTGCAGCACAAGAAAAGTTAAAAGTTGAAGTGAATCAATAACAAGTAGATTACTAGCAACCAAGTGAGCCAGAGATCTTTATCTCTGGCTCCTATTAAAATAGGAGGGGCATATGAGCGGATCAAATCAAAATGTAATCACCACTAATAAAACAAGTCGTTTCCAAAGTTGGATAAAACGTGGTCAATGGCAGAAGCCTCTTGTTATTGTGACATTTATGTTTATTCCATTATTGTTACTGTTTACTTTTACATATTTACCATTTTTTAAAATGTTTGAGTTCAGTTTTTATAATATGAAATACCTTGGAGCAAGAGAGTTTGTTGGTTTAGAAAACTATGTGCAAGTATTTCAGAGAGAGGATATATTTAAGGCACTTTCTTTGAGTCTTTATTACATGTTAGGTTCTTTTATTCAATTAGCATTAGCGCTTTATTTTGCAACTTTATTAAGTACGAAAGTAAAAGGAGGAAGTTTCTTTAAAGGAGCTATTTTCTTCCCATACCTCATCTGTGGTATCGCAGTTGGTTTTATATTTAAGTTCTTTTATACAAGAGGATTTGTACTAGACACCCTTTTATCTTGGATTGGGTTTAACGTAGAAAATTTACCATACTGGTTAAAAGATACATCGATTAATAACTATTCATTAGTAGCAACGTCTGTATGGCGTTATCTGGGTCAGAACATGGTTCTATTCCTTGGGGCGATTATGTCAGTAGACCAAGAAATGTATGAAGCAGCAGACTTAGATGGGGCTAACAAATGGCAGAGATTCAGATACATTATCTTGCCAAGTATTAAAACTGTTGTTGTACTTAATATGATTTTATCCATTTCAGGTTCATTAAGTGCATTTGAACCACCATATGTTATTACTAATGGTACTATGGGAACTGGAACTTATTTTGTTATTATGCACCGTATTGCTCATGAAAATCAAAAAGTAGGTTTAGCTTCTGCTATGGCAGTTGTATTACTCGGTATTATTGTCATACTTACCATTGCTCAAAAGTTAATTATGAATTACTTATTTAATGATGGTGATGAAGATGAATCAAGAAGTGCAAAGAAAAAAAGAAAAAACAAATTAAAACAAGGAATGGAGGCATAAGATATGAGCGTTGGACAGAAAGTGGAAAAAGTTACGATTACTATTTTGAAGTATTTTAGCTTATGTTTTGCAGCCTTTATTGCAGTTATTCCTGTAGTAGTTTGTGTTCTTACAGCATTTAAAACCAATGAAGAATACGCATCAACTAATGTTATGACACTTCCTCAAAATTGGTTATATCTAGAGAATTTCAAAGTTGCATGGCAAAAAGCTAATATGCTCGTAGCGTTTAAAAATACATTCATTGTATTAGTTGTTGTTGTATTTGGGTCTATTATGATTGGTTCTATGATTGCCTACGTACTTAATCGATTTAAGTTTCCTGGAAACACATTAATTAGAAATCTATTTTTATTTGCAACACTTATTCCGGGTGTTGCTACACAAGTTACAGTTTATCAAATTATGTATAGCTTAAATATGATTAATAAGATTTATGGTTATATTATTCTGATGTTAGGAACAGATGTTATATCGATTTATGTATTCTTACAGTTTTTCGAGAATTTACCAAAGTCATTAGATGAGTCTGCAATTATGGATGGCTGTACTTACTATGGCGTATTCTTTAAAATCTTACTTCCATTATTAAAACCAGCTTTTGTAACTTGCATGATCTTAAAAGGTGTTGGTGTTTACAACGAATACTATATGTCTAACTTATATTTACAATCAAAAGATAAGTTAGTAACAGTATCTACTTCTCTATATACTTTTACAGGTCCATATGGTAGTCAATATAACTACATCTGTGCCGGTGTTCTAATTACAATCATACCAGCACTTATTATATTTATATTCTGTCAGAAGCATATTTATAGCGGCTTAACAATGGGCTCAGTAAAAGGCTAAATTGAATGCAATTAAACATAAGCAATAAATGATACTAAAAAGGAGAATGACTATGAATAAAGTTAAATTAATTTGTCCTGAGGTAAATAACATGCCTTGGCAAGATAAAAAAGAGGAGCCGATCCATGCACCTATTTGGCGTTACAGTGAAAATCCAATTATCGGAAGAAATCCCTCTAAAAATGTGGCTAGAATTTTTAACAGTGCTGTTATACCATATGAGGGAGAGTTCATTGGCGTATTTAGAGGAGAACAAATTAATGGGATACCTTACATTTACTTAGGTAGAAGCAAAGATGCTATCAATTGGGAGTTTGACGAGAATAAAATCAACTTCGTAGACGAAGATGGTAATGAGTTTATGCCAATTTATGCATATGACCCAAGACTTGTTAAAGTAGAAGATACATATTATGTCATGTGGTGCCAAGATTTTTATGGTGCAGCTATTGGTATGGCTAAAACAACTGATTTTAAAACTTTCGTTAGGATAGAAAATCCATTCTTGCCTTTTAACAGAAATGCTGTCTTATTCCCAAGAAAAGTAAATGGTAACTTCTTAATGCTGAGCAGACCAAGTGATAGTGGACATACACCATTTGGTGATATCTTCGTGAGTGAAAGTAAAGACCTTGTTTACTGGGGCAAACATAGACATGTTATGAGCCGTAGTAAAGAATGGTGGGAGTCACTTAAAATCGGTGGTGGTGCTGCACCTATCGAAACAAGTGAAGGATGGCTTTTATTCTATCATGGTGTATGTGGTACTTGTAATGGTTATGTATACAGTATTGGTGGAGCTATCTTAGACATTGATAATCCTTCTATTGTGAAATACAGATGTGAAAACTTCTTACTGACACCAGAAGAATGGTATGAAGAAAGAGGTTTTGTATCAAATGTAGTATTCCCTTGTGCAACTATTAGTGACTCTGCTACAGGTAGAATTGCTGTTTACTATGGAGCAGCAGATAGCTATGTTGGTTTAGCCTTTACAACTGCTGATGAAATCGTTAATTATATTAAAGAGCATAGCGTAGTAACAAATGATGACACAGAGATTGGAATAAGATAATAATAAGAGCAGGTGATGCGATGTTTGTTGCAGAAGTAAAAGAGCATTTGGTAAATGGTATTATTCCTTTTTGGAAGAATCTAAGAGATGATACATATGGTGGCTACTATGGTTATATGAATCATGACTTAGAGTTAGATCAAACAGCAATAAAAGGATGTATTTTAAACAGTAGAATCATGTGGTTCTTTGCTAATGCTTACATGACTCTACAGGACGAAAGTCTACTAGAAGAAGCGACACATGCTTTTGAGTTTATGAAAAAACACTGCATAGATTATAAGTATGGAGGCGTTTACTGGATGCTAGATTATAAAGGTAATCCAGTAGAAGACATGAAACATACTTATAATCAAGCCTTTGCTATTTATGCCTTATCTTCGTATTATGCGGCAAGTGGTAATAGTGAAGCGCTAGATTTAGCAATGGGATTATTTCATAAAATAGAGTCTATTTGTAAGGATGAGTACGGTTATTTAGAAGCTTTTGATAGGAATTGGGAACCTATAGATAATCATAAGCTATCAGATAATAAGCACATGGAGGCTGAAGGTAAAGTAGCTGAGAAAACCATGAATACTATTTTACATGTATTAGAAGCTTATACAGAACTTTACCGTGTGGGAAAAGATATTGAAGTAGGAAGATGTCTAAAGGCATTATTAGAAATGACCGAGATGAAGGTTTATAATAAAGAAAAAAGACAATTAGAAGTATTTTTTGATACAGAGCTTCGTTCTATTACAGATATGCATTCCTATGGACATGATATCGAAGCTGCATGGTTATTAGATAGAGCAGCTTTAGTACTAGGTGATCGAGATATAATTGAGAGAACTAAGGTCTATACTATTCCTATTGCTTACAAAGTAAAGGAAGTAGCATTTGAGAATGGCGCCCTAAATAATGAAAGATTTAATGAATATATTGATAAAACCAGAATCTGGTGGGTGCAAGCAGAAAGTGTTGTAGGATTTATTAATGCTTATGAACAGACACAAGATGCCGTTTTTCTAGAGGTAGCAAAAGAGATATGGCAATATATAAAAACATACTTAATTGACAATAGAGCACACTCTGAATGGTACTGGCAAGTAGATGAAAATGGGGAGCCTAATAGGTCATATCCAATTGTTGAACCTTGGAAATGTCCATACCACAATGGCAGAATGTGCTTGGAGGTCATCAGGAGGGATATTGATGTTTAGAGAAAATTACGCTAGAGAATCGGCAAAGTATGAAGCTTTAATAACAAAGAAAAATAAACCAATAGATGAATACAACGGGATTTACACACGTTATGAAAGTCCTGTATTAACAAGAAATCATGCGCCACTTATTTGGCGTTATGATTTAAACCCAGAAACTAACCCCTATTTTATGGAGCGTTTAGGTATTAATGCAGTATTTAATGCAGGTGCTATTGAACTAGATGGTAAATTCTATGTAGTTGCCAGAGTAGAAGGGAATGATAGAAAATCATTCTTTGCAGTAGCAGAGAGTCCTAATGGTATTGATAACTTTAGATTTTGGGATTATCCAATTTTACTTCCAGATACTGAAAAAGATGAAACTAACGTATATGATATGCGTCTTACCAAACATGAAGATGGCTATATTTATGGCGTATTCTGTTCTGAAAGTAAAGATAAAGAGAACCCAGATTTATCTGCAGCAGTGGCACAAGCTGGTATTGTAAGAACAAAAGATTTAAAAACTTGGGAAAGGTTACCGAATCTTAGAACATCATCAATGCAACAAAGAAATGTAGTACTTCATCCAGAGTTTGTTGATGGTAAATATGCTTTTTATACAAGACCACAAGATAGCTTTATTGACACTGGTAGCGGTGGTGGTATTGGTTTTGGACTTTGTGATGATATTACTAATGCCTATGTGGCAGAAGAAAAAATGACGAGTAGAAGAAAATATCATACTATTACTGAAGTTAAAAATGGTGCAGGAGCTGTACCTATTAAGACAGATAGAGGCTGGATTCATATAGCACATGGTGTACGTAATACGGCTTGGGGATTAAGATATGTTATCTATATATTTGCAACAGCACTAGAAGATCCAACAAAGGTAATAGCTGAACCATCAGGTTTCTTTATTGCACCTTATGAGTTAGAGATTATAGGGGATGTAGGGAATGTAGCGTTTACTAATGGTGCCATTGCAAGAGATAATGGAGATGTTTATATTTATTATGCTACAGCAGACACAAGACTTCATGTAGCGACTACGACTATCGATAGGCTCATTGACTATACTTTTAATACACCAGAAGATCCTCTTCGTTCAGTGGACTGTGTAGCTCAAAGATGCGCCTTAATAGAAAAGAATTTAAAATTCATAAATAGGTGATAAAAAAGTGCATTCTATATGAGCAATTAAAATATAGAATGCATTTTTGTGCAATAAATTGTAAAATATCAAAATAGGAGGCTATTATGTTTAAAATTATACCGGTATATAAAGATTACTTATGGGGAGGCACTAAGTTAAAAACGTCTTATGGAAAAAAGAGTGACTTAGAGATTGTGGCAGAGAGCTGGGAACTTTCAACTCATCCAGCAGGTACGTGCCTTATTGAAGTAGATGGGAAAAAACAAGGTTTAGCAGATTATGTCAAGGAGCAAGGAAAGAAGGTCCTAGGTACAAAATGTAATGTTGAGGATGAAATTCCTATACTTATTAAACTAATTGATGCCAAAGACAATTTATCTGTACAAGTTCACCCAGATGATACTTATGCTAAACGTTATGAGAATGACCTAGGTAAGACAGAAATGTGGTATGTGTTAGAGGCCGAAGAAGGTGCAAAATTAGTTTATGGTTTTAAAGAAGCGTTAACACCAGAGTTATTTACAAAATACATAGAAGAGAACACACTAACAGATGTACTTAATTTTGTTGATGTACATAAAGGAGATACTTTCTTCATCACGCCAGGTACCATGCATGCTATAGGTAAGGGGATTGTAATCGCCGAGATTCAACAAAGCTCTAATGTCACTTATCGTGTATATGACTATGGTAGAATAGGCGTAGATGGTAAACCAAGAGAATTGCATGTTGATAAGGCGAAGCAGGTTACAAAACTTACTAAGGCAGAAGAAAGCTATGTTGTTTATACAATGGAAGAATGTGAAGGCTATAGTACTGGTCTATTGGCGGAATGTGAATACTTCAAAGTTCAGCGTATAGACTTAAAAGAGTGTATTCATTTAGTAGCAGATGATGAATCATTCCATGCAATAATGGTAACAGAGGGTAGTGTGGTAGTTAAAAATGAAGTAGAAGTACTAGAAGTTAGTAAAGGAGAAAGTCTATTTATACCTGCTTCTACAGGTGCTTATCAGATAGAAGGAAGAGGAGAAATTCTTTTATCTACATTATAAAGGAGAGTAATAATGATGTATCAAATCAAAAATAATGATTTAGAAATAACACTGTCAGATCGTGGAGCAGAAATAATAGAGATACGTTCTAAAGAGGGGACTAGCTATCTATGGCATGGGGATGCTAAGTATTGGAATCGACATGCACCTATATTATTTCCAATAGTAGGAAAGGTTTTAGGTGGAAACTATGTTTATGAAGAACAAATGTATCCGCTTTCACAGCATGGATTTGCAAGAGACTCGGTCTTTAAGACAGAAGAGCATACAGATCATACTATTAGCTTTATATTAGAAAGTAATAAGGCAACAAGAACAATCTATCCTTTTGACTTCCTACTCAGGATACGTTATACCCTAGAACAAAATAAATTAGATATTAGTTATGAGGTTGAAAATAAAAATGATAGTACCATTTATTTTGCTATAGGAGGGCATCCTGCTTTTAATTGTCCGTTGTTTGAAAATGAAACAATGGAGGATTACTATTTGGAATTTGAAGTTTTAGAGAAGGCTAAGTGTTTAAAAGTAACAGAGGATGTCTTTTTAAGTGGGGAAGTAGTAGAGTTTGAAGGCAAAGAAATTCCTTTATCTAAGGCCTATTTCGAAAAGGGCGTTACTATTCTAACAGAGTTAAAGAGTGATTGGATTGCTTTAAAGTCGCATAAGAATCCGCATAGTGTACAAATGCGATTTTCTGATTTTCCGTTTTTGGGAATATGGTCACCAGAAAGAGGAGCACCTTTTGTATGTATTGAGCCTTGGATTGGACACACAGATTATGTTGATGCAAGTAGCTATTTAGTAGATAAGAAGGACTTTGTTCATCTTGATCAAGAAAAAAGCTTTAAGTGTATGTATAGTTTGAAATTTGAATAGTATAAAGTGAGTATGCTAAATTTTGTCCGATAGGGCTAAAATAGCATACTTTTTTATTTATATTGAGACTAAATAAAGTAATATTCAAAGTAAAATATAAAGTTAAATTTCAAAATATACTGTGGATTAGTTTGATGAATTTAAATAAAAATAGAGCTTATTAATAAGAAATAAGCAAGATGGGTAGCAAAATATGTAATTATATACAGAATTGATTGAATTATAAATTTAAATGCGGTAAAATAATTTAAATATTAAGTTAATATAAGCTTGGTATTCAGATTAAATAAATAGCGAGGTGATAAGATTAGCGTTAAGAATGGACAGTGCAATAGCTACATAGGAGGCTAATAAATAGACGTGGTATATATACAAATCATGATACATAGAGCTAGGGGTATATTTAAGAAAATATTTGGGAGGAAAACCATGAAAAAAAGTATTTCTATTATGTTAGTTGTAATTCTTACCATGTTTTTTTCAATACCGGCAAGTGCAGATGTTGGAAATAGTCTAGAGAGGAGTGTAGAAAATCAATTTGTAAAAGCTGTTGGCAATGAGTTTGTATTAGGTGATAAACCTTTCTATTATGTTGGAACAAATAATTACTATTTAAATTTCAAGCCTAGTACAGCTGTTGACAATGTTATTGAAGATGCGGCAGATATGGGGCTTAGTGTTATTCGTACTTGGGGACATTTGGATGTAGGTACACCAGCAGGTACACTTAATGATAAAGGTGAAATGACCTTTACGAATAATGTAGATGGTATAGGTAGTAAAGATGGTGTTTATTATCAATATTTTGATGCAAGTTTAAAAAAGCCAGTAGTAAATGAAGGTAGTAATGGGTTACAGAAGCTTGATTATGCTATCTATAAGGCTTCTCAGGAAAATGTCAAATTAATTATTACATTTACAAACAACTGGGAAGCATTTGGAGGAATGGCTCAGTATGTAAAATGGGCTCAATTAGCAGGAGAAAATGTAAATAGCCATGATGATTTTTATACTAATAGTAAAATCAAAGAATGGTATAAAGGTTATGTAAATACCTTACTTAATCGTGTTAATAGTTATAGTGGCATTAAATACAAAGATGATCCTACTATTTTTGCATGGGAATTAGCTAATGAACCAAGAGCAACTTCTGATGCTGGTTGTAAGAAAAATATCTTACTCAACTGGGCAGATGAAATGAGTACTTATGTAAAATCTATAGATAGTAATCACATGGTGGCAGTAGGTGATGAAGGTTTTTATAATTTTGGATATAACGAATTCCCACAAGGTGAGTATAAATATGTCTATCATGGGAGTGAAGGAGCAGACTTTAATAGCTTAGTAAGATTACCTAATATAGACTTTGGAACAGTACATATCTACTGTGATCAGTGGGGGTTAACAAGTGAGCAGGCTAAATTCTGGTTTAAGCAACATGGGGAAGATGCAAAAGCAGCTAATAAACCAGTGATATTAGAAGAATTTGGATGGAAAGATAGAAGTACTAGAAGTCAGATTTATACAGATTGGTTTAAGGCATTAGAAGGTGAAACTTATCCAGGCATAAATTATGCAGGGACAAATTATTGGATGCTTGCTAGTATTATGGAGGATGGCAAGTTATATCCAGATTATGATGGATATACAGTATATTATCGTGGGGATTCACAAGGGAATCCGACACAAGATACTGCTCAGCTTATTATGCAGCATGCACAACGAATGAAAGCAAAAAATAATGGAACAGTTGTAGAGCCAGAGAATCCTATAATTGATATCGCAAGTACTACAGTGGATCTAGCTAAGCTTGCAGACGTATTAGTTACGTTAACAACTAATGGTAATAGTTTAAAAGCTATTACAGCAGGTAGTAAAACCTTAGTGTCAGGCCAAGATTATGCTGTTAATGGTAGCCAAGTAAGATTTAATCAATCTTTCTTAAAAACACTGGCGGTAGGCATGGTAGATATTACTTTTGTATTTGATGTAGTGGTGTCTCCGGTACTCAAATTAAATGTAATCAATTCAGATAGCACACAAAATCCAGCTGAAGGATTTATTTATGCAGAGGGAGAAAAATTCTATATTGATGGAGAACCATTTTATTTTGCAGGAACTAATGCATATGACCTATTTACAATTGGAGATAGCTCAAGTAGTAGCACCATTGAAGATATCTGTAACAAGTATATGTATCCAAAAGAAATAGAGGCAAGAATTAAGGAAATGGCAGATAATGGTGTTAAAGTAATACGTACATGGGGATTCTCGAATGAAAGCTGGCATGGGTTTGAAACGGCTCCAGGAAAATATGTAGAACCTCAGTTTATGTTATTTGATTACATTATGTACTGTGCAAAGAAATATGATGTAAAAGTGATTATCACTTTAGAGAACTACTGGGAAGCATACGGTGGTATTAATCAAAAATTGCAATGGGCAGGATTAAGTGGCGGTAGTCATAAGGACAAAGCGCAATTCTTTACTAATGAAAAATGTAAACAATGGTATAAGAATTATGCAGAACATTTTATCAACCGCACCAATTATTTTACAGGAGTAAAATACAAAGATGACCCTACTATTTTTGCATGGGATCTAATGAATGAGCCACGTTATCAAGATGTAAGTTCTACTGAGAATACTCAAGGTATAACCTTGCGTAAGTGGGTAGATGAAATGGCTGGTTATATTAAGTCTTTAGATCCAAATCATATGGTTACTGTAGGTATTGAAGGTCATGAATCCAGATATGGATTTGGCGGAGATGAAGGTAACCCATTTGTATATATTCAGCAATCACCTTATATTGATTTTTGTAGTGCACATCCCTATCCAGATGAATACTGGGCTAGTTTAACACCAGAGAAAAATGCTGATTTGATGCGTGCATGGATAAAAGATGCTCATGAAGTTGTAGGTAAACCATTCGTAGTTGGAGAATTTAACGTACATAGTAGTTTACCTTATGATAAATATGAAGCTTATTGGCGCTCAGTATATGATGTAATTGATGAAGAAGGAGCTGCAGGTGGACTATTTTGGGAATTCAATACAAGAAAACTAAGTGAGTTCACTGTAATGGCAGGAGACCCAATCTTAACTTATTTTAAAGAGCACTCAGCTAAAATGACAGCCAAAAATACAGGAATCATTAGTGTTGTAAATAGTATTACACCAAGTAGCGTAAGTTTTGATAAAGTTATGCCATCAGAAATAGCAATTACAGTTAATTCTACTGGGAATGCAACAATGCAAAACATCACTATGGCCGGTAGTAGCTTAATTAAGGATGTTGATTATACCTATAATAATGATCAAGTCACTTTAAAAGCCAGCTATTTAGCAAAACAAAATGTTGGAGAAATCTCATTAACCTTTGAAATGAGTGAAGGAAATGCACCTAAACTTTCTGTTAGTATCAAAGATACAACATTGATAGGTGCACCAACAGGATTAAAAGTACAAACTGTTACAACTAACACGATTCAATTAGAATGGTCAAATGCTACAGATGGTATTGTAGTTAAAGAATATCAGGTATTCGTAAACAATGCTTTAGTAGGGGTATCTTCTATCAATGCCTATACAATTACTAATTTAATACCTCATACAACTTATGCAATTACTGTAAAAGCAGTAGATACATCTAATAAAGCTTCAGCAGCTAGCCAGGAACTTAGTGTAACGACACAAAAAGAAGAACAACCAAATCCAGATACGATATATGCTTTACCATGGAAGGCAAGTATTACATATACTGGAGGAGAAATAGTATATTATAGTGGCGCTTATTGGAAGTGTCAGTGGTATACGGTAAATCAAGAACCAGGAAGCTTACCAGTATGGCAACCTTATACAATAGGACCTAATGATAAGCCGGTGATTGTGGAAACACCTATTAAAGGTGTATACCCAGAATGGAATGAAGCTACTATTTATACTGGTGGAGAAATTGTATACTATGCTAATGACTATTGGAAATGTAAATGGTGGAATCAAAATACACCTCCTAGTGCTACAACGTATGGTGGACCATGGGATTTATATATTAAAGTAAAACAATAGATAAAAAATAAGTAGGAGATTTCAATAAAATCTCCTACTTATTTTATGTATTTTTAATTAATCATTTAAAGAACGTCTAGCTAGTTCTAAACATCCTATAATGCCTTGATTATCATTTAAATGGGCGGAAACTATGTAAGTTTCTAAGTTAGCAAGTTCAGGTGTTTGAATATATCCACCAAGAAGCTTCTTCACCTGCGACCTAATAAGTGGAAAAAGTTGTGTTTGATGCATAACGCCTCCGCCTAAAATAATACGTTGTGGAGATAGGATTAAAATATAGTTAACAATAGCTTGAGCAAGATAGAAGGCTTCTAGCTCCCATACTTTAAGATCATCCACTAAATGGATAGCCTTACTACCCCAGCGTTCTTCTATAGCAGGACCAGAGGCTAAGCCTTCTAGGCAAGTGCCATGATAAGGGCATTTACCTTTATATGGATCTTCTGCATGTTTAGCTAATAAAATATGTCCAGCCTCAGGATGGAGCATACCGTGAGCAAGAGAACCATTTTGATAAACACCTACACCAATACCTGTACCAACAGTAATATAAATGCAAGAGTGTAAACCTCTTGCTGCACCCCAAGTGACTTCTCCTAATATAGAACCATTAACATCAGTATCAAATCCAATAGGGCAATTAAGTTCTTTTGAGAAGTAACCTACAATGTTGCAGTTTGCCCAGGCTGTTTTAGGTGTAGTTGTAATGAAACCATAGGTAGGGGAAGTTTTATTAAGGTCAATAGGACCAAAAGAGCCTATGCCTAATGCTTCTATTGGATGTTTTTTAAAATAAGTTGAAATCTTAGATAAAGTGATCTCTGGGGTTTCTGTTGGAATTGAGATTTGTTCGAAAATCTCTCCTTTTTCATTCCCAATGGCACATACCATTTTTGTGCCGCCAGCTTCTAATGCACCTAATAACATAATGAATCCTTTACATACAACTTATAAATAGTTAAAGAAGAGAGAGTATGGTTTTATAAGTTTTATGTCCTTTCTTTTGAAATATGTATACTTACATCCTATTTTATATAAAATAGGTGAGGAGATAAATGGAGAAAATAATACGATAAAGTGGTTATGATGTAAAGAGTGGTAGTTTCTTATACAGCCATGAAACAGTTGTAAGAATAGGAGACTACGTTTATAATAGATAGGAGTAAAAAAATATCCCTCAAGGAAAGTGAGGCACATTTCATGGGAAAATTATTTGGAACAGATGGTGTTAGAGGAGTAGCTAATACTGAACTTACAGGCAAATTAGCTTATCAGTTAGGGCAAGCAGGGGCTTATGTTTTAACAAAAGAGACAAAAAGACAACCAAGAATTATTGTTGCAAGAGATACACGTATTTCAGGTACAATGTTAGAGGCTGCTTTGGTTGCAGGTATTTGTTCAGTTGGAGCAAAAGCTATTTCTATAGGTGTTGTACCAACTCCTGCAGTAGCGTATCTTGTTAGAGAATTAGGGGCAGATGCAGGTGTTATGATTTCAGCATCTCATAACCCTTTAGAGTTTAATGGTATTAAGTTCTTCAATAATGAAGGCTATAAATTACGTGACGAACTAGAAGATGAAATTGAAAATTTAATTTTAACAAGAAGTGATAATATACCTATGCCAACAGGTGAAAATGTAGGAACTTGGGATATGGACCACTCTGTTATTGAAAAATATATTGATTTTGTATGTAATACTATTCCAGGAGATTTAAAAGGCTTAAAGGTACTGGTAGACTGTGCTAATGGTGCCGCTTCAGAAGTAGCGCCTCTTGCACTTGAAAGATTAGGTGCAGATATTGAGGTTATTCATCATAAACCAAATGGTACTAATATCAATAAATTATGTGGTTCAACTCATATGGGTGACCTTCAAAGTCAAGTAATTGGAAGAGGTGTACAAGCGGGGATTGCCTTTGATGGTGATGCAGACCGTTGTTTAGCTGTCGATGAAAAAGGTGAAATGATTGACGGTGATCAAATTCTTAGTATCGTAGGGCTAGATATGAAAGAACGTGGCACTTTAAAACGTGATACAATTGTAGCTACAGTTATGAGTAATCTTGGCTTTACTGTAATGAGTAAAGAGAAGGATATCAACCTGATTCAAACAAGAGTAGGGGACCGCTATGTACTTGAGAAAATGCTTAAACATGGATACAATCTAGGAGGAGAACAATCAGGTCATGTTATCTTCCTGGATCATAATACAACAGGTGATGGGCTTGTTACAGCTATTCAGCTTCTTTATGTCATTAAAAAAACAGGTAAACCATTATCTGAGCTTAAAAAATGCATGCAAATCTTCCCACAAGTACTTATTAATGCACATGTTAAAAATGAAAATAAACATGCTTATATTGAAGACCCAGAAATTCAACAAGCAATTGAAACTTTAGAAGAAAAATTCAAAGGCGAAGGCCGTGTGCTTATTAGACCTTCAGGTACAGAACCACTTGTACGTGTTATGATTGAAGGAAAAGATAAAGCAGTTATTGAGGAAGAAGCTAAGAAGTTAGCTGCATTTATAGAAGAAAAATTAGGTGAATAGATAAAAATAAATAGGAGCTTGCAGCTACAACTGCAAGCTCCTATTTATTTTTTGTTTTTAAGTATTATTTTACATTAGATAAAGCTTCAGTAATAAGTTCTGCTAAATGAATAAATTGTTTTAAGGAACAGTTTACTGTCATTGTCTCATTAAGTGTACTTAATAAGAATTGATCATTATATTTATAGAAGTTAATCGTTTTAGTGCTACCATCTTTAAGTGTATAGACAAAATAAATAGTAGGTGTAGCATTAGCAGGAATGGTTTGATCTGTAACAAGATGATCAGCTTTAATATCTATGAGAGCTGTATAAAGTGCCTTAAAGGTATCTTCTGTAACCGTCTTACCATTTAAAGTATAAGTATCTTGATCTATGCCAAGGTGATAATCACCATCTGCTAAATGAAGGTCTATAGTTTTAACAGTATCAATCCCTATTAAAGCAATCCATTTATAAGAAAGTTTAAAAGGATCAAGTCCTTCTAAAAGTGGTTTTAAGAAGCTATTATCCATAGCATAAACACTTTTATCTCCTGTTTTCATAAAGGCAATTTGTCCATTATTTAATTCATTACCCCAAATGTAGTCTAAGGTACGAGTAGAAGATTTTTGGGTTGCACTATCAATTTCAGTGACATCGATAATGAGATGAAGTTGAGGATGATCTAGTCCATAAGGGCTTAGGTCAGTTACACCATCAGCTATAAAGCCTTTTGCTTCAATAACAGGTAGATTCTGAACTACTTCTTTGAAGACATTACCATCTACAGCTACTTGATTAAGTGTTTCAGTCGTTAAAACATAGCTTGTCATTAAACTATTTTGTTCTTTAGCTAATGCAATTTGCATCGTATCAATGTCGCGGCCTTTGACAGTTAAACCAGTAACATTTTTGGGGTCATATTCTTCTAGTTTGGTGTTTCTTAAATCATTGATATGACTTACAAAAGAGTTACTTATAAGTGAAGATATAAGATAAATAGGGCTATCCTTAGTATTTAGTTTAACATAGCTATTAGCAGTATCAGGGGTTCTAGTACCTACTAAGAGCTCTATTATTTTGCCATCATTTAAAGTGTAGGTAACAGTTTGGGTAGGAGTATCTAGTCCAAATTCTTGCAACTGAGCAGAGTCTATTTTGCGAGAAGCATTAACTTGAAGAATACGTTCAAAGTTATAATTTAATTTGTCGTTGTCAATAGGTACTTCATCATGCCCTTGTAAGGTCCATACATTGCCATTAGGAACGTAAGTTAAGCTCTCGGTAGAATCTGCCACAGTTATTTCTTTAAGATCACTTATTTTAAGGTCGATAATATGAATGACCTCATCTGTGCTAGGTGATTCACTTACAGGAGAATTAACTTCCTCATTATTAGTTTTAATAAAAAATAAAGTAGCTATAAGAAGTAGAAAAATAATAAGTGTGAGTAAAAGTGTGCGGATTTTTTTCATTATAAATGTCTCCTTTTAATCCAGACAGTGATTCCTAAAATAAGAATAACTAAGGGGATAATAACCATGGTTAGACCACCAAAGATAATAAGCTGAGAGCCACTTATTGAGCGGAGAGTATAATTTTCAAGGGCTTTAGCCTCAATAGCATAGCGGCTATCAATAGAAAATAGCCAGCCAAAAGCATTGGTAAGAAATTCTTTGTTGCCAGTAGCATCTAAGGAAACCATTTGATCATCTAAGAAGAATGAATCAGCCATAACGACTAATCTTGTATTAATTGGGTTTTGAGCATCTAAGGTATTATTTTCTTCAATAGCACAAGCTAAAACTATAGGACCAGATATATCTCCTTCTTCAAATTCCTGAGTACTAGAATTAATATTCTTCTTTAAATAGGATTTATCTGAAGTAGAAAGAAGTGGTGTTAGAGTAACCCCATTTCGTGCATTATTTAAGTTTTTGATACCTGAAGCAAATGGTACCACTACAGGCAATTTACTTTGCGTTAATGATTTGGTAATGTCATGTGTAGCCATTCCAGGTAACAAATAAGTTGGATAAGAGCTTAAAGAGTAGTTACTATCAGCTTCAATAACAACACCTTGTTCATGACTAAGACCATAATAGCTAAGGAGCTCACCATAATTGGCTAACTCTGGCATATTGGCATCCATAAAGAGCATTGCCTTTCCACCTTGATCAAGGAAAGTTATAAGTTTTTTGATTTCCTCTTTTGTAAAATCTGTGTGAGGTGAATAGACAAGGACGATACTGTTTTCTGGTGATGGCATTTCACTAGTTAATAAATCTATCTCTGAAAGAGATAAATTCGAGCGTTCTGCGGAATCTTTAAGTGAGGTAGGGAGTGTAAGCTCGTTATGACCTATCGTATAATAGAGGGTACCATCAATCGTTGTTAAGACATATCCTAATGCATTAGTAATAGCGTTTTCAATAGTTATGCTACTCAAAGTAACCTCACTATTATCAGTAGCTACTGTGCCATATAAGTCATTTTGTGATAGGACTTTATACTTGCCAGTATCTGCATTTTCTACGATAACAGAACCAGTAGTAACAGTATCACTGCTTGTTTTTTTATAAGCGTTAGCAAAAGTGGGATAAAGAATAGGGTCTTTATAACTAGTAGTGAGTTTGCTATTTAGCTTATCGTACTTATTTAAGATCTCTTTAAGACCAGCAGTTTCTTTACCGGTTTCTTCTAAAACATAAATATTAATGGGGATATTTAATTCTTTTACTATTTTTTCAGTATTAGCTGATAAAGAATAAAGCTTTTCTGTTGTAGTATCTATTTTTAAATTCAAATCAGTTACGATAATATTAAGAACAATGGTAATGGCAATAACCATTAGAGTAAGTAATGTAGCATAGCCACCATAGCGTAAATAATTGCTTTTTGTTTTCTTCATTTTTATTTTCCTCCTAGCTCCAACGGCGCTTTTCTATAGTCTGATTGGTTAAGAATAAGAAGATAAAGGTAAATGATAAGTAATAGACTATAGCACCAATGTCTAATAAACCGTATGTAAAGTTTTCAAAACGAGAAAAGAGAGAAAACCATTGAAGGATTTTTGTAGATAACCCATCAAAAAGACTTCCTTTTAAGTTGTAGGTAACAACAACTCCAGATATACCTAAGAGACCAATGATACAACTGACATAAAGATCTTTAATAGAAAAATAGATAAACAAAGTAATAAGTACAACAATGATGATTAGGAAAACTAGAGAAGAAAATCGCTGTTTTGGAATAAGTATAGCTAAACTATCTACAAGCATTAAAAATAAAAACAATCCAATAGAACCAATAGCCGAAATGATCTGATTTTCAGTAAGAGAAGAGATAAATAAGCTAATGGCAATTAAAGTTGCACCTAATAGGAAATAGCCTAAATAGCAAGTTGCTATTTTTCCGAGAGGTATTTTTCCAAATAATAATAAGATAGCAGGTTGTATGATTGTAATGATTAAAGTAAGAGCAAATAAAAGTACAGCGGCAAAATATTTACCAAGTACAATATCTCTTACATGAATAGGACTTGTGAGGAGTAATTGATCTGTACGATTTTTCTTTTCCTCTGATAAAAGGCGCATGGTTACAAGAGGTATAGTAAAAAGTAGTAAGCTAGATAAGGCCGAAAGCACACTGGTATAATCACCATAGGAATTATAGATATTAACTGCAGTAAAATAAAAACCAAAAATTAATAAGAAAAAAGCCATAAAAACATAACCTATTGGAGAAGTAAAGTAGGCTTTAAATTCTCTATCTAATATGGTCTTCATCAATAGCACCTTCTTTCAGTAAATGATTTGTATCATTTTCTTCAATATCATTTAAATCTTTAGAGTCTACATCTGCTATGTCAGTATTTATAATGTTCATATTTTCAGGATTACTAGTTTCGCTTATTTGATTAGTTACTTTTAAGAAAATATCTTCTAGAGAAATATCTTCAGATTTCATCATCAGTAAAGGTTTATGGTGGGTAACGCATACCTCAAATACTTTTTCTCTAATATCATTTTCACGATTAGAAGAAAGTGATAGTTCCACAGTATTTTCTTCTACAGTATCTAATTCTTTTACCTGAGTAACACCTTCAATAGCACTTAAAGCGTCCAAGAAGGCTTCGTCAGTGTTTCTAAGTCGTAAAGTAGTTAAATGATTATGACTAAATAATCCTTTTAAGTTTTCTGGTGTATCTAAAGCTACCATATTACCTTTATTAATAATCATAATAGAATCACATATGGCACTGATTTCAGGCAGGATATGTGAACTTAAAATAATGGTATGTTTTTTACTAAGCTCTTTAATGAGATTTCTCATTTCAATAATTTGTTTAGGATCGAGTCCTACAGTAGGTTCATCTAAAATAAGTACATCAGGCGAACCAATTAAGGCACTAGCAAGTCCTACTCGTTGTTTATAACCCTTTGAAAGATTTTTAATAAGACGTCCTTGAACATGAGTAAGCTCAGTGCGTTCTAATACTTCAGTGATATGCATTTTTAAGTCTTGTGAAGGTAGTTTTTTGAGCTTTGCTACAAACAAAAGATAATCATTAACAGTCATATCGACATAAAGTGGGGGAAGTTCAGGTAGATATCCGATATGCTTTTTAGCTTCTATAGGATTTTCTAAAATATTAATACCATTGATTTTAATGGAGCCACTAGTAGAAGAAAGATAGCCTGTAAGCATATTCATCGTTGTAGATTTACCAGCACCATTAGGACCGAGAAAGCCCAGTATTTCACCTTCTTTGACAGTGAAACTAATATTGTTGACAGCCGTATGTTTACCATATTTTTTGACTAAATTAGTTACTTCAATCAAAGTATTCATCCTCCTTAAATATAGACATATAGTCAAATTATAATTTATTGTATAATAAATTTGTGTTGAGTGAGTGAAAATTTTAAAAATAAATTAAAGTTAGTTATCTGCCTGTGTATTATCAATTTTATCACAACAAATCATATAAATATTTAGATTTATTTGTTTAATATATATTAAAAATAATACAAGACTAAAAATAAACGTATATTAAAAAGAAATTTATAAAATAATAAGATACAAAAGGAGGTTTTATTATGTCAGAAGAACGAAATGCAGGTATGTATTTAGCTAATCTAGCTAATAAAGTAGTATCTGAAGGAGGAGAAAATGCCAAGGCTATTACAAAACGGATTGTAAATAGCGGTGATGTTGTAGGATATGAACTAGAATCAGGAGAGCATATTACTGTGCAACAAGCAATTGAAATGGCTAAAGCCAATGAACTTAAGCACGTAGGAGTTTCAACGTCTAAAGATGGCAGTGAATATATTCGCTCCTTGGCAGATGGAGATGAGTCTAATAACTTAGGAAACTTACCATCCATTAGTGCAGATAGCCTATAAACATTTAAATTAAAAAAGGTTGCATAAAATTTATGCAACCTATTTGGAGATTATGATTTAGCACCCCAATCTATAAAAAGAGGAATATCTAGAGGGTGATATGTAAAATAAGCAAATAATAAAATCATACTTATGATGAACAGTAATCCTAAGAAACTATAAGCAAAGCCATAATCAGGACCTGATGACAATTGATAAAAGGTATAACCTGCAATAATACATGCTACAAGGAAAGAAAGAATATCTAGAATAAGAATAGAATGCCCAATAATACCTGAATAGGTATAAAAGAAAATGATAATAAATAAGTTAGCCAATAAAGAGCCTAGAGCAATGCTAGCCCAATAATTATGAGTTTTATTTTTTAATAGAGGAAAGCAAATGAGTCCATAAATGACCCAAGCATAAAAAGCCAGTTTCAAATGTTCCCATACACTTTCGTTAACAGGAAAGAAAAATCCTACATAATAATGATCTCCGGATAAATAGTAGACAAAATGAAATAAACTACCTAATATAAAAGTGAAAATGATTCCAAATATAGCAAAGCTTTTAAGTGAAGTAGAGGTATTCATAATGAGACTCCTTTCTATGCTATGGCCAAACTTATCTTTCTATAAATCTATGCAGGAGTCATTAAACTATGCAAAAAATAAGCGATAGGGGGGCTATCGCTTAATAAATATATTGGGGTTTATGAGATAATTGGAATGGGGAGGAATCATAATTATCTCATAGTTAGTATGACAAGATTTATAAATAATATGCTAAAATGAAACTAGTAAAACTATCCACTTGAATTAGAATAGCACATAGGGAGAATGATTATATAAATTTTACCTATGTACTTACAATATGTTACAGTATATAATTGGAATAGGGGTTATTAGCCGCTAATTGATAAAGGGGGTGCTAGAGTATTGGATCAACATCAAGGGGCAAAACAATATTCACCCAAAGAGGTGTATTGCAATTGTTGCGGAGAGCTAATCACTAGCATAGAGAGTACAAATCAGCATAAAGATTATTTACACGTTGAAAAAGCGTGGGGGTATTTTTCATCAAAGGATTTGACAGGACATGCTTTTAACATTTGTGAAAATTGTTATGATAAATGGCTAGAAAGTTTTTGTATTCCAGTGGAAGAATTTCCAGTGGATGAGATTCCTAATTATTCAGAAGATGAAATAGCGCAGTTAAATGCGGCTTATGCAGCAGAAGTTTGTAAAGGATAATTAAAAAATAGACGTATAAAGATAAGTTCAATCTTTATACGTCTATTTTTTATATATAATAAGAATAAACGGAGCTATACTAGTTGGACTTTAAAAAATCAAGCTTCCTATAGTATAAAAGATAAAGGATACTCCCCATGCTATAAGTAGTTGATAGATAATAGCAAACCACATCCATTTTAAGCTATTAGTTTCTCGTTTGATAGCACCTAAAGTACCTACACAAGGGACATAAAGTAAGGTGAAGATAAGGAAACAATATGCACTAAGAGGTGAAAAAGAGTTTGCTAATGCATCATGAAAGGTTGCCACACTTGCGCTTGCACCTAAACCATAGACAATTGCCATATTAGAAACCACAATCTCTTTTCCTATAACACCAGCAATAAGTGATAAGGCTGCTTGCCAATTGCCGAAGCCTAGGGGTGCAAATACTGGTGAAATGAGTTTACCAATGGAAGCGCCAAGGCTATTAGACATGTCTGCAGGTCCAGTAAAGTTAAAGTTTAAGATAAACCAAAGAATAACAGAAGCTACAAAAATAGTAGTACCAGCTTTTATAAGAAAGCCTCTTACCTTTTCCCATACTTGGCTACTAATATGTTTAATACTTGGTAAATGATAAGGAGGTAACTCCATGATAAATGGCATACTATCTGACTTAAATAATGTCTTTTTAAAAATAAAAGCTACAACCAGTCCGATTAAAATCCCTACAAAATAAAGAGAAAATATAACAATGGCTTCTTTACCAGGAAAGAAGGCAGAAGCAAATAAAGTGAATATAGGAAGTCTAGCACTACAAGAAAAGAATGGATTGATTAAAATAGAAGTCATTCGATCCTTTTCATCTTCAATAGTACGTGTGCCCATAATAGCAGGAACATTACATCCAAACCCTAATAACATAGGAATAATGGATTTTCCATTAAGACCAAGTCTTCTCATGAGTTCATCCATAATAAAAGCAACACGTGCCATGTAGCCTGTATCCTCTAAAATTGTTAAAGCAATGAATAAACAAGCAATATTTGGCAAGAATGTAAGTACACCAAATACCCCATTTAAGGCACCATCTACAATAAGCGCTCTAAGCCAGTCATCTACATTTAAAGCTATAAGTCCATTATTACATAGATCTAATATATACCCGAAAACTGTATCGAATAAATCGGTTAAAGGATTTCCTACTAAATTAAAGGTAAAGTAAAAGACTGCGAACATAACAGCAGCAAAAATAGGAATCCCCAAAAAGCGGTGAGTAACAAATCTATCTATTTTACTCGTAATAGAGGTTTTTTCATAAGTATCCGAAGTTATAACCTGTGAAATAATAGAGGAAATATGTTCATACTTACTATCTGTAATAGATTCACGAATAGCCTCAATCTCTTCTGTTTGTAATAGTACTTGTAATTCAGAAGTATGTTCATCAGGTACTAAATCTAAAACTCTTTCGTCACCTTCAAGAAGTTTTAATGCAATCCATCTCGTTGGTACTTGTAAGGTGTGATCTTCTAATAAATGAATAGTTTCAGTAAGAGAAGCTTCGATGGAAGCAGCATAAGGTACGTGATAAATACTAGAAGGTACTGTAGAGGTATTAACTAGAGCAGCTGTAAGCTCTTCTAACCCTACTTTTTTAGCAGCTATAATAGGAATAATAGGTATGCCCAAGAGTTTGCTAAGCAGTTTAGTATTAATTTTGAGTCCTCGCGTGGCAGCTAAATCCATCATATTTAGAGCCATAACTACAGGCTTTCCTAATTCAAGCAGTTGAAGCGTTAAATACAGATTTCTTTCAAGATTAGAGGCATCTACTAAATTTAAAATAATATCTGGATTTTCTTTTACGATATAGTCTCTAGCAATGCTTTCATCTAGAGAGAAAGCAGATAAACTATAAGTACCAGGTAAATCTATTAGATTAATAGATACAGAAGCATGATCTGCAGCCTGATAGTGAAAAATGCCTTCTTTTTTTTCTACGGTTACACCAGCCCAATTACCTACGGTATAATGGGAGCCTGTAAGTGCATTAAATAAAGTAGTTTTACCGATATTAGGATTACCAGCTAGTGCTACTGTTAAATGATTAGTCATAAAATCCTCCCGAAGATAGAAATGATCAAATCGCTATAGTAATAAAAAATCTCTATAAAATATATAAGCACTACTAAAAATAGTAGTACTCTTTTAAGCGATTAGTATATATTTGGCATCCTCTTTACGAATACACAAACTATAACCCTTTAATGAAATCTGAATAGGGTTACCAAGAGGTGCTAATTTTTCGATTGCTACTTGACTTCCTTTTACAAGTCCCATATCCATAAAGCGTTGTTTGATAGGAAGGGGTGCGGTGATGCCAGTAATAGTGGCTTTTTCGCCGAGTTTTAAATCTGATAATGCTCTAACCATACAAATCTCCCCCTAAATTTATTCAAGATGATTTTAGTATAGTTTAGGTGAAAATGTTTGTCAATGAGGAACGATAATTGATATCTGAAAAGTAAAAAAGCATATATCATTGTAACAAAACCTATAAAAGGATATAATAATACTATTAAAAGAAAGGAATTAAAATTATGTTAGACATTTGTTTATTAGGAACAGGCGGGATGTTACCGCTTCCTGACCGCTATCTAACGGCTATGTTAGCTAGATTTAATGGGAGGAAGCTTCTTATAGATTGTGGTGAAGGTACGCAGGTTACTATGCGTATGTTAGGCTGGGGATATAAGACTTTAGATGTTATTTGTTTTACACACTATCATGGAGATCATGTAACAGGTTTACCAGGTTTATTATTAACCATTAATAATACAGGAAGAACTGAACCACTTACTATTATCGGACCACCAGGTCTAAGAAAAGTAGTAGAAGGATTAACAGTAGTATCTAAGGACATTGCATTTGACCTAGAGCTTATAGAATTACCTTATGAAAAGCAAACTCTAAAAGTTGGTGAGTTTGTTATTACAGCATTGCCAGTACCACATAATGTGAAATGTTTTGCTTATACAATTGAAAATCATCGCTTACCTAAATTTATGGTAGAAAAAGCAAAGGCTAATAATGTTCCTCAAAAGTATTGGAAAAGATTACAACAAGGGGAAGAAGTTAGAGTTGGAAGTGAGCACTATACACCAGATTTAGTTTTAGGTGATAAAAGAAAAGGAATTAAAGTATCATATAGTACAGATTGTAGGCCGATACAAGAATTAGAAGAACTCATTCAGGAGTCAGATTTATTTATTTGTGAGGGAATGTATACGGATGATAGCTACTTAGCTCAAGTGAAGAAGCATAAACATATGCTAGCATCAGAGGCAGCAGAGTTAGCTAAAAAAGCGAAGGTAAAGACTTTATGGCTTACTCACTTTAGTCCAGCTTTACCACAATCTTATATTAATATTGATAAAGTTAAAGAGATCTTCCCAAACACTATAGCTGGCTATGACCGAATGACAACAACTATTGACTTTACCGAAGCATAATAGTTGAGAGGAGGGGTTGGATGAAGAAGATAATAGCAGTGTTAGTAATGGGAGTTATTATAGCTGTATATTGTTTTAGTTTAAGCAGTGCAGGAGAGGAAAAGAAGGAAGCAAGCGCATTTATGCCTGTTTCAGAAAAACTTCAAACCATCAAACAAAAATTAGAAGAAAGCTATCCTAGTACACCTAAAGAGGTAATAGAAGAACATAATCAATTAATGCTTCTAGGGTATAGCTCAGGTATAAAAGATGAAGACTTTACTGCTTATGCAGAAGCGCTAAGAATGCTATATACGAAACGTCTTCAAGAAGTAAATCCCATCGAAACTCAAGTAAGCGGTTTAATCTCTGAAAGATTAAAGAACGAAGATGACCCACTTATTATGATTAATAATGAAGTGGGGGATGTGACTATTGTCAAAAATGCTCAAGATGCAGAGGATGAGTCTGCTGAGATCATGGTGAAGCATGGAACTAATAAAGGCTATATTAGTAAAAAGTATATGTTGATTAAAGAAGATGGTATGTGGAAAATCCAATCATGGGAAACTCAGAAAAGTGAAGATGGTTCTTCTGAGAATCAGACAACATTAAATACTAACGAATAATAATGTGGAGGAATGAAGATGAAGGATTTAACAATACTTGCTATTGAAACATCCTGTGATGAGACATCGGTAGCAGTTGTGAGAAATGGTCGAGAGGTATTAGCTAATACTATTTCTACACAGATTGCTTTGCATGAACAATATGGCGGTGTTGTACCAGAGATTGCTTCAAGAATGCATGTTGAAAAAATCAATTTAGTTATAAAAGAAGCACTAAAAACAGCGAACTTATCATTAGATGATATAGATGTTATAGGTGTTACGTATGGGCCGGGACTAGTAGGTGCACTCTTAGTGGGTGTTATGGCTGCTAAATCAATAGCTTTTGCTAAAAACAAACCTTTAGTAGGGGTCCATCATATAGAGGGACATATAGCAGCTAATTATATTGCTCATCCAGAGTTAGAACCACCTTTCTTATGCCTAGTAGTATCAGGGGGGCATACACATTTAGTACATGTGAAAGATTATACGACTTATGAAATTATGGGACGTACTAGAGATGATGCAGCTGGGGAGGCTTATGATAAAGTAGCCAGAGCAATGGGACTTAGTTATCCAGGTGGTCCTAAGATTGATAAGCTTGCAAAAGAAGGTAATAAAGAAGCTATTAAATTCCCTAGAGCAATGCAAGATGGTAGCTATGACTTTAGTTTTAGTGGGTTAAAATCAGCAGTACTTAACTACATTAATGGTTGTAAGATGAAAGATGAGCCTATTAATGTAGCTGATGTGGCAGCAGCTTTCCAGGCCAGTGTAACAGATGTATTAGTGGCTAAAACATTGCAGTTAGCAGAGGAAAAAAATATATCTAAGATCGCTTTAGCAGGCGGCGTTGCGGCTAATCAAGGTTTAAGAGAAGCTATGCAGAAGGCTTGTGATGAAAAAGGTAAGAAGCTATATTATCCAGAGCTTGTACTTTGTACAGATAATGCTGCTATGATAGGTTGTGCAGCTTATTACGAATATTTAAAAGGGACAAGAGCAGATATGAGTCTCAACGCAGTGCCTAACTTGCCTATTGGTGGAAGATAATTCTATAGAAAGGGGAATGCAATGAAAAATATTCTGAGAATATTATTATCAGGATTAATAGCAGGACTGATTACTGCAGGAATAGCGCAGTTAGGATTAATGGGCATTATTCCTGCAACTATACAAGGAACACTTAATTCGCTTTATATTAATAAGGAAATTATTATTTTTATTTTATCATTTGCACTTATGTTTTTTTCCTTAAGTATTCCTTTAGCAAATAAGCTAGCTAATAAGATAGAAGACACACTAAATAAGTATCCAATGCAAGAAATTTTAATGTACATCATAGGATTAGGAATTGGGCTATATGTAGCTAACTTAGCAAGTGATGCTTTTAAAATGCAGACAGATCATTTATTAGGGCAGATATTTATGTTGTTACTATATATAGGCTTAGGATGTTTTGGAGTTTACCTGGTTCATTTGAAAAAAGGTGAAATCAAAGGCTGGATTAGTAAAACAGGTGATATTTTAACGCATTGCCAACCTAAAATATTAGATACTAGTGTTATTATTGATGGACGCATTTTAGATATCATGAGTACAGGCTTTATTGAAGGAAAGATTATTATCCCCTCCTTTGTGCTGGATGAGCTAAGACATATTGCTGATTCCTCAGACTCACTAAAGCGCAATAGAGGAAGAAGAGGCCTTGATATTTTAAATGAACTCAAAAGTGCACGTATAGCAGCAGTTGAGGTTATGGAAATTGATTATCCAGAAATGCAAGAGGTGGATAGTAAACTTCTGAAATTGGCCAATGAAATTCAAGGAAAGATTGTGACTAATGATTTTAATCTTAATAAGGTGGCGAAACTTCAAAAGGTACAAGTACTTAATATTAATGACCTAGCCAATGCTATTAAACAAGTTGTATTACCTAATGAAGAAATGAAGGTTTTAATAGTAAAAGAAGGAAAAGAACAAGAACAAGGCTTAGCATATTTAAATGATGGGACAATGATTGTAGTAGAGAATGGCAGAAAATATGTTGGATCGACTATTAAAGTAGTGGTAAGTACTGTATTACAGACTTCTGCTGGACGAATGATTTTCGCTAAAGTTGATGAGTAGCTAGAAAACTAATCTAGACAATCACTCAGAATAGTATATATACAATTGCTATCGTGATGTATAAAAAATGCATTTAAAACTAGACAAATAGAATAATTCACCATAGGCAAATTATAGGGTAATGCAATAGGCTAAAATAGAGTCTAAGACCATTACCCTTTTATAATCTTATTAGAAAAGAGATTAAATGTAGCAGATAAGGAGAATAGGATGACGTATATAAAGAATTATAAGTTTACATTACTATCAATCATACTTATTTTAGTAGCAGTGTTGATGCCTGCTGATGATGTACCATCAGTAAGTATTCCTAATATTGATAAACTCGTACATGCTGGCATGTTTGCATTTCTGACGCTTTGTTTTTATGGAGAGCATTTCTTTGAAAAGAGAAAAATGCCGCCCCTACTTTTGTCGTGGATTTTACTGGAGATATTTGCTATCACAACAGAAGTGTTACAATACTTAGCAGAAGGTCGTTCCTGTGATATTAAAGACTTTCTTGCAGACACAATAGGAATTATTATAGTAATTGTTATAATGAGATATTTTCTAGGGAGAAAAGGGGAAAGTAGTTCTTTATAATAACTAATGGTATTTATAGAAGCAGAGGCAGTATAAATTAATTCTAGAATAAAAATAAGCTCTCATTAGTATTCAATAGCTAATGAGAGCTTATTTTTATTCTATTAATAAAGGAATCCTAAGTTATTTTATGGAGCAATATAATTATTTACTTATTATATGATGTTTTTTCCAGAATCTATAAGCAAGAACAAGTATGAGCGTGCAGAATAAAATATAGAAAATAAATAAAGGATTTTGCATACCCACATATAAAATAATAAGAGATCCTAAAGTAGCAAATATAGGGTTGAATTTTCCTTTCCAGAAGCTTTTAATTTCACCTTTAAGACCAAGGCGAAATACTTGCACATATAGAAGGATAAATAAAACATAATTAAGAGTAATAGCTATTTCAGAAACATCTGATCCACCTAGTAGATTAAGCTTAGTGGTGATATAATGCATCAATAACCAAAATAAAGTGATACCTAAACCAATAAAGTGGGAATATAAAGGTGTATCTAAGGATTCGTTTACTGAAGCAACTTTTTTTGCATGAGGAAACATATTACGAATAGCTAACGAATAAGGTAGGCAGCTAAGTCCCATAGTTAATCCATTAGCAGTACCAGCTACAGAAATAATAACAAATATAATTAGAGCCTTAGCTCCCCATGGACCAAATAATTCAGTTGCAACTAATTCTACGTGAGCATCTTTTGTGGCAATAATCGTTTCAGGCCCTAAATAGACACTAATACCAATAAAGTAAAGTAAGTAAATAATTAGTACGAGAAGAGGTGCAGAGATTAGTGCAAGAGGAATATTTCTTTTTGCATCCTTAACTTCATGAGAAATGGCAGTTGAAACAATCCAGCCATCAAAAGCAAAAACAATAGGAATTAATGCACTAAGCCAAGTAGCGGATTGAAACTCTGGAGCTGAAATTTCTAAAGCAGAGCCTGGATCTCCCAAAATAAAGCCAACTACACCCATTAGTAATAAAGGAATGAGTTTAATAAAAGTAGCGGCATTTTGACAAAAACCAGCAAGCTTAGCAGAAAGTAGATTTATTATAAAGATTATAATGGCAGTTATTAAGCCGATAAGGATTTGTAGCTCTAAAGTAGCGTTTAAACCAAATAAAATACAAGTATAAACACCAACGACATAGCATACTACAGCAATAAGCGTGGGATAGTATAAAAAGGTTTGAAACCAACCGAAAGCACAAGCAATTCCACCGTTATAGGCATCTTCAGCATAACTAATAGGACCGCCTGCTTTATCGGTACGAGCAGCTAATTCAGCTACAGTTAAACTACCAAAGATAATACTAATAGCAGCAATGCAGAATGCCAGCACACCTAAAAAGATGTTTCCGTTAGTAGCTACTAAGATGTCATCACTCTTAAAAAAGATACCAGAGCCGATAACAACGCCTACAATCATAGTAATACAAGTTAAAAGACCATATTTGTTTTTTGATGTCATGTAAATCCTCCCTTTGTTGTCATAAGTCAATAACAAATCAATTATATAGGCAAGAATAGAGATAAACAATGATTTTTTTATGTATTTACAAATTTATATGAGTGAAAATATAATAGACATTAAATGAGATGATGTACCTAAAGTAAACTACAATATATAATAGAGAAGGAGTAAATAAAATGATGGATAAAGTGGCAGCAGTTATAGTGGCTGGTGGCAGTGGAAAACGTATGGGAATGGCAATAAAGAAGCAGTATATTCTATTAAATAATAAAGAAGTACTTGCTCATGCAATAGAACCATTTGATAAATGTGAATTAATAGAAGAAGTTATTTTAGTAGTGGCAGAAGATGAGATACAAAAGGTAAAAAAAGAGATTGTAGAAAAATATGGCTTTAATAAGGTAAAACAAATTGTAGCAGGAGGAACAGAAAGACAGGATTCTGTATATAATGGATTATTGGCTACCTCTAATGATACTAAATATGTCATGATCCATGATGGGGCAAGACCATTTATAAAAGAAAAGACTATAAGAGCGGCTCTAGAGCTAACAAAGGAAAAAGAAGCAACAGTTGTAGCGGTTCCTGTAAAAGATACAATTAAAATTGTAGATAATAAAAGACAAGTGGTAGTAGATACTCCAAATCGTGCCGATTTATGGTCTATACAAACACCACAAAGCTTTTCAAAGGAATTATTATTAAATGCGTATAAGGATGCTAAAAGTAAGAATTTAATAGTAACAGATGATAGTATGTTAGTTGAGGCATATGGGAAGTCCGTGTCGATTGTAGAGGGAGACTATATGAATATAAAAATTACAACGCCAGAGGATTTAGTGATAGGAGAAGCATTATTAAAAATTGAAAAAGAATAGAGAGCTAATTCTTTTTCGATTTTTAATAATGTGCATAGTTACTATTAATAAGGTAAAAGATAACGTATAGCATAATAATGATAGGAAAATCAAAGAAAGAAAAGGCTGTTAAAAAAAGGAATAAAAAATATAAAAAAAGTGTTGACCTATGACAAATGCTATGATATATTAAATAAGCACTAGCGACGAGGCAATATTTACTGAAAGAACAGCTTGAATAAATGTTGACAAGACAAAATATGTAGTGTAAAATTTATTAGGTCGACCGAGGTCGAAGTGATAAATAAATGTGGAGAGATGGTCGAGTTGGTTTAAGGCACCGGTCTTGAAAACCGGCGAGGGTAACACCTCCCTGGGTTCGAATCCCAGTCTCTCCGTTGATCTTGCTTTAGTGGAGAAGCATTATGGAGAAGTACCCAAGTGGCCGAAGGGGCTCCCCTGGAAAGGGAGTAGGTCGTTAATAGCGGCGCGAGGGTTCAAATCCCTCCTTCTCCGTCATTAAAATAGCAAGATTCATAATGAACTTTGAAAACAAAATAGTAACTATAAACCAGTCGATTCATTACGTCTCTATTATAGAGATGAGAATCAGTACAACTTGTACTAAGTAATATAGTCAGTAGTAGAAATACTACACGGACA